>NZ_OBEL01000001.1:0-673811 GCF_900215605.1 Cohaesibacter gelatinilyticus | reverse complement strand
GCGGCCGTCGCAAAGACATTCCGCATCGCTTTGCCATCTACCGAAAGCCATAAGCTTTTCAATACATGTGTTTATAAATCTTGATCAGGGCATCCATCACGGTTCGGATAGCGGGCTCTCGCAAAACATCTCGGTTGACGATCAGATGTTCGGGGCTCACGGTCTGTGGCTGATCAGGTGTCAAACAAACCAAGTCGGGTTCATGGTCGGCCAAAAATGTGGGAAGCAAAGCCAATCCCGCTCCGCTTTTTGTCGCTGCCAAGCAATCTATCATGCAGTTGAAGCGCATCTGGATAGGACCGCGCACATGATCCGAGAGCCATCTGAGCTGATCTGGATACCATAGAGGTTCTGCGCAGATGCCGATCCAATAGCCCTTTGCACAATGATCTTGAAGGCCATCTCGCGGAAAGCGTTCCAGATAACTTCGGTGCGCATAAACCCGATAGCTCAGATCGGCCAGTTTTCGCAAAATCACACCATCATTGTCCGGCAAACATGTCCTGACCTGGATATCTGTGGTCCTGTTCATCAGGCTCAAATGCTGATGTGTGGCAATGAAATCCAGTTCAATCTCACCAATCAATGATCTCAGCTCTTCCAAATGCATTGTCAGAAAACGCGTGCGTAGATCATCAATAGATAGGCGCACCTGCCGCAAGCCCTGATCCGACAGGTTCGGCTGCAACCGAAGTACCGCGTCTGCTGTGCTTCGCATTTGCTCTGCCAGAGGCATCAAAGTCTCGCCGGCCCCTGTCAAACGCAATCCTTGCGGCGTTCGTTCAAACAGGCGTGCGCCAATTCTCTCTTCCATCTGCCGAAGGCGACGAGACAGCTGCGGTTGGCTGATTTCCAACCTCCTTGCAGCTCCATTCATGGAACCTGCGGTCGCTGCTGCGTGAAATAGCTGAAGATCATCCCATTTCAAAATTACATCACCTTAATCAATGAAATGCATTTATGCATAACCATCATGCTAAATTTGAGGCTGGTTTTCCAGTTATTTTTTGATGACATTGGCAAAAGCTTTTCACCGCGCTTTGATCGTCAACGCCTAGTGCAACCAGATGGATTGAGCATGTCCCAGACCTCCCCCTCCCTATCCAACAATGTCAAAGGCGTTGCGTTCTCCCTATGCGGGACCGCGCTTTTCACGCCAATTTTCGCTGCAGCAAAGTTTGCAGATGGCGCGGTGCCAGTTTTGGTGGTGGTTTTCATGCGCTATTTCAGCGCTTTCATTCTGGTTCTTGGCTTTTCCCTGTTACGTGGCGGTGAAGGCCTGTCTGGCCTTATGTCTCCCAAACCAAGCCAACATTTGATGCGGGCCTTTTTCTCTGTTGGTGGGGGATTTTGCACCCTCTATGCGGCAACACTCATCCCTCTGAATGAAGCAACCGCGATTGGGCTCACGGAAGGTGTCATCGTTGTGGGTCTTGCTGCCCTTTTATTAGGGGAGCGTGTCAGCCGCTCTCACTGGCTGGCAGGAATGCTATGCTTGGCCGGAGCTTATCTGGTTCTATTCTCCCGTATCCAAGACGGCTTGAACTTCTCCCAGTTGAGTGGTGTGGGATATGCCTTTGTCGGGGCAATCTTTTTGGCGCTGGAGTTATTGGTTCTGAAAACTCTGGCACGCAGGGAAAGTGCAATCGGTCTCATACTCCATGTCACAGGTCTTTGCAGTTTGCTGCTGGCAGGTCCTACCATCTATATGACCATCTCTCAGGATATCAGCCTGATGGCCATTGCCCCATTCATCGTGCTCGGACCAATTGCTATCGTAGCGCAATATTGCAATGTGCGAGCTTATCGTCTGGCGGAGATTTCGCTGTTAGCCCCCATCAACTATAGCTGGATCCTGTTTTCTACATTGCTCGGCTTTATTGTTTTTGCCGAGATACCGACCCCTTGGGCTTTGTTTGGTGGAGGATTGGTCGTGGCGGGAGGTATTTGGCTGACACGCATACCGACACAGCCAGCCGAACGCCCGACCGGACGTTTCATCAAAGCTTTGAATTTACACTGAAATCAAATGGAGAACTGTCTCAATGCACACATTGAGGCGGTTCCTGCTCGCTCATGAAGCTGGTGATATTGTCTGTCAGCCCCAGCAATGGCTTCAGGCATTCTGGCTCATCCACCATGTCGGCCAACGTGCAGTCATCCAGCACATCCAAGAATGCCTTCAAGGCCCGTTGCAGAAGCTTTCTGAACTTACATTCGCTGATCAATGGGCAGGTATTAGTGGTCTCAGCAAAGCACTCAACAATGATCAAATTCTCTTCGGTTGCGCGCAAAACTTGGCCGACATTGATTTCGCTTGGGTCTTTAGCCAGACGAATGCCACCATTGCGGCCTCGGATGGCGTGAATGATGCCAATGTGAGCGAGGCGCTGGGCAATCTTGTTCAGGTGATGACAGGAAATATCATAGGCTTCGGCAATATCCGCCAAGCGCACCAGATGATCAGGTCGCAAGGCGCAATACATAAGCAAACGCATAGCATAGTTGGAATGCTGTGTAAGCCGCATCACATTCTCCTGTCTGGTGTTGGGCTGGCCTGCTCCAACGGTCCATAGATCTCAGATCTGTTCGATCTATCTGTTTTGAGACCCAATATTCAATAAAGTATCGAATAAAGTGTCTGCCCACCACATGACAACATCAAATTTGCGACCATCCGGAAAAGAACACCCACTCGCATGCCTCATTGCAGGGCCCTTAAAACAAAAGGTACGACAAGGCAGCAAAATAGCAAAGTGCCTTGAAAAGAATAAAGAACTGCCGCCCGAGCCGATTTAGAGACCGGGGTGATCGGCTCAGGCGGCAGTACCATCGCCACTCCTCGTTGGAAAGCGATGACTTCACAAAGACATCATTGGACAAGAAGGTCGGGATTGTCTCAAATCCCGCAAGATCTGATGAGCTTGGTCAGAGCCCGTTTGGTCCTTCTCACCGATGGGCAAATTGTCCTATCTTTGACTTTTTGCATATATTCGATGGCTTTGATTTGTTATCCAATGAGTAACAGGTTAGATAAGAAGCATCAAGTATACCTGTTTAGATTTTTGCCGAAATAGGAGAGGCACAATGACGCATGGAACAACAAACGCCAGCGCTGGTGAACAAAGCGTGGGGCAAGGCTCTGATGCGCAAAACGAACAAACACAGCCTCACTCCAAACTGGAGCATTTTCCAAATGCTTTTTTCGCCATGGTGATGGGCCTTGCAGGCTTCACATTGGCGGCTGAACGCTTGGAGAAAACAGTCGGCGTTGCGCATCAGGGCAGTCTCATCCTTGTTGTCCTGACCACAATCGTGTTCGCGATCCTGCTTGGGTTCTACGCCATGAAAGCAGCCCGCTACCCCCATATGATCAAGTGGGAATGGAATCACCCGGTCAGAATGTGCTTTTTTCCAGCTGCCTCCATTGGGCTGATATTGCTGGGCACAGCCATGGGACCTTTCTCAAATGACCTCGCCATAGGTATTTGGGGACTCGGCGCAGTTCTTCATCTGATAGGAACCTTGGCAGTGCTGACAGCGTGGATTGGCCATCGCTGTTTTGAACCACTGCATTTGAACCCGGCGTGGTTCATCCCGGTGGTCGGAAACATCATTGTTCCAATTGCCGGAGCGCGTTTTGGTATGATGGAGTTCGCCTGGTTCTATTTCTCGGTTGGCCTGGTTTTTTGGATCGTATTGCTCACACTGGTCTTCAACCGACTTGTTTTTCACAATCCTCTGCCCGAGCGTCTACTCCCAACCTTGATGATCCTCATCGCTCCTCCCGGCGTTGGCTTTGTGGCATACGTCACCATGGTTGGAGATCTCGATCCATTTGCGCGCATTATCTATTATACTGGCGTGATGTTCTTCCTGATCATTCTCATTCAGGTGCCCAAGCTGGCTCGCATTCCATTTGCCCTATCATGGTGGGCCTATTCCTTTCCATTGGCTGCGCTAACCATTGCGACCTTTTTATATGCTGAAAAAGCCCAATCCGGCACACACGAGATTGCAGGTATGGGGCTGTTTGCGCTACTAACATTGGTAATTATCGGACTTTTGGCGAGAACCGCCAAAGCAATTGCCAATGATCAAGTTTGCAAGCCTGAATAAGAATTAATAATAAACTTGCATATCAGGTCTTGAGAAAGGTCTCTGCTTCCAGATACCTTTCTCACAAACTATGAGTTAAGAGTAGCGCAGGCATTCATGACGGGTATGGAAACACGGGACAAGTCGGAAGAAACCAGCCACTCTTCTGATACCGAGGCCCCCAAAGGGCGAAAGGGGCGCAAGCCACGTCAGAAGAATCCAGCTGATCAATGGTTGGGAAAGATCGTCGATCCATATAAGGGCCAGCTCAAGCATAAAGCCAGACTGGAAACCCTGAGCGGCGTTCTGGCCATCGCCCAAGCTGGATTTCTGGCTTTTGGCATCGGTGCTCTGATTGAAGACGGTGGCGGCATTCTGGGACTTGTGCCCTATCTTGTCGGATTGATCATCACCATTCTCGCCCGGACGGCTCTCAGTTATCTTGCCGGGAAACTTGGTCATACCATCTCCGCCGATCTGCGCTTTTCCCTTCGGCAAAAGCTGGCATCCATTCTGGCTTCCCAGTCTCCATTGGATATTGAGCGGCGATCCGCTGGTGAAGTGGCGGCATTGGCTTCTGATGTCATCGAAAATCTGGATCCCTATACCAGCCGCTATTTGTCCTTGCGACTTCAGTTGACTGTCATCCCCCTTGCAATCTTGATCGCTGTTACCCTGTTCAGTTGGGCCGCCGCTCTGGTTCTTTTGCTTTGCGGCCCGCTCATTCCGGTTTTCATGGCCATTGTCGGCATTCGCGCCAAAAAAGCATCTGACAAACAGGTGGCAGCTCTCTCCACCATGAGTTCTCGCTTTCTGGATCGTTTGCAAGGCATGACGACCCTGCGCCTTTTCGGAGCTGTTGGTCGCACACGTGATCTATTTGATGGCATCGCAACCGACTATCGCAAGGCCACCATGAAAGTGCTGCGCATTGCCTTTCTTTCATCAGCTGCACTGGAGCTGTTCTCCGCTCTCGGCATCGCTCTCATCGCAATTTATGTGGGCTATCACTATCTTGGCTTCACTGCCTTTGGCAGCTATGACTCACCCATAACACTGTCCAGCGGCTTATTCATGCTGTTGCTGGCACCGGAATTTTTCACACCATTGCGTGATTTTGCGGCGGCCTATCATGATCGTGCTTCTGCCCAGTCTGCCGCCGAACGTCTGATGCTTCTTCTTCCTGAAGACAAGATCGCTGAGGAAAGTGAAGCAGATACCTCATCGACAACAAAGGCCAGTGCTGCGGCCTCGCCTATCAAAAAAATCACGTTTGAGGATTGCAGCTTTGGTTATGAGGGCGGACGAGATGCCATTCTCAGCAATGTCAATATAACACTGTCCGCAGGATCTAGAATTGCCATTCTTGGCCGTTCCGGGTCTGGAAAGTCAACCCTATTGGCGGCGCTATGCGGCTTGTTAAAGCCCTTGGAAGGACGCCTGTTGTTGAATGAGCAAGCGGTTTCCAACTCCCGGGAGGAATGGGTCAACTGGCGCCAATCCATCGGCTGGATCGGTCAAAAGCCGCACATATTCCATGGCTCCTTGCTGATGAATGCTCGCTTGGCACATCCGGACGCATCACGAGAAGCTGTTGACGAAGCTTTGAGCCAGGCTCACGCTGACCAGTTTGTCGCTCAATTGCCGCGTGATCTGCTCACAATTCTTGGTGAAACCGGCTTTGGTATTTCCGGTGGTCAAGTACGTCGCCTTGCCATTGCTCGAGCAGCACTTGGTGATAGCAGTCTTATCCTCTGCGATGAACCAACTGCCGATCTGGATGCAGACACAGCAAAGCTTGTAACTCAGAGCCTTCTGAAAATGGCCAAGGATCGCTTGCTCGTCATTGCCACTCATGACCGCGATGTCGCTGAACAATGCGACCATATCTATTTCGTAAAAGATGGTTCCCTATCCGAAATCTCCAAGCCCGATCTTGCAGATTTGGAAAACCTGCTATCCGATGAGCCTGTAGCGCCTTCCACTTCGGAAGTAATTGAAGGCGAAACAAAATCCGAGGAGGTCGTATCATGAAGACTATTTTTGCGATCCTTCGGCTGTATTGGCAGCATTATCCGGGCTGGTTCATGGCCGGAATTGGTATTGCCTATGTAACGGCGCTTGCCTCCATCACGTTGATGGCAACCGCTGGCTGGTTTTTGGGCGCTACAGCTCTTGCTGGAGTTACTGGAGCCGTCGTTTTCAATACTGTCTATCCCGGTTTCCTGATCCGCACCGCCGCCCTCACCCGCATGGCCGGTAAATATGCGGAACGGGTCATCACTCATGACGCCACATTCCGGTTTCTGGCCCGCCTTCGACTGTATGTTTTCGATGGCATCTCTCAATTGCCGTTCCGTCGTTTGCACGACTTCCGTTCAGGCGAACTTCTAGCGCGTTTAACCGCTGATATTGATGCTCTGGACGGCATTTATTTGCGGGTCATTCTGCCGCTTTCCACCGCTGTTCTAACCTGTTTGGCTTTGATTTTCATTCTCCATGGCTTCAACGCCCCTATCGCCTTTGCAGCGGGCGGAATTCTGCTCTTGGCTTTGATCATTCTACCGATACAAGCAGGCAAAGTTGGTGTCAGACTTGGCCGTCGCATTGCCTTCACGTCTGAGGCCTTGCGACTTCGTTATATCGATCTGTTACGTGGTCAGATGGAATTGGTCATGGCAGGCCGCATTGGCGATCAAGTGTCCTCCATTACCAAGGCAGCTAGCCGGATCCGTGATTTGCAGGCTGAATTGGCTGCCCACGATCTGAAGGGCCGCGCTTTGATCACGCTCGCTGGTGGGGCCGCATTGGTCGTAACCCTCGCAATGGGTGCTCTTGCGTTTGAGGCCGGAAATCTGAGCGGACCAATGGTTCTGTTGGCGGTCCTCAGTGTCTTCGCCATGGCTGAGCTTCTGGTTCCTATCCGTCGTGGTTTACTGGACATTGGACGAGTGCTTTATGCCGGTCAGAGGATCCTACCGTTGATGGCGGAACCGGAACCTTTACCAGAACCCTGCCTGTTCGATCTGGGTCCGGTGACCTTGAAGGTCGATGATGTTCGCTTTGCCTATTCAAAGCAGGCCGCCCCTATCATCAATGATTTGAGCTTCAACCTGCAAAGTGGTGAAGCCATCGGCATCATTGGTGGATCTGGTGCTGGCAAATCCACCCTACTCTCCCTTGTGGCAGGTTTGCTGGATCCGCAAGATGGTGGCATCCTGTTGCGTTATGATACCTATCAGGATGGTCGCAAGCCTCGCCTTGGACTGCTGACCCAACGCACCGAACTTTTCCGTGAGAGCCTCCGTGAAAACCTGATTCTGGGCGCACCAGATGCATCATCTGATGAGCTGGATGATGCCGTTGAGAAAGCGCAGCTCAAGCGCATGATTGAGCGCCTCCCCAATGGTCTGGAACAGATCTTGGGAGATGAAGGCCTGGGCTTGTCGGGTGGAGAGAGCCGCCGCATGGCATTGGCCCGCCTGCTTCTCTATAAACCCGATCTATGGTTGCTGGACGAAATGACGGAAGGCCTGGACAAGAACACTGCTCAGGCCGTACTCGAGACTCTTCGCGAGGCCACCAAAAACAAGGCACTGCTATTTGTCACGCACAAACAGGCGGAGGCAGAACTGGCTGATAAACTTCTGGTCTTTGAAGATGGTCAGAGCTGGCACATTGTCGAACGTGATCAAACCGATGAATGGGACCGTTTGGTTGACGGCCTTCGCTAACGTTGATGAATTTGTAGAAAATCAAAGCCACTATATTTTGAAAGGTAGTGGCATTTTTGAGCCTCTAAAATTTTAACAATCATTTTAAGCTCATTTGAAAAATATCTTGATAGGTTGGCAAGGCTTGGGGGCGAGCATCTGGCAGAACTGAACAGCATTTCGGTTTGTTCAACTGCATTGAGACAGGGAAAATAGCATGACCTATATGCTCGGAAAACGATTGCTGGCACTCGGTTGCCTGCTGCTGTTTTTTTTCTGGGAGACCTTCTCTCATTTTTCCGACAAGGGTAGTTTCTGTACCAGTTGCTACCGCGACGATAGCCAGACTTTTCTGCTTCTGGCCCCACCCCTTCTCATGATCTGGCTTTTCCGCCAACATCTCTTTATCGGTGTTGATGAGAAGAAAGTCCCTTCTCGGAATGAACAATAACGGTTTCAGGCTGCATCCGGCTGCTGATCAGGATGTGCCTGCTGAAATGCTGGGAGCTTCGCAGCATTTTGCTCGATTTCAATCAATCTTTCCAAACCGGTCAGATCGCAATTAAAACGACGCGCATTATAGAGTTGAGGAATCAGGCAACAGTCAGCTTGGCTTGGTTCATCACCATAGCAGAAGTCACCAGTCGCGCCGTGCATCTCCAGCATCTTGGCGCTGGCTTGCAGGCCAGTTTCCACCCAATGACGATACCAGTCGAGCTTTTGCTCTTCACTCGCGCCCAACTCCGTTACAAGATATTTCAGGACACGCAAGTTGTTGACCGGGTGGATCTCACAAGCGATAGACTGGCAGAATGCCCGCATCTGTGCTTTTGACGCTGGAGATTGAGGAAGCAGTGGCTTTTCGGGTCGGGTTTCTTCCAAATAATCCAGAATAGCCAATGATTGACTGAGCATCAGGCCATCAATTTCCAAAGTTGGAACCAGAGCTTGCGGATTCCGCGCCAGATGATCTGGCTGCAGTTGCTCTCCGCCCTGCTTGAGCATATGCACCGTTCTATGCTCATGTGCCAAACCTTTCAGATTCAGGGCAATACGCAGACGATAGGCTGCAGAAGAGCGAAAATATCCATACAAAATTGGTAGCTTGGATGCAGATGCCATTTTAGTTTCCTTAGCAACTAAATTTATGCCAGATTGCCCTTTTGGCCGCAAGATTGCAAGGGCTGGACCGTAAATGCCGGAAAATATAGCCGAAATAACTAATATTTCAGGGTAATTTCTACAGATCATACAATCAGATATCCAAGCGACTCATTAGTTACGGTAGAAATCTTTTTCCGATTCCATCATTTTAATCCTTTGTCATACCTCACATCTATCGATGCGCCATTTTGTCCTATATGGGTTTTAGAATTTATTTTGATATTTTCGAATATTAGTATATTCTAATTTACATATAGATTTACACTTAATCCAGGATTATGCCATGGTCTTTCGCCGCAATCTAAAAGAGGGCTACAGCCCATTGCTCTTTCTTGCTTCATTGGGCTCAGGCGGTGCAATCGTCTCAATGTTCATGTTTCTGATGTTCTGGGTCCCTCACAGAGGTCGCCCTCTTGCTACTTTTGCTGATTGGATGGCTGCCTTCAACGGACCGGAAGTCGGATACAAGGTCATGGTCCCGATCGTTTTGATCGGCATCGCTTTCTTTACTTACCTGCATATCAGGACTCTGATCTGGAATATTTCAGAATTCAGAAAGTTCAAGGCTAGTAAAGCCTATGAAGGCTTCTTGAAATCCAATAATGGCATCCAATTGATGGCGTTACCGCTGACATTTGCCATGAGCCTGAATGCCAGCTTCATCGTCGGTGCCGTTTTCGTTCCCCGCCTCTGGGATTTGTCCGAATTTCTATTCCCTGCGGCCATTGTCGGCTTCTTGGTGATTGGTTATTTCGCTCTGAAGATCTTCACCGGCTTCATGGTCAATGCCTTGGTGCATGGACATTTCGATTGCGAAAAAAATAATTCTCTGGCTCAGATGCTATCCGTTTTCTCGCTCTCCATGGTTGGTGTCGGTCTTTCTGCCCCGGCGGCCATGAGCCACGTGAAGGTGACCGCAGCCATCGGCTTCATCGGCGCAGTCTTCTTCCTGACCGCTGCCATTGTGTTTGGGCTGATCAAACTGATCCTTGGTTTCCGATCCATGATGAATAACGGCGTCAATCAAGAAACCACCCCAACGCTCTGGATCATCATTCCCATTCTAACCGTGATAGGTATTGGCCTGTTCCGTTTGACCATGGGTCTGGATCATAATTTTGGTGCCCCTCATACTGCTGGTGGTATTTTTGCCCTGCTAACGACCTTGCTGGCGCTGCAATTGATCTTTGGTCTGCTTGGCTATGCCATCATGAAACAGGTTGGCTATTTCGAAACCTTTGTAACAGGCAGTGGCAAATCCCCCGGTTCATTGGCTCTTGTCTGCCCTGGTATCGCTCTGGTGGTCATGGCCAATTTCTTCATCAACTGGGGGCTGGTTGGTATTGGTCTGGTCGAGAAATTCTCAATCACCTATTTTATCCTTTACCTGCCTGTCGTCTATTTGCAGATCAAAACCTATCTGGTTTTGTTGCGCCTTACAGATAAATTGCTTGGCAATAGTGGCTCCACCACCCCGGCTACGGCCGCCCCTGCGGAGTAATCTGTGAGACATTTGCAGATTGATATGTTGGCCGACGGCTCAAGCTGTCGGCTAATTTGCTTCCTATCTCTTGAAGTCTTAACGGATAGCTCCAAACACTTAGCCAGTGCCAATGTTTACAACCGCATATTTGCCGGTTTTTACGTCATATCTGAACAAAATCGCTCTCGTTCGGGCCATTTCCTAACAATTCGTAAATGGTGATCACGGATGCTCGTGGATTGGATGCAAAAGCTGTTAACCTTGCTTCTCGTTGGCACACAACAAATCTAACTAATTTGCCAAAACTTTGGAGCACGCACAGGGCGTATCAGCCTTAACAAATTCCTTTTGCAATCGCCTCACACAACCAAAAAATGCATAAATTCAATTGGCTAGCTTTTCCTGAATATCAAGCACAATATTTGTTTGGAACCTCGCATATCTCAGGGTAAACAAGCCATAAATCGATAGACCAAAAACGGCGATATTCCAGAACGCATCCTTTAAAAGAGGAGCGTAGCTTTCCCTTCAAGCAAATTGAAGGGGACTGAGTTTGTTCACTACTGGATCTCATAAATCATCTTGTAAAAAGAACCTGAGCCGTCGGTTGATGGGTAGCCTGGCTTTGGCAGCAATGGGGCTGTTGCCAATGGAAGCCATGGCTTTTGGTGCGGCTGGTTCCAGCATGAGGGTTTTGGAGCAAACCAGCTCGCCGGCGGGACATATCTACTATTGTTCCAATCAGCCCGAGGCTTGCCTTCGCTATGGCAAAGGTATCGTGAAGCTCACTCCAGCCACCTGGCAAACACTGGTGACCATAAATGCTCATGTGAACCAACAGATAAAACCGGTTGATGACGGCCCGATAGACAATTGGCAACCTTATGTTACGCAAGGCGATTGCGAAGATTATGCGCTGACCAAACAGCGAGAGTTGTTACGAGCAGGTTGGCCATCTGACTCACTGCTCATCACTACGGCTTACTTGCCTGACGGCGTCTACCACGCAGTCCTGGTGGTGCGAACTGATCGGGGCGAATTCATTCTCGACAATCTCAATCCATCCATTCTGCCTTGGCAACAAGTGAGTTATCGCTGGAACAAACGTCAGGCGGTCGGCAATCCTCAAGTCTGGTTACGCATTGCCGGAGCACCGAAAAGCAAGTCCGGCGGACCAGTTGCCGGTCTTCGCGGGTTAAACTAATTTTGAATTTCTCGTCAGACTGGTCGTCCTGTCCGATGAAATCCCCTTCCTCCCGAGGGTGAGAATGCCATGTTGCATTCAGGGAGACGAATACATCCTGAGCTAGGACGCTCATCACACTGACTGTCCTCCTTGACCATGAAGAGTATCCCTCTTCATGGTCTTTTTTTGCGCTTTTTTCGATGTCCGGCGTGATGCCCTCTTTCTCTTTGCAACAAAGCAGCCTATGAGAAGGCTCCCTCGATTAAAGCCTTTCTGGTAATCGTTGAATTACCGGCAAGACTTTACATCTTTGTTTCAAGCGAGTTCTTGTCCGAAAAGTACTGCAACTTTTTGGGAACGCGCTCTAAGAAAGCCTGAGCCAATGACAGATAAATCCGCAAAAACAATCGCAATCATTGGTGCAGGTGCCGCTGGATTGATCGCAGCTGATCATCTCACAGAGCTGGCGCAAGATCAGGAGCAGAACTGGCAGATCACCCTTTATGACGCTATGCCAAGCCCGGCCCGTAAAATCCTGATGGCAGGCAAGAGTGGCCTGAACCTGACCCATGCCCAGCCGATTGATGATTTTATTGCTGCCTATGGTGATTATGCGGACTGGATGGAACCGATGATCCGCGAATTCGGTCCACGCGAGGTTCGCTCCTGGAGCTATGCCATGGGGCAGTCCACCTTTGAAGGATCATCCGGGCGCGTATTCCCAGAGAGCATGAAGGCGTCTCCGCTGCTTCGCAGCCATTTCAAGCATCTGGAAAGCCGCGGTGTGAAGATGGTTACCCGTCACCGCTGGATTGGTTGGAGCGATGACGGCGCGCTTTTGTTCGACACACCAGACGGACAAGCAACCGTTGAAGCTGATGCAGTATTGCTGGCCCTTGGTGGACCAAGCTGGCCACGTCTTGGGACCGATGGAAAATTTCTCTCAATTCTTGAAGAAAAAGACATTGCCTGCAAACCTTATCGCCCTGCCAATTGTGGCTTTGAGGTGGATTGGTCAGAGCAGTTCGCGCAACAGTGGGCAGGCGAGCCAGTCAAATCTGTAACCCTCAAATTCGGTCCCTACAGCATACAAGGTGATTTCGTCATCACTCACTATGGTATTGAAGGCAGCGCTGTTTACGGCCTCTCTGCGCCTTTGAGGGATGCCATTGCCGAATGCGGTCCAATTGAGCTGCAAGTTGATTTGCGCTCCCATCATGATCTTGCAGAAGTGGAGCGTCGTCTGAACCAACCGCGCGGCAAGCAGAGCTTTGCCAATCACATTCGCAAGCGCATTCATCTCAAGGGTGTTCAGGCTGCCCTTCTAAAAGAATGTACAGAGCGGGATGTGATGAGTGATATGGGCAAACTTGCCAAAGCGGTCAAAGGCTTGCCTATCACGGCAATCGGTCCACGCCCGATTGAAGAAGCCATCAGCACCGCTGGCGGCGTATGCTTGTCCGAGATGGATGATGAATTGATGGTCAAGCGCCAGCCAGGTCTATTCATCGCTGGGGAAATGCTCGACTGGGAAGCTCCAACTGGTGGTTATCTGCTCACGGGCTGCATGTCTCAAGGTTATCAAGCAGCGACTGGCATCGGGCGTTATTTGAATTCCATTTGAACTTGAGTAGATTGTTGGAATCAAAAAGGGAGCCATTTGGCTCCCTTTCGATTTTCAATTTGGCCAGCTTCGCTAACCACCGGGGGTGGCGCGCATATTCTCTGGCAGATAGGTCACCAGTTCCGGGAAGAAGATCAGGATGAAGACCATCACGACCATGATCAGGAACATTGGCAGTGCCGTTTTGGCAATATAGCCCATGCCGTGATTGGTCATGCCTTGCATCACGAACAGGTTGAAGCCAATTGGCGGGGTGATCTGGGCCATTTCCACGACAACCACGATGAAGATACCAAACCAGATGATATCGATACCAGCCTGGCGTATCATTGGTTCCACGATGGCCATGGTCAGAACGACCGAGGAAATACCATCGAGGAAACAACCAAGGATGATGTAGAAAACCATCAATGCCATCAACAGGGCGAATGGTGACAGACCCAATGTATCAATCCATGTTGCCAATGCACGCGGAAGGCCAGTGAAGCCCATTGCCAGCGATAGAGCTGCCGCACCGGCCAGAATGAACATGATCATGGCAGAGGTTCGGGTTGCACCGATCAGACTATCCAGAAAAGTGGATAAGGAAAGCGAACTCTGCAAGGCCGCCAGAATGAGCGAACCGATCACACCAAAGGCTGCAGCCTCGGTTGCCGTGGCAATCCCCAGATACATGGAACCGATCACAACCGAAATCAGAACGATCACAGGCAACAAGAAGCGAGATTCCCAAAGCTTCTGACCAAAGGTCAATTTTTCTGAAATATCCGGCACTTCTTCTGGTTTTGTAAAGGACCACCATGCCACATAGCCCATGAAGAGCAATGCCAAGGTCAGACCAGGGAAAACCCCTGCCAGGAAGAGCTTGGAAATGGATTCATTGACGGTCACACCATAAACGATCAGCGTCAAGGACGGCGGAATCATCAGCCCCAACGTTGCCGCACCAGTCAATGTGCCGATGATCATGCGTTCTGGATAGCCGCGCTTGCGCAACTCAGGGATCGACATCTTGCCGACTGTGGTCAGAGTGGCTGCTGAAGAGCCTGATACAGCAGCAAAGATAGTGCAACCCACAATGTTTGTATGAACCAAGCCACCCGGCAAACGAGACATCCATGGTGCCAGACCACGGAACATATCTTCCGATAATCGCGTTCGATAGAGGATTTCGCCCATCCAGATGAAGAGCGGAAGCGCCGTCAATGTCCAACTGGATGTACCCGACCAGATGACGGTCGTCATCGCATCACCCGCTGGACGTGTTGTAAACAGTTCCAGACCAACGAATGCCACGCCGAAGAGAGCAAGACCCACCCAGACGCCAGTTCCCAACATCAGGAACAGAACGAAGAGGAATATAGCTGTAAGGTAAAATTCTTCCATTTGTTCCTACTCCGCGTGACTTTCCAGCGCATCTGAATCAATGCCATGTTCGCCGGTGAAGATCAGCTGCACCAGATGATCAAGCATCGCAATTGCCAGCAAAACCGCACCAACGGCCATGGACAATTGTGGTATCCAAAGCGGTGTAGCATCCTGCCCCTGACTGATGTCATTGAGTTTTTGTGACCAATAGACTGCCTTGATGGCATAATAGGAAAAATAGATGGCCAGACCGCTGCCGATGGCAAAGCACCAGATCTCCAGCCATTTGCGTTTATCACCCAGTGCCTGCAGCAGAAGCCCCACACGAATGTGAGCGCCTTTATTCAGCGCATAGGCAAAGGCAAGAAAAGCCGAAGATGCCATGAAGTAGCCGGCATATTCGGGAATACCTGGAGCGACTTCCCCACTCCAACGAGCAACCATTTGCAGGACGACAAGTATGAGGATAATAACGAGGCTGAGCGCCCCCAAAATTCCCCCGGCAAGGTACAGCCCGTCCAGCAGCTTGCGAATAGCCGCCATAATGTCACCTCCCTAAAGATATGAGACACTCCGTCCCTGACGGGACGGAGTGCATTTTATTTTACTTATTGAGAAGCTTTGAAAGCGTCTACGATGGCTTTGCCGGTTGGCCCAGCTTTTTCCAGCCATTCAGCAGTCATTTTCTTACCGATTTCCTGCAATTCACCTTTCAGGGCATCGCCAGCTTTACCAACAGTCATGCCGTTTTTGGCCAGCTGGCCAATGGTGAACTCGGTGTATTGGACAGAGCGCCAATATCCTGCATATTCAGCAATGGAAGCACAGCCATTGATGACATTTTTCACACCGTCAGACAGACCACCCCAAGAGTCCTTGTTCACGAAAACATAGTTACGTGGCAGCCAGGCATCCACTTCATAGAAGTGAGTGAGGCTTTCCCAAACCTTACGGTCATAGCCAGTGGAACCGGAAGATACCATGGATTCTGCAACGCCCGTTGCGAAGGCCTGTGAGATTTCCGCCGCTTCGATCTGAACTGGCAACATACCGGTCAGCTCGGCCAAACGGCCAGTTGCAGTATTGTAAGAGCGGAACTTGATACCCTTCATGTCAGCAACAGAGTTGACTTCTTTCTTGAAGTACAATCCCTGTGGTGGCCATGGCACGGAATACAACAGAACGAGGTTCTGGCTGTCCAACAGCTTGTCAAATTCTGGTTTTGCTGCTTTCCAGAGTTTGACTGAATCTTCGAAGGAAGTCGCAAGGAATGGAATGGAATCAATTCCGAACAAAGCATTCTCATTCTGGTGAGCAGAAAGAATACGCTCGCCGATCTGAGCCTGACCTGTCTGAACTGCACGCTTGATTTCGTTGCCCTTGAACAGGGAACCGCCTGGATGGGTGACGATTTCCAATTCACCACCGGTACCTTTGGTGACGCATTTTGCGAACTCAGCGCCAGTCACGGAATGGAAGTTGGAACCGGAATAGCCCATTGGCATATCCCATTTGTCGGCTGCAACTGCGCCACTAACGCTCAACAAGGCTGCTGCGGTCAGAGCGGTTGTCAGCTTCAAGGTTTTTGCTTTCATTTTCAGTCTCCCTCTGGATTGAAGCAAGATTAACTCCTCCTCAGCCGAAACGCTGAGGCGAGTAAGGTGAAAGGTTGTTATTGGATAGATTACCGGAAATCATATCAGCTACCATTCGGCCAGTTTTTGGACCGCCTGTCAAACCGATATGATGGTGACCAAAGGCTGCATAGACCCCGGTTGCACCAACCTCACCGATCAACGGCAGGCTGTCACTTGGGGCAGGACGATGTCCCAGCCATTCTTCCTCTGACTCTGCGATCAGATTGGGGAAGCTTTCCTTGACTTTCTTACGCATCAAGGCAAGCGGAGCACTGGAGGCCTCTGCCTCCAGTCCGCCAAATTCAACAATACCGGCACAGCGCAAACCCTGCGCCATTGGCGTGGCGACGAACTTTCCAGCCGCCACCATAATCGGGCTCTTGGGACCGTTTTCCGGATTCTTATATACGATGTGATAGCCGCGCTCGGATTCAATCGGAACGTTGATGCCCAGTTTTTTCATCAATGGCTTGGACCAAACGCCCGTTGCCAGGACGGCCTGGTCGCATTCGAAGCGACCCCGGTCCGTCTCTACGGCCGAGATTTCACCGCCAGACAGGTCGAAGTCACGCACTTCGGCCTGAACGAAAGTACCACCCATCTCGACCAGCAGTTTGCTCAGATCCGCAACATAACCACCAGGCTCGTGAATAAAACCATGATCACTTTTGAAGCTCGCCAGCAGATTGACATCGGACGCCAGAGCTGGCTCAAACTCATGCACTTCGGCGCCTTCGATCAATTCTGGTACGAAGCCATGATCCTTACGCAAATCCCATACATAGGCATCAGCATCAAAAGCTGCGCGATCAGCATAAGCGAAGCTGTAAGCACTTGGTTGGACCCATTTTGCGGTATCTGTACCATCGGTCAAAGCTTTGTGCTGTTCCAGACTGTCGCTAACAATCGGGGCAAGGCCAGCCGCAATACGACGGGTATCCTTGTCATTGGCATGGCTCAAATAACGGGCCAGCCAAGGCAACAGTTTGGGAAGATAAGGCCAACGCATGAAAAGCGGGAAGTTCGGATCCAGCATCAACTTCGGACCTTTGAGAATAAGGCCCGGGCCAGTCACGGGTATCATGGAACAGGAGGCCAAAACGCAGGCATTGCCATATGAGGTTCCCTGCCCCGGTTCACCCCTGTCGATCAAGATCACGTCATGGCCAGCACGCTTCAGCCAGATTGCACTGGATACACCGACAATACCGGCTCCGACAACAACAACTTTCTTGGTGGCAGTCATGCTTTTGATCCGTTGCTATGGGTGAGTGTATATTTGGTCAGTTTGTCAGGATCTGGCAGCACTCCCAGACCCGCATCTTGCGGCACAATGACTTGACCATCCTTCACTTCAAATGGCGTTTGTAGAATATCTTCCACCAGAAAATAACTAGCCTGATAGAATTCACAACCAAGCGTGATTTCCGGCGTTGAGGCGATCATGTGTGTCCCGGCCAAATGTGCCAGACCTGCCTCGAACATATCACCGCCATAAGCCGACAGGCCAACGGATTGAGCCATTCGTGCTACGGTTTGGGCACGGGTCAAACCACCAGTTTTCATGATCTTGATGGAAACGCCATCACACAATCCCATGGCAATGGCCGTTTGCATATCTTCCGGGCCGAAAACACTCTCATCAGCCAGAAGCGGAATATCGATGCTATCGCGAATGCGAGCCATCAGGCTGCGCAGGTGCGCTTTGACTGGTTGTTCGATAAAATCTGGATCGAAAGTTGCGACTTCCTGAACGCAACGAATTGCATTGTCGTGGTGCAGGCCCTGATTATAATCGACGCGGATCTTGAATTCAGGATAATTCTTGCGCAGCTCTTCCAGACGCATCATGTCATAGGCATGACCCTTGAAGCCTGTTTTCAGTTTGATGATGCGCACACCATCTTCCCGCAGACGCTCCATCAATTTCAGATCCGCTTCCCAATCCGGGTCTGCGATGGAACATGAAAGTGGAATCGTATCGCGACATTTGCCACCCAAAAGAGCCCAGACAGGTAGGCCGGAAATACGGCCCTGCAAATCAAGAAGAGCTGTTTCCAGTGCTGCTTTTGCCTCAGTACAATGTGCTACTGCGTAAGCTGCATCTGCCATGATGGCGGCGCGATCTCCGATAGAGCGACCAACGACCAGAGGGCGAATATAGCGATCAAGAGCGGCGAAGCTGGCTTCGGCTGATCCGGTAAAGACGGACCAGCTGGACCCTTCGCCATAACCTGTCTGGCCGCCTTCTGCGGTCAAACCGACCACAACAATATCTACGACGTGCTCTACCGAACCGATACCGTGATCTCTACGCGCATTGACGGGCAATTGAAGGTGCCACACGTCCATAGCCGTGATCTTCTGATCGACAGACATATCTTCTCCCTTATCTGATCGAGGCTTTTAGCCTTCTCTCCTGTTCTGGCGTCATGCTCAAATGCATTGGTCAGAATGGGCGATCTTACAATCAGTCAATGCTGATAATTTATCAACATTTTGCCGATATTTTGTTATTTTGTAAACCGTTGATCTGAAAAAATTGGTTTCTGCACCTGTACAACTGAATAAGTCATGTAATTTCCTCTGCCGGGTCACGCCAAATGCAGGAGAGTAAATGTGGCAGAAAACCAAGCCTTCCATCTCGTATACCAAATCGTATACAATACCGTCGGCAATTTCAATCACCAGATTTTATAGTTGGACAAACAAAGATCGATTTTGCAGAGATCGGGGGCTATATTCTGTGCAGTTCGGGCTAAATCTCGCAATGAGAAAAGGTACAGTCGCTACACAATTCCGATGTTATGCCGGATTTCTAAATCATTCCGTCAAATTCACGGATTTATTTGGCATTATGACGATTTAGTTGGAAAATACTATCGAAACACAGCTGGGCACTGATGCAATGCAGCCTATGAGGCGGCATCGATCACATCATGTCTTCACCATTCAACAGGAACGTCTGGATGCCTATCATGATGAATGTCAGATTGAGATCAGACAATCTAATTTGCTGGATTCGCGAAATTAATAAGATCAACCGGGATTGCCGATCTTGTGCCTCTAGACCTTCCCGATCAGCCGGCGCACCTGATGGTTCAGTTGCGGATAGGATTTGAGACCAATTCTCAGTTTTCGACGGGCTCTAAGAAATGATGTTCCGGCCACACCTATCGGAGATAGAGACAACTCCAACTCCATAAGCTCTGTTACATCACCACCAAACTTGGATTTATAGGCGGAGCCACCGACGCCCATATCGCAATAGTTACAGCCGCTCTCGGCCGCCCACTGCAATTGACGTGTTGCTACACAGATACCAGGGCTGTAACGCCGCGTGGTGTGATCACCAATTGACAGGATAAGACCGTTGAATATGTTGTTTACGACAATACCAAGCGAGACGGCAACGAAACTGTCAGCTTGCTTCAGGCCATAGCCAACAACAGCCGCCCCATCACCCGAGCTATCAATCAAAGCCCGATAGAATGCATTGATTTCCGGGTTCTCAAGAATGTTCTCGATCTTGAGTTCTTCACACCGATCGGCTCTTTGCTTGATCGCGCAATCCAGCAACTCGCGCAAATCCTCAGGACGTTCGGCGATCACTTCTTCCAAACCACCATCCTGATCAAGCTTTCGCAACTTGTAGCGCACTTCACGCAATACCTTGGATGGTAATTCGGTCATACCAGGCTGGAGCCGCATGGTGCTAACCCCCATCAACTCGGCCTCCGACAAGCGCGACAAAGGATTTGCAAGCGTCTCGATATGAGTAGGCATCTTCTTGATGGACAGAACATCATTGGCTGGCAAGGCAGCCAACACCTGTTTCCAGATCGCATGAATATCCACATGCTCCCAATCGTCACGACGCCTGAGGATCGGTGCACAATAATCACACAGATCAAAGTCGGCCTGTGTAACGACGCGTTGACCGTGTCGACGTAAACGGACGAATGGAATCAACATGAACGGAGTTTCCTGCCCTTGCTCAAACACCATAACAATACAGGGCTGGGCGTCATTGGCCGGTGCAACAATTTCCAGTAATGGCTTCATATACCAGCTGGATTGGAACACTGTGTGATAAGCATCCTGTTCCAACCTCTGCCACAATGGCCAAAGGCTCTCGTCATCCAAAGACTGAATACATTTTACTTGAATTGACAGCTTCATCTTCGCCCTTTTTGCCAATCTTTCACCTCAGATCGACTACTCCACGCACGAGACTATAGGCAGACTTGCTATTAAATGTGTTAAAACCCATGGTAAATAGCAATATTGTAAAACAATCAGATTGTTTTTTCTTGTTTAGGTTAACATTTACAGAAGAAGCCCCACCCTTCAGAGCAGGCGGGGCTATTGCTGATAAAGGCGCAAACTTGAGGAAGCTTTTTCAAGACAAGTTTTGTCGCGCAAAATCAATATATATTTCGCGCAGGCGGATTGTCATTGGCCCTGGCGTTCCATTCCCCAGCTGTTGACCGTCTATGTTGACCACTCCTGTTACAAAGGTGGAGGCTGAGGTCACAAAAGCTTCCTTGGCGAGTTTGGCTTCTTCCGGGGTAAAATCCCGCTCTTCGATGGTCAAGCCCTCTTCCTTGGCAAGGGCAAGAACAGCTTTGCGGGTGATACCATGCAGGATCTTGTTTGAACGAGCCTTGGTTACCAATACATCGTCCTGCGTGATGATATAGGCATTGTTGGAAGTTCCTTCGGTGACCTTACCATCTTCGACCATCCAGGCATCATCTGCCCCTTCACCCTGAGCGGCAACTTTGGCCATTGAGGCTGGCAAGAGGCCTACGGTCTTGATGTCACGCCGTTGCCAGCGAATATCCGGTTGGAACGAAATGCGCATCCCTCGTTTGGCAAGAGCAGATTCTACGACCGGCTTTTCCTGGGTGAACATGATCAATGAAGATCGTGTACTTTCATCTGGGTAGACAAAATCACGATCCGCAGCGCCGCGCGTTACCTGAAGATAGAGTCCACCTTCCTGAATGGGATTGCGTTTCAACATTTCCTGCTGAATGACTTCAATCTCTTCCATGCTGCATGGTGGGGTCATCCCCAGCTCGTACATCGACCGGCCAAGACGTTCCAGATGAGCCGGATTATCGACCATCTTTCCATCCAGAATGGTGGAAACCTCATAGACCCCATCGGCAAACAGAAAACCACGATCAAAAATGGAGATTTTGGCTTCTTCTTCGGGCAGAAATTCACCATTCACGTAAACCACACGAGACATGACTTTGCCTTTCCTTGGGATACTCGTTATGCAGACAATGTTGTTTTGCGAGGGTAGAGCTGGAAGTAAAACTGAGGATAGCGCAGGGAATTCAGAAGGAACAGGCCGTTAAACACCCAGTCCCCAGATCCTTTGCGATAGTGTTACGAAACTGTCCAGATAAAAGCAATCTTTTGCCAATCGATATGCTGGGCTTTTCTACTCAGATATGTCATGAGAGACACTGAGCGCATCTGATCCAGAACAAGAAGGAAGAAAGAATGTCTGTCGCCATGCGTCTGGCTCTGGGTTCCATATTGGTAGCCACGCTTGTTCTGATATTGAAATATTATGCCTATCTGGCAACTGGCAGTATCGCCTTCTTCTCCGACGCTCTGGAAACCATGGTCAATCTGGTGGCGTCAAGTGCAGTACTCGCAGCGATCTGGCTCAGTCAGAAACCGGCCGATCACAATCATCCATATGGTCATCACAAGGCAGAATATCTCTCTGCTGTTTTGGAAGGTGTATTGATTGTATTGGCAGCGATTGCCATTTTCAAGGAAGCCTATGACGCCTTGCTCAACCCGATACCCATGACAATGCCAGCCTCAGGTCTCATGCTGAATGCAGGAGCAGGCGTGATCAACGGCCTATGGGCGATGGTTTTGATTCGCAAGGGAAGAAAACTCAAGAGCCCCGCGCTCGTGGGAGATGGCAAGCATTTACTCGCAGATGTTCTGACAACAGTAGGGGTATTGGCGGGCGTTGCACTTGCCTATCTGACAGGTATCAGTGAACTCGATCCGATCGTCGCAATCATTGTAGCATTGCACATTCTTTATACCGGGTGGGAGCTTATTCGCAGTTCGGTATCGGGACTGATGGACGAAGCAATTCCCGATGAAGAATTGCACATGATCCGTCAAATCATCTCGTTGCATGCAGATGGAGCTATAGAAGCCCATGATCTTCGTACGCGTCATGCAGGAAAATTGACATTTCTGGATTTTCATTTGGTTGTACCGGGCACAATGAGCGTTCACAATGCGCACGATATTTGTGATCGGATCGAACATGCCTTGAAAGATCACAATCCAGGCATGGCGGTAACCATACATGTGGAACCAGAAAGCAAGGCGGAACATCAAGGCATCATCGTTCTTTGATGATGCCCAGCCATACCTTATCTCAAGATGTATGCTTGAACCTTTCCCCACAAGCAGCTTTTATAGAGTGAACCCATCCTTCAATGAAGGGAGCTGATTGAATGGACTTTGCGTTAACTCTTGCTTTCTTGACAACCACATTGTTGTTCGTTGCCGCGCCTGGCCCGTCTGTTGCCTTTGCAACAGCCCAGGCTCTTCGACATGGCACCCGTGGTGTTTGCGTTACTGTTGCTGGCGATGCTTTGGGCACTGTCGTTCACATTGCAATTGCAGCAAGCAGTCTGTCGGTACTTATGAATCTATCTGCACTTGTCTTACCCTTGTTGCAGATAGCAGGAGGCCTTTTCATTCTCCATTTGGCATATAGGTCTCTTCAATCTGCACGAAAAGGCTTCACTGGCTCGACAAGCACATCAGACAAAGCAACATTCTGGGCAGGCTTCTTTGCTTGCGTTGCAAACCCCAAAGCTATTGTTTTCTTTGTTGCTCTGTTTCCGGCCTTTATCTCGCCAGAACACAGCATATTGCTGCAAAGCATAATTTATGGAGCGATCTTTCTCGTTCTGGATGCAATATCGATATTGGCCTATGCCTTGCTGACCATGCATACCTTGAAGCGTACGGCCTCAAGATGGCTCAGCGCTGATGTGCTCAGCTCACTGGGCCTGTTCGGTGTGGGAATTGCCATGATCATCAAAGGCTATAAGGCCGTTCCGCAGAATTAAGGGTGATTGATCAGTTCACCTGATTGGGTGGTTTTTTACCAGAAAAGAAAATCACCATATTCTCTGCAGCCTTCATACCCATATCGGTTCTGGTCTCCAATGTTCCACTGCCGATATGTGGAAGAAGGGAGACATTGTCCAGTTTCTTCAACGCTTTTGGAACTTTTGGTTCTTCCTCGAACACATCCAGCCCAGCACCTGCGATCGTGCCGGTTTGCAGGGCAGCGATAAGCGCTGCTTCATCCACGACCTCTCCTCGTGCAGTATTGATCAGGTGAGCCGTAGGTTTCATCATAGAAAGGCGCTGCGCATTGATCAAATGGCGGTTGGCAGCACCGCCTGGACAATGAAGTGAAACAAAATCTGCCTCACGCAGGACGTCATCTACACTATCGAGTTGGATTGCGCCGTAAGCTTTGGCCTCATTCACTTCCATGCGCGAGCGATTATAGAAGACAACAGGCATGTCGAAACCAAAATGGCAGCGCTTGGCCATAGCTTTGCCGATACGGCCCATGCCAATGATTCCCAGAGTCTTACCGGCGACTTTGGTTCCCAGATTGAAGGTCGGGGAGAAACCACTCCAATCCCCATCTCGCAGATATCCTTCGCTAAAACTGGCGCGTCGAGCTGTCATGAGCAGCAATGTCATGGCGATATCAGCTGTACAATCTGTTAGCACACCTGGTGTATTGGTCAAGGCAATGCCTGCTTTTGCCGCAGCTTCGGCATCCACATTGTCGTATCCCACGGCAAAGTTTGCGATAATTTTGCATCTGATAGCTGGCTCAGTCAGCATTTGCGCATCGAATCTGTCAGCAGCAGTGGGCAGAATTCCATCATAGTCATGGAGGGCTTTTTGCAATTGCTCCGGTTTGAGCGGTTGATCTCTTGCATTCAGGGTCACATTAAAATTTGATGTCAAATAATCTTCCACCGCCTGCGGCAGCTTTCTGGTCACCAGAATTTTAGGCAAACCCTCTTCCAGACCTTGCTCAACCATCGTCTCCCCCGGTAAAATACTTATGCTTTTCAGCTTGTTATAAGGCGATTTTTCTAGGCAATCTTACATATTCATTTTTGTATTGCGAGGGGAAAAGAGTCTCGCAAGTCGGGAAAATTCAATCACATTGTCGTTGTGCACTATGCTGGAGGAAAAAGCATGGCTAATGTGTTGCCAGATAGTCATAAGAGGTTCGATCAGTTTTCCATGTCTTACAGAAAAGCTCCCAAATCCTTGGCTCATTCTTCTTATAATGATGTCTACACCAAGACGCAGGCTTCCCGGCGAAGCCGAGTGGCTGTTAAATCTGATGATGCCGAGCAATTAAACAGGACCTTTCTGATCCGGACACTGCTGCTGGCGGTGATGTTGGTAACCTTTTCCTGGCTATCCAGCCCAGCCAGGGCTGCTGACGTAACCTTGCGACTGCACTCGTTCCTGCCGCCTTCTTCTACGGTTCCCAAGCAGATTTTGCGCCCCTGGGCAAAAAAGGTGGAAGAAGCCTCTGATGGCCGGATCAAGATCCAGCATTTTGATTCCATGGCTCTGGGTGGCAAACCTCCATCCCTCATGGATCAGGCACGCGATGGAGTTGTAGACATCACCTGGACCCTGCTTGGCTACACACCCGGACGTTTTCCTCGTTCTGAAGTACTCGAGCTCCCCTTCTTGATGGAAGATCCAGTTGCCACATCCCTTGCCTTCTGGGATTTGGTCGAAGAAGATTTCTCCAAGAACGAGTTCAAGTCCGTCAAGGTTCTTGGCGCGTGGGTACATGGTCCCGGCGTTCTGCATTCCAAGGAGCCTATTCGTTCTCTTGAAGACATGAAGGGCCTGAAATTGCGCGGCCCTACCCGCGTGATCAATGATTATTTCAAGGAAATTGGCGCTGTGCCTCTCGGCCTGCCTTTGCCTGCGGTTCCAGAGGCTCTGTCACGTGGTGTGATCTCAGCAACGGCTCTTCCATGGGAAGTGACACCAGCAGTAAAATTATCCGAATTAGTTGGCAATCATAGCGAGCTGAAAGGTCCGCAAGCCCTCTATACCGCAACACTCGTGCTAGTGATGAACAAAGCACGCTACAACAATCTTCCCGATGATCTGAAGGCGATTTTGGACGCTGAATCCGGTGCCAAACTCTCCGGCTTTGGTGGTCGTGTGCAATATGCAGCAGATGGCGCAGCCCGGAAGATTGCCCAAGATGCTGGCAATGACTTCCATGAGATTTCCAGCAAAGACTATGACGCATGGAAGCAAGCCGCACAGCCAGTTTATGATCGCTGGATTGCCGATATGACCAAGAAAGGTATCGATGGCCAAGCATTGATTGAAAAAGCACGAGAGCGCATCAAGGCTCACCGCAAACCATAAGAAGACCGATGCAAGCAGGACAATTGGCACTTTCATGATCGCTTCTTTTTTCCAGCGCTTAATGGAATGGACGAACCGTCTTGCTCTCGGCTCTGCGCTTGCCGGTGGATTGGTCTTGTTGCTGCTGGTGTTGCTGACCGTTCTATCCATTCTGGGGCGGGAGCTGGCAGCTCTATCATTCTTGTCCGATCTTGTTGGGCCAATCCCCGGAGATTATGAGCTGATCGAACTCGGCATGGGTTTCGCGATCTTTGCCTTTTTGCCCTGGGCCCACTGGACCAATGGTCACGCCAGTGTGGATTTGCTAAAGCCTTATTTCGGTCGCCTACTCAATCGACTGGCTGAGATCGCGCGCGATCTTCTGATGTTCATCATTGCTGTCTTGTTCATGCGGCAACTTTGGCTGGGTATGCTGGATAAACAAAGCTATGATGAGACCAGCTTCATATTGCAAATCCCGCTTTGGTGGGGCTATGCAGCTGCTAGTGCTGGAGCTGCTCTTTTCACGTTGATCGCTTTGATCAAGCTGAGTGTCACCTGCTTTGGCACACAGGCAGATGCTCCGACAGAGACAGCAGAACCGGACGTTCCTGGAGGTGGCATATGAGTGATGTCATCTTCGGTCTTTCAGATCTTGAACTCGGGATTGCCTCTTTCCCAGTCTTGCTGCTTTTGATTTTCTTACGCCTTCCCATAGGCTTGGCCATGCTGGTTCTGGGATTGGGCGGATCGTGGTTGATCAATGGCTCGCCTTTGATGGCGCTGGCGCAGCTCAAACACACACCCCATGGACAATTTTCCAGCTACTCTCTCTCCATATTGCCACTCTTCTTGCTAATGGGGCAGTTCGCAACCCTTGGCGGGATGTCGGGTGCCTTGATGAATGCCGCCAATACGTTCGTGGGTCACCATCGTGGCGGCCTTGCCATGGCGGTGGTTGGTGCCAGTGGTGGCTTTGGTGCCATTTGCGGCTCTTCTCTTGCGACCGCAGCCACCATGAGCCAGGTCGCGCTACCTGATTTGCGCAAAGCTGGTTATCCGGGAGGACTTGCAAGCGCTACCTTAGCGGCAGGTGGAACATTGGGCATTCTCATCCCCCCTTCCATCGTTCTGGTAGTTTATGCCATTTTGGCCGAGCAAAATATCGCAAAACTTTTTGTAGCTGCACTTGTGCCTGGTCTTTTGGCGATGCTGGGCTACATACTGACCATTGCCATCATTGCCCGTTTTCAGGTTTCGGCATCAAGAGATGCCATCGCGATACAATCGAAGCAAAACTGGGCGCAAAGACTGATCGCCTTGAGTACCGTCTGGCCGGTGCTGTTGATCTTTTTAATCGTGGTTGGGGGAATTTATGGTGGCTTTTTTACCCCGACTGAGGCCGCGGCCATTGGTGCCGCTGGCACCGGACTGCTCGCTTGGAAATCTGGACGTCTCAACTGGGGTAGCCTGAAAATGTCCATTGCCAGCACGGCAAGCGCCAGTGCCATGGTCTTTTTCATTATTCTTGGAGCAGGCTTCTTCAATGCCTTTCTGGCATTATGTGGGCTCCCACAAGCGCTAGCAGATTATGTCGTGAATAGCGGATTTTCGGCCTATGGCATTCTGCTATTGCTGCTTGGCATCTTCCTGATACTTGGCTGTGTCATGGAGAGCCTGTCCATCATTTTGCTGATGGTTCCGCTGGTCTTCCCGATTGTTTCTGCGCTTGATTTTGGGCTAAGTCCAAGTGAGTTCGGTCTCTGGTTTGGCATATTGGTTTTGATTGTTGTCGAAGTCGGCCTGATCACTCCACCTGTAGGGCTCAATCTCTTTGTCATTCATCGCCTTGCCCCAGATATTGCACTTGGTTCAATGTTCCGTGCTATTCTTCCCTTTGTGATGAGCGACATCGTTCGTGTGGCTCTCTTGGTAGCTCTGCCTGTCCTCTCTCTGGGACTGGTACGCTTGGTCTTCTAATCCTGTCATTATTCACATAGCTACCCTAAGGTGATCTGGACAGGTCTTTGATGTAGGCCTAGGCTCTTACGCATACGTCAATCATGTCTTCCAGATCGGAACACCTCTTCATGAGCCTGCCTCCTCTTTTTAATCATTTGCGTCTACCTGCTGTCGCTTCTCCCATGTTCATCATTTCCAATCCGAAAATGGTGATCGAGCAATGTAAGGCAGGTATTGTCGGCTCATTCCCCGCACTGAATGCACGACCGCAGGAAAAATTGGGAGAATGGCTTACTCAGATCGAAGAAGAACTGGACGCCTATAATCAAGCCAACCCAGACGCACCTGCCGCTCCTTATGCCGTCAACCAGATCGTTCATCGCTCCAACTCACGCCTGATGGAGGATCTGGAAGTCTGCGTAAAGCATAAAGTGCCTATCGTCATCACCTCTCTCGGGGCACGAGAAGAAGTCAATGAGGTCGTGCATTCCTATGGCGGCATTGTTCTGCATGACATCATCAATAATCGCTTTGCCAAAAAGGCAGTTGAGAAAGGCGCAGATGGTCTGATCGCGGTCGCAGCAGGTGCTGGTGGCCACGCAGGGGTTCAATCTCCCCTCGCCTTGATTGCAGAGATTCGTGAATGGTTTGATGGGCCCCTGCTTCTCTCTGGTGCCATTTCCACCGGTTCATCTATATTGGCAGCCCAAGCTATGGGGGCTGACCTTGGATATATCGGTTCAGCCTTTATCGCTTCGCACGAGGCCAATGCCGATTCAGACTACAAGAAGATGATTGTCGATTGCGGAGCAGAAGACATTATCTATACCGACCGCTTTACCGGTGTTCATGGCAATTATCTGATTCCATCTCTGGTCGCCTCAGGCATCGATCCTCGGCGTGTGGCCCATGAAGATCGCAAAAAAATGGATTTTGGCAAAGCTGACAGTGATGACAATGAGAGCGTAAAGGCTTGGAAAAGCATCTGGGGTAGCGGTCAGGGTATCGGCTCGGTCAAATCAATCGCATCCGTTTCCGAGATCGTGAGGCGACTGGCAGGAGAATATGAAAGCGCGAAAGAAAGACTGGCTGCACTTTAAGGGCAGCTTATCTGCCTGACCTAAAAACAAAAAAATCGCCTTGCGGCGATTTAGTAGATCTTAGATCATTTTGGGAGGATTTGATCTAACGATGGTCGGAGCGAGAGGATTCGAACCTCCGACCCCCTGATCCCAAATCAGGTGCGCTACCAGGCTGCGCTACGCTCCGTTCCATCGGTGGAGTGGCTTATAGCGGTGAAATTTTTATAGCGCAAGCCCCTTTTCACAGAGTTTTTGTCATAAAGGTCACTCTTTCCCCAGCAATCAGATTTGCCCTCAAAAGTTTGCTATGGCAGGATATCAGCTTGTGAAAAAGGCGTCTTTTTCATTGCACCGCTGAATTGGGTTGTTTATAGAAGGCCCTACTTCACGGTGGATCGCTGATCTACTGTCGTGTTGGGGTGTAGCCAAGTGGTAAGGCATCGGTTTTTGGTATCGTGTATCGTAGGTTCGAATCCTACCACCCCAGCCACAATCTTCCCTTAAAACTTACATCTCAACCGAATAGACAAACATCCGTTTTTTCAATGTTCTATGAGATTTTTCGTCTCAATCGAGCAAACCAGATATCTGCCTGGACCATTTCTGCAGCGGTGCTGTATAGAAGTCTGGATCTGATTGAAGCCTGAAAGTAGGGATGGAAACGCTGATCGCTGCTACTGGTCCGCCACCCGTAGAGCAGATTGCTGCCCCATAACAAACAATCCCTTCTTCATTTTCCTGATCATCGAAGACGAAACCTTGCTGGCGGCTTTGCGCCACAATGTCGCGCAGCACTTTCTTATCTGCGGTTGTGTAACGAGTAATTCTGCTCAATGTCAGCCGATCAATCAGCTCATCAGCATCACTCGGCTCCATTGCAGACAGAAACGCTTTGCCGACCCCAGTGGAGTGAAAAGTAACACGAGTACCGATGGTCGAAGTCATTCGTACTGTCGCTGTGCTCTCGATTTTATCAACATAAACCAGCTCATCACCGCTACGTAGCGCCAAATGGACTGTCTCACCGGTTTCATCTCGTAATTTTTCCAGACAAGGCCGCGCTATTTTGCGCAAATCATTATCAGCCAAAGCCTTACGGGCAAGGGAGACAAGGCGTATGCCCAAAATATAGGACTTGTCTCGCTGACGCTGGACAAGACCTTCTGCCTCTAATGATCCAAGAATGCGATAAAGAGTGGGACGCGTCAGATCTGTCCTGGATAGCAGATCTGCAATCGTCGGCGCTCCGTCGTAATCTGCGATCATCTGAAGGACATTCAGACTACGGCTAAAACTTTGAGCCCCTTGTACCATTCTCTTCTATCCACCTTTTTCTTTGTCGCGATATTAGATCAATGCCTGTTGGCTTCCAAGCCAGCCATAGAGCACCCTTCCATGAAATGATGCAGTTACGCCTTGACACTTTTGCTCTACTCTTCCTAATATCCAATTTATGGATATTTGTCCATAATATGAACAAATTAAATTCAACCAGTCCGGTGGGAGAACAACTGAGTGATCATGAATGCCAGCAAAGGACTTGCAAGCCGCGCCGTATCTGTTTCACCTTCCATCACGCGTGTTTTGGCCAATGCGGCCATGGATGTCGACGGGCTGATCCCGCTTTGGTTTGGCGAACCAAACCAACCAACACCACAGTTTATCTGTGATGAGGCAGCAAGATCTCTATCCGCAGGCGAGACCTTTTATGCTGAAGGACTCGGACGCCCCTATTTGCGAGAAGCCATTGCAGGATATATGAGCGATCTCTATGGCAAATCCATCGGTAAAGATCGAATTGCAGTGACCGTTTCCGGCGGCAATGCGCTTAATCTGGCGTTTCAGGCGTTGCTGGAACAAGGGGATAAGGTGGTGACACTTACCCCAGCCTTCCCGAACCTTCTTGCTATTCCCAGCCTGCAAGGTGCCAATGTGGTGCCCCACAAGTTGCAGATCAAGGATGATCAATGGCATTTGGATTGCGACGCATTTCTGGAAACGGCCAAAGGCGCAAAAGTCGTCTTGATCAATTCCCCATCGAACCCAACCGGTTACATGATGCCACGTGAGGACATGCAAAAAATCATGTCCGTCTTGCGCGAACGAGGAACATGGTTGATCTCGGATGAGGTCTATGCTCGCACAGTCTATGATGACAAAGTCGCTCCTTCCTTTTTGGATGTCAGCGAAGCAGAAGATCGACTGATTGTGATCAATTCCTTTTCCAAAAGCTGGGCCATGACTGGTTGGCGCCTTGGCTGGCTCACGTTACCCCCGAGCATCACGCCAATCATTGAGAAAATCGCTGAATTTTCTGTTGCTTGTGCTCCGCCCTTTGCTCAGCGTGCAGGGGTTGTTGCGCTACAAGATGGTGAAGACTTCATCCGCCAGACGGCACAATCCTATAAAGCAGCTCGTGATCAGGTTTGTTCAGCGCTACTCTCCCATGAGCTTGTCAGCTGTCCCGTACCAGATAGCGCTTTTTATGCCTTCTTCAAAATTGACGGCGTTGACGATTCCATCGCATTTGCTCGGACCTTGATCGACAAAGCCAAGGTTGGCCTGGCACCGGGTGATGCCTTTCTTGTGGGAGAGCCTGGTTGGTTCCGTCTCTGCTTTGCGCAAACAGAGCAGCAATTGTCTGATGCACTAACTCGTCTTTCTCCTTTTCTGGAAGATCCGGAAAAAGCTCAGTAAGGCATCAGAGATTTCAAGGAGATTGCTGTACTGATATTGCCCCTCACCACCCGGTTGCTGAAAAGGATAGGGACATGGAGAGCGGTATCGATCAGCAATCTTCTCATGAGCAGTACAGGGTCATGGGTTGGGATCCTGTACTGCTCACCCAGAAACTGGATTGGAGTGAAACATGACACAACGCTCAAAACGTTTCGCCAAGCGGGCCGAACGTGGCATCAATAAAGAGAGCTATATTCATGAGCTGCCCGAGCTGGGCCTTTGTGTGATGAATAGCCCATCTGACCCCAAACCCTCGATCAAGCTCAAGGATGGCGTGATCGTTGAAATGGATGGGCGAAGCTTTGATGAATTTGATGGCATTGATCGCTTCATCGCGAAATATGCAATCGATATCGAACAATCCGAGACATCCATGGCGCAGGACTCTCAGAGCATTGCTCGTCTGTTCGTTGATATCAATGTGCAGCAAAAAGATGTTCGCCGCGTGCTGTCCGGCTGCACCCCCGCCAAGATTGTCGATGTCATGCAACATCTGAATGTGGTGGAAATGATGATGGCGCTGCAAAAGATGCGGCAACGCCTCAAACCTGCCAATCAATGCCATGTCACCAACTGGAAAGAAAACCCGGCACTACTCGCAGCAGATGCCGCCGAGGCAGGGCTTCGTGGCTTTGCAGAAGCCGAGACGACCGTCCGTGTTGCCCGCTACGCACCCTTCAGCGCTCTTGCCCTGATGGTTGGGGCACAAGTCGGTCGTCCTGGCACCTTGACCCAGATCTCCGTCGAAGAAGCTCTGAATTTGAAGCTGGCCATGAAGGGGCTGTCTTCTTACGCAGAAACCTTGTCTGTCTATGGCACTATCCCCTCTTTCGTGGATGGTGATGACACGCCTTGGTCAAAAGGTGTTCTTGCGTCCGCCTATGCCTCTCGTGGCGTCAAATCACGCTTTACGACGGGATCGGGCTCTGAAGCTTTGATGGGACATGGACAAGGCTGGTCCATGCTCTACCTTGAAGTGCGCTGCCTCTTGATGGTCAAGGGCGCTGGCAGCCAAGGGGTTCAAAATGGCTCCATCTCTTGCATTGCCCTACCGGAATCCTTGCCCGGAGGTGTTCTCGGTGTATTGGCAGAGAATTTGATCGCAGCATCTCTGGGCCTTGAAGTCGCCTCTGGCAATGATGCCCTTGCTTCGCACTCTGATATCCGCAAAACCGCAAAACTGATGCTTCAGTTCCTGCCGGGTACAGATTTCATCACCTCCGGCTACAGCTTGATCCCCAAAAAGGACAACCTGTTCGGTGGAGGTAACTTCGACGGCGAGGATCTTGATGACTGGCTGGTCCTGCAGCGAGACATGCGTGTTGATGCTGGCCTACTCCCAGTGCGAGAAGATGAGACCGTCGCTCACAGGCGCAAGGCCGCTCTTGCCATGCAAGCAGTCTTCAAGGACTTAGGCTTCCCCGAAATAACGGACGAGGAAGTCGAAGCAGCAGCAATAGCTTATACCAGTGACGACATGCCAGACCGAGATGTGGTTGCAGACCTGGCAGCTGCTGATGATTTTTTGAACTCTGATCTGACTGCAATCAACGTGGTCAAAGCGTTATCAGAAGCCGGCTTTGACGATGTTGCTGATAGTGTTCTGGAGATGCAGCGCCAGCGCGTTCTTGGTGATTATTTACAGACATCAGCCATCTTTGATGAGGAGTTCAATGTATTGAGCGCGGTGAACACCCCCAATAATTATCAAGGTCCAGGCACAGGCTTTCGCGTCGAGGGAGAGCTATGGGACAAGATCCAAAATCTTCCGCAAGTGATAGATCCCCGGTCGCTGGTCGCCGACGAAAAGGCCGATGCAAAACTGACACTCACCCCAAAAGGCGAGCCACAGGCAGGTGATGAAAACGAAGTGGTTATCGCCGTTGGTCCTGCCTTTGCGACATCAAGCGATGAGACCCTCGCCAAACTGTCCCACACAGATGTTCTGAAAGCCATCATTGCGGGCATTGAATCGGAAGGGGCAAATTGGAAAGTGGTCAAGGTCTTTACAAGCGCAGATCTCGCAGCCATTGGCCTTTCCGGGGCAAAAGTGAGCGGATCTGGCATTGGCATCGGTTTGCAATCAAAGGGCACAGCCCTCATTCACAAGAGCAATTTGGCCCCGCTCAATAACTTGGAACTGCTAAGTCAGGCCCCCAACCTCACACTGGAATCTTATCAAGCGCTTGGCCGCAACGCCGCCTGCTATGCCAAGAGAAAGCCCCCTCACCCGGTTCCGGTCAAGATCGACAATACCGCCCGTCTCCGCCTGATTGTGCAGACGACATTGTTGCATTCACGAGAAGTCAACAAAATCGATGAAGATCGCGGCCTTGTCGAGATGGCTGTTTCATTCCAGTAACGGAGAGGGACTATGACAAACGATAAAACCACAAAAAATCTGACTTATCCGTTCGGAAAACATCATCGCTCTGAGATTCCATCTCGAAGCGGTAAAACGCTCGAAAACATTGAGCTAGACAATGTTTTGGCCGGCACAGTCAGCCCGGATGATCTGGCCATTCAAAGAGTCACGTTGGAAGCCCAAGCGCAAGTCGCGACAGAGGCAGGCTATACTGAAGTTGCCGAAAATCTGCTGCGAGCTGCTGAGATGACGAATATTCCAGATGATGAAATTCTGGATATGTATGAAGCCCTGCGCCCTGGTCGCTCAACCTATTATCAGCTTCTATCCTTATCACAGCGAATCTCCAGTCAGTTTGATGCTGAGTTGACCGGCAACTATATCCGCGAAGCAGCCGACGCCTATCGAGATACAGGCCTATTGAAAATGGAAGATGACTGAGAGAACGCACCTTCTTCCTACATTAAGTGAAAAAACAATAGGATTATATCATGCTAGTTCACCGCCCCAGTCTGAATAGCGACATGGCGCTCACTCTTGCAAAAGCGGCAACAGAGATTGCCCAAAGCAAAGACCTCAGAATTTGCGTGGCCATATTGGGTACATCAGGGGAGCTATTGGTTTTCTTGCGCAATGATGATGCAATCCCAGCAGCTCAGCAGATTTGTCAGCAAAAAGCAGCAACCGCCCTCCATTTCCGCACCGCGACCCAACAATTGTTTGAACGAAGTCTGGAACGACCAAGTCTTCAATCAGGCTTCTCCAACCAACCCGATATCATGCTGCTTCCAGGAGGCATTCCATTATTTGCTGATGGAGTATGCATTGGAGCAATCGGTGTTTCCGGTGCCAAGGATTATGAGGACGTGGAAATTGCTCAAGCTGCGCTCAAGCAAACAAGACTTGATTGCGCCTGATAGCTCACACGCAAAAACGGAGCGTCAGGGGTGACGCTCCGTCCTATCCAGTTTTTCGGCCAGAGGAGGCGGCAGACTCCTTGTCGAGCGTCCCCGCACACAAATTGCGCCCGACCAGATCCGAATTACCGGATATGTAAGAATATCGCTTCTAAGGGCGACGACCGCCACGTGGCATGCAAGCCAATTGCCGATCTGGCGTTACACCACATGTTCCGCTGATCTGACGCCCTCCCGGTGCATTGAAGCCACAACGCTGTCCAGTGTTTTTGGACGTGCAAGCCTGCAGGGCTTCCTGAGGTGGACCAAAACGTCCCTGCCCCATGCCACGCCCTTGTGGGCGCTGGCCACCGAAACTCTGATTATTTGCCTGATTGGATCGCCCCAAAAAGCCATTATTGGGACGCTGACCACCTTGGCCGAACTGAGGCCTTTGACCTCGTTGATTTCCGCGACCTCGGCCAACCTTGAAGTCAGAGCTGGCACTGCCCCAAAGGCAGCGGGGAAAGAAGGGATAGGTGTCGGTCGCGAAATAGACGAACTTGCCGTTCAGCGTGCCACCATTGCACTGATCAAGATTGCCTGATCCCGCAACATATTGCCAATCCTGCACATATGTACCGTCGTGGCGCCCTCCCGGACCAGACGAGCGCTTGCCACCCTTCAGTTTGTAACTGGATGTTTTCCGCTTACCTACATAGTGAATTTCAAAGCCATCAGCCGCATATCCGATCAGAGTGCCTTTTCCAGACTTGGAAAGAGCTCTGGACGGACCATGATAGTGATAGAGGCCACGTTGATCGACATGGGCATTATTGCGATCCATGCCCAATTGGGTGCGGGCTCCCATACCTTCCAAATTCCAGCCAGAGCTGCGGTTTCGACTGAAGCCACGGCGGCCACTCGGATCGTAATAGTCAGCGGTACCAGGACGGATCTGCACCCCGTTGAGAGCCACGCCGATTGATCCGCGAATAGGTGTCGCACGGGAGCGCTTCTTTGGATTCTTGTTAACGCATAAACGGATGGATTGTGCCGATATTGTGTGCGGATTTCCACGATTTGGAAATGAACCAGTTGAGTGGTCGGGCAAACCGTTGGACAGGATACAACGCTTGTTACCCTGATCCTTGATGGTCACCTGGTTGTTATGTGCTTGAGCAGAGTTGGCTGCCAGTGTCAGGAGGCTGGTCGCAACCATCAGGCCAGAGGCCTTGATTATCTGCCGAGCCGCCAGATACTTCAGTCGGAAAGCTTTCATGTTCGTTCTCCTTGGTCTCCTCCGCTGCATCCAGGTGTCGCAAGCCTTTGGTGATGAAGCGGGTTGTAAGGAAAGAATGGCTTTCAAAAAAGGAGAGATGAGGTGGGAAATATGGAGAAGCCGTGAAGACAGCGGGGTAACTTTATGATCCAGGCTCAGAGCATCTCGAAACTGTAGCCGACCCCATAGACGGAACGAATAATATCGCACTCGGAATCAATCTTGCGCACCTTCTGGCGAATATTTTTCACATGACTATCGATGACCCGATCAAACACCTCGCTGTCATCAGGAAAGGCAAGCTCCAGCAATTGAGCACGGGAGAAAACCCGGCCCGGCCGGTTATAGAGCGTGCTGAATAGCTGGAATTCCCGCCGCGTGAGGTTCAGCGGTTGGCCATTATAGTCCGCCGTCCAACGCTCTTCATCGATGGTAAGCAATGTTTCTGAAGCTGCATCCGTTGGGGCAGTATTGCCGACTGTCCTTTTGGTGCGACGCAAAATTGCTTTCACACGCGCAACCATTTCGCGAGGAGAGAAAGGCTTGCAGATATAGTCATCCGCTCCGAGTTCCAAACCTAGCAGTCGATCAATTTCCTCGACTTTTGCTGTTTGCAATATGATGGGCACATCACTTTGAGCCCGCACTTCACGGCAGATGGTCAGACCATCTTTTCCCGGCAGCATGATATCCAAAATCACCAGATCGGGATCAGATTGCAGAATGTGCTCCGTTGCACCTCTGCCCTCCTCCACAAGGTCAACATTCATACCTGACTGAACCAGATAGTCTTTTACGATCTCAGCCAATGCAGGTTCGTCTTCAACGACAACAATGAACGGCTCTTCGTTGGAGTTCATGATTGAGCCTCCTGTTGCTTTGGCAAGCTGATACCCACTTGCAATCCGCCAAGGTTTGATGCCGTTGCCGAAATATCACCGGAATGTGCGTCAACAATGGCTTTGCAAATAGCGAGCCCCAATCCTGACCCACCGTGCTGGCGATTACGAGAGCTCTCAGTACGATAGAAGCGTTCAAACAATTTTGGCAATTGCAGTTCTGTTGGGCACGGCGCGGTATCTGCAATTATGATTTGGTAGCCATCATTTAACTCACCGAGGGTGATGGCAATTTTGCCGGGCGAGGACGTATAACGGCGCGAATTTTCGATCAGATTATCGAGAAGCTGCAGCAATCGCCCACGATCACATTCAATGGGCGCGTCTTCGATCAGGTTCAGATCAAACTCAAGGCCAGCTTTGTTCAAGCGATCAGCTTGCCTCTCCAAACTCTCCCGGATGATTTCGCTCAGATCATCCGGTGCCCATATGCATGAAAGCTTCGCCTCGCCGCTTTGTGCAAGGATATTCAGATCACTCACCAACGTGGTCAGGCGCATGACGGACGTGTGGAGATCACTGAGGAATGCTTCGTCAGGTTTATAGATGCCATCCTGCAAGCCTTCAATTTTGCCACGCAGGACAGCCAATGGTGTTTTCAATTCGTGCGATGCGTCCGATACCCATTGGCGCTCAGTCTGTTTTGCAACCTCAAGACTTTCTGCCATCTCATTAAAGCGCGTAATGAGCGTACCGATTTCATCACTGCGTTGCGCTTGCGTGCGAACACCACTTTCCCCCGCGGCCAAACGCATGGTGCCCTGCATCAGTTCCTGAATTGGATGAAGGAAATAGCGGGCCAGCACCCAGGCACTTAAAGCGGCGATGGCCAGTGCCAGCAGCGCAGCTAACCCAAGAGCTTTGAGCTGATCAAAGACAAAGGACTGATCCCGCCCATCTGCAGCAGCACGTGATTGGGCCAAGGCCAAATAGCCGATGATCTGCCCACGCCCGCTCGCGTCGAAAATGGCTTGTGTCACAAAATTGCGAGAGGCGATCTTCGCTCCGGCAACGCGATCTATATCGATATCCAAAAGCGCCAGTCTTGTTCCCAACTGGCGCGGATCAGGATGACGGGGAAATGGTCGCCGAGCGCCTCCTTCTGGCCTGGGAGGACGCATTCCCGCTGGTGGAGGAGGTCTAAACCCTGCTCTCTCATCTCGCGGTGGCCTAGGCCCTGCTCTTTCGTCCCGAGGTGGACCAAGGCGGCTCACATTCGATCTGACCGTATCATGCCATCGTCGGGGATCGGAGGCAAAGCTCTTCCAACTATCCCCCGAGCCGGCATATTGCAGTGCTAATGCACCAGCAAGATCGTCAAATTGTTCCAGCTCAATCTCAAGCAGATAGTCCGAGAATCCAGAGCGAATATTGATAGCTATGAAACCCGCCATCAATGCCACGATCACAGAGGAAAGGGCAGCCATCGCCAGAAACAGCTTACCTGCCAGAGACTGTCTTATCTTCATCATTCCCCCAGTCTGCATAACAAATGTGGAGAGGCAATGAAGTTTTCATCAGACCGGCTGACCGACCTCCAAAAGAGGAAAAGATCGCAGAACTTTCCAATCCTCAATCAGGATCAGACGTGAAGATCGGATCAAATCAATTTTTTCCACTCTTCAGCTGCTTGTTTTGGCTTTCGCAGAATCAACTCTGCAGATCCACCCGCTCATCCATAGCTTCAACAAAACTGTCAGATCAAGCACATCCACCCTTGCTAATTGAAACTACTTAGAATGCGTTGACTTTTTGCCCATAAGTGACTTTTCTAGATCTTATATGCTTGATTTTCTGTGATTATCAGGAGTTGCTTCAACGTTTGATCACATTCGTGTGGTTGATTTCCGCCACCTAGTACCTACTATTTAAATATACACTTTTCAAAAAGGGGAAATAATGTCTGCCCTAGAAAGCCAGATCAAAAAAGCAGTAGAAGAAGTTGCGACTTCCCAACAAAAGCTTTCCAAATTCACCGATCAAATTGAACAGGCGCGAAGCGAGTTTGAAGCCGGACAAGAGCTCTCTATCGACATCGAAAATGCAAGCCTTGATGATGTGAATGCCCACACCGATTTGATGAGCGCCAATATTGCTGAGCTGATCATGGGTCTTGATGATGTAACGGCGGGTTTCTCCAAAGATTTCGACGCCATGCGCTCCTATTCCGGCTGGGAGAGCTTCATCGGCTTCTTCTCCAAACAGCGTGCCGATAGCTTACGTCAGGAACGTATGCGCACTGCATCCATTGAAGACAAGCTTCAGGACCTGATTTCCAAATCAGATGTCATTACCAATCTGCTGCAAGATCAGTTAAATACGCTGAACGAACATGCCGAGCGGGTCGAGAAGAACCTGGAGAGCACACTCGTTGATCGCGAAGCAACTGTTGCTACATTGGAAGACATCAAGGCGAAAATTCTTGATATCGATCCTAAGATCATCGCTTTGGAAAACAAGATTTCCGTCGAGACCGATGCCGCAGCCCGCACCAAGCTGGAAACAGAGTTGGCTGCTCTTAATACCGAATATAACGCGCTCGTACAGGAGGAGCAGGTCAAAGTAGCCGAAAGCCAGACTCTGGAGCGCTATATTGAGAAGGGTAAAACCTGGGTCGATAGTCTGCAAAACCAGGCCGCTACCCAGATGGTTCTCATCAACAAGCTTCAGACAGACACCAAACAACGCGTTGTTCTCTATGATGCCTTGAGCAAATCTCTGAAGACTGCACAGCAACAAGATGTAGCTCACCGTATCAATGAGATTGGAGTTGCAACCGATCAGGAAGCGCAGGCAGCGATGGCAGCCATTGGATCGGCGACCAATCAGCGTATGGCCGAAATGATGGAAAAGCACGAAGACCATATGGTGTTTGCACGCAAGGTTCTGGAAGAGAAGGCCAAGTCTGATGAGAGATTTGCCCGCCGCTTCGAGAAGATCGTCGAAAAGCACGACAAGAACGCTTACGGAGCCTGAGGTCTGAATGGTAGATCTGACCAAAGATCACTTACCCCTTGAGGATGCCTATGAGACCCGGCGCTATTTTGCCAAGTTTGACCAAATCATCGGCCACCTGACAAAGGTGGCCGAGAATACCACGTCAAACAAAATTGTGCTGGATACCGAAGTTCCTATCCTGCAGGATTATTTGAGCAGCCTGTCGGCGACATTCACGGCGCTTTCCTACAAGCATTTGCTTGCTGGCCGTGTCTCGAACTTGATGGCAAATGTTCTCAATATTGACCGGCAGGAGAGCGGCTTTCCAATCTTTCCTGAATTGCTGCAAATGGCCAATGACGCCATTCAGGCAAACCGCCATCTGCAATCTCTGCCCAGCCTCAAGCAGCTCAAACAGGAAATGGTGCAACATATCCTCAATGAGCATGAGATTCCTCTGCAATTGCAGTTCGCAGCCTCGCAGCGCCTCTATTACCAATGCCTTGTTGATCAGAACCTCTTTTGGGCTCAAAATGACCCGCAATGCAGTTGGGATGGAGATCTTTCGTCAGGACGCCGCAAATATCACATTCACTGGGCAGTCTATGACAGCCAGCTCAATATCCCGGTCATCTATCTGATGGATGTTGAGGATAGCGGCTATCGTGCCCTACCCCGTGATGGCGAGCGCTGGCCACAGGTTCAAACCCATTTGATGGCACAATCTTCTGCTCTTCTTGAGTTGGTGACCATTGCGCGAGGATTTGATCAGGATTTTGATGACCTGCATCCCAAGAAGCTGCGCCGGATCTTTGTCGGACCGATGTACAGCCATAGTTTCACTCAGCAAAGCGGGCCTTTACGGGATGTATTGTCAGAGGCCAGCCGCAAACCTGAGTGGGATTGGGCCTTGGCATGGAGTGTCGAAACACTCATTGCCTCGCGCACCGAAATGCAGAGAACAGGATTTTTCAAACAGGTCGAACGGCAGATCTATCAACTTGATCCGTTGATGAAGCTACCACATGGAGGCCTGAGTGGTGCAACTGCGCATCAGCGATCCCTTATTTTGCCACAGCGCGCTTACCAGATTTTGGAAGAGATGAACCCGCCTGGCTTTACCAACATTCGCAAATATGTCGTCAGCCCTCATGGCCGTGTTTTAAGCTATCGATAGGTATTATTTTGACTTTTTCTAATGATTTGATGGAACTGAAAGAAGAGCTGGTTCGCGAGAAATATACCGCGTCAGAGACCATGCTGGCCGGCTTTGACCATACTCCACGCGTTGCCAAACCTGTAGAGCAGCCTGCCAAGATCGAGCGTTCTGCTGGTATTGGAACAAGACGTCGTTTCCGTTCCACCACACCTGGTTTTGTCACCCGCCCAACCGCAAGGCCGGAAGGTGTCCAGCTTAGCACTCGCATCACCCAATGTGATGAAGATGATCCGCTGACCAGTCCGGTTCAGGCTACCGTCATGAAATCCATGCGGCGTGCTCTTTCCGTCGCGCAAGCCGTCTCCGACCAATTTGCAGATCAGACCGGTTTATCCGATTTGATGCGGGAAAACTTGGCCGGGGCCCTCGCTGCCAGTCAAAAGAGGCGCTTTGAAGATTTGCTCGGAGCCGCCTCTCTGATCTCGTTGCATGTTTTTGCCAATATGAGCGACTTTTTGATCTCCAATATCGCTTCCATGGACAATGAGACGGAAACCGATATCGGTGAAGTGGAAGAGATTGTTCTCGATAATCCGCAACTGGCTCTGCATGGCACCCTTTGGGAGTTGGATCAGAAGCTGGCACAATTTGCCAAATCTGATGAGCAATTGATTGCCGTGTTGAAAAGCTTCTGCGAAAAGCTGATGGAGAAAGTTGCACGGCGGGCAGAAGCCAATACCCATGTAGCTCCTTTCACCAATTTCAGCTATCGAGTAGAAGAAGACGAATTCGAGATTAATGGCTTCGTCCCCTCGTCTAGCAAGCGGTCCTCAACGCTGGTCATGTCCTTCAAGAAACCTAACGAGGTGGTCGGCAACCATATTGCCAAATATCAGGCCATGAAATTGTCCAAGATGCTGATGGCCTATGATTTTGATCGCAAGCTTAATCCGTTTGCCGAGCTTGGTGGTTTCATTTTCACGTTCATGGGGGATGGAAAGCCAGGCACTGGTAAAACCACGCTCATTCAGATGATGGCCGGACTGATCAGTGATTATTGCGACAATGCCGGTTACGCTTTTCGCTATCAGAACCTATCGACTGACAGTATCGATAGCTATCAGGGCAAGTCGGCACAAAATGCCAAGGCCTTCATTCGCAACATCATTGATCCCAATATCATCGGCTTTGGCACAGTCGATGATATTGACCAGTTGGCTGGCAAGCGCGGAGATCGACAATCCTCTGCTGGTCAACTGGAAGTGACCGCCGTTTTGATGGAAAGCTTTGCTGGTGCCAATACCTTGGTACGTGGCAATTGCACCTTTGGCATGTTTTCCAACTATCCGGAAAATGTCGATGATGCCCTACGTCAGCGTGCCGGTGCACGTTTTCTGGTGGATGGCCCGCAAACCCGTGAGGATTATATCGATATTCTCCATCTTCTGATGGGCAAGAACCACAATATCCCTCTCGGTGATCACGAGCTTTATTCCGCACAGGAAATCAAGAAAGCGGTTGCCGCTTCCTATGATCAGCATTCCAAGCCGCAAGAAGCGCAGTTGCTCAATGTCTTTGATCGGGTTCAGTCCGATATCGGGGAACTAACCAACATCGCCAAGCTTGGCCATTATCTGAAAGCCATCCAGCAGGCTGATGAGCGCTTTACAGGTCGTGCCATCAAGAACATCACCGACGCCATCAAGGTTCGCGCCATGGACTTTGAGCTGCCAGATGAATGGATGGAACAGCCGGATTTGTTCCTCTCCAAAGATTATGACACCAAGAAAAACATGATTGCGGAACTGGCTCAGCCCATTACTGTCGACATGGCCTTGCAGGAAATCAACCGCTACGCGGATAGTGAATTCCGTTATGCTGACAAATCCGATGAAGTGGCCATTGAAGACGCCGTACGCGATATGCAGCGCATGGCAGAAGCAAAACGCCGTTATGTGGAGACGAACACCCCATGATGCGACTGGTCACACGCGGTCTGATGTTTGGCAACCTCTTTGAGGTCAGAGCACCTGCTCTGGTGGCGCGCTATAATCGTGCGCTGGAACATCTGACTGGCAAACGTACCGAGTTGGAAGAATTTCATATTGATATCTCGGGCTACTCACCCGAGATCGGGGATGAGTTCAATGACGAATTCTATCTCAACCCCGATGGTTTCAATCGCAAATTCATCCTGCTATCCATTGACCAGAAAAAATGCCCGCTATTGAATGTCCGCCTTTCCATGTCGCAGGATATTCTGCGCAGCTATATCGAACAGAATGAAGAGCAATTGTTTGTTCTGACTGCACGGGACGCGGTGGTCGGGGAATTGATCAATTCAGTCTATTCCGTCGACAGCCCGTCCGATCTCTTCACCATTCGCACCATTGAAGTCGAAGCAGACACAATTGGTTCGGACGTGGAAGCCAGCGAGGAGTTGTCCGAGAAGATCGAGCAATTCATGAAGCACAAGGATGGCTGGTGGGATGATGTTCTGATCGCAGAGATGATCGAACTCTCCAAACGCACCGGCAATATCCTTCGTGATCCGATCCATCTGGCCAGACAGACTTTTGAGCAGAAGAGTTTCTATACCAGCCATTTCGGCGGTATCTATTTATTCCGTGATGTACAGGAACCCGGCATCATCAACGTCAATGGCGCTCATGATCTGACCGACTTGTCGCTTGAATATAATTGCTCCCTCGACAATCATTACGAGATTGCTGCATTTCTAAAAATCAATGACCTGGTGGAGCAGATCACCAACACAACATTAATGACCAACAGTCTGGCCGTCTTGCAACAGAAGATGGATTTTCTGGTCATTGATGCTGCTGCAAGCAATGACGAAGATCTATCCAACGTCTCGCGTCGTGATTTGCGAGATCTGCGGCGCAAGCATCGTCAGGATCTGCCAGAAGCATATCATTCCCTTGAGAAACTGATGAAAAGTATCATTGCCGGGCAGCAGCATTTTGATCTGAAGCCACATGATCCTGCTTATTTTTATCTGTTGCGGTCCAAAAACCATGCCAACAAGCGATTGGTCAATATGCTGTTATCGCAGCTGACACCTTTGGATTTCCGCCAATTGTTCATTTGCCACAAGGATGCATTCTATTCTGCCTATCGCTCATGGAGTGATGCCAAGAAGAGCTATGTGGCTCGGTTCCTTGAAGAGGAATATATTTTGGACAAGAGCGGAGCACGCATGCAGCTCTTTGGTCCTGAGCCCGCTATGGAAGAAAATGAGCCTGAGATAGAACCAGCAATCTGGCAAGGTCCGTGGGGACCAGCATCGATGGAGCAATAGGAAAAATCATGGTCATTTTTAAATGGGTGGTGGGCATCCTGATTGCGGTGATGCTGGGATTGTTTCTTCACTATACCCTGCCCTCTCGCGATATCGTTCAGATCGTTGGAACAGACGTCAAACGGATGGATATCGGAAATTCTATTTTTTGGGCATCACCAGATGCTGGCACCAATAAAGAATCCACTCGCGATGTTCGCTTCATCAATGTTACCTTCCCGGATGGAAAACCCTTTGTCTATCGCAATGAGGATACCGACTGGAGCTGGCCGCCTTACTTCAAGTTCGACAGCGGGACAGTGACCGCACAAGCCCAATCACTTGCCAAACAAGACGATGTCTGGGTTGCGGTAAGGCATTATGGCTGGCGCATCAAGCTTTTCACAATTTTCCCAAATGCCGTTAGCATCAAACAGGTGTCGGGTCCGAATGAGTTCCTCTTCCCGTGGTTCAATACAATCTTCTTCTTGCTCCTAGGTGCCATCTTCTATGGCGTCTATCGCCTTATGGCGACCATCAAGGAACGTCAGGTAGACCCTGTTTTGGAGAGCATTGAAGAGACCGCAGACAATGTAAGCCGCTATGCCGAGGAAACCCACTCGGCTGCGCAGGAAAAAGCGCAAAATGTTGAGAAGGGCCTGAAAGGCTGGTTCAAACGCTGGTTTGGTGAGACGAAAAAGTAACGTTTGAACACGCAAGACTTGCGGTGGTTTGTCCAGTGAAAACCAGATAGACGATGCACGGTGAACACTGCGATTGTCTCCTCTTCAAACATTCGATAAGAGTTGGTCCATATCGGAATGATCTATAAAATGTATTTGGATTTCCATTAGTTGGGCAGGATATTCGATGGCGAAACCAATTCTTAGCTTCATCAGCGCTGTTTACAACAAAGCCGATGTTCTTGCCGAGACGCTGGCATGTTTGAGAACCCAGCGCGGCTTTTCCGTCAACGAATTAGAGTTCGTCTTTGTCGATGACAAGTCCACGGATGGATCTCTTGAATTCCTGCAAAAAGAAGCTGAACAAGATAGCCGGGTGACTGTCATCTCCGATGGCAAGAACATGGGACCCGCCATCCGCTTCAATCAAGCTGCAAAAGCAGCAAAAGGCAACTGGGTGTTGGCTTTGGATGCTGACGACATTCTGCCGGTTAATGCAGCTCAAGTCATGCTGAATGAGTGTTTGACCAATGAAGCTCAGCTGGTATTTGGCAAATCAAAGCGCAGCCTGGATGTGGTTGAGATCCCTTATGATGCGAATGTTCAGCGACCTGCCGATCCTCTGGCCTTCGCTGCCAGGAAAAAAATCGTGCGCATGGGCATTCTGGCGGAGCGCACGCTTTGGCTGGAAGCTGGTGGGGCTGATGAGAGCGTCTTCATTCAGGATCAATCCTTGCCGCTTCGTCTGAGCGCCAAAGCAGAGCAAATCGCCTATATTGAGGATTATGTCTATTTTCTAAGACCGGCTGATGACAGCAACTTATCCGCCAATGTCATGCAGCAGCATCACGACCGCTTCTTCTCTCTGTTGCCATTTTTGAAGCAAGACATATCGGCTGAAGCGCGCAAAGCTATCGTCAGTCAGATTTCTTCGACAATTTGGAAAAGCCATCGTGACAATGGCAGGGCTCTGCCGCAATTGTCAGGCGCACACTGGCAATATCTTTTGCATAAGATCACCGGTAAAGAGAATAGCGATCAAGAGCTTGCTGCAACTGCAGATCAATTGCGCGCCCTACCCAATATCAGACGTCCTGATTGAGCCTTTTAAGCTACACTATTTATCGCTGACTTCTTTCGGCCAAACGGTCCAGATTGAGGACCGTTGAGAACATGATGCGTTCATGACTCCAGTCATTGGGTTTTTGCATCAGGATGGATGCAAGCCCCACCAGGCTCAGAACTGGCACCATGAAAGCCAACAACGTTAAGGCATGGCGCTGATGCTTCTCACCCTCCAGGAGAGAGACCAAACGATGGTGCAGGAACTTTGCTGAGTTGCTGCCAATCGGTGATTTATCCAGTTGAACGAATGCGACCCTTGGCATGGCACCTAGGAAGAGTTCACGTTTTTTCAGGCCAGTTTCGCAGGTCCGCAGCAGGCATTCGCAATAGTCCTGCACGCTGATATTCCGGCGTACAATCACTTGCTGGTCACAGCTTAGCTCGCGCAAGCGCTCGATCTGGCGCTTGAGGACCAGAAAAGCCGGGTTCCAGAAAAAGAATGGACGCATGAATTCCAGCGCAATTTCCCATTCGGTGTCTCTTTGACGAATATGCTGAAGCTCATGACCAAGAGCAATTTGCAGATCCTTGCCATTTTCCAACATGCTGGTGGGCAGGATGACATAGCGCTTGATCAAACCGCGCGTAGAGAATGGTGTTGTAACGCTGTCAGACAGCAGCAGATGAAGAGAGCCGAACTGACGCCATTCGAAGCATTTCGACAAAATATTGGCGAGTTTCACCATGCTGACAGCAAGACGAATGGCTCCAACTGTGAGACCGGTTGCCAGCGCAGTCAAAAGAGCCAAGGCGAACATGCTATCGGCGGCCAAAACATCCTCGGTCAATCGTGTACGCAGAGCAAGAAACACCTCCAGATCAGCGGCCTTCATATCAAAACTGCCTTGCAGATATTGAGAGACAATCAGATCGGAAATAGATAGAGAATAGCTCGTCGCAACACCATTTTGCCTCACATAGACATCATAGAGCACGACCAAGACAGGGGCGATGAAGCAGGTGAGAACCAGTGATTTGATCAATCGGAGTTTCAAGCCATAGGCAAAGGACATCCCCATCCCTTGCATAGCCAGGCGCGTAATCGCCCAAACCCCTATTGTGACAAGCAACAGAATATTAATGTTCAGATAAACATCAAATATTGTTCCTATCGTTGGCATTTTTCACCCTCCTCTCCAACAGAGTACGGATCTCGTTCAGCGCTTCCTCGGACAGGTCTTCATCGTCGACCAATCGAGCCACCAGCGCTGCAGGCGTATTGTCAAACAGCTTTGCTGAGACATCCTTCAAGAACCGTGTCTGGTACGCATCCTTTGTCAGCAGGGCATTATAGACATGCGTCTTGCCCTCTTTTCTGCTGCTGACAAAACTCTTCTGCTCCAGAATCCTCATGATCGTTGCTGCGGACGTGTAGGCCAGATCGCGCTCCGGCGCCAATTTAGCCATGACATCACGCACAGTCCCCTCACCCAGCTCCCATAGTCGGGTCATGAATTCCAACTCGACTTCGGTAAGAAATTCGCTTTTCTTTTTTTTGCGCATAAAAATTCCCGCTGGCAGACAAGCAATGCATGAAAGGACAGTAAATACTAAAACTTTCGCAGATCCAAGTCTTTTCTCTCAAAACCCGACCAAGCACCCTGCTCGGCCGGATTTCGCCACTAATGTGTGGTATTTTCAGATCATTTCAAACTTTCCAGAAGCAGAAAATCCCCCAACAGATTGCCAACCCCAGAGGGATCCAAAGCGGCATACCAAACAGACCAAGCCAGGCAAGGAAGATGTAAACCGAGCCCAGGAGCGAGATGAACAGACGATCACCTCGTGTGGTTACCAGCCCGAGGGCTCCCAGTCTTTCTGCTCCACCTGGGTGACGGATTTCCAAGACTGTCAAAACCGTCATTGCAGAGAAAATTCCGATGAAGACCAATGCGGTTGGCCAGGTCCATGCCATCCAGCTAAGCATTATACCCTCCCCAGGGCAAAGCCCTTAGCAATATAGTTACGGACGAAATAGATGACGATGGCGCCAGGAATGATGGTCAGAGCGCCAGCTGCGGCCAACAAACCAAGCTCGTAACCAGCGCTTGAGGCCGTCTTGGTCATGGTTGCTGCAATCGGCTTGGCAGCAACCGCAGTCAGTGTTTTTGCCAATAGCAGCTCGACCCATGAGAACATGAAGCAGAAGAACGCAGCCACACCGACACCGGAGGAAATGGTTGGCAGGAAGATAGTCGCGAAGAAGCGTGGGAACGAATAGCCATCAACAAAGGCTGTTTCGTCCAGTTCTTTCGGCACGCCCCCCATGAAGCCTTCCAAGATCCATACCGCCAGCGGAATGTTGAACAGGCAATGAGCCAATGCCACAGCCAAATGGGTGTCAAACAAGCCGATTGCTGAATAGAGCTGGAAGAATGGCAGAGCAAACACAGCTGCTGGTGCCATACGGTTGGTCAGAAGCCAGAAGAAAAGCTGCTTGTCACCCAGAAACTTATAGCGCGAGAAAGCATAAGCGGCTGGCAGAGCGACGACGACGGAAATCACGGTATTGATGGCCACATAGAGAATGGAGTTGATATAACCCCAATACCAAGTGGGATCGGTGAAGATGACTTTGTAGTTCTCCAGCGTGAAGGTCTGCGGAAAAAGTGAGAAGCCAGCCAGAATTTCACCCGTTGTCTTGAAGCTCATTGCTACCAACCAATAGATGGGCAGCATGAGGAACAGGATATAGACAATGGGAATAATATAGCGTTTTTTCATAATCCTATCCTCTCCTTATTTCTGCACATCGCGGTTCATGAGCGTATAGAAGAGCCATGAAACCAGCAGGGTGATTGCGAAATAGATGAGTGACATGGCGGCAGCCGGACCCAGATCAAACTGACCGAGGGCAATCTTCACCAGATCAATTGAAAGCAAGGTGGTTGAATTGCCCGGTCCGCCACCGGTCAGAGTGAAGGGCTCGGTATAGATGTTGAAACTATCCATGAAGCGCAAAAGGATTGCGATGGTCAGCACCTGCTTCATTTTTGGCAGCTGGATGTAGCGGAATATGGACCAGCGGGATGCTCCATCCACTTCCGCTGCCTGATAGAAGGCATCCGGGATGGAAACAAGACCTGCATAGGACAGCAGCACTACAAGAGACGTCCAGTGCCACACATCCATGACGATGATGGTCACCCATGCCGCAAATGGATCCTGGGTCATGTTGTAGTCAATGCCCAGTGTGTGGTTCATGAAATACCCCAGCAGACCGATATCCGGCAAGGTGAAGATGTTCCACATCGCACCAACCACGTTCCAAGGGATCAACATAGGTAGTGCCATGGTTACAAGACAAACCGGTACCCAGAAGCCTTTGCGTGGCATGGCCAGCGCAATCGCGATACCCAGTGGGATTTCAATCGCGAGGATCAGGCCGGTGAACAGGAATTGACGGCCCAGAGCATTGTGAAAGCGCTCTGAATTCAGGATCTGCTGGAACCAGTCCAATCCTTGCCAGAAGAAAAGGTTATCGCCAAAGGTTTCCTGAACCGAATAATTGACCACGGTCATCATCGGGATCAGGGCGTTGAAGGCTACCAGAAGCAAAACAGGCAGCACAAAAAACCAGGCTTTTTGATTTTCGGTTTTCATGATCAAGCTCCCGCACTTTTGGTTGCAATCCAGCCATCGCGATAGAGGCGTGTTTTGGCAGGATCGAATTGCAAATGGATGCTCTCGCCTAGATTGGGCGCACTTTCTTCCGTGATGGATGCAACCTTGGTTCCACCGACCATTGCTTCCACCACATTATGGCGACCGACATCGGAGACTTTGCTCACCACCGCTTCCAAGCCGTTGTCGGCAATTGTTACATGTTCAGGGCGAATACCAATTTCGTTGCTCTTGCCCTCGCCTGCTTCAATTTCGCCTTCCAAGGTGATTGATTGGCCATTGAACATGGCTTTGCCGCCAGACACTTCACATGGAAGAATATTCATGCCCGGGGATCCGATGAAGTGGCCAACGAAGGTGTGGGTTGGGCGCTCGAACAGTTCGACTGGAGTGCCAATCTGCACCACCTCGCCTTCCTGCATCACCACTACCTGATCGGCAAAGGTCAATGCCTCTGTCTGGTCGTGGGTCACATAGATCATGGTGGCTTTAAGCTCCTGATGAAGCTCCTTGAGCTTGGAGCGCAACTTCCACTTCAGATGTGGGTCGATCACGGTCAGAGGTTCGTCAAACATCACAACATTGATATCATCGCGCACCAGACCGCGGCCCATGGAGATTTTCTGTTTGTTGTCAGGAGACAGGCCAGCTGCCTTTGTGCCCAACATGTCGGTGACTTCCAGCATATCGGCAATGGCTTCGACGCGGGATTTCACGGTTGCTTCATCGACCTGACGGTTGCGAAGCGGGAAAGCCAGATTGTCGAACACAGTCATGGTGTCATAGATGACCGGGAACTGGAAAACCTGAGCGATATTGCGTTCGGCCGGCTTTAGATGCGTAACATCCTTATCATCAAAGAGAATTTTCCCCTCAGATGGCACGAGCAGGCCGGAAATAATGTTAAGAAGGGTAGACTTGCCACAGCCCGAAGGGCCCAACAGCGCATAAGCACCACCATCTTCCCAAGACAGATCGAGATGCTTAAGCGCGTAATCATCCGGCTTTGATGGATTGGGATAATAGGAGTGACGCAGGTTCGAAAGAGTAATTTTTGCCATTCGTTTGGTCCTTCCTATCGTGCCCGTTGGCCATTGGGGAGGAAGTAGAAGCAGTGATCTGGATCCATGAAAAACTCATGGTCCTCTCCTACCTGATAGGGATGGACCCCTTGTGAAAGAGAAACCCAGCTCTGATCACCCAATTTGAAGTGAGCACTGGATTCTGAACCAGTCAGTTCGGTCACCTGAACTGTTCCGGTCATGGGAACATGACGGTCTGCAATGCGTACCGGGCTGACATAGTGGGGACGAACTGCAACATCATACTCTCCATCAGCGAGCCCAGAAGCTTCACCAGTTGCAGTCCACTTCACATGGGCATCAAGGCGAATTTCATCGCCTTTCTTGGTAACCCGAGCTGAATTGATTGGAGGATCAGAAAATACACTTGCAGAAACAAGATCTGCTGGATTGCGATAGATGTCCGCAGTTTTGCCGAACTGGGTTACATTGCCGTCCTGCATCAAGGCCGTTTGCCCTCCAAGAAGCAACGCCTCCTCGGGTTCGGATGTTGCATATACGACCACAGCCCCGCGACCAGCAAACAATTCAGGCAATTGTGCGCGCAGTTCCTCGCGTAATTTGTAATCAAGGTTGGCCAAAGGCTCATCAAGGAAAACTGCATTGCTTTCCTTGGCAATGGCGCGGGCCAACGCAGTACGCTGCTGCTGGCCACCTGATAGCTCATGCGGGCGACGATGCAGCATTGGACGTAGCTGCAACAAGTCTGCCGCTTCCTCTACCCGTCCCTCAATCTCGGATTTCGCCATACCCGCAACTTTCAAAGGGGATGCGATATTGTCAAAAACGCTCATATGGGGATAGTTGACGAAGAACTGATGCACCAGCGAGATATTGCGTTGCTGGGTATTCTGTTTTGTCACATCCACCCCCTCCATCAGGATGGAGCCGGACGCACAGCGATCAAGACCTGCCATCAATTTGATCAGCGATGTCTTGCCTGCCCCGGTTTCGCCGAGCAGAACATTGAAATGCCCTGGCTCAAGGCGTAGAGATGTCTCTTTAATATGGAGGCGGCCATCAACTCGCTTCGTGATGCCCTTGAGTTCTAATGTCATTTCGAAGTTACCTTGCCCTGTCTATCGGGTTCTGTCTTATCTGCCTCACTTCTGAAAGTGGCCAGTTCCAGATATCCCGCTCTCCAGCTAATACACGCATGGTCAGTTCATGGTGCGGCTTTACGCACTAAGGCCGAGCAACTGAACGTTTGGGGAGTTTCAGCGCTCGGTCCAGTGCAGGGCTGGAGGATAGGAGTGCCAAGCTCAGCACTCCCGGCCCTGGGCGGGGCTAGAAGCCCCGACCTGTTCTTGTCATTCCGTCAGGATTAGTTCTTGGCCCAACGTGCGACCAGTTCGTCATAATTGACGGTCTGACCCTGTGGCTTTTCGTTGGCAAGCTTTGGCTTGGCACCACCGTTTTTGAACCACCATTCGGCGTCTTTCTCTTCGTTGAGGCGTGGACCACAGCCGCCATAAACGTTGGCACCTTTATCCGCGCGCTCCATACGAGCCATGATGGTGTCCATCTCGGATGCAAGACGATCCATAGCTTCCTGAGGGGTGAAGGCTCCGGAGTTCACGTCACCGATTTGCTGCCACCACAACTGAGCCAACTTTGGATAATCAGGCACGTTGATGCCTGTTGGGGACCATGCAACACGATCAGGAGAGCGGTAGAACTCGACCAGACCACCAAGTTTGCCTGCACGCTCGGTGAAGCTCTCATGATTTACAGAGCTGTCACGAATGAAGGTCAGACCAACATGGGATTTTTTCACGTCAACGGTCTTGGAGACCACGAACTGAGCATAGAGCCAAGCCGCTTTGGCGCGATCAACCGGAGTGGATTTCAGGATAGTCCAGGAACCCACGTCCTGATAGCCAACTTTCTGGCCTTCTTCCCAATATGGACCATGTGGTGATGGAGCCATGCGCCATAGTGGCTTGCCTGCATCGTCAACAGTGTTGTTGCCTTCTGACTTCGGCTTCACCATATCAGCGGTAAAGGCAGTGTACCAGAAGATCTGCTGAGCTACGTTGCCTTGGCTAAGTGCAGGCAAAGACTGGTAAAAGTCATAGGAAGCAGCACCTGGAGGGGCATAGTTACGCAGCCATTCATCCCATTTACGGATCGCGTAAACAGCCGCTGGGCCGTTGGCAGCACCGCCGCGGGTGACAGATGCACCAGCTGGATTACAGGAGCCTTTTTCCATACGGATGCCCCATTCATCGATTGGAACACCGTTTGGCTCACCTTTGGAACCAGCACCGGCCATGGACAGCCAGGCATCAGTCATACGCCAACCAAGGTCAGGAGCGCGCTTGCCGTAATCCATGTGACCATAAATTGCGGTACCGTCAATTTCCTTCACATCCTTGGAGAAGAATTCAGCGATATCTTCGTAAGCAGACCAATTGACAGGAACACCTAGGTCATAGCCATATTTTGCTTTGAATTTTTCTTGCAGATCAGGGCGGTCGAACCAGTCTTTACGGAACCAGTAGAGGTTCGCAAATTGCTGATCTGGCAGCTGGTACAAATCGCCATCAGGGCCAGTGGTGAACTGGGTACCCATGAAGTCGCCCAAATCGAGGCCAGGGTTGGTTACGGCCTTGCCCTCACCTGCCATCCAGTCGGTCAGGTTGTAAGCCAGCTGCAAGCGTGAGTGAGTACCAATCAAATCAGAGTCATTGACATAGGCATCATAGAGATTGCGCTTGGTCTGCATTTGGGTCTGAACGGCCTGAACCACTTCACCCTCACCAAGAATCTGGTGATTGACCTTGATGCCTGTGATCTCGAAGAAGGCTTTGGTCAGAACTTCAGATTCGTAGGAATGGGTCGGGATGCCTTCAGACAGCACGTTGATTTCCATGCCTTTGAAAGGCTCGGCTGCATTGATGAACCAGTCCATTTCCTTCATCTGATCGTCTTTTGACAGAACAGATGGCTGGAATTCGGAATCGACCCATTTCTTGGCTGCCGCACTATCTGCCAGAACAGCAGATGATGAGGCAATCATTGCAGAGATGGCGACTGCCGATAGCAGAATTTTCCGCATATGTTACTCCTCCCAAAGTAGTTTTATAGATACATGCGATTTCTATCAAAATCTGGTCCGGCTATTGTTCCGGCAACCAACTAAAATTGTCAAACTAAAAAATTAGTAGAAATAATTTTTCATTTAACCATTTGTATTATATAATTTAATTTAATCCAGCACTTGTGCACTAAAGTCTTAAATTGGCATTGATGCAGCGCAGCAATTGGTTGCAGGAAAGTCATCTCAGGCAACTAACTTCTACAAAACTTCATAGCTGGGAATAACCCTATTCCAGAAAAGGGAAGCACAATTCAGGAATTCCATCTTGCCATAAAAACACCCCCTGACATAACTCGATGTCAGGGGGCAAAGAATATGCTCTCAAAGTGCCAACTCTTGCAAAGAGGTATTCTATAGGTAGAAATTCTCACTAGGCAGCTTACCACCGATGATGGCTGGAGACATGCCTTTGAGCACGTTATAGAAACGCTCCAGCTCTGAACGAGATGCCTTGCCTGATTTCACATCAATGTTGCTGAATGGAATGGCTCGCTCGATAATTGGTGCTTTCAGGCCAAGATAGGTTGCGCCAATTTTAGCGGCACTTGCGGGATTATTGCATGTCCAACGACCGGATGTGACCATAGCTTTATTGAAGGCATCAACAAGCTCTGGGCGTTCTTTGGCAAGCTTACCAGAAATCATCATACCCGCCTGTGGAATCTTCGATCCGCCACCGATGGTACCACCCCACTCTTTCTGCATATCCAATGCACGGGTGATACCAACACCGCTTTTCATGCCCATCATCTGGGATGCAGTTGCAGCAGGTTCTGGCAGCACCGCCATTTCGGCTTTGCCAGCAATGAGCATTTTCATGGCTTGAGGCGGCGTGCTGGTATATTGCAGTTTGAAATCGCGACCTGCTTTCATACCAACTTTTGCCGCCATGGCACGGAAGACCAGATCCGGCATATCATTTTTAAATGGCATGAGGATCGTCTTACCTTGAAGGTCCTTGATAGAAGAGACCTTGCCTTCGCGAGACATCAAGTAGAGCAAGCCCCATGTCACGATGCTGCCCATATGGACATCGACACCACGGTTATAGAGGTTGGCCGCCACATAGCTTGGCGTACCAGTAATCTGCATTTTTCCAGACAGCACCCCCGCCCGCAGTTGATCAGGATTGCGCCATAGCTCGAACTTCACCTTTTGGGCATGGTCTTTCAGAGCCCCAGACTGGACCAAATGGGCCAGAGCAATGGACGGTCCGGCTGGAGGACCATAGATGGTCAGACTGTCCAAGCCTTGTGCGATGGCTGGAGCAGGAAAGAGTGAGTTGACTGCACCAGCCGTAAGAGTGGTGCTGAGGCCCACAGCCGACCAGGCAAGAAAGTCACGACGATTAAGCATAGCGAATACCTAGAGTTTATTTGACGCATATCCTTATCCGAAAAGTCGAACAGCTTTCCGGGGATGGGTTCTTGTTCACGCCAATCCTTGTCCGAAAAGTCGAACAACTTTTCGGGGATAGGCTCTAAAAATTGAGTTGCGAGCGCAGGAAGAAGTTCCGGCCCGGTGCATTGATCTTGGTTTTGGTGGCAGCAGCTACGTGCGTACCGGTAATATGCTCCTGATAATCAGCGTTGAGCAGATTGTTCACACCTGCTGTAACCGACCAGCGATTGCCAATCTGGATGCCGCCATAAGCGTCAATTGTGGCAAAGCCCTTGCCTTCGCTTTGATCCATTCCAAGGCCAGTTGTGACGTTGGTATCAACACGGCTTTGATCTGCAACCACACGCAGCTTTGCGCCGATATTCCAAGTACCGACGGAACCAAGCATGTCACGATAATCAATCAGGAAATTGGCTTCCAAAGGTGCAATCTGATAGAGCGCTCGGTTATCGCTTTCATTGTTGCCCCACAGATAGGCGGCTTTGACTGCGGTGGACCAATTATTGGTCAGATTCCAACGAGCCTCGAAGTTCACGCCGGCGAAGAGCGCATCGATGTTACGATAGATAAGTGCGTTGTCATTCTGCAGAATGCCGGTTTGACCATGCGCGCGATCAAACGCAATAAAGTTATCGACCGCATCCACATACCCGGAGAGGCTGACTTTCATATTGTCCGCATCAAATGGACCCTCAGCATTGGGGCTCAGTTGGCCATAGCCTTTGTAATTGGCACCAGTCCATATGAAACCGAGTTCGGCTTTATGATGCGCTTCCGGGTCCAGATTAGGGTTGCCAATCCAGCGAGCTGACGCAGTCGGGTTCGTGACCGCATGGTAGGCTTCAATGTTATCCGGAGAGCGAACTTTACGGCTCAGATCTGCAAAGACTGAGAATCTGTTATCCATCGCAGCTTTGCTGACTCGCAAACGGGCTGAGATATTGTGGTCATCGCGTTTAAAATCCCCGCTAGCGCCGTAATATTGGCCATAGAGTGCGGCAGGTGACATGTTAAATGCCGGAGCCGCCGGTGGAGGGTTCACAACTTGACCGGTCTCATTCACGGCCTCAGGGTCTGCGTGGATATAATCATAGCGAACACCGGCCTGCAATTTGAAGCCATTCTCGAAGTTGCGTTTGCTATCCAATGACAAACCAAACATCGTGCGGGTGATGTCTGGCAGTTTGATTGCGTTGATAATGCCGCCTTGAGAATCCTGATACCGACGGGCGTCATGATTGTCCCATCCACCACTCACTGCGGCAGTCGTTGCCCACCCCCCCAGATTCAGCTTTGCGTTTGCGTCACCTTCCAGAATATGTCGCTTGGTAAGCGCTCGCATATTGTTGCCGGGATTGCCGTCATCGCGGTTGGTGTAATTATCAGGCTCACGTTCGACATTCTTTGATGCGAAATTCAGTCCGAAGCCTTTGAGTACATCGCCTTCCAGTGCCTGTTCAAAACTGGCCTTCCCGACATAGCGGGTGGTGGTTGGCACATCCATCGCGTGATGCGGCTGAATATCATCCTGGATGACATCACGAATGCCGACCAGCTTCAGTTTACCACCTGCATTTGGCATCCATTGAATAACGAGTTGCTCGGTATCGCGCTTGTAACCGAACTTGACTTCGTTGCCATCGGCATCGTCGTAATCATCTGCCTGATCGTAACGCATGCCAGCCAGAACCACGATACCGGGTGCCATCAAACGTGCCTGAGCAGCACCGGTTTTGACGCTGCCATCACCGTTATAGCCGCCCATGACCTTGACCATGCGGTTGGCTTTGGCGACGTCCCCTTCCACGCCCGTTGTCATCGGCAGTTGATCATCATGTCGGAACTGCATCGCTGGCTTTGCAAGCAGAAGCTCAAGAGGAGAAGGAACAGCTGGCGGCCCACCCGCCGCATGACGCATCATACTCTGTGTTTCAATGAAATCTGCTGCTGTTGCATTATCGGAATGGCCAATGACACCAAAGATGCTAATGCCAATTATTAGCATCATTTGATGTTTTTTCAGTCGCACGTGGTTTGACATCTCAATCTCGCTCATCGGGAAAGCATCATTTTATATCATGATTTTTATATTCAAGTTTTATAAACTTGTATAATAGATTCAAAATAAAATCAAAGCGAGTCAGACGACAAATTGACGCATCAAAAGCCTATATATTTCAGAAATTTAATCGCGCATTCAGCTTCACTCAACTTTAGTCGAGTGAAGCTCATCCGTGTTCATGGTCACGCGCGTGGGCGAGTCAGAATTTTCCAATAACTGACAAAGAAGAGGCCAAAGGCAAGGCTCCAGAAAATGGCGGAGATTGCTATTTCAAGCAAGTAGAGCTGAGGCATGACGATGGGGCCGAAAACTCGAACCATCGCCCCCAATGTGACGAAAATGAAGATGAAGGTCTCTACTTTGCTGGCGATAATTTGCCGTCCAGTATGCCCTAATGCAGACCGTGTCATCATAGCCAACATCATGCCACCCATGGAGCCAACCGTTAAGGCATGCAACGCAAGAATTTGATCTATCGGTGCCCCTGCTAATGAGGCCGCACGCAACAGCAATGCAATGGGCAACCAGCTATAGGCAAGAGGCAAAATCCATAGCATAGGATTTGCCAAGGTGATTTGAGGTCTCCAAAGAGCAACTTTGGTGCAATGAAGCAATCCTAGTGCAAGCAGAAACCCTGCTCTTGGCATAGCCCAATCATCTGTAAGCCCCCAGGCAAGATCACTGAGCAGCAACAGAACCATGCCCGTGACAATGGCATATTCCAGATTTTGGTGACGCTGTGCTCGTTTGCTTCCTGTAGCATTATTGCAAAAGAGCGGGATAATCCGCCCGCCAATCACCGTAATGAAGATGGCAAACACATCCAGTGCAATCAAAAAGACCGTATTCGGGTCTACTGAAATCCAGTCATAGGCGATGGCATAAAAGGCACCGTTGGCCAGTGCCAATAAAAGCATCAGCAGAAATGTGAAATAGTTTCGTTTGTTACCACTTCTAATCAAAGGCACTGCGATACCCAATGCCGCCAATGGCAGGAAAAGAAGATCGATAATTGGCACCCAAGGGCCGGCATCAAAAATCAGCATGATCCGTGCTATTGCCCAGAGCAAAAGCAAGGCCGCCAGAGCTTTGCCATTGGGCGTTGGCAGGCCACTCCAGTTGCGAACGGCAGTGAAGAGGAAACCGACCAGAATGGCAACGGCAAAACCAAAAATCAGCTCATGGGCATGCCATAGCGATCCTTCAAACGGGCCCTGAAGTTCCACAAAATCGAATAGATAGGCCACCCAAATGAGAAGACTTGCCGCTGCGTAGAATGCACCTGCCAGATAAAACGGTCTAAAGCCTAAGGAAAAGAGCGCATCAGTTGAGAATTTTCGGGTGTTGTCAGTCATTCACATTCTCCGCCAAAATCCATGGCGTAATTTGCCTCAGATAAAAGGCAAAGCTTAAAGCAAAACAGATCCATGCGAGCATCATCCAATCGATATCCGGCAAGACAAGCGGTAACACTGATCGTGCGACGCAGGCCATGACCAAAGTCAGGATAGATGCGATGAATAGCGGGTATGGAGCAAGACTGCGTCCGGTATGTCGGGTCCCAGCAATAATCAGGACCATCAGAGTTGCCAGTGAGAAACCACCAATGAAGAGCATATGCCGCCCGGCAACCAGAGCCTCTACAGGTACCAATTCCAATAGACTTAGGCCTTGTAATGCCAATCCGACAGCCAGGAACCAATAGACCAAGTAGAGACTTTTGGAAAAGCTTGTACCCAAAGCCCCTTTCATATGCCAGTCCTGAAGGATATTGAGAACAGAGCAGCTTGCCGCCAATGCCAACCATCCTTGCAATCCATCTGATGCCTGCCCCATACGCGCCAGCGTATAAAGACCAAGGCAGAGCATAGCAGCGCGGCGAAATGGGGGACGCGGAATGAACTTCACACCATCATCGCGCTGATCCAGCGCATGATTGACAATAACCGTCGAAATTGGAGCAAGAGCGGTAAGCACCATGATGGCGAAAGCCCCTTCGGCCATTGCAAGGCCGGTATCAAAGCTCAATACCCATTGCGCGTTTATCACGATGCCATCAGACACATATCCGACCACACTAATGCCTTGTGCTATAGCCAGCAGAATTACAGGCCAGATCAGATGACGCATTTTGGCAGTCCAAAGCGGTGGCAAAATGCGGATTGCCAGTGCAATCAAAAACGCAAAGTGCAAACTGAAGGCAAGCCATACTGGCACCCAATCAGACCCCCAGAAAGCAAATCTACCCGCCAACCAAAGGAGCCCCAATCCAAATAACTCCCAGCCAGCCACTGGAGATGTTTTGCTCCAGGATGGTACAGCCGTGGTCAGAAAGCCTGCCATAGCTGCAACCAGAAAACCAAAGATCATGTCATAGCGATGCAAGGCCAGTGGACTTAGTGAAGCCTCAATCGAGATCAAACCGGATAAGCTCAATCCCCAAAAAAGGATAAGACCAAGGGCGCTGAGTGCTGCAAGCGGGAAGAAAACCCGAAAACCATCAGAGAAAACCGGATGATCAATGAATCGTATCTGCTCTTGTGGCTGCTCCGTTGGCTGCAGGATACCTTCACTCATAGTACCTGATCCCAATCATGCATTCTGAACAATTCCGCTACTTCGCTATCACACAGCAATTCTGCTTCCAGATCCGCGACCATATGGCGTGTGCGCTCTTCCAAAGGGATACTGACCTTGATTTCTTTCAAGAACGCCCCTGGGTCGGGAGACATGATAATGACGCGGTCACTCAAGGAAAGCGCTTCAAACACATCATGGGTCACCATCAAAACTGTGCAATTTCGTTGACGCACTTCACCAAGCAGCAAGCGATACATTTCCCGGCGTCTGCCAATATCCAAGGCACTGAATGGTTCATCCAGAAAGAGTAAGTCCGGTTCTATCATCAGAGCACGGGCAAGAGCCGCACGCTGACGCATTCCACCTGACAGTTCGGATGGATATTTCACCATATCTTCGTCGGAAAAACCCATGATCTGGGCGGCTTTTCTGAGACGCCTTGCTTTCTCATCGGAAGGGATTGTGCGCCCTCTGAAGCCGAAGCTCATATTGTCGATCAATGTCTTCCAAGGCAAAAGACGATGCTCCTGAAACAGGACAGCACTATCTTTTGTCTTGCTCACCACTTTGCCTTCGCTTGGCTCCAACAGCCCGGCAGCAATTTTAAGAAATGTTGACTTGCCACAGCCCGAGGGCCCAATAAGACTGACAATCTCACCTTTATTGATACCGAGTGCACATTCATCAAGCACTTGTTGCAACGGATGGTAGCGATGATCAGTTATTTTGACTTTCAAAACAGGATCGGGCGATGAAACATCCTGCGCTGTCTCTAGTCTTCCAGGGTCAAACATCATTTCTCCAACCCTCCACATGCTCTTTTATGGGATTGAGAAAGAAGCCTTCCAGAAACAGCAACAGGCCAACAACAGCAACGATCCAGGACATGGTGGTGACGGTATCGATATTCACTCTCGCCTCTGCCAGGCCTGCACCAATACCTTCGCTGGATGAGAGAAGCTCTGCCATAACAACCACCTTCCAGCTGAGACCGAGTGCAGTAGCCCAAGCTGGGAACAAGTAAGAGATGACTTGTGGGATCTGGACATGCCAAACCTTGTCCCACCAGGGAATTTCGAAGCTATCTGCCATCTCATCCAATGTAGCATCCCGCATTCGGATGCCTTGCAAAGCTCCGGCGAAAACCAAGGGCACAGTGGAAATGAAAACAGTAAAGACAGGCGTACCATCGCTGCCGCCGAACCAGAGAAGCGCCAGCACGATCCAAGCAATGGGCGGCACGCCCAGCATGACAGTCAGAAATGGGCGGCACAGGATGGCCAATGTATTGGACCATCCTGCAAGCAAACCGATGCAAGCACCAATCAAACTGGCCAATGCAAAGCCGATCATGGCTCTACGGGCAGTAATGGCGATATAGTCCAGCCCTTCGGATTGCTGAAAGATCGTCAACAATTGTGAGAAGGACTGTAGGGGATCAGGAAGAACGAGCGCGCCGAAGCTCTCATAACCAACTTGCCACAATGCAATGATCATGAAGACCCCAGCCAAAGTTCCCCAGCCGGACCAGATCCGGGCAATGAATGAGCCGGTTTTCGCTATCATGCTCGCTCCCCCTCCCTTGCCAGATTACAGATAGAAGCTGGCGTCAGGCAGCTTGCCGCCAATGATGGCCGGGTTCTTTTCAGCCAGCAGACCATAGAAGGTTTCAAGCTCATTGCGGATATCGCTAGCCCGCTCCATGGTCAGGTGCGTATGAGGAATAGATTTGGCGATGACAGGTGCCGGCAGAGGCATGGTCTCGGCCGCAACCTTGGCCGCTTCCATGGGATTGCCCTGTACCCATTTGGTGCCTTCCATAGCCTGTTTCTGGAATTCTTCGATCAGTGCCGGATTCTTATCCAGCAAATCCTGATGCACCATGGCGCCTGCCATTGGGAAGCGCCCTTCCCCACCAGTCACAGATGCCCACTCCTTGGCCAGATCCAGCGAGCGATACAGCTTTTTGCCTAACTTCTTACCTTTGACCATGCCTGCAGTCGCTGCAGGCTCAGGCAGAACGCAATGTTTGATACGGCCAGACAGCAGCAATTGCAGAGCTTCAAACGGAGTACCAACATAGTGGAGTTTATAGTCGGTTCCGACCTTCAGCCCTTTTTCTTCCATCACTCTGCCAAAGACCAGATCCGGCATATCATTGCGGAAGAACATGCCTACAGTCTCGCCCACCAGATCTTCCGGCTTTTTGATGGCTTCATCAAAACTCAGAACATAGAGCATGCCCCACGTCATGATGTTGAGCATTTTTACCGGAAGGCCTTTGTTGGCCAGATTGGCAGCGACATAAGATGGAGTGACCGCCAGTTTCCAATCACCAGAAACAAAATTGGCGCGCAATACATCAGGGGATTTATAGATTTCGAAATCAACCGTACCGCCTGCAGCTTTGCTCAGCAAACCCTGTTTGGCCATATAGGCCAGCGTGACAGATGGCCCAACTGGAGGCCCATAAAGGGTTAGCGCACTGGCAGCATTGGCTGCAGTTGCAATAGAACTGCCCGCCCCCAAAAGCAGACTAGAGCCGATGATGGATGAAGTATAGCCGAGCAAGGACCGACGAGTGATCATGATGATCTCCTTGGAAAATCAACGTTATTATGGTCCTCGATGAAGGAATGTGGGCTGGTCAGGCCTTGGCTATGTCTTATAATATGAAACTTACAATCAAATTTTGATCAACGTCAATCCAGTTGCAATTAAGTTGCAACTTCATTGCTGATTTTTAATATTGTCTACCGATTAAAAGATCGTTCGTATGATCAAGCTAGCGCCCATCATTGAAAGCATCACAAGAACTGTTCGTCTAAACATCTCGGTGGATAGGCGGCTTCGATAGCTCTCCCCAAGCTTAAGACCGAGGAATGCAAAGAATGTTCCAATAAGTGAGACTAGAACCGCATCTATTGAAAACAAGTCCAACTTCATCAAACCCAAAGCCATAACGAAGCTCGAGAGCGTGAAACTACAGTTCATTGCCTGTACAAACATCTGACGGTTCAACCCGAGAGCCATCAGGTAAGGTAAAGAAGGCATGACTTGAGATCCGGTTAGCCCATTCACGACGCCGGTCAGAAAGCCACTGATGACACCTAACGGATTTTCCAAAGAAGGTTTCAAGCGGAAATCAGGCTTCGCAAAGGAAACCAGACACCAGATGATCAGAATACCACCAAGTAGAGCTCCAGCCATGCCACCATCAATAACGTCCAAAATCCAAAGACCAATCAATAGTCCAGGGATCGTCGCCAGCAACATCAGATGAAACCGCTGTATGGTTTGCGTGAACTGACCAGCACCATGCATGATAATGAGATTGGCCAAGACGGAAGGAATGATCACCAACGACAGAGCGTCTTTGAGACCCACTGTCATTGCAAGGAATGGCAGGCACATAGTTGAAAAGCCAAGACCAGAAATACCTTTCGCAAATGCAGCTGACAAATATGTCAGGATTATCGCAATAATTTGCCAAAGGTCATAATCCAATTGCATCCGCTTTTTCCTCGGCTTCGTGACGATCGTGGAGCACCGCTATTTTCTGGTCGTTCGGACCTGATAATCATCCAGACTGCTCACAAACATATCAATGAATTCCATGGTAACCATGGAGCGCGGAGTGTGAGTTGGATAGAGAATATGTACTTCATGTGGGATCACCGGAGAAAAAGGTTTGATGATCAAACCTTCCTTCTCATATTCCAGAGCATCAATAATAGAGACTACGCTCACCCCTACTCCATTGGCAACAATCCTGCACGCAGCACCAAACTGCCGTGTTTCAATCAATGAGTTCAGCCTTGCACCAGAGGATTCAAAGGCTGTTTTGACCAGATTGAAAAATCTGCTGGCTCGTCTTGTATGGATGAAAGGTTCTCCATCCAGGTCCCTGGGGGTGATTTGTTCTTTGTCTTTCAATCGATGATTGAGGGGCAGTATCGCAACCGTTCGCATCATGAGCGGAATTGATTCAATCACCGGATGATCGTGATAGTCGGCTGTAATACCCAAGTCATATTGTTGCGAGATAATCCAATCGAGGATCCTCTCAGGACGATCAGGTTCCAGTGCCAAGGTAACGCCAGGGCGTTCCTTCAAAAACTGAGCGATGATGCCAGGAAGATGGGTAGTCGCAAAACCAGGAAGGCAGGCAACGCGAACATGGCCAACCTTACGTTCATGGATCTCTTTGGACATCTGTTCGATGTTGCGCAAGCCGGCCATGACACGATCAATTTCATCAAGAAGGAAACGCGCCTCATGCGTGGGTACCAGCCGCCCGCCTTCACGCACCAGAACAGGAAACCCAAGGCTCTGGACTAATGAATTGATCAACCTGCTCACAGCGGGTTGAGAGATGCCAAGTTGTTGACCAGCAAGGGTAACATTGCCTGTGAGCGCCACTGCACGGAAGGCTTCCAATTGTCTGACTTGAAGCATTGGTCGAAATCTCCCGACTTATTCCCAAAGGTATCTTCTTGAATCTTTACAACTTCCCGCTTCTATAACACAATGTTATGACGATTGCGAAAAAAATTCATTTGAATTATTTTTCTCACCTAATAAGCTTGTGACTGTCTGGTATGGCTGGCCAAGGACATGTGCCTGGCTAAAGCGCTTCTCTCCTGCGCAAGCCAACTGCGGGATGGTTGATGAGATTAACCTCCCCGCCTTTGATCAATTGGAAGCTGCCAATTGAACACTAGCGAAAGACATTTCTGGGGGGAGAGTGAATTTACATTTGTCTCGAATGAGCAAAGGACAATGAAGATGAAAATGTCTCGCAAAGTTGCATGTCTGCTGGGAGCCAGCATGCTCGCCGGTCTCGTTTCTCCTGCATTGGCTGCTACCGAAGTTCAGTGGTGGCACGCAATGGGCGGCACCAATGGTGAACGCGTCAACAAAATCGCCAATGATTTCAACGCAACCCAGTCTGACTATAAAATTGTACCTGTCTACAAAGGCAACTACACCGAAACCATGACTGCCGCGATTGCTGCTTTCCGTGCGAAACAGCAACCACATATCGTGCAGGTCTTTGAGGTTGGCACTGCAACAATGATGGCTGCCAAAGGCGCCGTATATCCAGTTGAAAAACTAATGGCCGACTCTGGCGAAGCTTTCGACAAATCCCAATACCTGCCTGCAGTGATCTCTTACTATCAGACCCCTGAAGGCGAACTGCTCTCCATGCCGTTCAACAGCTCCACTCCGGTTCTGTGGTACAACAAAGACGCCCTGAAAAAGGCTGGTGCTGATGTTCCTAAAACCTGGGACGATGTGAAAGCTGTTTCCAAGAAGCTTGTCGACAGCGGCATGAAATGTGGCCTGTCGTTCGGTTGGCAGTCCTGGGTCATGATCGAGAACTTCTCCGCATGGCATAATATTGAAATGGGCACCAAGGAAAATGGCTTTGCCGGTTTTGACACCGAGTTCACCTTCAACAATGACAAGGTTGCAAACCGTCTCGACGATATTGCTGCCATGTCCAAAGACAAATCCTTTGTCTATGGCGGTCGTCGTGGTGACTCCTTGCCATTGTTCACCAATGGTGAATGCGGCATGTGGATGAACTCTTCCGCTTACTATGGCTCCATCAAGGGTCAGGCCAAATTCGAATTCGGTCAGACCATGTTGCCTCTGGATACCAAGGTTGCTGACAAGCCACAGAACTCCATCATCGGCGGTGCAACTCTTTGGGTTCTGCAAGGCCATGAGAGTGAAGAATATAAAGGCGTGGCCAAATTCATGACCTACCTGTCTTCTCCAGAAGTACAGGCTTGGTGGCATCAGGAAACCGGCTATGTTCCGATCACCACTCCTGCTTACGAACTGTCCAAGAAACAAGGTTTCTACGACAAGAACCCGGGCACGGATACTGCTATTCAGCAGCTGAGCCTGAACACGCCAACTGCTGCTTCTCGCGGTCTGCGGTTCGGTAGCTTCGTTCAGGTTCGTGACATCATCAACGAAGAGATGGAAGCGCTCTGGAACGGCTCCAAGGATGCAAAAACCGCTCTGGATGATGCCAAGAAGCGTGGTGATGCGTTGCTGCGTAAATTCGAGCGCTCTGCCAAATAAGCTCGCTATCTGAATAACGCATCCTGGCGCTGCTTGCGCCGGGGTGCTCCTGCATATCTGGAGCCCTTCATGATAAAGCGCGTACATTTTCCCGCGTCACCCCTTCCCTATTTATTGGTGGCGCCGCAAATCCTTATTACAATTGTGTTTTTTATCTGGCCCGCTAGTCAGGCACTCTATCAGTCCTTTCTGATTGAAGATGCCTTTGGTCTGGGTTCCGAATTTGTATGGTTCGAAAATTTCGAGCTTCTGTTTGAAGATAGTCATTATATCGACAGTTTCTGGCGCACAGCCTTTTTCTCGGCAGCTGTCGCGTTTCTGTCCATGTCCTTCGCACTGGTTTTGGCAGGCTTTGCCGACCGCGTTGTCAGAGGGGCAACCTTTTACCGCACGCTGTTGATCTGGCCATATGCAATTGCGCCAGTTCTGGCTGGTGCACTCTGGGTCTTCATGTTCAACCCGACCTTGGGCATTTTCCCGTATTTCCTGCGTTTCTTTGGCATTGACTGGAACCATTATCTCAATGGTTCCCAAGCAATGGCTCTGGTAATTATGGCAGCAGCCTGGAAACAGGTTGCCTATAATTTCCTGTTTTATCTGGCTGCCATGCAGTCCATTCCGAAATCCGTGATAGAAGCTGCTGCCATAGATGGCGCGGGACCGATCAAACGATTCTCCACCATTATCTTCCCGTTGATCTCGCCGACGACTTTCTTCCTGCTGGTGATCAATGTGGTTTATGCCTTCTTCGAAACCTTCGGCATCGTCCATGCGGTGACCCAGGGTGGCCCGGCCAACTCCACAACCATCCTTGTTTACAAGGTGTTCAATGATGGTTTCGTCGGTCTTGACCTTGGTGGTTCCGCAGCACAGTCCGTCATTTTGATGTTCATCGTAATCGTCATGACCGTAGTTCAGTTCCGCTATGTTGAAAGAAAGGTCGAATATTAATGATTGAGAACAGACCAATCGTGACCTTTTTCACGCATGCGATGCTTATCTTGGGTATCCTGATTATTGCACTGCCAATCTGGATCACCTTTGTAGCCTCGACCCATGACGAAATCCGCATGGTTCAGACCCCCTTGCCTCTCTGGCCGGGTGACCAATTTTTCGTTAACTTGGAACGCACCCTGTTTGGAGCAGGCCTCAGCGGTACAGAGAATGCACCAGTTTGGTTGATGCTTTTGAACAGTCTGGCCATGGCCTTGATGATTTCCATTGGAAAGATCGGCATTTCCCTGATCTCCGCTTTTGCCATCGTCTATTTCAAATTCCCGTTCCGGATGACCTTCTTCTGGATGATTTTCATTACCTTGATGTTACCAGTAGAGGTTCGCATCCTGCCAACCTTCGAGGTCGTAGCCAATCTGGGCATGCTGAACAGCTATTGGGGATTGTCCATTCCGTTGATCGCCTCTGCAACCGCAACCTTCATGTTCCGACAGGTCTTTTTGACCATTCCAGACGAACTTTTGGAAAGTGCGCGAATTGATGGAGCCGGACCGTTGCGCTTCTTCTGGGACATTCTGCTTCCCCTGTCGCGCACCAATATCGCAGCTCTTTTTGTCATCATGTTCATCTTTGGTTGGAACCAGTATCTGTGGCCTCTTCTGGTCACGACCGATACCTCCATGACCACAATCGTGATGAGCATCAAGCAGATGCTGGAAGCAGCCGAGCAATCTCCGCAATGGAACATCATCATGATGACCGCACTGCTCGCCATGGTTCCCCCGGTCTTTGTTGTGATCGGAATGCAGAAACTATTCGTCAAAGGCCTGACGGAAACCGAGAAATAAGCGCCAGTGCGCATAGAATTAGACAGGTATAAGCAATGGCTAAAATTGCACTCGAACATATCCGTAAGGCCTATGGTCAGACCCAGGTCATTCATGGCATTGACGGAGAAATTGAAGCAGGCGAGTTCGTCGTCATCGTCGGACCATCCGGCTGTGGTAAGTCCACCCTTCTTCGAATGATTGCGGGTCTTGAAACCGTGACAGAAGGCAATATTCGTATCGGGGATCAGATCGTCAATAATCTCGAACCTTCCCAACGTGACATCGCGATGGTGTTCCAGAATTACGCGCTTTATCCGCATATGAGCGTATTTGACAACATGTCCTATGGTCTGAAAATTCGCGGCCTACCTAAGGATGAGATCAAACGCCGGGTAGAAGAAGCTGCAAAAATTCTGGAGCTGAGCCCTTATCTGCAACGCGCTCCACGTCAACTTTCGGGCGGTCAACGTCAACGTGTCGCCATGGGTCGCGCCATCGTTCGCGAACCAAGCGTCTTCTTGTTTGATGAACCACTTTCCAACCTGGATGCCAAGCTGCGTGTCCAGATGCGGCTTGAAATCAAGAAGTTGCAGGAACGCTTGGGTATTACTTCCGTTTATGTGACCCACGATCAGGTAGAGGCCATGACACTTGGTCACCGTTTGATGGTTCTGAACGGTGGTAATGTTGAGCAATTCGGCACACCGATTGATCTTTATGACAAACCACAGACCTTGTTTGTGGCAGGTTTCATTGGCTCTCCTGCGATGAATATTCTCGATGGCGTTTGCGGCAGCGATGGCCAGAGTGTCTCCCTCGCCAATAACGAGGTGATCCCGGTAGCTTGCGGTGCCGAAAATCAGGCTGGCAAGACCCTCAAGGCTGGCGCGCGCCCAGAACATCTGCATCTCTCAGGCAGCCATGACGCCCAGTTCACAGTCACCGTTGACGTGGTTGAGCAATTGGGGGCGGATACCATTGTTCATGGCACATTACTGAATACCGAAGAACAGATTTCTGTACGTCTTGATGGGATTCAAAAACTGGATCGTGGCACCTCTATCGGCCTGTCCGTTGACCCAGCCAATGTGCATCTGTTCGACCCAGAAACCACCCAACGCGTGAACTAGGCGCGATTTGAAAGTTTTGGTCCATGACTGAAAATTTGCAAAATGACGCTCGACGGGTGATCGAAATTCATGGTCACCGTGGTGCACGTGGTATATTGCCTGAAAACACCTTGGAAGGCTTTGCCTACGTTCTGGGTATCGGGGTCAAGATCCTTGAACTTGATATCCAATTGTCCAGCGATGATGTTTTCATGGCTACCCATGACCTGACACTTGCCAAGCACGGCACTCGTGACGAGCAAGGCGTCTGGCTGGATGACGATCATGAAGTCATCTCACTGACACAAGAGCATATCAAACGTTATGATGTTGGCGGACTGAAAGCGGGAAGTGAATATGCGTCACGTTTTCCCGATCAAGCCTTCATGAGTGATGTCACCATTCCGTCACTGGAAGAGGTCATCAATCTGCTCAAGGATGTCGGAGTGGGTGATGAGATCCTCAATATCGAGATCAAGAGCGAGGCAAGTCTCTCTCGCCATCAGGATCGCGTCAAGGATGTTGCCCAAAAACTGGTCAAACTGATCAAAGATCATGACTTTGAAGATCAGGTTTTGCTGCAAAGCTTTGACTGGGCTTTGATGGAAGAATTGACCAAGCTGGCTCCTCATGTTCAACGCGCTTGCCTGACTTTGCAGAAACCGGATATTCCCGATGGGGGCAAAGGCATCAAAGGGACTATCTATGATGGTTCTCCGTGGATTGGCAGTTCGGATTATATCGCCGCCAACGGATGCATCCCGACCATGATTGCAAAAGCTGGCATTCCAATTTGGGGCAGCTTTTTCAAGGATCTGGATCAGGGGCAGTTGAACAAGGCCCATTCACTTGGTCTGAAGGTCAATGCCTGGACCGTGAATGAGACCGAAGACATTCTGGCCATGATCAAATTGGGCGTGGATGGCATCATTTCGGACTATCCTTCCCGCGTCCAAAGGCTGCTATTGGAACAAGGCTATCATTGGTTGCCGGAAGACCAGCGCTAGTGTGGTGGGTGCTCATTGGCCAATGTGACGAACTTTAGATTCGGGTGATTAGATTTCTCACTCATATATAGATAGAGAATTGAAGAAGAGGAGCTACCATGTATCCTGCCCTTTCCACTCAGGACGCTTTTGCACGATATGAGGCCATTCGTGCTCGCTTGCCCGGATATATTGGACAGGATGCTTCCTCCTCTTCTTCTTACAATCAAAGGCAATCTCAGGCGGAAAAGTACATTGAAGCTCCGAACCTTGGTGCATTGGCGGACAAATTTGATGTATTTGTCTTTGATGCATTTGGCGTTTTGAATGTAGGAGAGACCCCTATTCCCGGAGCACGTGAGCGCATTGACGCTTTACGAGATATGGGTAAGACGTTGTTCGTCCTGACCAATGCTGCTTCTTTCACATTTCCGCAAACAATTGAAAAATTTCAAAAACTTGGTTTTGATTTCAGACCTGAAGAGTTGATATCCAGCCGCGCAGTATGCGAAATGCATCTTGATGATTATGCCGATGTCGGACATTGGGGTGTCATCGGACCGGAAGATTATCATGCCGGTCAACTTACCCTGCCCAATAGTGCATTGGGCATCGATGGTGCCGATTATGACCGGGTCGATGGTTTCCTCTTCTTATCATCCGCAGGATGGTCACGAATGAAGCAAACCATGCTGTTGCACAGTCTGGCGGCAAATCCTCGCCCTGTTGTGGTCGCCAATCCTGATCTGGTTGCCCCTCGAGAGGATGGCTTGAGTTTGGAGCCCGGCTACTTCGCCCACGATTTGCAAGATGCCTTGCCAAACCTATCCTTGAAATTTCATGGCAAGCCCTATGGAAGTGTCTATGATCATATTCACGAGCGGTTGGGCGACAAGAACAATGCAGATCCAAGCCGTATTGCAATGTTGGGGGATACCTTGCATACCGATATTCTTGGCGCACAAGCTTGTGGCTGGACAGGTATTCTCGTCACTGACCATGGTCTGTTCAAAGGCCATGATATCAATGACTATATTGCCTCCAGCGGAATCAAGCCCGACTATCTCATTCCATCAATATAAGCTCACAAATCTGCTAGATCTGTCGTTGCATGCCGGTTGAGACATAACTGAGTTGATATCTTTTGTCGGATTGTCATGTGTCTTATTGCTGAAAATTCGATCTATCTGATTCAGATCTGCTGCTCTGACATGGGCAGATCGATCCAACTGATCCGAATCCAACAATAGCAACCCGTTGTTTGCGTGAGATAGAACTGTTTGAATGATCTCTGCTTCTTCTTCCGCTGTTTCCAGCAACATTCCTTGAGGCGAGATTGCCGTCGCCTGTATCAATCCGAAGTCAGCTTCAAAACGAGAAAAAAAATCGGCAATTTTCGAGCCACTGACCGGTTTGGCCTGAAGGGGGGCTTCTTCTGATTTTGGACTGACAACAAGACCACCAGCAATTACGATTTGCCAATCCTTTTGGTGCGATGCCAATAATGCTACAGTCAAGTCGTTGGTGAAAATTTTAAGGCCTGATTTTTCCCTTAATGCCTGAATTACCAAAATCATCAAGGGCGATGAGACGATTGCAAGAGAGGAATGATCCGGAATATGTGATGCTACTCTTGAAGCCAGTTCGTGATATTTTCCTGAGAGGTGTGTCGCATTGATGCTCAATTGAGTGTGTGATTTGGGAGGTGGCAGTGTGACGCCTCCCCGAACTCGTCTCAACTCACCAAACTCACACAGCTGATTGACGTCACGACGAATAGTCTGCGTAGAAACTGCAAACTCACGGGAGAGATAGTCAATGCCTGCCGTACCATTTTCCCGCACCTGAGCGAGAATTTCCATTTGACGTGGTGAGTAAGTAGACATAACAGCATGATCCCGAAAAGATGGCTTGCCGGGATCATGCCCTCTTCATTTGAAGCTTTCATGACATTCAATTGAATATATTCAGTCTATTCGAATTGGTTGCATCACTTCCGGCTCGATCACATCCACTTCCGGTAGTCCATCCTTCATGACTTGAGCCGATTGTTCCAGGATTGGGAAGGTCCGATAGTGACAAGGAATGATGGTTTTGAAGTTGAAGAACTTCTTTGCCGCATAAGTCGCCCTTTCCATATCCATAGTGAAATGACCACCTGCTGCCAAAATACCAATATCCGGCGCATGCAAATCGTTGAAAATGCCCATATCAGTTGTTACATCGGTATCACCGGAAACATAGATAACGTGATCTTGGGTCGCTATCATATAACCGCATTCACTACCTGCACATTTGGGACCATCTTCACTCATGAGAGAAGAAGAGTGGACCGCATTGACCATGGTGACAGCAATATCACCCAGATCAACAGTGCCACCTTTATTGAAAGCAACAACCTCGATGCTTTCTTTTTCACTCCAATAAGAAAGCAGATCGAACTGACCAACCAGCGTTGCCCCCAATTTCTTGGTGAGGTCCAGAACATCATCAGAATGGTCGAAATGACCGTGTGTCAGCAGGATGTGGGTTGTGCCCTTTGTAGCAGCTTCATATTGATCTTCGGTCAGCATTGGATTGCCTGCCAACCAGGGATCAATCAACAAGACCTTACCCGCCAGTTCCAGCCGAAAACTGGCATGTCCCAACCATATAATTTTCATACTTTCCTCCACACTATTGCTTTTGTTATCCAGACCTGAGATTCATTCAAGATCTTCAAACCTTGCCTTTGCAGTCGTACTCAGTGTAACGCTTGGTATCGTGTAATCCATCCCCTATTCTATCAACGCGCGTAATTGCTCTAAGCACATGACCTCTCTCAAAGCAATTTTGCTATCATGTACCCAAACTAAATCTAGCTTTAACTGATTGCTTCAAAAACCACCCAGATCGGAGAGCCTCTTCCATGTCCGGCCAGACTTCTGCTTCACAAGGTCCAGCATCTGACCCGCAGATGGTTTTTCGCACCAGAAATCTGGAGAAGATTTATGGCGAGGGAGAGGCGGCAGTTCATGCGCTACGTGGGGTAAATCTGGATATTCCACCAGCCGAGATTGTAGTTCTGCTCGGCGCATCGGGAAGTGGCAAATCAACCTTGCTCAATATTCTCGGAGGGTTGGATCGGGGCAGCAATGGTGATGTCTGGTTCGGAAATCAGAGCTTGAGTGAAATGGATGATGCCGACCTTACCCGGTATCGCCGTGATCATGTAGGATTTGTCTTTCAATTCTATAACCTCATGCCCAGCCTGACCGCGCTCGAGAATGTCCAGTTGGTCACCGAGATTGCTGATCATCCCATGGATCCGAAGAAAGCACTTGAACTTGTTGGACTGGATCACCGACAATCGCATTTTCCGGCTCAATTGTCTGGCGGTGAACAACAGCGAGTTGCCATTGCCAGAGCTATCGCCAAGAAGCCAACAGTTCTGTTTTGCGACGAACCCACGGGAGCATTGGATAGCCAGACAGGACGCAGCATTTTAGGTGTTCTGAAGCGTGTGAACGAAGAAATCGGCTCATCAGTGCTTATTGTGACACATGCGGCAGATACGGCTAGCATGGCACACAGGATCATTCATTTCTCAGATGGCGCGATTGGTAAAATTGAACTGAATGAGCACCGTGCCAATCCGGAAGATATTGTCTGGTAGCATCATGAGTGTTCTGAACCAAAAATTATGGCGAGATCTCAACCGCATGAAGGTACAATCGCTTGCGATTGCTGCTGTCATTGCAGTTGGTGTCATGTTGCTCGTCATGATGAGTGGTGTGGTAACATCGCTGACAGAGACCCAACGAGCCTATTATGAACGCAATCATTTTGCAGATGTTTTTACCTCGCTCAAACGCGCTCCCGCTTCTGTTCTGAGAGACTTGCGTGCCATTCCCGGCATTTCAGTTGTTGAAGGACGTGTGGCCGGCTCAGCTCTGATCAACATGCCCAGTCAGGCTGTTCCTATCAGGGCACAAGCTTTATCATTGCCAGATCTGCATTTGCCACGCCTCAATGTTCCTCTTTTGACCGACGGACGCCTCGTGGATGCAGATCAACCGGATGAAATCCTGCTCCTACGCAGTTTTGCCCACGCTCATGATCTGCTACCCGGAGATTATTTATCAGTGACCATGAATGGCAATCGCCGCCAATTGGCCATCGTCGGTCTGGTCCAATCTCCAGAATTTCTCTATAGCGTTCCTCCAGGCGAATTGTTTAGCGAAGACAAACGCTTTGGCGTTTTCTGGATGAGCAATACCGCCCTTGCTGCTGCCTTTGACATGCGCGGTGCCTTTAATGATGTTTTGATTTCCATTGGATTGCAGGCCCGCGAGGCCGCTGTCATCGAAGCAGTGGATCTGGTGCTCAAACCCTATGGTGGACTTGGTGCCTATGGGCGATCTGATCAGATATCCGACCATTTCACCACTCAGGAAATTACCAGCATGCGTGACGCAAGCAAAAGCGTACCACCAATCTTTCTGGCGGTTGCGGCATTTTTGCTGAATATCGTGATTTCGCGCATGGTTCAGGCAGAGCGGGAACAAATCGGCCTGATCAAGGCTTTTGGCTATAATGATTGGGAAGTTGGCCTGCATTATCTGAAACTGGTACTGGTCATTGCATGCTTTGGTGCTCTGATTGGCTGCATTCTTGGGATTGCTGCCGGACGAGGCATGATGGAGCTCTATCTTGTCTATTTCAAATTTCCTGCACTCGTCTTTCAGCTAGACCCGTCAAGTTTTGTCATCGGTCTTGGTGTCAGCATTTTTGCGGCTTCTCTTGGAGGACTTTTGGTTCTGCGCGCCGTTTTTGCCCTGACACCCTCAGAAGCCATGCGTCCTCCTACTCCACCTGATTACAGCAAAAGAGGTCAATGGGGTGCAAGGTTCAGTCAAATGCTGGATCAACCCAGCCGCATGGTTTTGCGACGCCTGACGCGCGCGCCTGGACGGATGCTGGGATCCATGGTCGGCATTGCGACGGGCATGGCACTGTCCGTTGCCATGATATCGCTTCTCGCTGGATTTGACCGCACGATCGAACTGACTTTTGATGTTCTGGACCGCTCGGATGTCACTGTAACATTCATTCATCCAGTGCATGAAAATGCTGCTCTTCAATTGTCGAAACTGGATGGGGTCACATCAGTGGAGCCCGCCCGTGCCGTTTCCGTTATTTTTCGAAACGGGGTCAAGACCAGCCGTGGGGCCGTGCAAGGATATATTGCCTCGCCGCGCCTCAATCGCGCACTCAAGCGAGATCTGTCTCCTGTTTACTTGAGACAGGATGGACTGATCCTCTCGACAGCTTTGGCCAAAAAACTGGATATTCGCCCCGGCGATATACTTACTCTGGAAATTCGCGAAGGACGGCAACCCAAGCTCGATATTCCAGTAGCAGGGCTCGCACAGAGCCTGATAGGTTCTCCTGCCTATATGGAATTATCCGCACTTAATCGGGTCTTGTCAGAACCTGACAGAATCTCAACAGCCTTCCTGACCATCGATGCTTCAAAACAAGAGAACATCTATCGGTCCTTGAAAGCCATGCCTGGTGTTGCTGGTGTTTCGGTCAAATCCGAGGCGCGGGACTCTTTTGTAAAAATGCTGAATGAAGGCTCCGGTTCGACCCGTTTCATCATGATCGCCATTGCCGCCATTATCACTTTTGGCATTGTATATAACGCTGCACGCATCGGTTTTGCCGAGCGCGAGCGTGATCTGGCAAGTCTGCGCGTAATAGGCCTTAGCAAAGGTGAGACGGCTTTTGTATTGTTAGGAGAGCTTGCCGTCGTAACTCTTGTTGCCTTGCCTGTTGGAGGATTGGTTGGATATTTTCTAACCTTTGCCATTGCCAATGGTTATTCAACGGACCTTTATCAAATTCCTGTCACCTTTTCTCCGCGCAGCTTTGGCTTGGCGGGTCTTTCTGTTGTGCTGGCGGCCATTTGCTCTGGTTGGCTGGTCAAGAGAGATGCCGACAATCTGGAACTTGTCACAGCGCTCAAGACGAGAGAATAATCCTATGGCTAAACGCAATACACGCCCCATATTGAGCCTTTTTGTAGTTGCACTGTTGGGGGCCGGGCTGGCCTGGTCCTTTTGGCCACGCCCATTGATGGTCGATATTGGCAACGTTCAGCGCGAGCCGATGATTGTAACCATCGATGAAGACGGTCGCACCAGAGTGCATGATGCTTACATCGTCTCTACACCCGTGGCTGGAAGACTGCTTCGTGTCGAAGTAGAACCTGGCGATGTCGTCGAAAAAGGCAAAAGCGTCGTTGCACAGATGTTGCCGATCAATCCAGCGGCATTGGATATCCGCACACGCGAACAAGCACGCGCTGCTGTGACGGCGGCAGAGGCTGCTCTCCGGGTGGCAAAGGCAGATTTGAACAAGGCGATTGCTGATCTTGAGCTCGAACAGAGTGAATTGAAACGCACACAGTCCTTGGCCAAGCGAGGCACGGTCAGCCAATCAACCTTGGAGCGGGCACAGAGTAAAACACGCCGTGCCAGTGCAACGCGAGATACAGCAGAGGCAGCTATTTCGATGCGTGAAGCGGAGTTGGTCAATGCCCGGGCTCGTCTAATTGGATTTGATGATCCCAAGGCTGGGGGCAATGCACCACTTGAGAAGGAGATTCCCCTTTATTCCCCAACAGATGGTCGCATATTGAAGATTGTTCAACGTTCTGCAACCACACTGCCTGCCGGAGCTCCCGTCATGGAGATCGGCAATATTGAAGGCGATCTGGAGATTGTCGTCGAATTGCTGTCTAGCGATGCGGTACAGATCAGAGAAGGCAATCGGGTTATCATTGATGATTGGGGGGGAGAAGAGCTTCTTGGCGGCAAAGTAAGCCGGATTGACCCACTCGGTTTCACCAAAATCTCGGCACTCGGTGTCGAAGAGCAACGGGTAAATGGCGTGATCCAATTCACAGGTGATCAGGTCAAGCGTGACGCTCTTGGTCATGGTTTTCGCGTTACTGCCCGCATCGTAGTTTGGGAAGATGACAATGCTCTGGTGGTACCGTCCAATGCCCTCTTCCGAATGGGCGAAAATTGGGCCGTATTTGCAGTGGTTGAGGGAAAAGCAACGCAGAAGCAAGTGACAATTGGCCGGAATAATGGCTTGAAAGCCCAGATTCTTGAAGGCTTGGATGTCGGTGATGCCATCATCCTCTATCCATCGGCAGCTGTGAGTGATGGCAAGGCAGTCGCATCACGTTGATAGGTGCTGCTGTATACCAGAGGCAAAAATGGCCGCGCAGCGGCCATTTTTTTTAAATTCTCAGCAAATTTTGAAGCTGCATCAGGTCCTTGAAAGCAGCATTGCCGGGCGTGCTTTTGCAATGCCCTGCGTCACCAGCCCTGTAATCACGGCCTTGATGGCATCGCCAATCAGGAATGGTGTGACAAGAAGTGCCGATTCAATCAAGCCTTTGCCAAGTACGACCGAAAGACCAACAATACCGCAAGCATATAGTGCAATGATCCCGCCAACGACGGCAGCAACAGTTGCGACCAAAGCAATATTGTCATGCTTCCAGCTCTGCATGATCAGACCGGCAACGAAAGCAGCGATCGGGAAGCCGACCAGAAACCCTGCTGTTGGAGAAGTAAAGACACCAAGGCCACCACGACCGCCAGAAAGCAAGGGCAATCCAAGTGCTACCAATGCCAGAAGCAGCAAAACGGCCAGCAAGCCACGCTTTGCGCCCAGAACAGTTCCTGCCAGCATGATACCGAGGCTTTGAGCGGTGATGGGAACGCCAAAGGCCAGATCAATTTTCGGGATCAGCCCCAATGCCGCTATCAAGGCTGCAAACAGGGCGATGAAAACAAGATTTCTTTCCACTTTTCTTCCTTTGCAAAGATGCATCGCATCAGGCTCAATAGCGCCCGATAAGTTTAGGTCCCCTGGTATTTGGTCTATTCTTCGGCAGATTTTATTGCCCGAACTTTGGAATGGGCCAATCCACCACGGGCTTTCAAAGCCTCTGCCACTCTATCTGCGTCATCCAAAACAGCCAGACTAAGTGGTACCAACAAACGATGACTTGGCTTTCGCGTACTCCGCATTTTCCAGGCGTCGGCCAACGTTGCCCCACGCTGAATGAAAACCGGTGTGAAGCGGATAACCAATGCTGTTGCCAGTCCAAGCGTGCGTCGTGGTAAGCCAAGCTTGTAAACCGGTTCTGCCAACCAATCAACCACCTTCATCATGGCATCCAGACGGGTGGTCATGGTGACCAAAGTCGCGATACCAATCGCTGCGCATAGACGCAAGGTGATTACCAACCCCTCTTCAAACCGTCCGGTCACAATATGATAGAGCATGATAACAGCAATCATCCAGATTAGCGGTTTAAGGCGCTGCAACCCGGTTTTGGCAAATGACAGCCCGAGCGACAGATAAAGCAGACACACGATTACCAGCACGAAAAACGCAAGTACCCAGCTTTTTAAAGAAAACACAAATATAGTCGCCGCACACAGTGCGATTAGCTTGATCGTGGCCGGAAGCCTATGAAGCCAGCTTTGTCCGGGGATTGAGAGAGAGAGCATGATTATGCCCCTAACTTCGAAATTTCAGATCGCTGCATAGTTTCCGGGGTCAGATCGGAATAACCTCGCAGTTTCATTTCCTTGACATAGGCAGTAAGCACTGTCTCTGGAGTGCCATCCATTGCAAGCTTTCCGTCATCCAACCAGATAATTCGGTCAAAGTTCCGCAAATGCTCAAGGTCATGGGTAATAAGTACAATTTGCTGATCCAGCCCCTCTAGCCATTGATAAAGTGCTGAACTTGTGGGCCAATCAAGGCCCGCATAAGGCTCATCCAGCAGAATAACAGATGGCTTCATCGCCAATACAGACATCAAGCAGACGAGATGTCGCTGACCTTGTGAGAGCATGTGAGTGCCAAGAGCTGCCCAATGACTTCGGCCAAAGGCTTCCAAAATCTCATTGGCTTTACGAATAGCTTCTGCCTTGTCGCCAAGCTGGCTTTCCAAACCGAAGGCAATTTCCTCTTCCACTGTCGGGAAGATAATCTGGTGGTCGGGATTTTGGAAAATCAAACCAACAGTCGATATGGCTTGCTGCCGATCTTTGGCAACATCAACGCCTTTGATCTTAACAGACCCTTTGTCGGGTTCCTGAAGACCGGCGATCATACGCAAAAGTGACGTTTTTCCGGAGCCATTGCAGCCGATCAAGCCAACACGCTTTTCCGAAATTTCCAAGGTCACATTGGACAGGATGGGGCGTTCCTGCAAGGAAAAGTCGACTGAGTGTATTGCGATCACTTCAGAATGCTCCATTTTGCAGCAAGAACCAACAGCGTCTTTGTTCCACCGCCTTGGTGAGCTGTGCGCCCCAAAAGGCGCACAGGAAGTATTGTCTGGTCATAGCTATTGTTTGCCATGAATTCAACCGGCTCGATTTCATGCCGATCTTAATGGATTTCTCCGAAGCAGAGGTATTTCATCTCCAGAAAATCCTCAACACCGTATTTAGAACCTTCGCGACCCAAACCAGATTGCTTGATACCACCGAATGGAGCCATCTCGGTGGAGATAAGCCCCGTATTGATACCAACCATGCCGGTTTCCATCTCCTCTGCAACACGCCAAACGCGGGCAATGTCGCGAGAATAGAAGTAACCAGCCAAGCCGAATTCGCTATCATTGGCCAATGCCACAACTTCTTCCTCGGTTTCGAATTTGAACAGTGGTGCAACCGGACCAAATGTCTCTTCACGTGCAACCACCATATCGGTCGTCACATCTGTGAGGATAGTTGGCTCAAAGAAGGTGTGGCCAAGTTCATGAGGCTTGCCACCAACCATAACCTGCGCCCCTTTATGCACGGCGTCAGAAACATGCTGCTCGACCTTGTCAACAGCAGCCTGATTGATCAGTGGGCCGGTGGTTACCCCCTCTTCAAATCCATCTCCCAGTTTCAGGCTCTGCACTTTGGCTGCGAGCTTCTCTGCAAAGGCCTCATAAACACCTGCTTGAACATAGATGCGGTTAGCACAGACACAAGTTTGGCCGCCATTGCGATATTTGGCGATCATCGCTCCATCGACGGCAGCATCGAGATCTGCATCATCAAAAACAAGGAATGGGGCATTCCCGCCCAGTTCCAATGAGAGTTTCTTGATCGTATCCGCACATTGCTGCATGAGAATTTTGCCAACACGGGTGGAGCCGGTGAAGGTGACCTTGGAGACTTTCTCATTGGCGCAGAGCTCTTGACCAACGCCTGAGGAATCAGAGCTTGGCACCACGTTGAAGACACCAGCCGGGATCCCTGCCCGCTCGGCCAACACCGCCATGGCATTGGCAGACAACGGGGTCAGCTCAGCCGGACGAGCGACGAAAGAACATCCCACAGCCAAAGCAGGAGCAACCTTACGTGCAATCATGGCATTAGGAAAATTCCAAGGTGTGATGGAGCCAACCACGCCGATTGGCTGTTTCAGCACCACAATACGCTTATCCTGTTGATGGCCAGGAATGACGTCGCCATAGATACGTTTGGCTTCTTCTGCAAACCATTCGATAAAACTGGCACCATAGAGCACTTCGCCTTTTGCTTCCGGCAGAGGTTTGCCCATTTCGGCACAGACAATGGTGCCCAGATCATCAACATTCTCGACCATCAAGTCATACCAGCGACGCAGCAAAGCACCGCGCTCTTTGCCGGTCAGCTTCTTCCAGCTCTTTTGCGCTTGATAAGCATGATCAATAGTTGTGGAGACTTCCTCGGCGGAAAGATCAGTAACTTTTGCCACCACTTCACCCGTCGCCGGGTTGATCACGTCAAAGGTCTTGCCATTTTCCACCCATTCACCATTCACATAAGCACGGGTTTCCAAGAGGCTTTGATCGCGTAATTTCAACATGACGGACTCCATTTATAGCGAGTGGTGCAATTGCCCAAATCGGATTTAAGTCTTTGGCTTGACAGCTTGTAATTTTGTGATCACAAATTACTGGTGCGTATTTTTAGCGTATCAAGCCATATTTCTTGAACTTGGTATGCATCCAAAACTACACAGCAGAACAGGTCAAGCTTTCAAGACCCAATACCCACGCCTGAATCGCCTTATCAAGGAGTTCCATATGGCAGAGCTACATAACCGCCTTTATGATGCCCATGCCTATGATATCGAAGCCGAACCCATGAGCTGGTGGCGAGATAGCTGTGCGGTTCCGCAATTTCTCTATAATCCGCTGGAAGGCGATAAAATCAGCGATATTGCAGTGATTGGCGGTGGCGTTACCGGCCTGAATGCGGCCTTGCGCCTTGCCAAGGACCACAACCAATCTGTCATTTTGCTCGATAGCAGTTATCCAGGATGGGGAGCATCGGGGCGTAATGGCGGATTTTGCTGCATGGGAGGTAGTCGCCTGTCAGAGCTTGCCATTGCGCGTAGGCTCGGGGTTGATGAAGCCCATCGATTTGAGATGGCACAATTGCAGTCCATCGATCATGTTGCCAAAATCATTGATCAGCTTGATCTGGATGTGGACCGGCATAGTGATGGTGAGCTGGTGATCGCCCATAGCGCAAAGCAAGCGACCAGTTTGCAAGAAGAAGCTCCACTTCTATCGCAAAAACTCGATATTGAAGCCCACTATCGCTCGGCTTCCGAGCTCAAGGAACGTGGCGAACATTTGGCAGGCGGTTTCGGCGGTCTGCATATCAAAGCTGGTTTTGCCATACATCCCATGAAATATACTTCCGGTCTCGCAACAGCTTGTCATGAAGTTGGGGCGAGGCTCTGCGGACAGAGTGATGTGGTGGCCTTATCTCACGAACCAACCGGTCGCGTTCGTGTCCATTGCACCAATGGGACCGTGCTGGCAAAGCGGGTTTTGATTGCCACCAATGGCTATGCTTCCGAACGAGCACCCTTGAGCATGGCGGGGCGAACTATGCCTGTCATGTCCAATATCATTGTGACGCGACCACTCACAAAAGATGAGCAAACAACGCAAGGATGGTGGTCGGGTCAGATGGCTTACGACAGCCGTAATTTGCTGCACTATTTTCGCCTGATGCCGGATGGACGTTTTCTTTTTGGGATGCGTGGCAGTTGGGATGCATCCGAAAGTGGATTAAAACGGTTCGAGAATGAAGTACGCAAGCATTTCAATCGTATGTTTCCTACTTGGGCGGGTGTCGAACATGATTATTTCTGGTCTGGCCTTGTCTGCATGACCTATTCCGGCCTTCCCTATATTGGTCCCATCGAAGGCTCTCCCAATGTCTGGGCCGCTCTTGGCTATCATGGCAATGGTCTTGCCATGGGCAGTTGGGCCGGAGCCCAGGCAGCTGACATTCTGGCCTCCAAGATGCGGCATGATGCTTTGCCCGCCGCTTTTCGCCAACCACTCAAGGCCTTCCCCTTGCCTTCATTGCGCAAAAACTATCTGAAAGCAGGCGTTTTGGGGATGGGATTGCTGGATCAGATTTCCTGATCCAGCATATCAATCGCGCTTAAACGGTTCGAAGATAGGAACGGTATTCAAAGTCTGTAATTGTCGCAGAAACAATCGCTTCTTCGGCTTCGCGTGACTTGGTGTAGCAATTGTGGAAGTCATGGCCGAACATCTCTTCTGCCAGTTTTGACCCTCCAAAGCGTTTGATGGCTTCCTGCCAAATCGGGCTCAATGGCTCTTTGGCATCAACTTGTTCCAGTGTCTCGATATGCTCACCTGGATTGGATTGGCTCTCAAACCCTTGCATGACACCAGCGAGCAGCGCCGCGATAACCAGATATGGATTGGCATCTGCACCAGCGACGCGGTGTTCAAAACGAGCGGCTGGGCCGGAACTGGACGGTACGCGAATGGCAACAGCACGGTGATCATAGCCCCAGCATGGTGTGGTCGGCGCGTAACTCTCTGGCTGGAAGCGACGATAGCTGTTTGCATGAGGCGCAAACAGCACCTGCATATCACGCATGGTATCCAGCATTCCGCTGACAGCATGTTGCAAGGTTTCATTGGCACGGCCGGCTTCACCTCCATCAAAGATATTGTCGCCCTTCTCATCCAGCACGCTCATATGAACATGGAAGCCATTGCCTGTGGTCTGGGCATAGGGTTTGGCCATGAAAGTGGCGTCAAAACCATGTTTTCGGGAAACGTGACGCACCACACGCTTGAAAAGCATGCAATGATCGGCAGCCTCCAACGCAGACGGCACATGCAGCAGGTTCATCTCGAACTGTCCGGGACCGAATTCTGAAATGGTTGTTTCTGCCGGTATGCCCTGCTCCTTACAGGCCGCGTAGATCTCGGCCAGTACCGGTTCAAAACTGGCAATTACATCCATATTATAGACTTGGCTATCGCTCAGCCGATCTGTCTGACCTGGAATGACTGGTCCCTGCGGATGCCCAGCCGCTGTGGTGTTGCGATCAATCAGATAGAATTCCAGCTCTGTTGCGACAACCGGAGTGAGTTTTAGCTCAGCAAAACGATCTACCATGCGGGAGAGCACGCCTCTGGTGTCGAAACCACAAGTCTCACCGCTATCAATCTCGGCCATGGTGACCAACACCTGTGCCGTTGGCTCACTTGCCCATGGCACTCGCTTCAGGCTCCCAGGAACAGGAATGCAAATCCCATCAGGGTCACCTTTTTCCAAAGCGATACCGACGGCAGGGACATCATCCCCCCAGATATCCAGCGCAGCAGTTGACAACGGCATACGCACGCCGCCATCTGCAAGTTTCTTCAAGGAATCTGCTGGTAGCCATTTACCCATCAGTGGACCGCAGAATCGCGGTAACAGCAATTCGACTTTCACAATGTCCGGGTTTGCTGCCAGAAAGGCTTCAGCTTCAGAACGAAACAGATCAGCCTGACTGGGCTCTTGATTGGTGGCGAGCATAATATCCTCTTTGTTCGCTTACTTTTTTACTTATCGGGGGTGTTGTTTTCTGTCATCCATACTTCATTTTACAGCATGGCTTTGGCTTTTCGGTCTGGAAACTGCGATGCATAAAGGCAGATCAGATCCAACGCCAATGTGGCAGCTGCAAGAGCTGTTACTTCTCCCACGTCATAGGCGGGCGAAACCTCAACGACATCCATTGCCTTGATGTTCAACCCCTGCAATCCACGGATGATGGCGCGGACATCGCCGGTATGCATACCACCAACCACCGGAGTTCCGGTACCTGGAGCAAAGGCCGGGTCCAGTCCATCGATATCGAAGGTGACATAGGCAGGGTGATCGCCAACCGCTTCACGAACTGCTTTGATTGTTGCTTCCACGCCATTCTCACGCACCCAATCGGCGCTGAAAATATTGAAGCCATGGCTTTCCGGATTGTTGGTTCGGATACCGATCTGCGCGGATTTTTCCGGTAGGATCACACCTTCCTGCGCCGCGTGATAGAACATGGTGCCGTGGTCCAGTCGCTTGCCGTTGTCCCGCCAAGTGTCGGAATGGGCATCGAACTGTATGAGCGCCATGGGGCCATGCTTCTCCGCATGAGCTTTGATCGCAGGATAGGTACAAAAATGGTCGCCACCAAGCATCAGGGTTGCCACCTCACGATCCACCATCTCCTTGATCTGCTCTTGCAAACGATCGGCAATCTGACGCGGATAGCCCGGATCGAACTGCAAGTCGCCGTAATCCACCACGGCGAGGCGCTCAAAAGGATCGAACTCCCACCCCCAGGCGCGATCCCAAGCCAACATGCTTGAGGCCTGCCGAATGGCCCGCGGGCCAAAACGGCAGCCGGGGCGATTGGAAACCGAGATATCGAAGGGCACACCAAAGACGGCGACATCCGCTCCGTCCAAGTCCTTGCTATATTGACGCCGCATGAAGGACAAAATGCCTGCATAGGTCGCCTCGGCCAGCGTGCCATAGGGCGAACGCCGGGTTATGGCGAGGTCTGCCTCGCCATATTCATCATGGATGATCGGGTCTTCGTTTGTGTTTCCGGCAATTTCACTTTGTGTCTCAATCATTGGATTGTCCGCTTTCACGGTTTTTCGCTTTAGGCTTCGGCAATCGCTGCCTGTTCCTCTCGTTTCCGTCTGACTTCCTGATTTTTGGTCACGAGAGAGGCAATGATCACGCCTGTTGAGACGAGGATGACAAGGATGGTGGATAGGGCATTGATTTCAGGGGTCACACCCAGACGCACCTGCGAGTAAATCTTCATGGGCAAGGTAGTGGCACCTGGTCCGGAAGCAAAGGAAGCAATCACCAGATCGTCCAATGACAAGGTGAAGCTCAAGAGCCAGGCGGACAGAACCGCTGGCAGAATGATGGGCAGCGTTACCTGAAAGAAGGCAGAAAGACGCGTACACCCAAGATCCAGAGCAGCTTCTTCCAAAGACTGATCAAAGGTAACCAGACGGGACGACACAACCACCGCCGCATAACACATGGAAAAGGTAACATGAGCGATGATGATCGTCCAAAATCCGCGATCCAGCCCCATGGAGACGAAAAGCAACAAAAGGGATAGACCGGTGATCACTTCGGGCATCACCAAAGGTGCATAGATCATGCCTGAGAACAGAGTTCTGCCATGAAAGCGCCCTGCCCTCACCAGAATGAGCGCGCCCATTGTGCCGAGGACGGTTGCAATGGATGCCGAGAGGAAAGCCACGCGAGCAGTCACCCAAGCAGCATCCATAAAGCCTTCATTCTGAAAGACTGCCGAATACCATTTGGTCGAGAAACCACCCCAGACAGTAACCAGTCTGCTCTCATTAAATGAGAAGATAATGAGCAACAGGATTGGCAGATAGAGGAACACAAATCCAAGCGTGAGCGAGGTTGCATTGAACAGCGAGAAGCGTTTCATCGTTCAGCCTCCGCATTTCGTTCCTGCATCTTCTGGAACATGACAATTGGGATGATCAGCAGCAGTAATAAAATGACAGCTACGGCAGATGATACTGGCCAATCACGGTTGGAGAAGAATTCCACCCAGAGCGTTTTGCCAATCATCAGCGTATTGGAACCACCGAGCAGATCCGGGATGACAAACTCACCCACTGCCGGAATGAAGACCAGAAAACATCCCGCTATGATACCTGGCATCGACAACGGAATGGTGATGGCCCAGAAGCTTTTGATTGGTGGGCAACCCAGATCTTGGGCTGCTTCCAGCAGGGAACCATCCATTTTTTCAAGAGCTGCGTAAAGTGGCAGCACCATAAAGGGCAGATAAGAATAAACAATGCCTATATAGACTGCCAAATCGGTATTGAGGATGATCAGAGGTTCATCGGTGATGCCGGTCGACATCAGCAGAAGGTTCAGCAAACCTTCTTTCTTCAGGATTCCAATCCATGCATAGACGCGGATCAGGAAAGATGTCCAGAAGGGCAAAATGACCAGCATCAGGAATGTCGGACGCCATTCATCTGGAGCTCGGGCAATCGCATAAGCAATTGGATATCCGATCAGCAGTGTCAAAAGCGTTGAGATGATCGCGACTTTGAGGCTGGAGAGATAAGATTTCCAATAAAGGTCATCCTCAGTCAGCCAGATATAATTTTCAAGATCGAAAGCCGCGAACATGGCTTTCAGACCTTCCCACCCTGCAGCAGGATCCCATGTCGGAATATAAGGTGGCTTCGCAATTGCGATGTCAGACAGCGAGATCTTCGCGACAATAAAGAACGGCGCAAGGAAGAAAACCAGAAGCCAGATATAGGGAATGGCGATTAGCAGACGCTTGCCCCATTTCCCGCTGAGCATCATTGTAAATGATGGCCCTCTATCATTATCAGAGACAGAATTCGGCATAGTGTCCTACCTCTCCAGCAAAACGCCAGAACCGGCGCGCCAGTGAATGAAGACCTCATCGTCCCAGGTAATCGGTCGCTTGGAGAGATGCTGAACGTTGGCTTCCTGACTTTTGATAACCTGTCCGTTGCCCAACTTCACGTGATAGGTGGAGAAGGTCCCGGTATAGGCTATATCGAGCACCTTACCCTTCACATAATTATGGGCGTCAAGCGGCTCATCCTTGGAGATACGGATTTTCTCAGGGCGAATGGCAAGCCAGGCTTGGCTGTCTTTTGGTGGATGCGGATCGTCATTGCGCAAACGAATACGGATATCTTTCTGACCTTCCGCCCAGCTGAGCAAGGTGACATCATTTTCGCTATCACAGCCACCAGACGTACGGCCTTCGATGATATTGATGTCACCAAGGAAACTGGCGCAGTAACGACTATTGGGATGCTCATAAATATCAGAAGGTGTTGCCACCTGAATGATTTTACCGTGATCCATCACCGCGATACGGCTGGCCACGGTCATGGCCTCTTCCTGATCGTGGGTCACGATCACGAAAGTCATGCCGAGTTTTTCCTGAATATCCATCAGCTCGAACTGGGTCTGCTCACGCAATTTGCGATCCAGTGCCCCCAATGGTTCATCCAGCAACAAGAGCTTGGGGCGTTTCGCAAGCGATCTGGCGAGGGCAACGCGCTGACGCTGACCACCGGAAAGCTGGTGTGGTTTTCTTTTGGCGAACTGTTCCAATTGGACGAGGGAAAGCATTTCCTCGACACGGTCCTTGATTTCAGCCTTGGGTCGCCTTTCCTGCTTGAGGCCGAAGGCGATATTTTGCTCAACAGACATATGCGGAAAGAGCGCATAGGACTGGAACATCATATTGACAGGTCGCTCATGGGGAGCAGAAGCACTCAGAGGTTCACCACCCAAGGTGATCGAGCCTTCTGTCGGCGTTTCAAATCCAGCCAGCATACGCATCATGGTCGTCTTACCACAGCCAGATGGTCCCAGCAGGGCGAAGAATTCCCGCTCATAGATATTCAATGTCAGATCGTCGATGGCGGTAAAGGAGCCGTATTTTTTGGTGACATTTTCAAATTTCACCAATGGTGTCTCGTTCGGCTTGTCCCAAGGGGCAAAGTCGCAGGCAGGCACAGCTGCTCCGTTATTGCTCATGATGCTCTCGCTGTTCGCTGAATAAAAACCATAAAACCCATATACAAGAGCAGTCGAGACACCAGCTTGGTATCTCGACTTATCTTGCTCATTGTTGCGCTTATTGACCGGACTTGACTGCAGTCCAAGCGCGCGTCACGAGACGCTGGGTTTTAGGCGGATATGGCATGTGAACAAACAGCTTCTTGGCTGTCGCCTCATCCGGATAAACTGCGGGATCTTCAAGAACTTCCTTATCCAACAAGGGCTGAGAGGCTTTGTTGCCGTTGGCATAGACCACATAGTTGGATGCCTTGGCGATAACTTCCGGGCGCATGATGAAGTCAATAAATTTATGCGCGCCCTCTACATTCTTGGCGTCCGAAGGAATGGCCATTTGATCGAACCACATCTGAGCACCCTCTTGCGGGATGACATAGTTCACTTCAACACCGTTGTTGGCTTCAGCAGCACGGTCGCGAGCCTGGAACACATCACCGGACCAGCCAACTGCCAGACAGATATCACCATTAGCTAGCGCGTTGATATATTCGGAGCTATGGAATTTCTGTACATACGGACGAACTTTTTCGAGCAGCTCCTGGGCCGCTTTCAAATCCGCCTTGTCATGACTGTTCGGATCCTTGCCCAGATACATGAGAGCAGTCGGGATGATTTCGGTCGGCGCATCCAGCACATGGATGCCGCAATCCTTGAACTTGGCAGCCAGTTCTGGCTTGAAAATGATATCCCAGCTATTGACCGGCATTTCACCCAGACGCTTCTTGGCTTCCCCTACATTGTAACCAAGGCCAGTGGTACCCCAGAGATAGTTGACGGAATGATCATTACCTGGATCATATTTGGCAGTCTGCTCGGAGACCACGTCCCACATATTCTTCAGATTGGAGAGCTTCGGCTTGTCCAGTTTTTGGAAGACACCTGCCTGGATCTGGCGCATCAGGAATGTGCCCGACGGCACCACTACGTCATAACCGGAAGATCCAGCCAGCAGTTTGGTCTCCAGCACTTCGTTGGAGTCAAAAACATCATAAACAACTTTGATACCGGTTTCGGCTTCAAAGTCCTTGATGACGCTCTCATCAATATAATCTGACCAGTTATAGACATGCAGCACCTTATCTTCTGCCTGCGCGATTGCGCTGGTCGCCAGAAGTGCAGCCGTAATGATGCCTAGTTTGGAGCAAAGCTTTTTGGCTTTCACATCCATGTCTCTCTCCCCATTTGCCGGAGTGTTGTTTCATCGGTGATTGCGAATGGACCTTTTTCGGATCCTTTTATTTTTCACTTCTAAAATTTGATCACAAAATTTCAAGCTTCGCAAGCCCCTTCGATCAAATTGTCTTTCCTCTCCCCTCCCAAACGGCTATAACCAAGGCATGAAACATGACCAATCCAGCACATTTTCCTCGGTCCTACGCGAGGATTCCGCCCCCAACACCACCCATGAGCGCATCTATCGCGCTCTGAAGGAAAAATTGTTGTTTGGTGGATTTCTGCCCGGCAAAGCTGTTACCTTACGCGGACTTGCCGATGACCTCGGCGTTAGCCCCATGCCAGTTCGCGAAGCGGTGAGACGCCTCATTGCAGAAGGCGCTTTGGAACTTCATGGCAATCGCCGAGTTTCAATTCCCGAAATGAGCGAAAAAAATTACCGCGAGATTATGCTTGCACGCTCTTTGCTGGAGCCAGAGCTTGCCATTATGGCCATGCAAAATGCTGATGAAGCGCGGATTTCCGAACTTATCGCCATCGATGAGGAAATCGACGTTTGCTTGGAAAATGGCGATGTCGAAGGCTATATGCGCGGCAATTATCACTTCCATTTTCACCTCTATTCCTTTGCCTCCTCTCACGTTATGGCCAATTTGGTCGAGAGCCTTTGGATGCAGTTTGGCCCCTTCATGCGTCTAGTTTACGGGCGCCATGGCACCGCCAATCTGGTTGACCAACACAAACAGGCAATCGAAGCCCTGCAAAACAAGGATAGCTTGGCGTTACGCACAGCCATAACCGAGGATGTTCGGCAAGGAATGGTCTTCATTGGCGATCAGATTCAGTCCTGATTTTCGCAATCAGTGCATTTTGGGTGTTGACATCGAGATAAATGTGATCACAAAATATCTCAAATTGTGATCACAGATTTTCTTCCTGAATTGGGATAAGATCGCCCTATCACATTTCAAATGCCCTTTAGCGAGCCAGATGGATCTCACATGACCTCGACATCGAACGACAATGCTACACTTGGCGCCCTGCCTTCCACTCCGGAAGAAATGCGCGAATGGATGCGCGTACGCCATATTGACGAGGTTGAATGTGTTGTCCCTGATTTGGTCGGGGTCGCACGTGGTAAAGCCATGCCAGCATCGAAATTCTCCGGCTTCAATCCGACCTATCTACCGACCTCCATCTTTTTCCAGACCATTACCGGCAATTATATTGAAATGGACCATCGTGATGATTTCATGATGGAAAAGGACATTCAGCTGGTACCGGATCTGGCAACCTTGCGCGCTGTGCCATGGGCCAATGATCCTACCCTTCAGGTGATCCACGACCTGTATACTCTTGATGGTGAGCCAGTGGAGCTGGCGCCGCGCAATGTATTGAAGCGTGTGTTGAAACGCTATGAGGAAAAAGGCTGGGAGCCCGTCGTTGCACCCGAGTTGGAATTCTACCTTACGAAACGCAACACCAACCCAGATGATCCGCTAGAACCACCTGTTGGTCGTTCCGGTCGTCAGTCAGTTGGCCGTCAAGCCTATTCCATTGCTGCCGTCGATGAATATGACCGCGTGATCGAAGACATCTATGACTTTGCCGAAGCGCAAGGGCTGGAGATTGATACGGTTATTCAAGAAGGCGGCGCCGCGCAACTTGAGATCAATCTCATCCATGGCAATCCATTGAATCTTGCCGATCAGATCTTTGTTTTCAAACGTCTTATCCGCGAAGCTGCGTTTCGTCACGATTGCTATGCCACTTTCATGGCCAAGCCGATGGATAATGAACCGGGCAGCGCCATGCATATTCACCAAAGCCTGGTGGATGCAAAGACCAAGAAAAATGTTTTCTCGGACGAGAATGGCGAAGCGAGCGAGATTTTCTATCACTTCCTTGGCGGTCAGCAGGCCTATTTGCCTGACGCCATGAGCATTTTTGCGCCTTATGTGAACAGTTACCGCCGTTTGCTGGCAGGCGACTCAGCGCCCATCAATCTGGAATGGTCAATTGATAACCGCTCTGTTGGACTGCGCATTCCAAACTCCAATGCCAATAATCGCCGTATTGAAAACCGACTGGTCGGGGCCGATACCAATCCCTATCTGGCCATCGCCGCCAGCCTTGCCTGTGGCTTGCTGGGAATTGAGAATGAAGTTGCCCCTCGTGATGAGTTGAAGACTCATGCCCATGATCAGGAATTCAGCTTGCCGCGCTCCTTGCATCAATCATTGGAGCGATTGCAAGCCAATAGCGAACTTCATGAGCTTTTAGGACCGGATTTCGTTGAGATCTACAGCCAGATCAAACACGCCGAGTCTGAAGAATATATGCAAGTGATCAGCCCGTGGGAGCGGGAACATCTCTTGCTGACCGTCTAGCGATTGATCGCCAGACCAATCTTAACATCAAGAACAAAACCCAGATCAAAGCCCTGCAACCGGGCGCGTCACTGGCTTTTCAGCCGTCAGGAAAGGAATAGTCACATGACCTTCATGGCCAATCTACCCCCTACCGCAGAGTTGCAACAAAAGGATGCAGCCCATCATTTGCATCCCTTTACTGATACGGCTGATTTGAACGCCAAAGGTGCCCGTGTGATCTCTCGTGCGGAAGGCGTCTATCTTTGGGATACAGAAGGCAACAAGATGCTGGATGGCATGGCTGGACTTTGGTGCGTGAATGTGGGCTATGGTCGTCACGAGATCATTGATGCCGCCACCCGCCAGATGCAACAGTTGCCGTATTACAATACTTTCTTCCAGACCTCTCACCCTCCAGTGATTGCTCTGGCCGAAAAGCTGGCGCAATTGGCACCTGATCATATCAATCACGTCTTCTTTGCCGGCTCCGGATCAGAAGCCAACGATACGGTTGTCCGTATGGTTCGCCATTATTGGGCAAGCCAAGGCAAGCCAGACAAGAAGGTCATCATCTCTCGCAAGAATGGCTATCATGGTTCGACCATGGCCGGTGCCAGCCTTGGTGGGATGAGCTTCATGCATGCCCAAGGTGGATTGCCAATTCCTGACATCACCCATATCGACCAGCCACATTGGTATAAGGAAGGCGGCGATATGAGCCCGGAAGAGTTCGGTCTTGCACGAGCTCGCGCTTTGGAAGAAGAGATTGATCGTCTTGGCGAAGACAAGGTTGCCGCTTTCATTGCCGAGCCTATTCAAGGGGCTGGCGGTGTGGTCATTCCACCGGAAACCTACTGGCCAGAAATCCAGCGTATTTGTGATGAGCGCGAGATCTTGCTGATTGCGGACGAGGTGATCTGTGGTTTTGGCCGGACCGGTCAGTGGTTCGGCTCACAGACCTACAATATCAAGCCTGACCTGATGCCGATCGCCAAAGGCCTTTCTTCCGGTTATCTACCGATTGGTGGTGTTCTGGTCTCGGACCGCGTGGCGGAAGGTTTCATTGCTGATGGTGGTGAATTTGCCCATGGCTATACCTATTCCGGCCATCCGGTGGCATGTGCAGCAGCATTGACCAATCTGGAAATTCTGGAACAGGAAAATATTGTCAGCGATGTAGCCAGCCGCGCTGCGCCTTACCTGGCTGAAAAATGGGGTCAGCTTGGTGACCATCCCTTGATCGGCCAGGCGCGCTCCAAAGGACTGGTTGGTGCCATTGAGCTGACACCCGACAAAGCAGCGCGTGCTCCCTTCGCAGTGGAGGCCGGAACTGCAGGTCTGATTTGTCGTGAGCACTGCTTTGCCACTGGCCTGGTCATGCGCCATGTGGGCGACACCATGATCATTTCTCCTCCGCTTGTCATCTCCAACGAAGAAATTGACGAGTTGGTTGAGAAAGCCGGTAGATGTCTGGATCTGACTCTCGCAGATCTGAAAGCTCAAGGGCTTTACAAGTGATCCCTCTAGTGTGGTGGAATTGAAATAGGTATCATTTATCCGCAGGCGTGTTTGCCTATTTCAATTCCGCAAACCACACTAGAAGCACAGATTTGCTAGTCACCCGTTTGAATCTGAAGTTCGTTCAGTGCTCTCTGATAGTTTTGACGAACTTCAGATTCGGGTGACTAGTGGCCGGACCTTCGTTGCTGGCCATTCTTTTCATTCTTATGTTCTTTCGCCAAGGTGTATCATGAGCTTGTCCGGCAGCTTTCTTCATAGAAATGATCAGCAAGGGAAATATCCTCCCTCCTATTATCATGCCACGGCTAATTCGCATGATACCCTTCCCCATCTTCAAGGGGATCTGCAATTCGATGTCTGCATTGTGGGCGCAGGCTATATGGGGCTGTCTTCAGCGCTTCATCTTGCCGAGCGTGGGTACAAAGTGGCAGTCCTAGAGGCCCATCGTGTTGGCTGGGGGGCATCTGGCCGCAATGGCGGTCAGGTTGGTTCGGGTATGCGCAAAGAGCAGGACGAATTGGAAGATCTAGTTGGCCTGGACCATGCCCGTCAGCTTTGGGATATTGCGGAAGCATCCAAAGCCACAGTTAAGTCGCTGATTTCAAAGTTTGATATCCAGTGTGATCTCAAATCAGGCATTCTGCATGCGGATCATAAAAAGCGCTATGTACGGCACTCCAAAGCGATAGCTGAAAAGCTGCAATCAGAATATGACTACCAGCATATTCGCTTTGTGGACGGTGAAGAGATCCGTGAGATGGTTGGCTCGAACGCCTATCATGGCGGCACCCTCGATATGGATGCAGCACACCTCCACCCGTTGAATTTCGCGCTTGGCCTCTCAGACGCAGCTCGATCTCTAGGTGCCGAGATTTTCGAAAATAGCCAAGTCCTGAATATTCACAAAGGCTTGGCTGGCAACAAGGTCAAGCTTGAAACCGCACAGGGCTCTATTACAACCTCCCAAGTCATCATGGCCTGCAACGGCTATATGGAAGCCTTAATACCCAAAGTCGCGGCTAGAGTTATGCCGATGAATAATTGCATCCTGGCAACCGAGCCATTGTCTGATGATGCTGCAAAAAGTCTGATACGGGATGATGTAGCGGTCGCAGACAGCAAGTTCGTCATCAACTATTTTCGCCTCTCTGCCGACAAGCGCATGCTGTTCGGAGGAGGAGAAAATTACAGCTTCAAATTCCCTTCCGATATCAAGGCCTTTGTTACCAAGCCGATGCTGGAAATCTATCCGCAGCTCAAGGATGTCAAAGTCGATTATGCGTGGGCCGGCACACTGGGCATCACTCTCAACCGCATGCCCTATATCACCAAGATTGAACCCAATATTCTGAATGCAAGTGGCTTCTCCGGTCACGGGGTCGCCATGGCCACTCAAGCTGGCCAAATCCTTGCTGAGGCCATTGATGGGCAGGCCAGCCGCTTTGATGTGATGGAAAAAGTACCAACTCATATCTTCCCCGGTGGACGCCATTTGCGTTGGCCGCTCATGGTGTTAGGCATGTTCTATTACAGCTTGCGCGATAAATTATAAATCTCACCACTTCCCAAATAGGCTGACTTGCGGCATTCTTTCCTCTCAATTTGGGAGGATTGATCATGCGGTATATAGAAATATCCAAGAAGAGGCATTCTTTCACCCTGGCCAGTCTGGCCGCTCTCGTCCTACTTTCTGGCTCTGCCATTGCGCAGGAGACCATGCAACCGGAAAAAACGGTTGCAGTTGAACAGAAGAAGAGCGTAACCGCCAAAAGCTTCATGGTTTCTTCGGCCAATCCGATTGCCAGCCAGATCGGTTATGATGTGCTGAAGGCCGGTGGCAATGCCATGGATGCGGCCGTCGCCGTTCAATTTGCGCTTAATCTGGTTGAACCGCAAAGTTCTGGCATTGGTGGCGGTGCCTTTGCCCTTTACTGGGATGCCAAGGAACAAAAACTCACCAGCTTTGATGGGCGCGAAAAAGCTCCGATGGCAGCTACGCCTGATTACTGGATGGGCGACGATGGCAAACCGGTCAAATGGTTTGATGCGGTCGTTGGTGGTCGCTCTGTTGGTGTGCCCGGTACCTTGAAATTACTCGATGAAATGCATACACGCTTCGGACAAAGCGATTGGGCCGGTCTGATTGAACCCACACGCCAATTGGCAGCAGACGGCTTCAAGGTATCGCCACGTCTGGCGGGTCTGATCGAGAGCTCTGCCGGAAAGCGTAAACTTGATCTGTTCGGCCCGACAAAGGCTTACTTCTTTGATGAAGACGGTCTGTCGCTAAAGGCCGGACATCTATTGAAGAATCCTGCTTTTGCGGCAAATCTGGCAAACATTCAGAAAAATCGCTCCAAGGATTTCTATGAAGGGGGATTGGCGCAAGCAATCGTTGAAGGGGTCAAGACCGAAATCAATGCTGGCATTCTCACCATGGATGATATGAAAGCCTATGAGGTCAAAGAACGTCCAGCTGTTTGTGCCCCCTATCGTGGCTATGAGATTTGCGGCATGGGACCGCCATCCTCTGGTGGGCTGACAGTTGGACAAATCCTCTCCATGCTTTCTCATTTTGATATGAAGGCAATGGGCCCCGGTTTAGAAAGCAGCCATCTCTTTACCGAAGCAGCACGTCTCGCCTATGCTGATCGTGGGCTTTATATGGCCGACAGCGATTTTGTCGATATGCCGGAAGGCTTGCTGGATCAGGCTTATTTGAAGGAACGGGCCTGGTTAATCAATTCAGAGAAAAGCATGGGCAAAGCAACGGCAGGAACTCCACCATCTAAAAACCAAGCCAGGTTCGCACCAGATACTCAACTGGAACGCCCAGGCACCAGCCATTTTTCCATCGTTGATGCCGAAGGGAACATGGTGTCCATTACCACGACAATCGAGACAGGTTTTGGCTCGCGCGTCATGGTTGGTGGCTTCTTGCTAAATAATGAACTGACCGATTTTTCTCGCTCGCCCGAGAAAGAAGGAAAGCCGATTGCCAATCGGGTTGAAGGTGGCAAGCGCCCTCGTTCCTCCATGGCACCAACTATAGTGTTGAAAGATGGTGCTCCCATTCTGGCGATCGGTTCACCTGGTGGATCACGCATTATCAATTATGTAGCGCAAGCACTTGTGGCCATTCTGGACTTTGGCTTGGATCCACAAGACGCCTTGAATCAGCCCCATGTGGTCAATCGCAATGGTGCCACAGATCTGGAAAAAGGCACAAGCGCTGAAGAGCTGAAAGACGGATTGGAAGCCCTAGGACATGAAGTCAAGATCAGAGATCTCAATTCTGGCCTACATGCCATTCTGATCAAGGATGGCATGCTGATTGGTGCAGCCGATCCACGCCGCGAAGGTGTTGCAATGGGAGACTGAGTTTTTTGATAGTTCAGAAATGCAAAAGGGCCCGATTGGGCCCTTTTTTTATTGTTCAGGTTCGCGCACCTCAAGGTCTTGAAATGGCCTTGATCTCAAGGAAGTCATCCATGCCGAAATGACCACCTTCACGACCGATGCCGCTCATTTTATAGCCACCGAATGGGCTACCTGAGCTAATATCCGAACCATTGATGCGAACCATACCTGCACGCAGTTGATCGGCAACACGCTCGGCACGCTCCTCGCAACCGGTATCCATATAGGCGGCAAGGCCATATGGCGTGTCATTCGCAATCTCAATTGCCTCTTCTTCGCTATCAAACGGGATGATGGAGAGAACAGGGCCGAAGATCTCTTCGCGAGCGATGGTCATATCGTTGTTGACGTCACCAAAAACGGTTGGTTTACAGAAATAGCCGACATTGCGACCTTCCGGTTTTCCGACACCACCAGCCAGTAAGGTTGCACCTTCATCAATGCCTTTCTGAATCAAGGTCTGTACCCGCTCATACTGCAAAGCGCTGACGAGAGGACCGATGTGGCGACCTTCTTCCGCAGGATCGCCAACTTCAGTCTGCTCTGCTACTTTGGCCGCGATGTCCTTTGCCTGATCATAGGCTGAGCGCTCAACCAACATGCGAGTTGGGGCATTGCAGGATTGGCCCGTATTGTTAAAGACGTGACGAGTACCACGTTTGACAGCCTTTTCAACATCACTGTCGGCAAAGATGATATTCGGGCTTTTACCGCCCAACTCCAGCGCGACACGTTTGACAGTTTCTGCTGCATCTTTTGAGACTGCCACACCGCCACGGGTCGAGCCTGTGAAAGACATCATCTGTACATCAGGATGGCGAGATAGAGCGCTACCTACCACCGGACCTTCACCATTGATAAGGTTGAAAACACCAGCGGGAACACCTGCTTCATGCAGGATTTCTGCATAAAGCATCGCAGACAGCGGAGTGAGCTCGGATGGCTTCAACACCATGGTGCAACCAGAAGCCAAAGCCGGTGCAATTTTCAGCACCATCTGGTTCATTGGCCAATTCCAAGGCGTGATGAGACCGCAAACTCCGATCGCTTCACGCTGAATGATATCTCCACTAGGCGTGGTTTGCCGGAATTCATACTCCTTCAGAGCATCAATGAAACCCTGCAAATGGCCAATACCAACAGCAGCCTGCGCACGCTCGGAAAGCACCTTGGGAGCACCCATTTCCTGCGTGATGATACTTGCCATCTCATCGTAGCGCTTTTTGTAAGCTACCATGATACTTTCCAGAAGTTCGACCCGCTCTTGTTTTGTGGTTCTGGAGAAAGCAGGAAATGCATCTTTTGCTGCGGAAACTGCAGCATTGGCATCCGCTTCACTGCCCATGGAGATGGTTGCAATGGATTGTTCCGTTGCCGGGTTGATGACATCAAACTCTGTTGCTTGAATCGGATCGACCCAGGCCCCATTGATGAAGAATTGACGTTTATCCAAAATGGACATCGATTTCCTCCCTTAAGCACGTTCACACGTGCTCCTTCCAACTTAAACTTCTAGCCTGCCTTCTTTGCAGGTTCACTCTCAGTGCGATTTGCCTGATAGACAAGCAAAAATTCTACGACGGCCTTGGCCAACAATTCCCGATCCAACGGATGATCTTTTGTGGCAATGGCGGTATCGGCGACTTCGTCCGGCAGCCCTACTCCTTTTCTCAAGGAGAACAGATCGCTGGAATAGTCAGGCGAAAATTCCGGATGACCTTGAAATGAAATGGCTTTGTCCTGATAAGCGAGCGCTGCATAATCGCAGAAGTCTGATTTCGCGATAACATTCGCATCACGCGGCAAATCAACCACCTGATCCTGATGATATGCCTGAATGGCAAAGGAGCCCTCTTCCTTCGATGATAACGACTGTTCGGCTTTTTGCATCCAGTCAGGTTTATCCGTCCAATCATAAACATGGGCACCACATCCCCACCCTTTTGGAGATTTGATCACTTTCCCGCCCAAAGCTTCTGCCAAAATCTGGTGACCAAAGCAGATACCGACAATTGCTCTATCCTGTTCATAGGCTTCTGCAAGAAATCCGCGAAGGCGATGAATCCAGTCGTAATCTTCATATGCACCAAATTTCGAACCAGTGATCAACCAAGCATCACAATCCGTCACGCCACTTGGGAAATCCCCTTGCACTGGCGAATAAGTCTCTATTTTCCAGCTTGTTGGCATATTGCCCTGCAGAAGACTTGTGAACATGTCAGGATAGGAAGAATACTTCTCGACCAGTTCATCTGGCACAAGACCCGTTTCCAAAATTCCGATTGTGAATTGCTCACTCATAGTCAATTGGCTCCTGCTAGAAAGCTTGTCGTAGCTATTCATTTGGCTCGCTTGTTAGTTTTGTGATCACAAAATAGAAAAAGTACACTACTCTGTCAATGAAAGAGGTGTGTGCCAGTTTTAATCTTTTACGTCTGGCCCTTGCCAGAGATGCTCAGCTTGCATTCAATAGCATAGTGATTTGCTATGTAGAAATGTCCATTTCTGCTGACATGGTGATAAGGAAGTCCGAATGAAACAGCTCCTGGTGCATGCCCGATTGTTTGATGGTGAGCAGTTTCATGCTGGTAAAGCCGTTTTGCTGGACAGCATTCATATTGCCGATATCCTTGACTGCCCTACCGATCTATCCAGCTATCACAACAAGCATGTGCAAGTTCATGATCTTTCCGGCCTTGTTCTCTGTCCCGGTTTTGTTGATTTGCAAATCAATGGCGGAGGTGGCGTGATGCTGGGTGGACAATGTGATCTGTCTGGATTGGAGCAGATCGCAGATGCTCATCGCCGCTTCGGAACCACCTCCATGTTGCCAACTCTGATCAGTGATCGATGGGACGCCATGGAGCATGTTGCCGATCTTATACGCCGGGTCCATCGTCATTGGGGCGAGAATAGCTCCCTCTCAGCCATCAAGGGCGTACATTTTGAAGGCCCCTATCTGAATGTAGAGCGAAAGGGTGTGCATAGGTCCGAGATCATTCGCCTTGTTGAAGAGGATGGCACTGACGCAGCTTTGGATTTGCTGTCTCATCCCGATCTTGGGGTTAGGTTGGTCACACTGGCACCAGAAAAAGTTTGCCCCTCTTTCATCACATCACTCGTTGAGCGTGGTGTTCTGGTGAGTGCAGGCCATAGTGCTGCCAACTATCAGCAAATCCATAAGGCCTTACGGACAGGCATTAGTGGTTTCACGCATCTTTTCAATGCCATGACACCTTTTGGCAGTCGTGAACCCGGCGTTGTCGGTGCTGCTCTGGATGATGAGAAAGCTTATTGCGGACTGATCGTCGATGGCTTTCACGTTCATCCCGCCAGCCTGCGCATGGCCATAGCTGCAAAGGAAGCGCGCGCGGGCAAAGGCAAGATGATGCTGGTTACCGACGCTATGGCAGGCGTGGGCATGGAAGCAGACAAGGACGGCATCAAGTGCTTTGAACTGAATGGTGCGAGTATTCAGGCCCAGTATGGCAAATGCACGACCGAAGATGGCATCCTGGCCGGATCAGATCTCAACATGATGGGAGCAGTGCGCAACAGCGTTGAGCTTCTTGGCCTTCCTTTATCTGAAGTTCTGCGCATGGCATCGCTCTATCCGGCACGGTATATCCGCATGGATAAAGTGATTGGGCGTGTTGCTGGCGGATACAACGCCGATCTGGTGGCGTTTGATCCCGAGAACTGGCAAATAAAGCATAACTGGATCAATGGGTATGAGCGCTCCTATTGATCACTCGCTCTTCTATCTCAATTGTTAGAGCATTTTGAATGAATGTCCGGTTATTCAAATGCCTAAGCCATTGTTTCCAAGCATATTCTTATCCAAAAACCGCACACACTTTTCGGGAATATGCTCTAGCCACGCAGGAAGTCGTGATACCAGTTGCGAATAATCCGGCGCTCTTCTTCTTCCATATAGGTGATGTTGGCCGGAGGCATTGCATTGGTGCGTCCTGCATGAAGATAGATCAGATCCGCTGCCGCTGAGATTTGCCCTTCTGTTTCCAGCAAAACACCTTTGGGCGCTGTCGGGATACCATCCCAGCCGGGCTCTTCGGCATGGCACATGGAGCAGCGCCCCTGCACTATTTCGGTTACCTGCTCGAAGTTGGCATGGCTCGCCAACCTCATCTGATCATGGGTGAGCGCGCTTGTCTGCTCCATTTCTTCGCCAGTCTCATTCATCTCCTGAGGTGGCAGGAGAGACAGCCAAACTGCAGCAAAGAACAGTACCATTGTCGCCGGGATCGTCCAGATTGGATTGCCAGCTCTTGCATGACGAGTGTTGAAATAGTGGCGGATGGTGACGCCCATCAGGAATACAAGGGCTGCAATCAACCAGTTATAAGGCGAAGCAAAAGCCAGCGGGTAATGGTTTGACAGCATCAGGAAGATGACAGGAAGGGTCAAATAATTGTTATGGGTTGATCGCAACTTGGCGATCTTGCCATATTTGGCATCTGGTGTTGTGCCCGCTTTCAGATCTGCCACCACAATCCGCTGGTTTGGCATAATGATCAGAAAAACATTGGCAGTCATGATCGTCGCGGTGAATGCCCCGAGATGCAACATGGTCGCGCGGCCGGTGAAGACCTGATTATAACCCCAGGCCATGACAACAAGCATCACGAAGAGCAGGATCATCAGCGCAGTTGGCTTCTCACCCAAGGAGGATTTGCACAACACATCATAGATGATCCAACCAAGGATCAGGGAACCAGCTGAGATCGCCACTGCTTGCCAGACCTCAAACTCCAACTTCGCAGCATCAATCAGATAGAGCTCTGCTCCCATCCAATAGACAAGCGCGAGAAGAGCTGCGCCGGAAAGCCAGGTGGAATAGCTTTCCCACTTGAACCAGATAAGATGCTCTGGCATGGCTTCAGGCGCAACGAGGAACTTGCGGATGTGATAGAAGCCACCGCCATGAACCTGCCATTCTTCTCCATGAGCACCTTTTGGCAAATTGTCAGCCTTACGCAATCCCAGATCCAGCGCGATGAAGTAAAAACTGGAACCGATCCAAGCCATAGCAGTGATGACATGAAGCCAGCGCACAGCGAATTCCAACCAGCTCATCAGGAGTGGTGAGAGAATTACAAAATCCTCCATCTGTTAGCTCCCCCGATAAGTGGAATAGCCAAAGGGCGAGAGCAACAGCGGCACATGATAGTGACTGCCTTCGCTTATCCCAAAGCGGATGGGAATAAGATCGAGAAAGAGAGGTTCAGCCAGGTCGGGATGGATCTTGCGCAGATAATCTCCGGCATGGAAAACCAGCTCATATTGCCCAATCTGGAACTGATCCTGTGGCAAGATGGGGCTGTCCGTGCGACCATCATCATTGGTGACCATGCTGGTGAGATGGCGCAACTGGCCGTTTTCAAACCGCATCAGATCGATATGCAGGCCTGCGGCAGGTTGGCCAAGAGCCGTATCCAGAATATGGGTGGTGAGAAATCCGCTCATTCGCTCTTTTCCATCCTCTCAAGCTCGGGTCGCCTGTAGCTTCAGCCATCCTGGACCGAAGATTCACGGCTATAATATATCTTTATTTTCTGATGGTGTGCGTCGAGGGTATATTGCGCAATTCTTATATCTCTTTCTACGATTTATTGAAAATATACGCCGATTGCTTTGCGATAGAATGAAAATGAGCTGACCCAAGTTTACGACTCAAAGGGGCATCATGACGCGTTATTCCAGAGACATGCGTGGCTACGGCCAGGCTCGACCTGCTGTCCATTGGCCGAATGGTGCGAAGATCGCCGTTCAATTCGTTCTCAATTACGAAGAAGGTGGAGAGAATTGCCTGCTCCATGGCGATGAAGCCTCCGAGGCTTTTCTGTCTGAAATTGTCGGTGCTGCCCCCTGGTCCGGTCAACGTCACTGGAATATGGAAAGCATCTACGAATATGGTGCGCGCTCCGGTTTCTGGCGATTGCATGATGTGTTCAGATCCGCTGATATTCCCCTGACCATCTTTGGTGTTGCGACTGCCCTTGCCCGCAATCCCGAGCAAGTCCAAGCCATGCTTGAAGCGGACTGGGAGATTGCCAGCCATGGCCTGAAATGGATTGATTACAAGGACTTCACCGTAGAGGACGAAGCCACGCATATGCGTGAGGCCATCCGCCTTCATGCGGAAGTGACTGGTGAAAAGCCCAAGGGCTGGTATTGCGGGCGCTGCTCGGCCAGCACTGTCAATCTGGCTAGTGACATTGGCGATTTCGATTATATCTCAGATTCTTATGCGGATGATCTACCCTATTGGCGTCGTCACTATACAGGCAAGGATCAGTTGATCGTGCCTTATACGCTCGACTGCAACGATATGCGCTTTGCAACAAATCAGGGCTTCAATTCCGGTGACCAATTCTACGCCTATCTGAAAGACAGTTTTGATTGCCTTTATGAGGAAGGCAATCAAGGCCAGCCAAAAATGATGTCTATCGGGCTTCATTGTCGTCTGGTTGGGCGTCCGGGGCGCATTCAGGCGCTGAAACGCTTTATCGATTATGCACAAAGCCATGATGATGTTTGGTTTGCCCGTCGGATCGACGTTGCCCATCATTGGAAAGAACATCATTCGCCGCAATGGTCTGCCCTGCAGCCATCTGGTATGGAGAAAGCTGACTTCCTGAAGCAATTTGGCGATATCTTTGAGCATTCCTCTTTCATTGCCGAAAGAGCTTTTGATCTGGAACTGGGGCCGGCCCATGACAGCCCTGTCGGGATCCATAATGCGCTATGCCGGATTTTCCGCTCAGCCAGCAAGGAAGAACGCATGGGCATATTGAAGGCACATCCGGATTTGGCAGGAAAGCTAGCCGCTGCCAAGCAGCTGACCGAAGCCTCCAATCAGGAACAAGCCTCAGCTGGCCTGGATATTTTGAGCGATGAAGAGCGGACACATTTCACCGATCTGAACCAGCGCTATGTCGAGAAGCACGATTTTCCCTTCATCATCGCTGTGCGGGATCATAATAAAGCATCGATATTGAGCGCTTTTGAAAGACGAATAGAGAATGACAGTGAAATAGAATTTAGTGAGGCATGCCGTCAGGTGGAGCGGATTGCGTGGCATCGTCTTCATGCCCTATGGGATCAGGAAGATGGATGATGTACCAAATCAAGTCGTGATAAAAACCGCACCGTTGACCGAGGAAGCTTTTGCCCCTTTCGGTGACGTGATCAAGCTGGGACCTTTACCCGACTTCCTGATCAATCAGGGCCTCTGTGGTCGGCATCATGATCTGGCCAAGCTTGATTTTTCTCCCGATATTGGTGATGGCCGTGCTGGGATCAGTTTATTCAATGCCGCCCCAAGGAGCCTTCCCTACTCATTGGACCTAATGGAGCGTCATCCCTTGGGCAGTCAGGCTTTCCTTCCAATGCATGAAGCGCCATTTCTGGTTATTGTGGCAGAAGATGATGCTGGGCGCCCCGCTCACCCCCAAGCCTTTCTCACAGAACCCGGCCAAGGCATCAATTTCCATCGTAACGTCTGGCATGGAGTTTTGACACCACTTTCCAGTTCCAAACATCGCTCAGGCCTATTCGCGGTGATTGACCGAGTTGGTGAAGGAAACAATTTGCAAGAATTCTGGTTTGATCAACCCTATCGCATTGAAGAAGCTGATTAGGCATCCATTCCTTGAAGCTTGCTTTTCTGCGGCACTCCTGCCACGTAAGTCTCGGCAATTGCTCGATCATCTCCCATGATCTGTAGGATGAACAATTCCTCGCTCAGTTTCTCAGCCTTTTGCATGCGAAGTGCCATCGCAGGCGTTGAGGCGCTATCGAGCACCACAATGTCGGCTTCGCTTCCTTCTTCCAACGTGCCAATCTGGCTTTGCAGGCCAAGCGCTTCTGCATTGCCTTTCGTTATCCAGTAGAACGCACGCAACGGATCGAGCTTTTGCCCTCTGAGCTGCAGGATCTTATAGCCTTCATTCAAAGTCTGCAGCATGGAATAGCTGGTACCGCCACCGATATCCGTTGCAATGGCATTGGTGATGCCTTTCTCCCGAAGGCCTGCATCATTAAACAATCCCGATCCCAAAAACAGATTGGAGGTTGGGCAGAAGACCGGTCTGGCATCCGTGTCCGCCAGCACTTCAATCTCTCGTGGTTCTAGATGGATACAATGGCCGAGCAGTATTTTCTCGGACAAGAGGCCATAGTCTTCATAGATACCCAGATAGTCCTTGGCATCGGGATAGAGGCTCTTGGTGAAGGCGATTTCATCCATATTTTCAGAAAGATGGGTCTGGATATGACAATCGGGATGATCTTTCACCAATTGCCCTGTTGCTTCCAACTGCTCTGGCGTTGAGGTGATGGCAAAACGTGGCGTGATTGCATAGAGATTGCGCCCCTTACCATGCCAAGCGTCTATCAGCGCCTTGCTGTCATCATAGCCCGACCTTGGGGTATCCAGCACACTGTCGGGCGCATTTCGATCCATCATGACCTTGCCGCCAATCATACGCATATTGCGGGCACTGGCCTCGGTGAAGAAAGCTTCCGCGCTTTGGCGATGGACCGAACAATAGGCCACTGCCGAGGTGGTGCCATGACGGATCAACTCGTCAAAAAAGGCTTTTGCCATAGCCTTTGAATGGCTTGGATCTTCATAAAGTGCTTCCTGCGGGAAGGTATAATTGTTCAGCCAGTCAAGCAATTGCGCACCCCAGGAGGCGATGACCTGCACTTGCGGGAAATGCAAATGAGGATCGATAAAGCCCGGCATCAATAAATGGGGGCGATGGTCAATCAGGGTCAGATCATCCAGATCACTTTTATGCTGGCGAATGAGGGCTTCAAAATCGTCGCACGCGATGATTTTGCCATTCTCAACCAACAAGGCTCCATCTTCCAGATAAAGATAGGATTGCTGATCGTCGATGCCTTTGGGTTCGGCATGGAAACTCAGCACACGTCCGCGCAGAAGTGTTTTCACTTGTCCTATCCTTTCAGATATCTGACTTTGCTATCTGGTATTATTGATCATCCGCATTTGTGCGACGGGCAAATTACTGCTCTGATACTTTGCTTCGCAAGGGCTTTTGCACCAATGCCCCCTGATTTAATGCTGCGATCAGTTCTGCAGTGATCAGAGCCGCTATAACCTCGGGCCTCTTATCTTCTGAAGCAACGGCAACACTCTTTGCCATTGGGCAAATCAAATCTTTGGCGGAAAGTTCAGGAGCCTCACCCGCCAACCAATGCCTGAAGCGTGCAGCTTTGCTTTTAGAACCAATCATGCCGACATAGCATGCATCCCGTCTCGCCAAAGCTTCGCGGGCCAATAGAAAATCCAGCGCATGATCATGAGTTGCGATAACGAAGGTGCTCCCAGGTGCGGCCATCCTCATTCTCTCTTCCGGCAATGGAGTGAGATAGGTCTCGATATCAGCCCGACAGAGCGCGAGCTCTTCCTTTCGGCTATCAATCAGAACGGGTCTCACAGGCAAAAGTGACAAGCTATTCGCCAACGCTCTGCCTACATGCCCCGCGCCAAACAGGTAGATAGCGGGGCGCTTGGCGATTTCCGCGACTTCTTCCCTCAAACGCTGTTGTTTTAGCTGTTGATTCATCAGCGTAAGTGTCAACTCTACTCGACCACCGCAGCATTGGCCGATTTCAGGCCCCAAAGGCACATCCATGATCTGAGGCACTTCAATTGATTGCTGACGTAGAAGACTACGCGCCTTGTCGATGGCCATATATTCCAGCTGTCCGCCTCCGATGGTGCCGCATTGCGTCGCGGGGCTTACATAGATGCGTGCCCCCTCTTCTCGCGGAGACGATCCGCGCACTCTGGAGATCTCAATTTCCATGATGGATTGATGAGCTGGGAAGAAGTTGGAGAGCACAGTCATGACGCTTCCCTCGTTCCGTCCAATGCTTCCATAGCCAGAAGCACTCGTTCTGGAGTGGCTGGCGCTTCCAATTGAGGGCAAATTTTATAGTCTGCAACGCTAGCTACAGCCATGGAGAGTGCCTCAAAAACCGAGATGGCCAGCATGAAAGGTGGCTCGCCAACCGCTTTGGAGCGTTTGATGGTCAGTTCCTTGGCTTCGCTCCAATCCGCCAATTCGACATTGAAAATACGCGGAATATCAGAGGCCAGAGGGATTTTATAGGTCGATGGAGCATGGGTGCGGAGCTGACCTTTCTCATCCCACCAAAGCTCTTCGCTGGTCAGCCAGCCCATGCCTTGGATGAAGGCGCCTTCCACCTGCCCCTTATCCAGAGCCGGGTTCAAAGATCGGCCCACATCATGCAGCACATCCACCCGATCCACGCGATATTCTCCGGTCAGCCGATCGACGCTGACTTCCGAGACTGCAGCGCCATAGGCAAAATAATAGAAGGGTCGGCCCATGCCTTTTTCGCGATCCCAATGGATTTTCGGCGTTTTGTAAAAGCCGGTATCAGAGAGCTGGACACGCGCCATATAGGCAGCTTCAATCAGATCGGGAAACGGGATCAGCTCTTCGCCGATCTGAACATGATTGGGCAGGAAGCCCACATGAGAGGTCTCGACTTTCCAGTGCTCAGCCGCAAATGCGATAAGGCGGCTTTTGATTTTGTTAGCAGCATCCAATGCTGCCATACCATTGAGATCGGTGCCAGATGAGGCCGCAGTTGCGGAAGTATTGGGAACTTTCTCAGTCGTGGTCTTGGTAATCTTGATCTTTGCAAGATCGATCTGAAAAGCCTCGGCCACGATTTGCGCGACCTTGGTGTTCAGCCCCTGGCCCATTTCCGTGCCGCCATGGTTCAGTTGAACGGAGCCATCTCGATAGATGTGAAGCAAACATCCGGCCTGATTATACCAGGTGGCCGTGAAGGAAATTCCAAACTTGACGGGTGTCAGCGCAATGCCTTTCTTGATCGAAGCGTTGCTTTCGTTATGCGCCAGAATGGCCTCACGCCGGGCTTGATAGTTTGAATTCTGCTCCAATTCCTCGATCAGACGATGCAGAATATTGTCTTCGACCGACTGATGGTAGGGCGTCAGCGCGTTGGGGTGGCCATTCTCTTGGGCTTCAGTACTGTCCATAGCGGGATAAAGATTTGCTTTTCGGATCTCCAAAGGATCTTTACCCAAGGAATAAGCTATTTCTTCAACCATTCGTTCAGCTGCGATCACGCCTTGAGGACCACCAAAGCCGCGAAAGGCCGTGTTGGAAACAGTGTTGGTTTTCATCGGATGAGATCGCAAGCAGACATTGGGATAGAAGTAAGCATTGTCGGCATGGAAAAGCGCACGATCTGTCACCGGGCCGGAAAGATCGGCCGAATAACCACAGCGGGCGGCAAAATCCGCATCAACGGCCAGAATTTTACCGCTCTCGTCGAACCCGACATCATATTGAATAGCAAAGTCATGGCGCTTGCCAGTGATCATCATGTCATCATCACGATCGGGGCGCAGTTTAACGGGACGGTTCCATTTCTTGGCGGCCAGTGCTGCAACGGCAGCAAAGATATTCATCTGGGTTTCCTTGCCGCCAAAACCGCCACCCATCCGCCTTACCGAGACTGTGACTGCATGCGATGCAATGCCCAGCACATGCGCGACCATATGCTGGGCTTCGCTTGGATGCTGAGTGGAGGAAAAAACCTCAACATCCTCATCTTCTCCGGGTATGGCAAAGGCAATCTGACCTTCCAGATACATATGATCCTGTCCACCAACCACCATCTTGCCTTGCAGTCGATTGGGAGCAGATTGTAGCGCTGGTTGAACATCGCCCCGTTCCAGCTTTAACGGTGCAGAGACATAGGGGTATCCCGCCTCTTGTGCCTCGGAAATGCTAAGGGCTGGCTTTTTAGCCCGTAGCTCCAGTTTAGCCAGTTTTGCTGCCCGGCGCGCCTGATCACGTGTTTTGGCAACGACTGCAAAAAGCGGTTGCCCCCAGAACTCAACCCGATCCGTTGCAAAGACAGGTTCATCATTCAATCCCGTTGGGCTGATATTGTTATGGCCGGGAATATCAGCTGCTGACAGCACGCCCACGACACCCGGTGCAGCACGGATGGCTGAGAGGTCCAGATTGACGATCTTACCGCAAGCCTGTTCTGCCAGTCCCAGATAGGCGTGCAAGGTACCAACAGGCTCTGGAATATCATCGGCATAGTTAGCTGAACCGGTGGCATGTTTGGCAGCACTATCGTGTGGGATGGCCTGATGGGTGATCCCTTTCAATCCCTTGGTCATTGCGCTGCCTCCAGTCCAGTAAAGCCATTGGCTTTTTCCAGATAGAAGCGACGGAACAAATTTTGCGCGACTTTCATGCGATAGGCACTACTCGCTCTCATATCACTGAGCGGGGTGAACTCTTCTTCCAGTATCTGAGCCGCCTTGATCATGCTTTCTTCAGAGAATGGCTGACCAATCAAAGTCTTTTCTGCGGCCTGTGCCCGTTTTGGCGTTGCTGCCATGCCACCGAACGCTATCCGCGCCGAACGGATGATGCCATTTTCAATCACCAGATTGAAACCCACGGCGACGCTGGAGATATCTTCATCCCGTCGCTTGGAGATCTTGTAGGCAGCAACCTCATTATTGGCTGCCATGAGCGGGATATGAATCGAATGCAGATATTCACCCGGTTGGCGGTCCTGCTTGCCATAGGCAAGAAAGAAATCCTCCAATGGCAATTGGCGACTTCCCTCGACAGATTTGAGGCAGATCTCCGCCCCGAGCGCTATCAGAATGGGGGGCATGTCACCAATCGGTGAGCCGTTTGCGATATTACCGCCGATTGTTCCCATGGAACGCACCTGCCAGCCACCAATACGCAACAGATATGGTTCAATCATTGGAAAGGCTTTGATCAGGTCTGGCATGGCATCACTATAGCTCACACCCGATCCGATGGTGAGGCTATCACCCTTGTACTTAATGGTCTTGAGTGCCTTAAGATTACCTATATGGATAAGGGCTGGTATCGAACTCAGAAACTTTGTCACCCACAGCCCTGCATCTGTTGCTCCGGCAATCAAAGTGGCATCGGGATGCTCTGCATAAAAATTAGCCAGATCCTCCTCGTTCGCGGGGATAAAGATTTGCTCTGGTCCACTATCCCCCTGCTTTTGCAAAAGAACGGATTGATCATGTTTCAGCTTTGAGAGCGCTTCTTTCACCATCGCTCGTTCATCCAGCAACGGATCAGATCTTGGCCAGTCCTGATCGTAACAAACGGCTTGCGCAGCTCTGATGATTGGCTCATAGCCCGTGCAACGGCAGAGATTTCCCTGCAATGCGTGTTCAATCTGCTCACGGCTTGGTTTTGCTGTTCTCATCCAGAGGGCATAGAGCGCCATGATGATACCGGGCGTACAGAAGCCGCACTGACTCCCATGATGCTCAATCATGGCCTTCTGGATTGGATGAAGAGTTCCCTCGGCCCCTTTGAGATGTTCAATTGTCACGACATGACAGCCATCGAGGCTGGAGAGAAAACGAATGCAACCATTGACCGGTTCATAGATCAATTCATCATCTACCAGCCTCCCCACCAGCACGGTGCAGGCTCCACAATCCCCTTCCGCGCAGCCTTCCTTGGCTCCGGTCAGGCGCTGATTGAGGCGCAAGAAATCCAGCAACATATCGCCAGTACCGACTTCATTGAGGGTAATGGTTTGATCATTCAGCAGAAATTGAATGCAGTGACGCATAGTGGGCAACGGAACAGACTCCGGTCATGATGGTCCTAAGATCCAGCCTACTCGCCCCCTATTCCCACGAAAATGCAGAGCAATTTTCAAGACTTTCAATATTTTCTATAAAATCACTTGCCACACCCCCTCTATGATGGTCAGCTAGCGAGTAACACGCGCAGGCTGTGCCTTTCAGTCTGGGACTGCAAACCAATTGCCGGACGGAGAAACATCATGCCCTATATCGACTCGCTCAAAGTGTTTGTGCGTGTGGTGGAATTGGGCAGCATCACCTCTGGCGGCAGAGATTTGCGGCTCACCCCCGCCGTCGCTTCCAATCGCATCAAAGAGCTGGAAAGCCGATTGGGGGTTCGCCTCTTCAACCGCACCACCCGCAAGCTGACACCAACGGAAGTTGGCCGGGTTTTCTATAAGGAGGCGGTCAAGGTTCTGGACACCCTGGAAGAAGCGGAAGCCATAGTGGCTGGTTTTTCTGATCACCCCAAAGGTGTCATTGCGGTAGCCGCACCCTTTGGGGTCGGACGGCGTGTCATTGCCCCTTTGATCCCGCAATTTTGTGAGCAATATCCTGACATTGAAATTAGATTGCGGCTCTCAGATCGGCAAGTCGATATCCTGCATGAAGGGCTGGATGTCTCTTTCTTTGTCGGCGAGCTTTTGGATTCCAATCTCAAGCAACGCAAAATCATGGATTGCGAGCGGGTCCTGGCTGCATCGCCGGCTTATCTTGAAACGCGTGGCACACCCAACACGCCGCTCGATCTGGTAGAAGACCAGCATAATTGCCTGATGCTACGCTATCCGCGTTCTCCGGAGTATTTCTGGATGGTTGAAGGACAGGATGGCCCGATCAAGCTCGAAGTCTCTGGCCAATATGACAGCGATGATGGCGATGTTCTGACCGAGTGGGCCTTGGATGGGCACGGCATTGTCAACAAACCACGCTTTGACATCGCCAACCATCTTGCGAGCGGAACTCTGGTTCCCATTCTGGAAGAAACTCCGCCCATGCCTTCGAGCTTTGCCTGCCTCTATCCACACCGCAAACTGCTAGATCCAAAGATTCGGTTGTTTGTCGACTATATGGCTGATGAGAGCAAAAAGCAGGTTATGTCTGTTACGTCCTAGGACGTAGGCTCATAAATGCGGTGCATTTGGTAGAGGTAAGTTTTTTCGATCGCAAGGAGTAAGGATGCAGGCAATGTGTTGCATTTTCAAATCCTTGCGACGTAGTGATCGGAAAAAATCGCCCTATCCTTTGGACGACAAAATGGTCAAGCTCTGGCGTCGGCAAAGAGCTTGAATGGGCATCCAGCCCATCCTTCACTCTTTTTCTAGCCATATCAAACCATTTTGACGCCAAATACAGCTCATTTATGAGCCTACGTCCTAAGCCCTTTCGGGAAAGGCATATGGCGATTGACATTTTTATAGAGCAGATATCGAAACGGCCCCGGTCCTGACGCGTAGCACGCTTGCGGGCAAAAGGCGCGAAGCCACATATAGTCACCAGCTTCAACCTCAACCCAATCCTGATTGAGCAAATAGACTGCTTTCCCTTGCAACACGAAGAGACCATGCTCCATGACATGGGTCTCAGCAAACGGGATCACGCCGCCAGGTTGGAAGGTGACAATATTGACGTGCATATCGTGACGCATGTCATCTCCTTCGACAAAGCGCGTTGTCGCCCAAACACCATTGCAATCCGGCATCAGATCCGGAGTTATGTCCTTCTCATTGGCGGTGAAGGCAGATGGAATATCGATGCCCTCTACCACTTCATAATATTTTCTGATCCAGTGAAAGACTGCCCTGCCCTTGCTCCTGTTCCAAAGCTGCCAATCAGCATCTGATGGTAGATAAGCATAGCCGCCTTCGCCAAGCTTTTTGACCTCACCCAACAAGGTCAGCTCAACCTCACCCTCGACGACAAACAGCACATGTTCAATACCCTGTTCGGTCTCAGGTCTAGCACTTCCGCCGCTAGGTGATAGCTCGGTCAGGTAATGAGAGAAGCTTTCCGAGAAGCCTGATAAGGGACGTGACAGAACCCAACTTCTGCTGCCTTCCCAGAAGGGCAGATTTGAAGTGACAATGTCGCTCATCACCCCTTTGGGAATGACACAATAGGCGTCAGTAAAGACGGCTCGACCACTTGTCAGTTGACTTTGAGGAGGCAGGCCTCCGACCGGAGAATGATAGGATTTGTTGCTCATAGGGTCTTTCAAAATTGCAAAACGGAGCGCTCTTCTATCCGACTCATCAAAGCAAATTTGCGCTTGGCGGTCACTGCTTTCAGTCATGAAGGACTGCCTTGGAAAAATTGAAAATCAAAAATTCACCACTGCCCGACTTTGATGACACACAGCTTTTCTTGAGTTGTTTCAAGGACAAGCCATGCCTCGATCAGATGAGCTGAGAATCACTTAACATGATTCAAAATCCGATTCTAAACTAGCCTATAACATACTGATTAATATAAATAATTATACCCTCTTAAAGTAACATCCGCACTTTAACTCCTTAAAGTGGTTCAAGTTCAGAAAAAGATTCAAAGAAAAATTAAATACAGATCTGAATTTAATATAAAAACTTTTTTGCGTGACAAATTTTGCATTTTGTGATTAGTCAAAAGCTCAAGACAGGGGCGTCCGTTAAGTCGGGCTGAGAAGAACCCTTATCACCTGATCCAGATCATACTGGCGTAGGGAGTCGCGTCGGATAGTCTCAAAGCTTGTGTTGGGATTTATCCAGCCACTCCCTCCCAAGGGAGTGTTCATATGAGCGACGTTTCCTCCAAAAAATTGCATGCCGATATTCAGGCCTGTTTTGCTTCCATGCGTGCGACCAATCCATTGGTTCATTGCATCACCAATTATGTGGCCATGAATATCTCAGCCAATGTGCTGCTGGCTGCTGGTGCCTCACCTGCCATGGTACATAGCCCGGAAGAGAGTGGTGAGTTCGCAGCTATCGCATCTTCCCTCACCGTCAATATAGGCACTCTGTCTCCTCACTGGATCGAGGGAATGAAGAATGCAGCCAATGCTGCCAATGAAGCTGGCAAGCCGTGGGTCTTGGATCCCGTTGCTCATTTTGCGACGTCTCTTCGACGCGAGGCAGCAGCTGACTTGATGGCATTGAAGCCAACCATTGTCCGTGGCAATGCATCCGAGATCATGGCGCTGGCAGGTGAAGCCAGCTCCGGCCAAGGTGTCGATGCCGGTGATGAAGTTGCCGCTGCTGAAGGTGCTGCTCGTGCCCTTGCCAAACAACATGACTGTGTAGTCGCCGTGACCGGTGAAATTGACTTTGTTTGTGATGCCAATCGAGAGGCGCGTATTGCAGGCGGCTCCGCCCTGATGTCACAGATCACTGCGATGGGCTGCTCACTGACGACATTGGTGGGGGCATTTGCAGCAGTGGAGAAGGATGCGTTCCTTGCCACTGCTGCATCCCTTGCCCTGTTTGCTGAAGCAGGCACATGGACTGCTCAAACAGCCAAAGGGCCCGGTTCCTTTGCCTGGCAGTTTCTGGATCAACTGACCGCTCTCCAGCCAGAAGATATTTCTGCTGATCGGGTTGTTGCATGAGACAGATGATCGATCTTTCGCTCTATCTGGTTCTCGACCCCGACCTTTGTGAGCCTTTGGGTATGGTGGAGACCACCCGGCGAGCCGTTGCTGGGGGGATCACCGCCGTGCAACTACGCCATAAGACAGCGACTACAGAAGAGTTCATCGCCATTGGAAAGGAGCTGAAAGAAGTGCTGAAGGGCACCGAAGTCGCTCTGGTGATCAACGACAATGTAGAAGCTGCCCATGCCCTGCAAGCAGATGTCTTGCATATTGGTCAAGGGGATATGCCGGTTGAGGAAGCGCGTAAGCTGATTGGGCCGGAGATGATTTTGGGCCTATCCGTCGAGAGGCTCGATCTGGTCAAACAGGTCGATGCAAGTCAGGTTGATTATATCGGTATTGGACCTGTCTTTGCGACCCCAACCAAACCAGATCATAAACCTGCCATTGGCTTTGATGGATTGGCTGAGATTGCAGTTGCCAGCCCCGTACCGACGGTGGCGATTGGTGGCCTGAAAGCAGAGCATGTTGCGCAGATACTTGAGGCGGGCGCTGATGGCCTTGCAATTGTCTCAGCCATTTGCGGCCAGAAAGATGTAACCTCCGCAACCGAAGAATTTTCCAAATTGATCAAGGAGGCACGATCATGATTGCCACCGCTCTTTCCATTGCCGGTTCTGATCCCTCTGGTGGTGCTGGCATTCAGGCTGATTTGAAAGCCTTTTCAGCGCGTGGTGTCTATGGCATGACCGCATTGACGGCATTGACCGCGCAGAACACACAAGGGGTCAGCGGTGTTCATCTGGTGCCCCCATCATTTGTGGCCGATCAGATTGCCTCCATTTTTGACGACATCCGCGTCGATGCTGTCAAAATCGGTATGATTGCCAATGCTGATATTGCTGCAGCGGTTGCGGACGCCTTACACTCCCACAAGGATGTTCCGATTGTGCTGGATCCGGTGATGATTGCCAAAGGTGGTCATCCATTGCTGGAACCTGAAGCCATGGAGATGGTTCGTACGCGCTTGTTGCCATTGGCACACATGCTGACCCCTAACCTTCCAGAAGCCGCTGCTCTGCTTGGTCAGACCGAAGCCAAAACGCGTGATGAAATGCTTGCCCAAGGCAAGGCACTTCTTGCTCTCGGACCCAAAGCCATTCTTATGAAGGGTGGTCATCTGGATAGCGAAGAAAGTCCCGATCTTTTGGTCACGGAAGATGGAGTGAGTTGGTTCGAGGCCGAGCGCATCAATACGGTCAACACCCATGGTACAGGCTGCACGCTTTCTGCAGCCCTCGCTGCTGAACTTGCAAAGGAAAAAGATCCCGCAGCTGCGGTTGCGGCTGCCAAGTCCTATCTGGCTGGTGCGGTCGCCATGGCTGATGATCTGAATGTCGGTTCCCATAACAAGGATAAGACCGGTCACGGTCCAACCCACCACTTTCATGAATTGTGGGCTGAATAATACGCCCACCAATATCCCCCGGATGCGCTGTCAGTCATTGAGTGAGAGCGCGATTGATACAAAGACTTGAAAGGATCGCAGTCATGCGTCTCTTTGTTTTTCTTGCTTCACTTCTGTTTGCAGCGCCTGCATTTGCTGCCGATAAGCTGTCTCTGATCCTTGACTGGTTCGTAAACCCTGACCACGGCCCTATCATCGTTGCCCAGGAAAAAGGCTATTTCAAAGAGCAAGGCCTTGAAGTGGAAGTGATCGCTCCAGCTGATCCTGCTGACCCACCAAAGCTCGCTGCTGCTGGCAAAGCTGATCTGGCTGTTTCCTATCAGCCACAGTTGCATTTGCAAGTTGCTGAAGGTCTGCCACTGAAGCGCGTTGGCACCTTGGTTGGCACCCCACTGAACTGTCTTCTGGTTCTTGAAGACGGTCCGATCAAGAAGATTTCAGATCTGAAAGGCAAGAAGGTTGGCTTCTCTGTTGCAGGTGTTGAAGAAGCCGTTCTAGGCACCATGCTGGCGTCAGATGGTCTGAAAATGACCGATGTCGAGATGGTCAATGTCAACTGGTCGCTGTCTCCATCCCTGATGAGTAAACAGGTTGATGCTGTTATCGGTGCTTTCCGTAACTTTGAGCTGAACCAGATGGAAATTGAAGGCATTGCTGGTCGTTGTTTCTACCCAGAAGCACAGGGCATCCCATCCTATGATGAGCTGATCTATGTCGCCAATCCAGAGAAAATGGATGCTGACAAGATCAAGCGCTTCCTGGCAGCTACCGAGAAAGCAACCCAGTTCATCGTGAACTATCCGGAAGAATCCTGGAAAATCTTCTCTGGCACCTCCAAAGAGCTGCAAGATGAGTTGAACGCCAAGGCCTGGGTTGATACCTGGCCACGCTTCACCCTGTCTCCAGCGGCGCTCGACCATGGTCGTTACGCTCGCTACGAAGACTTCCTGCTGAAATCTGGTCTGACCAAGAAAATTCTACCAGTTTCTGATCTGGCAATCGATCTGGGTGCAGCCAAATAATGACGGCTCATCCTGACTATGGCCGGGCATATCAGCTCTGGCGACAGGCAAGCGGCAAGGCATGGGATCTCTATGCCCGCCACGCCTTTGTAGAAGGACTAAAAGACGGCACATTGCCGAAAGAAGCCTTTCTGCACTATCTCATCCAGGATTATGTCTTTCTGATCCACTTCTCCAGAGCTTGGGCTTTGGCAGTGGTGAAATCGGAAAGCCTGGAAGAGTTGAAAATCGCCTCTGGCACCGTCAATGCGCTGGTCAATTTCGAGATGCAACTCCATGTCGGCATTTGTGCCGAACATGGCATCAGCGAAGAGCAGCTGTTTGAAGCCGAGGAAGAATTTGCCAATCTTGCCTATACCCGCTATGTGCTGGATGCAGGGCAGAATGGTGACCTGGTTGATCTTCTGGCTGCCCTGATGCCATGCGTGCTTGGCTATGGCGAGATTGGTGAACGTCTGGGGCGTGAAGCAACTGAGGGCACTCCTTATCAGCAATGGATTGATACCTATGCTGGCGAAGAGTTTCAGGATGTTTGCCGCGATGTTGGTAGCATGCTTGATCGCGCAGTCGCCGCCCGTATCGGCGACGACTTCGAGTCTTCCCCACGTTGGGCCAAACTGTGTGAGCGCTTCACCATGGCTACCAAGCTGGAAGCAGGCTTTTGGGATATGGGTATGGCGGGAGCTGACTAGTAAAGCACTCACCTGCCCCACAAAAGACAAACGATAATAAGGCGATGGAATGGCGAACCCGATTGGAATTTCCCTTACAGGTAAGGCGCATTTTGATGCGGTACCCTTGTTTGACCAATTGGAACTTACCTTGAAACCCGGAGAATGGACCTGCCTGCTTGGTCCATCCGGGATTGGCAAGACAACCATCCTTCGCCTTATTGCCGGTCTGGCAGCCGGAGTGACTTTCGAAGGCTCCATTGATGCAACGGACGGTCAGCCGCTTAGCGATCGCTTGGCCTATATGGCCCAAACCGATTTGCTGATGCCTTGGGCAACCGTGCTCGACAATGTGCTGATCGGAGCACGACTACGCGGCTCCAACGGCGACAAAGATAAAGCGCAGGATCTCCTGGCCAAGCTTGAGCTGGCAGATCACATCTCCAAGAAACCATCAGCCCTTTCTGGTGGTCAACGGCAACGCGTTGCTCTCGCCCGTACCTTGATGGAAGAACGCTCCATCGTGCTGCTGGACGAACCTTTCTCAGCGCTGGATGCCCGCATGCGGTCTGAAATGCAGGAATTGGCTGCCGAATGGCTTCAACATTCGACCATCCTTTTGGTTACCCATGATCCAGCAGAAGCTGCCCGGTTAGGCGAGACTATCTATCTAATGAGTGAAAAAGGTCTCAGCGAAGTGGAACCACCAGCCAGCCCGGCTGTTCGTGCGGTTGATGATGAAGCAATGCTGGCCTGTCAGGGAAGGCTTTTGAAGCAATTGCGGGAGGCGAGATCATGACCTTGTCCAAATCTCTTCATTCCGTGCTTCGCCCCCTTGCTGCGACCGCTCTCATTCTTGCAATCTGGCAGGCATTGGTCAGCTTTGCTGATATCCCATCCTTCATTCTTCCCGGTCCAGGAAAAGTGATCAATACTCTGTGGTCATCACGTGAGCTGATATTCGAACATAGTCTGATCACTGCATGGGAAGTGATCCTTGGCCTGGTTCTGGGTACACTGTTAGGCGGACTAACAGCTCTTAATCTGGCGACCTCCCCGATGGCTCGCTATTTGATCAAACCTGTATTGGTGCTGACGCAAGCTCTACCAGTCTTTGCCTTGGCGCCCCTGCTCACCCTTTGGCTTGGCTATGGCATCAGCTCCAAAATTTTGATGGCAGTGCTGATCATCTATTTCCCGGTGGCCTCCAGTTTCTTTGACGGTTTGATGCAGACACCGAAAGGCTGGCTGGATTTGGCGCATGTCATGAATGGCAATGCGAAGCGTATTCTTTGGCGTATTCGAATGCCTGCAGCCATCCCATCCTTTGCTTCAGGTCTGAGATTGGCGGCAGTCTATGCCCCAATCGGGGCTGTGATTGGCGAATGGGTCGGGGCTTCCAAGGGGCTTGGATATTTGATGTTGCTGGCCAACGGTCGCGCCAAGATCGATCTGATGTTTGCAGCGCTCTTTGTGTTGGCGCTTTTGACCCTGCTTCTCCATATCGGGGTTGGCAAGATCTGTGACCGGCTGATCCGTCACTATCAATAGGCACAATTAAGACGCAAAAAAACGGACTTTTGGCAGACCTCAGACCTCGTGTTTAACAATTCCCTCGACTGATCATCAGGTCATTCTCGCTGCCTTTTGCGGGCAGATACTCTTGCCGTTGAATGATTGTCTCTACGCTCTGAGGCCAATCATTCCCCATGTAACGCGGATCTCCGCTTCACATCCGTTTAACGCGTCAGGACATTTCATTTCTTCTAGAGGAAGTATTTCCTTATTGACTGGCAATATCGAAAATCGCCTGGATAGAGGCGATGTGCTGCATTTCCGGTAAACAGATCAAAAAATGCGAGACCGTAAGCTCATTGTCATCAATTGGAATGGCAACCAGATTGTCCAATTCCGTCACCTCTCCCGCCATTGCGATTCCCACCCCCATTCCACTCTGAACAGACGTGACAATCGATCCCCACGACCCTAATGCCAGCACAGTCTTCAAGGAGATGCCTGCCTTGATTGCATTGGCCTCGAAAACCCGACGTGTTTCGGAGCTTTTTTCTCGTTGAATCAGTGGCAAATCTGCCAGTTGCTTCCATTGCAACATCTCGAATTGTGCCAGAGGATGCTCCTTGCCAACCACCGCAACCATCTGTTCGATACGCATTTCAAAGGCATTTACTTCAGGTGGCGGGGATTTGGCCGAGATGAAGGCCACATCAAAATTGCCATCCTGCAGTAAAGGCATGAGATCATGCGAAGCCATAGCCCTGGCCTCGATATTCACATCGGGATATTGTTCCATGAATTTTGAAATTACCGGCAGAGCAAATTGATATGTTGAATATCCCAGTCGAATGGTGCCCGTTTGGAGTTGCTTGCGGCCCTCGAGAATTTGCTCGACTTCCCGGGTCATGGCCAAAACGGAACGTATCCGGGAAAGAACTTCACTGCATAACTCGGTCGGTTCAGCAAGACGTCCGTTACGATGAATGAGTTGAGCGCAATAATGCTTTTCCAATGCCAGCAGATGATTGGAGACCGACGGCTGGGAAATACCCAATTCTTTTGCAGCTGCAGAAAAACTTCCAGTACGAACCACGGCTTCAAGTGCACGCAATTGATTGATGGAGAGTTTCATGACAGCTCCTAAGACTTCACCAGGCCTTGCGCCATTACAGCCAGCGAGGAAGACCTATAGTCTATCGAGCTGCCTAAATAAAAGCAAAAAGCGCACGGACTGAAAGGATTCTCCGCACGCTTTGCCAGTTGAATGACAATGCCCTAACAATCGATGATTTTTCCTGTCCGGTCACAGTGTCCAAAACTCTCGGAAATCACTGGCGATCGATTGATAAATCCTCAAGTATGGAATCTATCTCATCCTCTTCCATTGTATCAAGGAACTTCACACCATACCCTGTTGGACGCACCGCAACAATCTTGCCCGAAAATTGACGATCACCCAGCATCAATGAAATGCGCTCACCTTTGCGATATAGCAAATAGGTACTTGCAGGGCGAAAAAGAACGCCTCCGGCGGAAATCTCCTTGATCACCCCTTCCAGAGGCACCGAACGTTCCAAGACCGTCATGACAGCAATGATAAAGCACTCATGACGAGCATGACGACGCAGATGCTTGTTTTCTTTCTGATCTTGCATGATGCGATTATGCAAGACCTTGGTATCTTTCTTGATCAGACCTTCAACACTCATAATCCCACTCTCTTATCCCGCTGACTTTGTAGCAATGTTCAAGGTGCCATCCTGGATGCGCTTTTGTTGCTCCTCCTCCTGCATCAATTGATGCAGATCCCAACGATCTGATGGATTGGGGCCGTGATCATCTTCACGAATTTCTGCCTCAAACTCTTCACTCAATCGCTCTTTCAGATTACCGAGTTCCAGAGGATCCTTTGTATTGATTGTGACATTGTCTTGACGCTTCAGAGTGAGCTTGAGTTGGGAGCGGAGCGCCGCATCCTGATCATTCATGTCACTGTCGGACTGGTTGGATACCTCATCACCGGACAGGGCTTCCTTGTGCTCGCGGAGCATTTGTTGATGCAAATCAAGCGCGCCTTTATCAAGTTCGTTGATCAACTCATTCGCTTCAGAACGATCCTGATCATTCAGACTGGATTGGGTTTCGATGGACAGCGCCAGTGTGTTCAAATTCTGATTGACCGCATCAATGCGATTACGCATGCGCTCCTGACGGTCCGCCAGTCTGTCCTCCATATGCGCCATCAAATCTTTCAGATCATAACGACTTTGCATGGCCCTTGATGAGCGATCCAGCACCTGCACCATGGATGATTGCTGTTGCGCCATGGAAGAAAGTGAGGTCAGCATCGCGTCACTATTACGTTGATCCTTTTGCTGCTGTTCCACCATGGACTGCACAGCACTGGTCAGTGTCTCCATTTGATTGCGGACACGGCCATTGTTGGCCATGGTGTGACGAGCCACTTTATAAAGAAGCTGTAGTTGCCGGGCACTGACACCATTGGTTCCGTTGGAGACCTCTTCCAGTTCTTCATCAACAGCATGTGCATTTTCGTCAATCTGAGCAACACCAGCCAACCATTCTTCAAAGTTGGTCCGCAAATCATTGGAAGCCTTGGCGGCAAAACGCCCCATCACACCAAGGGTCAATGAGGTAACCAGTCCGAACAAAGAGGAAGAGAAACCGGTTGCCATACCTTTGAGTGGTTTTTGCAGATTGTCCATCAGTTTGGCGACAACTGCCATTGCATCGCCATTGGTCAAATCCAGAGCACCAAGAATGTCACCGACCGATGCCAATGTTGCCATCAAGCCGACAAAAGTGCCAATCAGTCCCAAGAAAACAAGAATGCCGGTCACATATTGCTGCAGGCTTTTCTGGTCCGCCAGCCGCCCGTCAACACCATCGACCAGGGTCGACATGGTGGAAGGCGAAATGGATAGGCTCTTATGCCGTGCAATCTGCTCGGAAATCAATTGATGGGCGTGGCCCAGAATGGTTGGCTTCTTATAGATTGTCGCGAGCTCATTACAGCGATAATAACGCCAGAGCGGATCATTTGCTTCCTTGTCTGCAACATTGCGCGTGTCTTCAAACTCTTCCTTCAACGCTTCAAAAGCATGGATTTCGTTTTCCAGCTTCATAACATCGCGATACATCAGAAAGGCACCGAAGATGAAGGTACCAAAAATTGTCAAATTCAGAAAAACATTGGATTTGACTGCTGAGATCACGAAATCCAGCTGCCAAACGCCCAGCGAAACCATAAGGAAGAGGACAAATGTCATTCTCCCCAGCTGGGACTTCAAGTCCTTGATCATATCCGGCTGCCTATTCTGTAAACGCTTGTACTTCAGAAACACCGGGCTGCATCACGCTCAGTTTAACTGTCGCTTGCAGCACCCCACCATATGAGGCTCAAATTAGCGCTATTCCCTTTACAATAGGTTAGAGCTGACAAAAACTTGCGAAAATTGCGGACTTTTGAATCAAATTTTATCGATTCACATAAAGAAACCGTATACATGCTCTTTAAGTTATTGCTTTATAATTACTTTGACCTTGTGCTTGAGTGTCTCATCATCGGTCTCTCGCACACGAACCGTGATATTTTTCTTTTCGATTTTTGCCTTCAGCAAAGAGTTTCGGGTGTTCATGGCACGGTAATAGGCAACACGGCGCGCTTCGGAAATCGAGCCGATTTTTGACTCTGCAAATGACCATATTTCCAGCTTGGCATCTTTTGGCAAATCTGGATTTCCCTGAATGAATCCGAGAACTTCTCGATCGGAATTGTCATCCAGCTTGATTGTCTTTTCATCAAATTTCAAAGTCAGAAATTCGTGGGTGGATGATATCTGTACCGGCCCGGTCTTGAGCTTGTCCGGATCGGTCTCATCACTGGCCACGGTTATCTCTTTGGTCTTTTGCACTTCCTGGCTTCTCACCGCGAGCTTGGTTTCGCTATCGACTGTCATGTCAGCGCTTGTTGCCTTACCCAGATCTTCCTTGAATTTGCCGACTTTGCCCTCCAGACCAGACGCCTTTCCATCATTGGGATTCGTGCTGCTGCTTTGGCTTTGCGATTGGACTGAGGTTTGAGATTGCGCTTCCGACTGAGATTGAGATTGAGATTGAGATTGAGATTGAGATTGAGATTTTGCCTCGGACTTTGCGACTTCGCGAGACTGGCTCTGCGTTTCTGCCTGAGCCTGGATTTCAGATTTGCTTTCTTGTTGTTGCTGGCTTTCTTCCTTGCTCTCTAATTCAGAAGATTTTGCAACTTGCGCAAACTCCTTGGTCTGATTGGTTTGGCTATCTGACTTGAGTTCGCTCTCAACTTTGGAGTCGGCCGAAGCCTGATGTTCGCCGAGCTTTTTCCCGATCTGCTGAGACAACGAGAAAATAACGATGCCAAGGATGATGAGCAGAAAAGTGACAACCATCACAATGGTAGACAACGCATCCACGAATCCTGGCCAGTGATTTTCAGCTTCTTCCTGTCGTCTTGCCACGTTCGTTTTCCTTGGTTTTCGTTCTTAAGATAATTGTCGCCGAAACGGGTACAGGTTCGTTTGAAATATGCAGCTACGCATTGCGCTTGAGGCTGGAAAGCACCTTGTCTCGAGGCCCATCTGCGATCACTTTTCCCTTGTCCAGCCAGATCACTCGATCCACCAGTTTCAACAAATGCGTGCGATGCGTGGTCAAGACCAGAGTTTTATCAACCACCTCCCCGCGACAAGCGCGCACAAAATGCGCTTCCAGAGAATTATCCATTGCAGAGGTTGGTTCATCGAGCAGCAAGATAGGAGCATCATCGATCAGGGTACGTGCAAGACAGACGGCCTGTCGTTCCCCTCCCGACAAACGCTCACCACGTGGCCCCACCATGAGACCATAGCCTTGAGGATGGGCGGCAATAAATTCATTCAATCCGGTAATCTTACCGACTTCAAACAGGCGAGAGGATTCAACATCGCCGATTCCGAGGCAAATATTGTCACGCAGGGAACGGTCGAACAGAATGTTGTCCTGGGGCATGTAAGCCATGGTTCTGCGCAACTGCATCGGATCATATTGCTTGAGATTGAAATGATCGAACAAGATAGTGCCCGCAGTTGGCTCCAAAAATCTTGGTATCATTCGCAACAATGTTGATTTTCCAGAACCATTACGGCCAATGATGCCAACTTTTTCACCCGGTTTGATTGTCAGGCAGATGTCATCTAGACAGCGTTGTTCCGATCCTTCAAATTGGAAGGATACATTGTTGAAAGCAATTGAAGCAGCGTGCTTTTTCAAAGGCTGACGGGTGGTATCTCCAGCGGCCTCTTCGCTGGCTTCCATTAGCCTTTGCGCTTTTTGCAAGATTGAGGACAACATGGATGCCCTGCCTAGCAGCGAAACGATATTGCTTGTGGGTGCGATAACCCGACCGACCAACAGTATGGAAGCGGCCAGATTACCAACGGTCATCAGGCTATTGCCAATTTGATAGACACCGATCATGACCGTTAGAACGATCGCCAGTTGCGATGCCGCCATCGTGGCTTGCATGGCGAATGTATTATGGAGCCTTGCATGGTGGGATGTGATCGCCTGATTATCGGTCAATCGCTCCCAATTGGCGAGAAGCCGATTTTGAGATCCGGTTGCCTTGACGGCTTCCAATGCCTCAATAGTTTCTGCCATCTGATTGGTTTTTTGATGCAACAACCGGGCATCTTGCTGACCATTCTTTCGCGAAACGCGGAAACCATACCCCAGCATCAGCGCAATAACGATACCGCCAGTTATGGCACCCCATACAGCAGCTCCGCCCAAATAGGCTATCAATGCGATAATCAGAATAACGAAAGGCAGATCAATGGATAATGCAACCAGCAATGAAGGACCTATCAAACAGAGTCCCTCCATCTCGCGCAGGGTATCCGCCAGGCCTCCCGGTGTTCTTGGAGCATCTTTCAATGGCATTCGCGTCAGGCGCTTATACAAACGTGATTGCAATTTCACACTCGCAGCCAGACCAATTGCATCAGCAAGATTGAGACGTACATAGCGCAAACCCAAATCAATAGCCATTGCCAGCAACACTCCGATGGACAGAGTCCATAGAGTTTCCGTTGCAAAATGTGGGATCACTCGATCGTAGACAGACATGATGAATATCGGTAGAGCGATCATCAGAAGATTGGAGATACCAGCTGCGATCATCAACTGGATCAAAAGCACCTTGTTCGCTTTCCAGACATGCTCAATCAACCATTGCAACAGGCCATCTTTTTCTGATCGATAACCCTGATGACTGGTATGCTCATGCGACTTCGACGCCGTTTCCCCATCAAGCTGCACCTCTTGATTGCGGTCTGGCTGTAAAGCATAGAAAAGACCGCTGTAGGTACGTGCAAGATCGTGCGCTTCAAGCCTTACGAAATCTCCTTTTGGCGTCTCAATCACCAATGAACCATCATCAGCGACCGCCAGGAGCAGCAGGCATAGATTGTTATCCAATGCCAGAATTGCAGGGCAGTGCTGTTGTTTGAGGGAAGACAGCGCCTTTTCGTGACGAAAGATCGTGCAGGCTTGTGCCTCGGCCTCCACTTCAATCAATTCCCACGTTGGAAATTCATCGGTCAGGTCAGCAGCGTCGTAAGATCTGCTTCGTGCATGGTCTGACCACTGCGATGCAAGAGCCCTCATCACCAAAAAGAGATGCTGACCATGAGAAACATGAAAGGCAGTCAGATCCATCTTTTGTGGATCAAACTGATCCAGATTCATATCTGGGTGAATGGAACCTTTAGGCGATTTGGAAGCGTCAGGAGGCGTATCTTTTGTAGCTGGGCGTTTCAAGGATCGTTTGACTTCACCCTTGTTACCACCATTATCATTGTTCGGTTTTTGAAATTTAGACATGGCTAGCTTATCGCCTCGCGCCTGCTTGTCCCCATAAGCAAGGCTAAAAACTGGTTCACATCGAACCAGAATCCCCCACCTTTTTCAGCCTCAGTAATAAACGGTTAAGCTTAACACTTTCTAAAGCCAGACTTACTAGTATGAGGTCATCTCCTTTGATGACCAATCTTTTGTGCGGTGAAAAGTCGGTAAGTTTTACGCATGGCCAAGTCAAATAATCCGCAGGGTTCCGAGCAGAAAAGCTTGGGAAAGCTGGGTCTTTCAGATTCCACAGATCCTATCAGGATGGAACGCCCCTATATGCGTCAGACTGATCATATTGCCAAGCGCTCGCACAAGATTTTCACCTATGTCACTCTCATAGGGCTGGCTGGCTTCTTAAGTTGGTCCGCCATGGCCAGTATCGACCGCGTAACCCGTGGAACCGGCAAGATTGTTCCTCTGCAACAAAACCAGATGGTACAACATCTGGAGGGCGGCATAATGACTGCTCTCTATGTGAAAGAGGGCGATAGAGTCAAAAAAGGCGATATCTTGCTGCGCATCCAGAACAATTTTTTCAATGCCGAACTCAAGCAAGTGAAACTGGAGCACACAGCGCGCCTCCTGCGTCTTCATCGATTGAACGCAGAAATTCGCGGACTGGGCAGCCTTGCTTTCCCCCCTGCTCTAGCAAACTCCGCTTCCGATCTCGTCGACAATGAAATGGGATTGTTCGAGCGACGCAGAGAAACCCTGGCTGGTCAGTTAAAAATCTTCGATGATCAGATCCGCCAAAAGGAACTGGAACTTGCAGGCCATAGAGTTCTGATGAATGGCAAAAGTGCGGAGCGCGCCCTGACACAAGAACGCGTTGATAGCAATCGCCGTTTGCTCAAGGTAGGGGCAGTCTCCAAAACTGACCTCTTAAAACTGGAAACATCTCTGGCCCAGATTGAAACACAGCTGGGTGGTTTGCGGTTGGCAATCCCAAAAACCGAAGCATCTCTCTCCGAAATCAAGGAACGGCGCAAGGATTTGTTGTTGCGCACCAAGGAAGCTGCCGCCAACGAACGAACCGAGGTGGAAGTACAACTTGCCAAGCTGAATGGCAGCATGCAGGCCATGAAAGACCGTAACCGTCGCTCGGATGTGCGAGCCCCTATCTCAGGCACCGTGAACTCGGTATTTGTCTCCACTGTTGGTGGTGTTGTACGCTCTGGTCAAAATCTGGTGCAAATCGTTCCTGGCGAGACCTCCATCGCCATCGAAGCCCGTTTGTCACCCAAGGATCGAGCAGAAATATGGCCAGGTCTTCCCGGTATCGTAAAAATCTCGGCCTACGACTATTCAATCCATGGTGGCCTCAAAGGCAAGATCACCGAAATCTCACCTGATGCTCTGCAGGATCAGAAAGGCAATCCCTATTTTCGTGTGAGATTAGAGGCAGATGTCAGCAGCTTTGGGGCCGATAAACCCGTAGTACCCGGCATGTTGGCAGAAGTGGATATTCTGACCGGAGAACGCACCGTCCTGAACTATCTTCTAGCTCCGGTTCGCCGCCTGCAGGAGCGCGCTCTTCGCCAGTAATACCAACGGTGGCTACATGGCCATGCAGATTTGCGTTTGCAATGTAGCGCAACAAGCCTCTGCACTTAGCCTCGGAGATACGGTTCGGTGATGTCGTTCATGAAACTGAATATTCTGAACAACTGTGACATCATGGCGAAAGCTGAAAATAAAAAAGTGCTGAAAAACAAAGCAAATTTGAATAATGTCGATTTCTACATTTCATTATTCCTATAAATTTCAGCCATGTATTTAAGATGAAAGACTATTTGAAATTTTACAACACATTGATTTTCCTGATAATATTTTCATGTTTTCCATCTACTGTTCTATCCCAGAGTCGTTCTCTCGATTCGCCTCAATTGATGGATTCAGGGGAGGCTTATCTGAAAGCTCTTCGCTTCAAGCGCATCGATCATGATATTACATATTTCGATCCCTCCGCGCCGATGCCTGCGTTGGAGATAAATGCACTTCCGGATCCGAAGCAACGGGACAGCAACCAAAAAAACTGGGCGGGAATTTCGGAAACCTGGACTGTTACGAGAACCATGTTCCTAGTTGCAACAGTCGTGCTTCTTACGTTGACTATCTCGTTGTTCGTTAAATTCGGTGGCAAAATTACATTATCCTCACGAGGTGAGATTGATAACGCTTACAGTCGGCGAAGACGGTCAAAGTCCGGAGGCGTGTCACTGTATGACGATATCCTGCCGCTCAAGGACATTGTAAAACTGGCTGATCGCCGTGAAGCAATCATCCAGCTGTCGCGATTTGCCCTGAACGCGGCTGCGAAACTGGATAGCGTTCTGCTTCAACCGAGTTGGACTGGCAGAGATGCTCTGCGGCATCTTGTCAAAGGTCAAACCTACGCAGGTGCGCTTTCATCGGTTGTGTTTGCCAGCGAGGAAGTTCAGTTTGGTGGACGCGATATTTCAGAGCAGGAATTCGAAGCATTGAGAGCCGAAATAGACCCTCTGCTGAAGCAGGCGGAGGCTTGATATGCAGGAAGCCGCACCAAACAGTTTCAAACAAATGCGCGTCGAAACCCTTGCCATTATGGGTGTGGTTGTGGCGGCTATTGTCATACTATTCATTGTTTTGTCCGGGCGTCAGGCTGCCCTTCGGGCAAGCAATGTCGGTTTTGACGGTTTGCAGGTGTGGCTGACTGCCAACAAGATGAGTGCGCAGAGTTTCACTGGTGGCTGGCAGCTTGAGCCTGATACGATCGGGTTGCTTGTCGTTCCTGTGTTCGATTCCCGGTTTGATCAGAAACGCGTTGCTCCGAAGACAAAAGAAGAGTTTTTGCAACAGCAGGATGAGTATGATCTGCGCTTTTCGCCTTTGAGCAAGAAGCGATCAAGCGTCCCCACAATGGTTGTGTTGCCCAAATGGCGGTCCGGTGTTCGGCTGGCGGATGTCGCACATCCGGAACTTTTGATTGAAAATGGCCGCATATCGGACATGCTGCAGCGATTGCTACCTGACAAGCAGGCGGCGCTGGTGCCGCCAACAGATGCATTCACACACATTGACTATCATGGGGCAGAAGGGCAACGTTTGACAGCGACGCTTTACGCGGCGCAATTGTTTGCCAGCAAATATTGTAATCCCGTCATTGGCACGCAAAAAGCCATGATACTCGCGGAATGCCTATTTGAAGCTGGTAAATCAGATGGTGTTGATGCAACAGGCAAATTTCTGATCCTCTCAGATCCTGATCTCCTGAACAATCATGGGCTCAAATTGGGAGACAACGCATTCATTGCACGCCATTTTCTGAAATCCCGGGTCGGGGATAATCGCGTTGTCATCGATTATTCGGAAAGCAACTGGATCAAATCCACCGCAAACATTCCAAAGCGGGAGCGCAGTTGGGAGGATCTGCTGCGCTTTTTTGAACCACCTTTGCTGTTTCTTTGGCTGTCGTCCGCCTTTTTGTTTGTTCTTCTTACCTGGCGAGGGGCCGTCAGATTTGGTCCCGCCAAAGTGGTAGCCTTCAATGACGGTTCAAAACAATCCACGATGATTGCCGCCTTTTCCAAGATTATGCGCATTTCCGGTCAGGACGGAGCGATGGCGTCGGAATATGCCACAGCGCGGATTTCAGCGGTGGCATCTTCTCTTTTTGGTCCGGCCCAGGCGAGGATAATGGCAAGGGAAGACAATTTTGTCACTTATGTCAGAAAACGGGACAGCAAGCTGGCTGATCGACTAAGTACCGCCCTGAAAAAGATACATAGGCTACCAAGCCATGCATCTTCTGAAGCTGCGATGAAGCAAATTGATGAACTCGAACAGGTATTGGAAAGCATAGCCCATGGATCTTGAAAACTTGCGACAGCAAACCGATGCCCTGCGTATCGAAATTGGAAAAATGGTTCTTGGGCAGGATGAGATTGTCGAACTGTTGCTGGTATCCCTCTACGCCCGTGGCCATGTGTTACTTGAGGGACCTCCGGGAACAGCGAAAACCCTGCTCGCCAAAAGTTTTTCCTCTGCCCTTGCCCTTGAATTCGGGCGGATTCAGTTCACTCCCGACCTGATGCCGGGGGATGTACTCGGCGCGTCAATTTTCGATTTCAAATCAAACAGCTTCATTCTGACAAAAGGGCCTGTATTCTCACAGATTCTGCTTGCCGATGAAATCAACAGAGCTCCTCCCAAAACCCAGGCTGCCCTTTTGCAGGCCATGAATGAGCGCGTTGTCAGCATTGACGGAACGGATCATGAGCTTGGCAGGGAATTCATGGTCATTGCCACCCAGAACCCGATCGAGCAACAGGGGACATATCCACTTCCCGAAGCCCAGCTCGACCGGTTTCTGTTCAAACTCATTCTCGACTTCCCTCCGGAAGACATTGAAATGGCCATTCTGCAAAATCATGCCGGGCGTCCCCTCAATGTCGGCCTCAGCACGGATGGCATTGCCAAGGTCATGACGTCCAGTGACCTAATGAGCATCCGTAATCTGATCGACAAGATCATTTTGAAGGATGATATTCTCGCTTATATCCTGCGTCTTGTGCGGGCAACCCGGGAGAGTTCGGAAATAGCCTATGGTGCATCAACAAGGGCAGCGGATGCCCTGGTCGGGGCCACCCGGGCGATTGCTGCGATCAATGGCCGGGATTATGCCATTCCTGACGATGTCAAAAAACTATTCATTCCTGCAATGAGGCACAGAATCCTGCTTCTTCCGGTTGCTGAAATCGAAGGCAGAAGCCCGGAACAGGCCCTTGAAAATATTATCAACCAGATAGAGGCCCCACGCTGATACGCCCAACCAAAAAATTGCTGATCTTCGGCATGAGTGCAACGGTTGTTTCGGTGCTTATCATTGTCGGTGGAGAGAGCCTGCATGACTTTGCGTTGCTACCACCTGCCGCGTTGGGGATGATGCTGGTCGTCGATCTTCTTTTGTCATTTTCCAGACCACGAAATGTTGAAACTGATGTTTCAGATGAGGTTTTCATTGGGGAAGAGGCAAATATTCGTCTGCAATTCGGCAGATTTCGTTCGGATCTGAGGGTACGAATTGATTGGCCGGAGGGTTTGAAAGGACCGGTAGAAACTGTTGTGGATCGGGAAACATCTGTTGCAACGGCAAGATTCAAAGCCACAAGGCGGGGCAGCTGGGCCATCGACTATGTATGGATTGCATGGGAGTCCCGGTTTCAGTTGCTGGAATTTGTTCCTCGACTTCAGCTCGGCACAGTCATCAGGGTTGTCCCGAATATCCGATTGGTTCAATCAGGCGCGATCACGACCAAGGTTCTTTCATCCCTCTATGGAGTGAAAGAAAACCGTTCGCTTGGAGAAGGATCGGAATTTCATCAGTTGCAGGAATTTGTAACCGGCATGGACCCGAGAACGATCGACTGGAAGCGTTCAGCCAAACTTCGAAGTCTTGTTGCCAAGGATTCCCAGGCTGAACGGAACCACCACGTCATCATCGCTTTGGACAATGGTTATCTTATGGCGCAGAAGGTGGGAACTGTTGCAAAAATAGATTTCGCAGTAACGGCTGCCCTTGCGGTTGCATGGGCTGCAGCCATTGGTGGCGATCTTGTTGGTTATCTCAATTATGATGTCAAACCACGCCAGTATTTTGCGCCGGAGCCCGGCCGCAAGGCTTTTACCCGGTTGCGTAGTCATACAGCGGACATGAATTATGTAACACGTGAGACAAACCACACACTTGCATTGACTGAGCTCTATGCCAGATCGCCGAAACGAAGCCTGATCATTGTTTTCACCGATTTCATTGATACCACATCGGCTGAGCTAATGATTGAGAATATCAATCTTCTTGCGAAGCGTCATCTGGTGATTTTTGTCACTATCCGGGATCCGGAGCTGGACGGGCTGGCCAGGACCGCTGCTGATACTCTTGACGATGTTGCCGGTACGGTAGCGGCACATCAGACCCTCAACCAACGTCGGCTTGTTCTGGAACGGATAGAGCGGATGGGGGTGACCATTGTCGATACCACACCGGAGGCTCTCACTGCACAATTGATCTCTACCTATCTCGACATCAAGGCGAGGGAGATGATTTGATGGATCAACAGGAGCTCATGCGTTCGGTTCGCTTCAGACGAGAACGGGAAGCCAACTGGAAGCAGCTGGAAAATCTGGTGAACGAGGCAGAGAGGGGCGGACTACAACAGATGAGCTTTTCCGAAGGAAGGGATCTGGTATCCCTCTATCGGCAAGCCACCACATCGCTGGCGATTGCAAGGGAAATATCACTCGACAAATCACTTTTGAACTATCTGGAGGGTCTGACAGCTCGTGCCTATCTGTGTGTTTATGCCCATCAGCAACCACTCGGCGGCATGGCTCGCAGGTTCTTTACCCAAAGTGCACCGCAGGCCATGCGTCGCTCGTGGTTGTATGTTTTGATTGGTTTCTTGTGCATGGGTCTTGGAACGCTTGTGGGCTTCCTTCTCTATTTTGAAAATTCAGCCTGGTATTATGTGTTCGTACCGGATGGTTTCTCGGCATTGCGAAACCCCGAAGCAACAACACAGGGTCTGCGCTCCGTTATTTATGACGAGAATCCGGAAGCTTCCGGCCTTGGTGCATTTGCCACGCATTTGTTTTCGCACAATACCCGGATTGCAATTTTTGTGTTTGGTTTGGGTGTTTTCCTGTGTATTCCTGCGGTGATATTGACATTTTACAACGGTCTTCTGCTTGGTGCATTTGTTGCCCTGCATGTCGAGAGAGGGCTTGGAGCCGATATTCTCGGTTGGCTGTCCATTCATGGTGTTACGGAATTGTCGGCCATTTACATTGCCTGTGGTGGTGGAATTCAGTTGGGCTCTGCGGTCCTGTTTCCGGGCAACCGACGGCGCATCGATGCCTTGCGCCTTGCAGGAAATGATGCGGTCAAACTGGCACTGATCGCAGCTCTTATGTTGCTTGTTGCTGCATTTCTTGAGGGATTTGCGCGACAACTTGTTCAGGATTTGAATGCACGATTGATCATCGGTTGGGGAATAGGTCTGCTGTGGCTGGTCTGGTTCCTTTTTGCAGGAAAGCGAAGTGATGACGCTACGGAAAAAGAAAAAGCGGCAACTGAAAGGCTCTCCTGATCAGGTTGTTCCCCCTGAAGGTGTTCCCATTCGGTTGAAGGTTGCTGGTGTTGGTGTTCGGCTGGCTGCACAGATTGCGGACATATTGGTTACAATAGTGGGTGCTGGCAGCCTGTTGTTGTTTTTGGTGGTCCTGAATCTGACATCGCCGAATACACTTTTGGCAATAGCTTCCCTTTTGTTTTTTGTGATCCGCATACCTTATTACATCATTTGTGAATTGCTCTGGAATGGTCAGACGCTCGGCAAGCGTTTCATGAAAATCAAGGTCATTGCCCATGATGGCGGGGCGCTGACTGCGCAGTCACTGGTCATGCGAAATCTCATGAAAGAAGCCGAAATCTTTTTGCCTGGCACATTGCTTCTGACCCTGAACGCCATCGATCATGTCTATAATGTGATGGCGCTCGGTTGGATAAGCATGAATTTTACCATTCCTTTTCTCAACCACCATCGCAGACGGTTGGGTGACCTGCTTGCTGGGACACATGTTGTGCATTTGCCGACACATGTTCTTTTGCGCGACCTCGCTGTTGACGGACAGATGGCAACAAGTCGGGAGGACGGATTTCATTTTCTTTCGCATCAACTGGATCATTATGGTGTGTTCGAATTGCAGACTCTGGAAACCTATCTCAGGAACAATCAGGCGGCCAGCTCGCCAGATGCCCACAACAGGCAGAAAAACACCACAGAAGTCATTGTCGAGAAAATTCGCAAAAAAATTGGATATGCGGATCCGGTTGCGCCTTCCGAGCGGATGGAATTCTTGCAGGCCTTTTACAGTGCTCAGCGCAAACATCTTGAGCAACGTCAGATCATGGGCGATCGCCGCAGTGACAAGTTTCATGCTGATCAGAACCAAGGGGACGCGTGAACAGCCATTTGGACAAAGCTGTTGGTTATTTCTGAAAACTGCACTATGAAAATTATGAGAGGCGGGAATCAATTTAAGGTTGTTGTTTGTCCATAGGTTTATTCTTCTAAAACTGTCTTTGAGTATCTATATATACAAAACGGGGTAAAAAATGACGGATTCAATTCAGGCTAGTGAAGCACCAAAACTTGGTGTAGGTAATCTGATTTCCGAGACTTTTTCAATTCTGGGGCGCAACTTTCTAGCTGTGTTGCTTATTGGTTTTGTGCTGACGCTGATCTCCCAGATCATTTCCGGATTTCTGATCGGTTTTGATGTTGCATTGGGTATTGGAGAGCCCAATTTTCAGGACGGGTTTTCAGGTATTTCCTATTTCATTACTTTCCTGCTCAGTGTTATGGTTTACGGCATCATGACGGCAATGATCGTGCGAGTTGCGTATGATTCCAAACTGAACAGACCAGTCCAGCCGATGAATTATATCTCCACGGCACTGGCCGTTGCTATACCAATTTCCATACTGAGTGTCGTGTCCACAATCCTGATGTCCATCGGGATGGTGTTTCTAATTGTGCCGGGTCTTTGGATATATGGAGTGTTTTACGTAATGCCTGCTGCCGTTACAATCGAGCGTGTGGGCTTTGGTGGCCTGGGCCGAAGTGCAAGTCTGACGAAAGACTATCGTTGGCCGATCGTTGGTATGTTCGTATTGCTGCTCATCTGTATGGTGATCGTCAGCCTGATCGCCACTACCGTGGCGGGTTTTGTTGTTACCTTCGGCGGAACAATTGTTGCGCTGATCGTTGTCTCTGCGCTTAATGCTGTCGGCTACAGCTTTTTCAGCATCAATACAGCACTGGTCTATGCTCGTTTGCGGGAAATCAAAGAAGGTATCAGTGTTGACGAGATCGCATCCGTGTTCGAGTGATCGCAGTTCGGAAATCTGAGGTGGATTGCCGGTCGAGTACAGTCCGACTGATGAGATCATCAGTCGGGCTTTTTATTGATCTCTACCTCACAATTCTATGACGAGATGACAGTCAATTCGGCCAGCTGTGTTGTGTGGCTCGCATCATCAAAAATCGTATAGGTGGTTGTCCCGCCACTGGTGCTTGTCGTGTAATTTGCAACAGGATCAGTGAGATTGATGCTGTCACCAGCATCAATCCGCAATGTCAGTTCATTGTCACTGTCTGTTACATTCTGAATATCTGTTGCCGAGATATTCAGATCCGCATCAACGTTGGTGCCCCGGAAATCAATCACTTCCATATCAGTCAGCACATTGAAGAGGCTGGAATTATCGACGGTGCCGGAATTGTCGGCCAATGTCAGCGTATCCGTTCCCGTCCCACCATCCAGTGAGGCTCCAAGATCGAGTGAGACTTCATCCATGAAGAAATCATCATCTCCAGCCTCGCCGAACAGACTATCTGCCCCACCATTGCCAGTGAGACTATCATTGCCCGCACCACCACGCAGAATGTTCACACCACTATCGCCAGTCAGATTGTCTGCATAAATGGAACCAGTCAGGTTCTCGATGTTGTCAAGACTATCACCAACTGCATGCCCTCCGGATGCGGTATCTGCATCCAGATCGATGGTAACGCCTGCATTGGAGGCCGCATAAGAAGCGGTATCGGTGCCTGTTCCGCCATCAAGACTATCGGCCCCTGCGCCACCAATGAGAATATCATCACCGCTACCGCCGAACAGGGTGTTGGCTGCTGATGTCCCGGTCAGGCTATCATTGTGATCGGAGCCGATGACGTTTTCAAACTCGGAAATGGTGTCACCATCGGCATCACCGCCGGACACGGAGTTACCTGACAGATCAACTGTTACCGCAGCATTGGAGCCTACATAGGACAGGGTATCAGTTCCGGTTCCACCATCCAGTATATCAGCGCCATCGCCACCGATGATAGTGTCATTGCCAGCGCCTGCGTCAATATCGTTGATGCCAGCATCACCCGTAATGACATCGTCCTGAGCGGACCCAATGACATTTTCGATATTGGTGAGAGTATCCCCAGCGGCATCACCACCAGAACCTGCAGAGCCGTCCAAGGCGACTGTCACACCGCTGGCCGAAGCAGAATAATCGGCTGTATCAGTTCCACTGCCACCATCAAGACTATCAGCGCCGGTACCGCCAATCAGAGTGTCGTTATCGTCACCACCGCGCAGATCATCATTGCCCGCAGCACCAATCAAGGTGTCAGCTCCGGCATTGCCTTCCAAACGGTTGGCACTGCCATCGCCGGTCAGATTATCGGCCTGTGCGGAACCAGTGAGATTTTCAATATCATTCAGATCATCCCCTTCGGCATCGCCACCAGAGGCGCTATCTGCACCCAAATTGACCGTTACACCAGAAGCAGAGTCTATATAGGAAGCCGTATCGATACCACTACCACCTCGCAGGATATCTGCTCCGATGCCACCGATCAGGGTATCATTGCCATCGCCACCGGAAAGATCATTGGCCTGGCTATTGCCTTTCAAGGTGTCTGCCTGATTAGAACCAATGATATTCTCAATACCTGAGAGACTATCACCTTCTGCATCACCACCTGTATGCGTGTTCGTATCAAGATCGATATTCACACCAACGCTGGATGCTGAATAGTCAGCTGTGTCAGTACCAGATCCACCTTGCAGAATATCTCCGCCACCGAGACCAATAAGGGTGTCATTCCCATCACCACCAGTCAGGGTATTGACGTTACTATCGCCAGTCAGACTATCAGTATAGTCTGTTCCGATAATGGTTTCGATATTAGCGAGTATATCGCCTTGTGCATCGCCTCCAGATCCGACGGTGCCGTCCATGGCAATGGTGATACCAGCAGATGAAGCGGAATAATCGGCAATATCTGTTCCGTCACCACCGTCAAGACTATCCGCACCAGCACCACCGATCAGACGGTCATTGCCATCATCGCCAAAGAGACTATCATCATCCGCTTCACCATAGAGGGTGTCGGCATCATTGCCACCGCGCAAGGTATCACTCCCCGCCCCACCAGAAATGGTATCAGTGCCATCACGCCCTTGCAGAATATTGGCAGTGCCATCACCGGTCAGGTTGTCAGCATGATCAGAACCGGTGATATTTTCGATATTGTCCAGACTATCGCCATTGGCATGGCCACCTGATGCACTATCTGCCTGCAGATTGATGGTCACTCCAGCATTGGACGTTGCGTAGGAAACAGTATCGGAACCAGCACCACCATCGATGCTATCTCCACCTGCGCCACCGTCAATGACATCATCGCCATTACCCGCATTGATGGTCTCGGCTGCAGATGTGCCATTGATGACATCACCAAAGGAAGAGCCGGTAACTGTCTCAACCAATGAGACCCGATCCCCTTCAGCGTGACCACCGCTGGATGCAGTGCCATCAAGGTTCAGCGTGATGCCACCTGTAGAGCTAGAATAGTCAATACTGTCGATGCCGGAACCACCATCAATGGTGTCCGCACCCAGCGAGGAAACAAACTGATCATTGCCATCACGACCTGTAAGTGTGTTGTCCGACCCATTACCGGTCAACACATCATCGAAATCAGAGCCGACAATATTCTCGATATTGGCGAAGGTATCCCCTTGTGCATGGCCACCCACGCCCGCACCACCAGACAGATTGATGGTAACACCTGCATTGGATGTGCGATAATCGATGGTATCCTCGTCCGCTCCCCCGTCCAGGCTGTCAGCACCGGCTCCGCCGATCAAGGTATCGTTGCCATCACCAGCAATGATGGTGTCATCACCATCGCCAGCATCAATCACATCACTGCCACCATGGCCGGTGATTGTATTGGCCTGACTGGTTCCGGTCAGAGTATCACCAGAATTGGACCCCACGACATTTTCAAAGCCGGAAATTACATCACCATTGGCATGACCGCCAGACACGGTATTGTCGGAGAGGTTCACAGTCACCGCAGCGTCAGACAAGACATAAGAGATCGTGTCCGTGCCCGCTCCGCCGCTCAGAGTATCTGCGCCAGCTGCACCCTCAATCACATCATTGCCATCGCCACCCGAGATGGTCTGGCTGCCTGTGATGCCTGTGATGGTGTCATCGTGATCAGACCCGATGACCGTTTCAACACCAGACACCCTATCGCCTTGTGCATGGCCTCCGCTTGCAGCAGTGCCATCAATGGTCAGAGTAATACCAGCATTCGAGCCAGAGTAGTTCACCTCATCGGTGCCAGCTCCGCCTGTGATGGTATCAGCACCTGCTCCCCCAATGATGATGTCATCGCCACCATTACCTGTCAGCACGTTATCCTGATCGTTGCCAGTTAACTGATCAGCCTGTTCAGAGCCAATAATATTCTCAAAACCGGAAATGGTGTCACCTTGGGCGTCACCACCGGAGACGACATTGCTGTCGATATTGACATTCACACCGGCACTGGAAGCTGAATAGTCGATGGTGTCGATACCCAGACCACCTGCCATGGTATCGCTACCTGCATCCCCAAACAGGATATCATCGTCTTCACCACCATCCAGATTGTCATCACCGGTACCACCATGCAGTTCATCATCACCGATGCCTCCTGTTACGGTGTCATTATCACCACCGCCATAGAGGATATCATCTCCATCCTGACCATCGACGATATCGGCATCATCTTCACCATAGATGGTGTCATCATGATCACCGCCACGCAGGGTATCCGTTCCTGCACCACCGCGGATGATGTCACGACCACGAAGACCCTCAATGACGTTGGCCGAGCCGTCACCTGTCAAGGTATCGTGATTATCCGATCCTTTGAGATTTTCGATATTGTTCAGATCATCACCGGATGCATCGCCACCCGAGGCGCTGTCAGCCCCAAGGTTGACCGTCACCGCATCAGTTGAGCTCTCATAGCTTGCTGTATCGATACCTGCTCCGCCGTCAAGGATATCGGCACCGGCGCCGCCTTCCAGCACATCGGCACCATCCCCACCTTCCAGACGGTTGGCCTGATCGCTACCGATGATGCTATCAGCATGAGAAGAGCCGATGATATTTTCGATGGATTGCAAATCATCCTGCAAGGCATCGCCACCATGATGCAGATTGGTGTCCAGATTGATGTTCACACCTGCGGATGAGTTTGCATAGCTGGCGGTATCAATGCCATCACCACCGATCAGATCGTCGCCCCCTGCACCGCCTTCCAGCGTATCATTACCAGAGCCACCTTCCAGACGGTTGTCCTCACCATTCCCTATCAAGGTATCAGCGAAAGCAGACCCAATCACATTCTCGATATTGGAGAGGGTATCCCCTTGCGCATAGCCGCCAGCACCGGTTCCATCGGCCAGATTGACAGTAACCGCTGCATTGGAGGCAGAATAATCAACCACATCTTCATGATTCCCGCCATCCAGAGTATCCGCTCCGGCATCGCCTATCAGGGTATCATCGCCCTCACCACCGCTGAGGTTATCATTGCCTTCGCCACCAGTCAGATGATCCTGCTGATTACCACCCGTAATCGTATCGTTTCCATCCCCACCTGTGATCGTATCAGCGCCATCATCACCGTGCAAAGTATCAGCCCCTGCACCACCGGTAATCGTATCATTACCGCTTCTGGCATAGACAATATTCCCGCTATCATTTGCAGTGATCGTGTCATTGTGGTTGGAACCATGGACACGCTCGATGGAAGTATAGGTGTCGCCTGCAGCATCGCCACCAGACCCCGTACCATCTCGTAGATTGACCGTTACACCCGCTCCAGAATTGTGATATTCGACCGTATCCGTGCCATCACCACCAATCAGCTGATCTGCACCACCACGACCTTCCAGTACGTCGTCACCATCACCACCTTGGAGAATATTGGCACCACTATTTCCTTCCAGATCATCATTGAAATTTGAACCGGTCAAATTCTCGATGCTGGATAACTGATCTCCAGCTGCATGATTGTAGGTGCCTGTCCCGGAAGTCAGACTGACATGGATCAAGCCATCAGAATCTTCGTAACTAACAGTGTCCGTGCCGCTTCCGCCAATCAAATAATCCAGACCATCGCCACCACGTAGAGTGTCGTCCCCTGCTCCACCTTCCAGGCGGTTTGTGTCCGCGTTACCGATCAGAGTATCCGCTTCGCCTGACCCGATAATATTCTCAACATTGGTGAGCGTATCACCCTGTGCATCGCCGCCAATACCGGTCCCGTTATCCAGATCGACAGTCACTGCAAATGTAGAGGAGGAATAATCTGCGGTATCGGTCTTGTCACCACCATCCAGCGTATCTGCACCAGCACCACCAATCAGCGTATCATTCTCATCGCCACCTTCAAGAATATCATCGCCATCACCACCTTCGAGACGATCATCATCATTACCGCCCTGAAGACGGTCATTGTCATCGCCACCCTGCAAGATGTCATCACCAGCCCCACCGATCAGATGATCTTCGCCACCATTGCCAACCAGCGTATCATTGCCCCAGAACCCATCGAGCTTGTTAGCATTGTCATCGCCCGTGATATGATCGGCATAGCGCGAGCCATGGATGTCCTCGATCGAGTTCAGTGTATCACCAAGTGCATCTCCGGATGTACCGGTATTGGACAACAAGCTTACGGTTACACCAGTGTCAGACCAACGATAGTACGCTTCATCAGTACCATCGCCGCCGATCAATTGGTCCGCGCCACCAAGACCTTCAAGCGTATCATCGCCTGCACCGCCACGAAAAATCTCGGCACCATCGGTTCCCTGAATGTGATCATTATAATCTGTGGCGATCACCTCTTCGATACCGGAGAGATTATCCCCTGCAGCGTGGCCACCCGTACTGTCCGATCCATCCATCACGATGGTGATACGTGCATCCGATGCGGAGTAATCAGCGATATCGTGCCCGCCGTCACCACGAAGGGTATCACTGCCAACACCGCCAATCAGGGTATCATCGCCAGATCCACCACTAAGATGATCAGATCCGTCGCCGCCTTCCAATCGGTCATCATCATTACCACCATAGAGGGTATCGTTACTACTTCCGCCTTGGAGGAGATCTTCCCCTGCTTCACCATAAAGGACATCCGTTCCACCAAGACCGACAAGCGTATCATCACCCGCACCACCATAGAGATAATTGCCACCTGCAGAACCGGTCAGACTGTCATTGAAATTGGTTCCGCGTGCCCATTCGATTGATGTGATGGTATCACCCTGAGCATGACCACCTGAAACAATATTGTCGGTCAGATTTATAGTCACTGCCGCGTCAGACGCCGAATAGTCGACCAAGTCAGTTCCGCTTCCACCATCCAAATGATCAGAGCCCAGACCACCATAGAGAATGTCGTCACCACCTGCACCAGAAAGCGTGTTGTCGTTATTGTCGCCACTTAGATAATCCCGATAACCGGAACCCAACACATTCTCGACATTCGTGATCACATCGCCATTGGCATCACCGCCACTATGAACACCAGTTTCCAGATTGATCGTCACGCCATTATCGGATGTGGCATAACGAACCGTATCGATACCATCACCACCGTCGATGGTATCTCCAGATCCAGCTCCTTCCAAGATATCGTTCCCGTCACCACCAATGATCGTGTTCACCAGCATGTCGCCGGTCAGATCATCGGCAAAGGCTGAACCTGTCAGGTTTTCGACTTCGAGATAGGTATCCCCTTGAGCATGACCACCTGTCGCAGTGTTTGTGTCAAAGTTGACCGTCACGCCCGCATCTGAGGAACTGTAATCTGCAATGTCAATGCCGGAATTGCCTTGCAGAACATCGGCACCCGCACCACCGATCAAGGTATCGGCGTTGTCGCCACCGATCAGCGTATCATCACCATCTTCACCACGAAGGGTATCATCCCCTTCGCCCCCGCGCAGAGTATCGCCTTCTGCACCACCGCGCAGCTCATCATCACCTGCATCTCCATAAAGGATGTCGACACCTGCATTGCCAATCAGCGTATCATTTCCATCCGCGCCGCGCAGGGTATGGCCTGCAGCACCAGTCCGAAGGGTATCGTCATGGCTGGAGCCTTGAATTTCTTCGATATTGAGAAGAGTATCTCCAGCGGCATCACCACCGGAGCCGGTTGTTCCGTCCAAGCCAACGTTAACCGCTGCGGAAGAGGCGCTGTAGTTCGCGATATCGGTACCATCCCCACCGTCCAGTACATCGGCCCCGCCAAGGCCAGCCAGGGTATCATTCTGATCACCCGCCATCAATCGGTTGGCTTCACCATCACCTGTCAGACTATCGATATGATCGGTACCGATGACATTCTCAACACCCGTCATCTGATCGCCAGTCGCATCGCCACCAACGTTCAGGCCGCTGTCAAGATTGATGGTCACACCTGCAGCAGAACCAGAATAATCAACGGTATCAATTCCCGCACCACCAATCAAACGGTCACCACCATCGCCACCAATCAATGTATCATCGCCCAAGCCACCATCAAGACGGTTCTCGTTCGCATCCCCTGTCAGATGATCATTCTGATTGGAGCCGGTGATATTCTCAATCGTGGTATAGGTATCGCCTTGAGCATCGGACCCCGCACCGGTATTGTCTGCCAGACTAACTGTAACAGCACCAGTTGCAGTTGAGTAATCCGCAGTGTCTTCCCCGGCGCCTCCGATCAAGGTGTCAGCACCACCACCACCGCGCAGAACATCGTCATTCTGGCCACCATCCAGTGTGTCATTTGCCGTACCACCGATGAGCGTGTCTTCACCTGCGCGACCTTCCAAACGACTACCGGAATTTGTTGCTGTCAGATTATCAGCAAAAGAGGAGCCGACCAGAACCTCGATGCTATCGAATGTATCGCCCGTCGCATCGCCGCCGCTTGCGCTGTTGGCTTCCAGATCAACAGTCACACCAACGAGTGACTGCTGGTAGCTGACGGTATCGGTATCGTCCCCACCAACAAAGGCGTCGGCTCCACCACGTCCTTCGAAGCTATCGTTGCCAGATCCACCGACAAAACGCTCATTCGCGGCGGTACCAGTCACAGTATCATTGAAGTTGGAACCAATGACGGTTTCGATATTGATGACCGTATCACCTTGAGCATGACCACCGCTGGCGATTGTACCATCCAGAATCAGATTGATCGCAGCATTTGAAGCGGAGTAATCGACGATATCTGTTCCAGCTTCACCGTCCAGAGCATCAGCGCCTTCGCCACCGATGAGGGTGTCATTCCCGCTTCCACCTTTGATGACGTTATCGCCAGTATCTCCTTCCAAAGTATCGTCAAAGCTGGATCCTTGCAGATTTTCAATATCTGTCAGAGTATCGCCAGCAGCGTCGCCACCGGATACAACACCTGTACGCAGATTGACATTAACGCCTTGGCCAGACCCTTCATAGGACGCAGTATCGATACCAGCGCCGCCTTGAAGATCATCAGCACCGACGCCACCAATCAGGACATCATTCTCGGTGCCACCGATCAGAACATCATTACCACTTCCGCCAGAGAGACGATCTTCACCTGCACCACCTTCCAGGCGGTTGGCCTGATTGTTTCCTGACAATGTATCATTGGAACCGGATCCGATGACATTTTCGATACCTGACAGGCTATCGCCATTGGCGTCGCCACCTGTCCCCGTTCCACCATCAAGATCCACATCCACTGCACCGCTGGAAGCAGAATAATCGGCAGTATCAGTTCCTGCACCACCGATAAGGCTATCTGCCCCCAGACCACCGATCAGAATATCATCACCGGCCCCACCACGCAGGGTATTGACGAAATCATCACCGGTCAGAGTGTCATTGTGATCGGAGCCAGTGACATTCTCAATGGTTTCGAGAGTATCGCCTTCGGCATGACCACCAAGGCCCGTTCCAGCATCCAGGTCAATGGTGACCGCAGCACCCGACAAGGAATAGTCCGCAGTATCCGTCCCGCCACCACCGACCAGTTCGTCAGCGCCACCAAGGCCAGCCAACACATCATCACCACCACGTCCTTCCAGACGGTTGGTGCCAGAACTGCCTGTGATATCGTCATCATTGGCTGAGGCAACCACATTCTCGACTTGCGTGATCACATCACCTTCGGCATCGCTGCCTGTATTTACACCAGTATCCAGATTGACGACAACTTGTCCGGTTGCACCGACATAAGATACCGTATCGGTGCCATCACCACCGGTGATGGTATCAGCACCAACGCCACCGATCAGGGTATCATTGCCATCGCCGCCAAGGAGCGTATCGCCGCCCTCATGACCGAAGAGCGTGTCATTGCCATCGCCGCCTGTCAGCACGTTGGTCAGCGTATCGCCAGACAGACTGTCATTGTTGGCTGAACCGATGATGTTTTCGATCTCGGTCAGGCTATCGCCTTCGGCGTCGCCACCCAGGCCCGTGCCATCCAGCAGGTTGACAGTCACGCCAGCTGCGGAATTGGAATAATCAGCGACATCAATACCAGAGCCACCAGTCAGGCTGTCGGCACCGCTGCCGCCTTCCAAGGTGTCCGCCCCGGCACCACCATCCAATGTGTCATTCTCGGCGCCGCCTGAAAGGTCATCAGCGCCAGCTCCGCCAATCAGCACGTTGCGCTGGGTAGACCCGATGATGGTATCATCGTGCGCAGAGCCTGTGGCATTTTCGATGCTGTCGAGACTGTCGCCATCCGCATGGCCGCCAGAAGCAGCACCAGTCTGCAGATTGATACTAATGGCAGCGTCGGATGTATCATAGAGCGCAGTGTCCGAGCCGTCGCCGCCCTGCAGATCGTCACCACCTGCACCACCGCGCAAGATATCGTCTTGCGTACCGCCAGACAGAGTGTCTGCACCTGATCCACCATCCAGAGTGTCGGCCCCTGCACCACCTGTCAGGATATTGTCTGCATTGTCGCCGGTCAGCGTATCAGCTTCACTGGATCCCAGCACATTCTCGATCTCACGCAGCGTATCGCCTTGCGCATGACCGCCGGTACCAGTGCCATCAGCCAGATTGACCGTTACAGCCGCGTTGGACGCAGAATAGTCAGCAAGATCGGAGCCGGCGCCACCAATCAACTCATCGCCACCAATACCGCCAGCGAGCGTGTCATCACCATCGCCACCGGTCAGGATATTGATTTCGCTATTACCGATGAGCGTATCAGCCTGATCGGACCCAAGCACATTCTCAATGGATGTATAGGTATCGCCTTGCGCATCCCCACCAGTACCGGTGCCATCAGCCAGATTGACCGTCACTCCGCTTGCTGAGGCGGAATAGTCCACCAAGTCGGTATTGAGGCCACCATCAAGACTATCAGCGCCTGCACCACCAATCAGCGTATCATCACCAGTTTGGCCAATCAGGGTGTCATCACCCGCTCCACCTATCAGTGTATCATTGCCAATCCCACCATCAAGACGGTTGGCATTTCCATCACCGGTCAGAGTATCAGAATGAGAGGACCCGAGAACATTTTCGATTGTGGCAAGCGTATCGCCATCCGCATCGCCGCCGATGCCTGTGCCATCTGCCAGATTGACATTCACGCCAAGAGAGGAGGCAGAATAATCCACCAAATCGATGCCATCACCACCCGTCAGGCTATCTGCACCAGCGCCACCAACCAGTGTGTCATCATCCGCACCACCATCAAGCGTATCAGCGCCAACGCCCCCATGCAGCACATCATCACCGGCAAGGCCGCTCAATGTGTTTGCGGCGGTGGTACCTCGCAATGTGTCATTGAAAGCAGATCCTGTGGCGCTTTCGATATCGGTCAGAATATCTCCTTGAGCATGTCCACCCGTGGCGCTTCCCGCCTCCAGATTGAGATTGACGGCTGCGTTTGAGGCAGAATAGTCAACAAGATCCGATCCGTCGCCACCATCCAGTTCATCCGCACCAGCAAGGCCGATCAGTGTATCGTTGCCATCTCCGCCTTCCAGCTTGTTGGCACCACCATCACCGGTCAGAGTATCAGCATTTTCTGAGCCTAGCAGGTTTTCGATACCGGTCAGAGTATCGCCTGCTGCGTCGCCACCAGACACCGAACCATCATCCAGATTGACGGTCACACCAGAGGCGGAACTGGAATAATCTGCTGTGTCGATGCCATCGCCACCGGTCAGCACATCGCCATCTGCACCACCTGCGAGAGTGTCATCACCATCGTCACCGATCAGCGTATCGGTTCCCGCACCACCAATCAGACTGTCACGTCCCGCCCCGCCTTCCAGGCGGTTGGCTACATTGTCGCCGGTCAGGGTGTCGTTGCCGTCAGATCCAATGACATTCTCAATGGAGCTCAGTGTATCGCCCTGAGCATGACCACCGGAACCAGAAGATGAGGAAAGATCAACATTCACTGCCGCATTGGACACAGAATAATCGGCCGTATCGACACCATCTCCTCCAGCCAACTCATCAGCCCCATCCAGACCAATGAGGGTATCGTTGCCATCACCTCCAGTGAGCACATTGGCAAAAGTAGACCCCGTCAGGTGATCATTGTTTGCAGAGCCAGTGATGTTTTCAATGCTGGAAAGCGTATCCCCTTGAGCATCGCCCCCGGTTGCGGTGTTATCATTGAGATTGACAGTGACCGCTGCAGCCGAGCTGGAATAATCAGCGGTATCGGTTCCACCGCCGCCTTGCAGATCGTCCGCACCACCGCGACCTTCCAGAATGTCATCACCGGTATTGCCAATCAGGACATTGACGCCAGCATCACCAGACAGGCTATCTGCCTGACCGGAGCCAGTGATATTCTCGATATTGTCCAGATCATCGCCCTGGGCATCACCACCAGACGCGGTATCATTAGCAAGATCGACAGACACGCCAATCGTCGAGGTGGAATAATCGGCAGTATCCAGACCATCACCACCATCCAGATTGTCGCCACCAGTGCCACCAATCAGGGTGTCATTGTCAGCGCCACCATCCAGCGTGTCTGCGCCATCGCCGCCGGTGAGCACATCATTGCCCGCGCCACCGGTCAGCGTATTGGCCATGGTGTCGCCGGTCAAAGTATCGTTAAAGGCAGAGCCCTCGAGATTTTCGATCTCGGTCAGATCATCACCCGTCGCATGGCCACCGGATGCGCTGCGTGCAGCAAGGCTCACATTTACTGCAGCGTCGGAACCGGAATAATCAGCAGTATCCTGCCCGGCACCACCAACCAATTGGTCAGCCCCGGCACCACCAGTCAGGCGATCGTTGCCCGCTTCGCCGCGCAAGACATTGTCTGCTGCTGTGCCTATCAATATATCGCCCTGAGCAGAACCAGTGACATTCTCGATGTCGCTTAACGTATCGCCCTGAGCATCACCACCCAAAGCAGTTCCATCAGACAGATTGACGGTGACCGCGCCAGCAGAACTGGTATAGGAAACCGTATCTGTGCCAGCACCACCTTGCAAATCATCGGCGCCAGCACCACCGGTCAATGTATCACTGCCTGCGCCACCAATCAGTGTATCGTCGCCCACACCACCTGATAGAATATCATTACCATCCAGACCGGTCAGGATGTTGGCTTCATTATCACCGGTCAGGGTATCATTGCTGCTGGACCCGGTCAGGTTCTCAATACTGATCAGCTGATCACCCTGGGCGTGGCCACCTGCACCTGTGCCGCCACCCAGATCGACATTCACCGCGCCACTGGATGTGGAATAATCCGCAGTATCGCTGCCATCGCCACCAACCAGAACATCGCCACCGGCTCCACCACGAAGGGTATCATTGCCATCGGCACCATCCAGGCGGTTGGCATTGAGATCTCCGGTCAGCGTGTCATCATGATCAGAGCCGATCAGGTTTTCGATATTGGTGTGGGTATCGCCTGCAGCATCGCCGCCGGTGCTGGTGCCGCCATCAAGATCGACATTCACTGCGGCGCTGGAGCCAGCATAAGAAGCTGTATCTGTACCCGAGCCACCATCCAATGCATCAGCATCGGCACCGCCGATCAGGACGTCGTCCGCCGCGCCGCCCGAAAGAGTGTCTGTACCTGCCGCACCCGTCAAGGTGTCTTCACCGCCACCGCCAGTCAGCACGTTGGCCGAGGCATTGCCGATCAAAGTATCTTCGAGCGCGGAACCAACAACATTTTCAATGTTGGTCAGCGTATCACCTTCAGCGTCACCGCCGACACCAGCTACACCGGTCAGGTTGACCGTTACCCCGGCTGTAGAAGCTGCATAATTGGCAGTATCCAGCCCTGCACCGCCATCCAGACTGTCAGCGCCAGAGCCACCAATCAACGTATCATTACCATCACCGCCAATCAGTGTATCGGTACTCGCACCGCCAGAAAGGCTGTCAGATCCATCGCCACCCTCGATGCGGTTTGCGCGAGAATCCCCGGTCAGATCATCATCATGATCAGAACCAATGAGGTTCTCAATCGCGGTCAAGGTATCGCCATCAGCATGGCCACCGGCAGCGACATCGGCTTGCAGATCGATTTCCACGGCAGCGTCTGAGGCTGCATAAGATGCCGTATCTGAACCGCTACCACCATCCAGACTATCAGCGCCTGCGCGCCCTTCCAGAACATCATCACCGTCCAGACCGACGATGGCATTATCAGATGCATTACCGATCAGTGTATCGTTGTGATCGGAGCCTTCCAGATTTTCGATGCTGGAGAGCGTATCTCCATCCGCATCGCCACCTGTGGCCGTGCCATCATCCAGATTGACTGTTACACCACTGGCCGAGCTGACATAGGATGTGAAGTCGGTGCCAGATCCACCCTGAAGATCATCTGCACCGGCACCACCGATCAGGATATCATCGTCATCACCACCAATCAGGGTATCCGCACCAAGACCGCCACGCAGCGTATCATTGCCTGCCAGACCTGACAGAATATTGTCAGAGTCGGAGCCTTCCAACGTGTCGTTGTGAGCAGATCCTGACGCATTTTCGATGCTGCTGAGCACATCGCCCTGCGCATCACCGCCACTGCCGGTTCCTGCGTCCAGATCAATCGTCACAGCAGTCGTTGAAGACGCATAGCTTGCCGTGTCGTCGCCGTCCCCACCGATCAGATGGTCAGCGCCAACGCCGCCTTCCAGAGCATCATCCCCGTCACCACCTTCCAAACGGTTGGCTCCCGCATCACCAATCAGAGTATCGTTGTGATCTGACCCTCGAAGATTTTCGATATTGGTGAAGGTATCGCCTTGAGCATCCCCTCCGCTTGCGGAATTGCCGATCAGACTGACACTAACTGCGCTGGCAGACCCTGCATAGGACGCAGTATCGCTGCCAGTTCCACCATCAAGCGCATCGGCACCAGCACCACCAATCAGAATATCGTCACTGGAATCTCCAAACAGCTCATCATCGCCAAGGCCGCCGCTCAGAGTGTCCTCACCCCCGCCGCCACGCAGCTCGTTGTTGCTGTCATTACCGGCCAGATCATCATCAAGAGCAGAGCCAAGAATATTCTCGATGTTTGCGTATGTATCACCCTGAGCATCGCCGCCTGTGCCGCTGTTTGTACCAAGATTGACGGTTACGCCAGCCGTGGAAGTGTTATAGGCGGCGGTATCCTCACCTGCGCCACCATCCAAACTATCGGCGCCAGATCCACCAATCAGGGTGTCATCGCCCTCATCCCCTTCAAGAGTGTCATTCGCACCACCACCTTCTAGGCTATCATTGCCAGCACCACCTTGCAGACGGTTGGCATTGGTGTTCCCCACCAGCGTATCGGCATGGTCCGAGCCAAGCAGGTTCTCAATACCAGAGAGACTATCGCCTGTCGCATGCCCGCCAGCAGTGACTAGTGAGGAAAGATTGACCTGAACTGCTGCGTCCGATCCTTGATAGGATGCTGTATCACTGCCAGTTCCACCGATGATCTCGTCAGCTCCGGCTCCACCGATCAGCACGTCATCTCCTGCACCGCCAGTCAAGCGGTTCACGGCAGTATTACCGATCAATGTGTCATTGTTGGCCGAGCCGATGACATTTTCCAAGTCTGAGAGCGTATCACCATCCGCATCACCACCGGTGCCGGTCTGGTCTTGGAGGTTCACGGTGACAGCTTGTGCCGAACCGGAATAATCAACCGTATCAATATCATCGCCACCAGCAATGATATCTGCGCCTGCACCACCTTCCAGCGTGTCGTTACCAGCACCACCTTGCAACTCATCACCACCATCGCCGCCGCGCAGTGTGTCATCGCCTGCACCACCAGTCAGCACGTTGGCATCATTGGAGCCAATAATGACATCATCACCGGTGGTGCCGATCACATTTTCAATGGTGGCAAATGTATCACCTGCTGCGTCTCCGCTTGACCCCAGTCCGGTATCAAGATTGACATTCACCGCGCCAGCAGAACCTGAATAATCGACGACATCGGTTCCAGCACCACCGACCAGGGTGTCACTTCCCGCTCCACCGATCAGCGTGTCATTGCCTGCACCGCCACGTAGAGTATCACCACCTTCGGCGCCAGACAGATTGTCATCACCATCGCCGCCTTCCAGAATATCCCCATCCGCCGAGCCGATCAGGGTATCGTTATGATCAGACCCGATCACGCCTTCGATATTCTGCAAGGTATCGCCTTGGGCGTGACCGCCCAGGCCGGTACCGTTTGCAAGATTGACGGTTACCGCTGCATTGGAAGCCGAATAATCAGCTTTGTCATTGCCGTCGCCGCCATCCAGAGCATCCGCCCCTTCCAGACCTGCCAAAATATCCGCACCGTCACCGCCATCCAGATCATTGACACCGGAAGAACCGGTAAGTGTATCGCTCTGAGATGAACCAATGAGATTTTCGACGCCAGAGAGCGTATCTCCTTGCGCATCGCCACCGCTGGCGCTGCCATCGGACAGATTGACCGTCACGCCAGACGCAGAACCAGCATAACTGGCCGTATCGATGCCATCCCCGCCCTGAATATCATCGGCTCCGACGCCGCCGACCAAGGTGTCGTTAGCATCTCCGCCGATCAGAACATCATCACCCGCTCCGGCAGTGATGGTGTCATTATCCAGACCACCTTCCAATCGGTTATCAGAATTGTCACCAATCAAGGTATCCGCACTATCAGAACCGATCACATTCTCGATGCTGGAGAGCGTATCCCCTTGAGCATGGCCACCTGAACCGGTTGAATCAGCCAGATTGACAGTCACTGCTGCGTTGGACTGGCTATAGTCAGCCGTATCAGATCCATCACCTCCGACAAGAACATCGGCTCCGGCCATCCCAGCTAGTCGGTCGTCTCCATCGCCGCCTTCCAGACGGTTGGCATTTGCATCGCCGGTCAGAGTATCATCATGTGCGGAGCCAGTCAGATTTTCCAGATCAGCAAATGTATCTCCGGTTGCATCGCCTCCAGAGCCGCTATTATCTGTCAGATTGACTGTAACAGCGGCGGAAGACGAGGAGTAATCCGCTGTATCAACTCCGTCACCGCCCTGCAGGGTGTCACCATCAGCACCGCCAATCAAGATATCGTCACCAGTGCCACCGACCAGTGTATCAGCACCGGCCTGCCCGATCAGGGTATCGTTGCCTGCACCACCATCCAGACGGTTGGCATTTGCACTACCAGTGAGATTATCTGCTTGCCCCGAACCCGTCAGGTTCTCAATATCGCTTAGCGTATCGCCAGTAGCATCACCACTTGAACCACCCGAACCATCCAGACCAACTGTCACGCCCGTGGCAGACGTTGAATAATCCGCCGTATCAACACCATCGCCACCGATGAGCGTATCCGCTCCGGCTCCACCAATCAGGCTGTCATTACCATCGCCGCCTTCCAGACGGTTGGCAAAGATATTTCCGCTGAGGGTATCATCGTGATCAGACCCGACAAGATTTTCAATATCGGTGAGAGTGTCAGCTTCGGCATCGCCACCAACACCATTGCCGGATTGCAGGCTGACATCCACTGCCGCACTGGATCCGGCATAAGACGCCGTATCAACACCAGTTCCGCCTTCCAACGTATCGGCTCCGGCACCACCTTCCAGCAAGTCAGCGCCAGCGCCGCCTTGCAAAGTGTCATCTCCGGCACCGCCGCGCAGCGTGTCGCCGCCGGCACCACCGTCAAGCAAGTTCGCACCGCCAGAGCCGGTCAGTGTGTCAGCATGGGATGAGCCCGTGATATTCTCGATATTGGCAAAGGTATCACCCTGGGCATCGCCACCGGATCCGGTATTGTTGGCCAGATCAATTGTAACGCCTGCACTGGAGCTGGAATAATCAATCCGGTCGGTACCTGCGCCGCCATCCAGATGATCAGCTCCTGCTCCACCAATCAGGTGATCGTCGTCATCACCGCCAAGCAAGGTATCATCCCCTGCTGCCCCTGAAAGAGTATCTGAACCTGCACCGCCATCCAGTCTGTTGGCTTGCGCATTACCTGCCAGATTATCCTGATTGGCAGACCCGACGAGATTTTCGATATCGCTTAACGAGTCGCCCTGGGCATGGCCGCCGGTTCCCAATCCGGTATCAAGGCTAACCTGTACGCCAGTACCAGAGACTGAGTAATCAGCTGTATCGACACCGTCACCACCACGTAAATCGTCACTGCCCACGCCGCCGATCAGCGTATCATTGCCGTCACCTGTCTGGATCAGGTTGGCGCCGCCATCACCGGTTACATGATCGTCGAAATCCGAGCCGGTAACATTTTCAATGTCCTGGAAGGTATCGCCTGTGGCATCGCCACCGCTGGCCGTTGAATTCTGCAAATTGATGGTAACTGCAGTATCAGAACTGGAATAGTCGATGGTGTCTGTACCTGTGCCGCCACGCAAAACATCGGCCCCTGCTCCACCAATCAAGGTATCATTGCCTGCCTGTCCATCCAGAGTGTCGTCGCCAGCTCCTCCGCGCAGCGTATCTTGCCCTGCACCCGCCTCTATCAAGTTGGCTTGATCAGACCCCGTCAAATCGTCGACACTGGACGAGCCTGTCAGATTTTCAATAGATGACAGGCTATCTCCAGTCGCGTCACCGCCACTCGCGGTATTATTCGCAAGATTGATGGTTACGCCAGATGCTGACGACGCATAGCTGGCGGTATCCGTACCATCACCGCCGGTGAGAGTGTCCGCCCCTTCTCCGCCCATCAGGGTGTCGTTACCGTCACCACCAGTCAGCTCATTGTCAAAGCGATCACCACGTATATTGTCATCCTGCGCGGACCCAATGACATTCTCGATTGTGACCAAGGTGTCACCAGCGGCATCCCCATCATTGCCTGTTCCGGCATCCAGATCGATGGTTACACCGACGGAGGATGCTGAATAATCGGCAGTATCAACCCCGGAACCACCTTCCAGATAATCGGCACCTGATCCGCCGATCAATGTGTCAGCACCTGCATCACCATACAGGCGGTCAACTCCTGCGCCACCTTCAAGAACATCGCCCCCTTCGCCACCCCGGAGAGTGTTCGCATTACCATCACCAGTCAGAGTATCGGCTGCCTGCGAACCCGTTACATTCTCAATCGAAATGAAGCTATCGCCCATCGCATCGGAACCGGAGACAGTGCCGTCTTGCAAATTGATGTTCACGCTGCTTGTCGAAGTCGAATAGTCGGCCGTATCAGACCCGGCACCACCATCCAGAATATCGGCGCCAGCTCCTCCAATCAGAGTGTCGTCATCACCACCGCCGATGAGGTGATCATCGCCAACACCACCATCCAGATTGTCATCACCTGCACCACCGGTCAGCTGATTGTTCGATCCATTCCCGACAAAGGCATCATTGCCGACCGAACCAATCAGATTTTCAACTTCCGAGATGGTGTCGCCCTGAGCGTGCCCACCAGATGCAATACCACTATCAAGATTGACATTCACGCCAGTATCAGAGGCGGAATAATCTGCAGTATCGATGCCATCTCCACCGACCAACTCATCCGCGCCGGTACCACCAATCAGGATATCATCACCACCCCGACCATCCAGACGGTTTGCTTCCGTATCCCCTGTCAGCGTATCAGCATGATCAGACCCAATGACATCTTCAATGCCGGAATAGGTATCGCCAGTCGCATCGCCGCCTGTTGCAGTGGAGTCTGCCAAATTGATCTGCACGCCAACGGAAGAACCGGAATAGTCCACGGCGTCATCACCGATGCCACCTTCCATATGGTCGGCACCCGCACCACCTTCCAGCGTATCATTGCCTTCCCCGCCAGATAGAGTGTCGTCACCAGCACCACCGTGAAGCTCATCGGCGCCATCATTGCCTTGCAGGATGTCATTGCCATCCATGCCAGAGATCACATCAGCACCGGCATTGCCGACGATCAAGTTGGCAGATGCATCACCTGTCAGGACATCTGAGTTGGTCGATCCGGTGATATTTTCAATTCCGCTGAAAGTATCGCCTTCTGCGTCGCCACCGCTTGCCGTGCTCTGGTCAAGATTGACCTCCACTCCGGAGAGAGAGGCTGCATAGCTGACAGTATCGACCCCGTCGCCACCGGCCAGGGTGTCACCACCGCCACCACCAACGAGGGTGTCATCACCATCACCGCCCGTCAGTTGGTTGGCCAAGTGATCACCAGTCAGCATATCGTTGTGGGCAGAACCGATGACATTTTCAACCGAGGTCAGACTGTCACCTTCCGCATCGCCCCCAACGCCAGTGCCATCGGATAGGCTTACGGTTACAGCAGCAGAGGAGGCAGAATAGTCGGCAGTATCGAGCCCTGCACCACCTTGCAGATCGTCAGCTCCGGCTCCGCCTATCAGGGTATCATTGCTGGCCCCGCCTTCCAGACGGTCATCGCCAAGACCACCACTTAGGTGATCAGCACCACCGCCACCGATAAGGATGTTGGCTGCATCGGACCCTACCAGGGTATCAGAGTGGGCAGATCCACTGATATTCTCGATTGAGTCCAGCGTATCACCATCGGCATGACCACCGGATACTGCCAAAGTTTGCAAATTGACCGAGACCGCAGCATCGGAACCGGAATAATCTGCTGTATCAGAGCCAGCGCCACCAATCAGCGCATCCGCACCAACGCCGCCCTCGAGTGTATCGTTATCGCTGCCACCTTCCAGACGATCATCACCCTCGCCCCCGATGAGGGTGTCGTCACCCGCGTTGCCGGTCAGGATATTAACCCCGTCAGAGCCGATCAGAGTATCGGCAGATCCAGAGCCGATGACATTTTCCACATCGCTAAGACTGTCACCCTGCGCATGCCCACCTGAACCGGCGCCTGTGCCCAGATTGATCTCAACACCAGCGTTGGAACCGGAATAATCAACGCTATCCACTCCCGCGCCACCATCCAAAACGTCCGAACCGACGCCACCAATCAAAGTATCCGAACCACCACCACCGATCAGCTGGTTGTTCTGATCATCACCAGTAAGAGTATCGTCGAAATCGGAGCCCGTGACATTTTCAACGCCGGAGAATGTATCACCTTCCGCATGCCCTCCTGAGGCCGTTCCATCCGTCAGATTAACGGATACAGCCTGATTGGAGCCGGAATAATCTGCAGTATCAGAGCCAGCACCACCTTCCAATGTGTCTGCACCGAGACCACCTTCCAGAACGTCATTGCCATCTTCTCCGAGAAGAGTATCGTCCCCATCCAGACCATGCAGGCTGTCTTGACCTGAACCACCGGAAATGGTGTTTGCGCTGTTGCTACCGGTCAGGCTGTCGTTGCGGTTGGAACCGATGACATTTTCGATAGAAGAATAGGTATCTCCGTCAGCATCACCGCCCACACCCGTAGAATTTTGCAGATGGATGGTCACACCATCAGCGGAGCCTGAATAGTCAATCGTATCAAGGCCATCGCCACCTTGAAGACTATCGCCACCTTCACCACCTTCGAGGATGTCGTTGCCGTCACCACCAATCAACGTATCCGCACCACCGCGACCGCGAAGGGTATCAGCACCATCGCCGCCGGTTAGCTGATTGGCGGAGCCATTGCCAACCAGAATATCAGAGCCGGCGGTTCCGATCAGATTTTCGATATCGGAGAAGCTATCCCCTTGTGCATCACCACCGGTGGCAATATTGGCATCGAGCTGGATGTTGACCGCACCGAGCGAGCTGGAATAATCAGCTGTATCGACACCTGAATTACCGACCAGATGATCTGCGCCTTCCCCGCCAATCAGGACATCGTCACCCTGACCGCCGCGCAGGATATTGGAATTGGCATCACCTTGCAGCCGGTCATCATGATTGGATCCGGTGACATTTTCGATCTCCTGCAGGGTGTCGCCAGCTGCTTCTCCACCACTTGCCGTCCCATTCAGCAAGTCAATATTAACAGCAGCGGAGGAGCCCGAATAATCCGCAGTATCAGTGCCCAGGCCACCAACAAGCTCATCAGCTCCTGCACCACCGATCAGAATATCGTCCCCTTCGTCCCCGTGCAGACTATCGTCACCATCAGCGCCGGTCAGCGTATCCTGACCTGCATTGCCGTGAAGGACGTTGGCATTTTCATCACCTATCAGGGTATCGCTTCCAGCGGAACCGGTGACATTTTCAATATCGGAGAAGGTATCACTTTCTGCATCGCCGCCTGAAGCGGTCTCATCGGCAAGATTGATACTAACCGCTCCGCTGGATTGGCTATAGTCCAGCGTATCCAGACCAGCGCCACCTTCCAGGACATCAGCACCGATGCCACCAGCGAGATGATCGTTGCCGTCTCCACCGATCAGACGATCATCGCCGATCAGACCTTTGAGGGTATCATTGCCATCACCACCGGTCAGAGTGTTGGCACTGGCATCCCCTTCGAGGGTGTCATCAAAAGCGGATCCTTCGAGATGCTCAATCCCAGTCAGAACATCTCCTTCGGCGTGACCACCCGATCCGCTGGTGGTCTGCAGTGAGACATTGACTCCAGCATTGGAGGCGGAATAATCAGCAATATCAATCCCGGATCCACCAATCAGTCTATCCGCGCCGACTCCACCCGTCAGGCGATCATCACCTGCTCCACCATCAAGTTCATTGGCAACATTATCACCAATCAGTATGTCGTTCTGTGCAGTGCCGATGACATTTTCAATACCAGACAGCGTGTCACCATCAGCATCGCCACCGGTCGCAGTTTGATCAACCAGATTGACCGTCACGGCCTGCGCGGAATCGGAATAATCGACACTATCCTGACCAGAGCCACCAGTCAGAACATCGGCGCCTTGCCCACCAATCAGGACATCGTCGCCCTCATCACCCAGCAGAGTATCGTCGCCGTCGCCGCCCATCAGGCGATCATCCCCGTGGCCACCTTCCAAGCGGTTGCTCTGATCATCGCCTGTCAGATTATCGCTATAGGTGGATCCCAGCAAATTTTCGATTTCCTGCAGATTATCACCATCAGCGCTCCCCCCCGCACCGGATTGAGTGGCCAAATTCACCGTTACCGCAGCATTTGAGCGGCTATAATCGGCAATATCTTCGCCTGCACCACCGACAAGAATATCAGCTCCATCACCCCCATCGAGCGTATCATTTCCCGCTCCACCTTCCAGACGGTTGGTCGCAGAAGATCCAATCAATTCATCGCCATGAGCTGAGCCTGAGAGATTTTCGATCGAGAGATAGGTATCTCCATCTGCATCGCCACCGGAGCCGACCAGTGTACCCAGATTGACGGTAACAGCTTGCGCAGAAGTGGAATAGTCAGCCGTATCGACACCAGTCCCACCTTCAAGGCGGTCACCACCTTCTCTTCCTGTCAAAACATCGTTACCAGCCCCACCAATCAAAGTGTTGGCGGCACTATCTCCCAGCAGATTATCGCTTTGCTCAGAACCAATGATATTTTCGATGTCGGAGAAGGTATCGCCGGTGGCATCCCCGCCAGATGCAGTAGAATTGGCCAGATCAATGGTCACACCGACAGCAGAAGAAGAGTAATCAACAGCATCGATACCATCTCCACCGCGTAGAGTATCCGCGCCACCAGCGCCGCGCAGAGTATCATTGCCATCGCTACCATCGAGAATGTTGGCCTGATCATCACCGATCAAGGTATCACCAAAGGTGGAACCTTCGACATTTTCGATGCCATCATATGTATCGCCTGCGGCATCGCTGCCTGAGCCACTGCCCAAGCCCAGATTGACCGTTACGGCGCTTTGCGCGCCTGCATAGACGGCTGTATCAGAGCCTTCTCCACCAATCAGGACGTCGCCATCCTGACCACCTTCCAGACGGTCATCCCCCGCTCCACCATCGAGACGATCTATGCCTGCACGACCCGAAAGTATATCGTTGCCAGCATTCCCATCGAACCGATTATCTTCTGCATCCCCTACCAGAATATCATCCGCAGTTGTTCCAACCAGACTTTCGATATCGACAAGCACGTCACCGGCCGCTTCACCACCCAGCGCGGTATTTGCGGTCAGGTTGATGTTAATGGACTGATTGGAACCCGAATAGTCTGCGGTGTCAGATCCTTCACCACCTTCAAGGCGATCAGCCCCTGCCTTACCGACAAGAATGTCATCGCCATCGCCCCCCACAAGGATATTATCTTCGCCATCACCAATCAGGGTATCATCATGATCCGACCCGGTCACATCCTCAACATTCGAAATCTGATCGCCTGCAGCATGACCGCCTTGGCCAGTTCCATCTTCCAGATTGATGGTAACGGCTTCGTTCGATGCACTATAGTCAATACGATCCTGACCATCACGGCCATCCAGACGATCGGCCCCAGCTCCCCCGATCAAAGTATTGTCGTCAGCATCCCCAGACAGGGTGTCATCGAAGCGAGACCCCTCCAGTCCCTCAAAGCCGGAGAAGGTATCACCTTTGGCGTAACCACCTGATGCCGTTCCATTTTGCAGATCGACATCCACACCAGCATTGGAAGTCTGATAGGACAGGATATCTGTGCCATCACCACCAGAAAGATTGTCCGCACCGGCCGCTGCGACGACCTTGTCATCTCCATCGCCAGCATTGACGATATTGCCCGGAGGGTTGGAATTCAGAACATAGACAGTATCGCCCGTAACCTCATCTTCATGAACCGCATCATCCGGTGTATTGACCTCCTTGATGCCAAACTTGGCTGTACCAGCAGTTTTGCCGATCTGGCCTTGGCTATTCTTCACCGTATATTCGATATTGAGCGTGAATTCTTCCTGGAACCCGGCGTCGTTGGTCGGTGCACCGTCTTCCGGCAGCTCATATTGCAGTTGGATTTGACTATCCAACGGCTTGTCGGGGTCAATGACCAGGCTGTAATTGCCTGCAGAATCCTCTGTCGCTCCAATCACCGAATAACCGTCGGGCAAACCGGTAACTTTGGCAGATTGAGGTGTCCAGCTATCATCGGGCATGGTAGCAGCAACCTGCAACATACGCGCACTGGTGCCAGATGGCGCGAGAATCGGGCTATCTGCGAAAATTATATCATTGCCCGAAGTTCCGGTGATCGTTTCAACGGCTTGCTGAGCGGGATAAGAAGAATCCGTATCCGCTGGTGGCAACGCAGTCGCCCCATAGATCTGTGTTGTTCCGTCCGAGAGTGTTGTAGTGGTCTGTTCGGTGATACCAAAGAGCTCAATCTCCAACTCAGCTGCACTCAAGTCCAGAATACCTGGATTATCAGTCGAGGCGCTATCGGTATCGGTATCGGTATTGGTGGATGTAGAGGACGAGCTGGAAGAAGCATCTTCATCTGAGTTCTTGTCCGCCAATTGCTCTTCTACAGCACTGCGATCTTCCTCTGCATCGACCTTGTATTTTCCCGGACCAACATTTTGCGACTGATTTTGAACAGTTTGAACCTGAACAACTTCAACGGCTTGCTCTTGCGGGGTTGCTTGTTCCTGCGGCTCTTCCTGCTGCTGGCTGCTCGCAGTCGAGAAGTTCATTTTCTGCGTGACGTCAGAAGCCTTGAATTCACCTACTCTGGATAGCAGATCCTGCGCCGAGCTTTCATAATCTTCGAAGGCGACGGTTGGCGCGACGTCGGACACCGCATGCATACCGAATTCGAGCAGCACGATCTTGCCGCCATCATCGAACTCAATGACAAGATCGACATCAGACAGATAAACGTTGGCATTATCGATGTTGAAACCAAACGCTACCTTGTCATTCTGCTCAACGGAAACAATTTTGGTTTCTCCAGCATCAGGGCGCGAAATTGTACCCGCGCTGTCGCCCGCTTTACTGGCAAGGCTCCCGGTTGAGACAAGAGTGGCATTTTGTTGTTGATCGGCTTTGGTAGCCTCAGTGCTGCTACCATCTTGTGGAGCTTTAATTGCACCTGTGGCTTCGGTATCGACACCCGGACCATCTTCTTGAGGTTGTCCATTCTTTTGCTCATGGACGTCCTCGTGAGCGATTTCCTGACCGTCTTTACCCTTGACACTCTTCTTGCTGTGCCTGGTTTTTTGTCCGTCGCCGTTTGCCAATGCCCTGCACCAAATTCATAGCAATAATAAAAATAAAAGCCATACAATCTGGAGGTCGGCAAGCGCGATCTACAAGACATGGCAATCCAGATTCCAACGCATGACACACTGGAATTTGACGCCCTGATCTCCCCCACCAGAGATTGCAGCTTGATCGCAATAAAGCGCAATATGGTTAATGATTAGGAAAGATTTTGCTTGTTTTTTTACTTTTTCTACTGCCTTCCAGCGATGTAAAAAACCGTCAAACTTAGTTATATTTTTATACTGAATATATTCATTATTAATATTTTTCAATAACTTACATACAACAAGTATTTCATGAATAACAAATATTGGTATAAGCATGTACAGGCTTAAAAGGTTAACAACAGTGACTTTGTTCATTAATTTTGCAAATCTCAATGCAAAATGACTGATGCTTTACTCCATATTAACCCTAACAAAGACTAAATGCCCTCAATTGCGTAGGAGTCTGTCTGATGTCGGGGCATCGGATATACCGGAACTTAGTGTGGTGGGCACTAGTTATGTTGGTCAAGATTGGTGGCGATAGAGCCCAAGATTTATTCAAATATACAGGTTTGGCGTTAGCATTATCTGCTGCTCTGACTGGATGTGCCTCCAAAGGCTCCAAGTCTATTGATGGCTGCTCAGCCAGTGCTTCCTCACTTTGTGAAACAACCGCAGGGTTACAAGCGCAAGCGATCAGTGAAGGGCTTATCAATCCTCTGGATATCGCCAATAACGCATCCCACACCTCGGCAGCCACAAATGGCGCTGATGCCCTGGTTATTCCAGCATATGGTCCCTCAAAGACGACGCAACCTTCCAAGGCTCGTAAACACCTCATGAGCTTGTCGGATGTTACACAACATACCTTACGCAACAGCCCTGAAATCGGAATCTACGGTGCCAAGACGGAGGATGCCTATCATGGTGTGCGTGTTGCACGCTCGGCTTACAGACCTAACGTCGATCTGAGGGTTGCGGCAGGCTATGAAAATGCTGGCAACAATAATACAATTTCCCGTGGAGCATTTCGTCGCGAAGGTGGTGTCAAGGTCAAACAACGCCTGATTGACTTTGGTAGCACTGGTCAGAATTTAAAGCGCGCAAAAAATCTCTATGATTCCAGTCAGCTAAGATTATTAGACAAAGCTGATGGCGTTATTCTGGAGATTGCAGAAGCTTATCTCAAAGTCATGGAGCAGAGCCGTTATATCGCCAATGGCCGACAAAATGTTAGAGCACATCAGAAATTCTATGAATTGGTGAAGGCTAGTGAGGGCGAAGGCAATGGCACACAGGCTGACGTAGAGCGTGCCTTCTCTCGTCTGGAAAATGCCCGTACCCAGGTCATTGATTTTGAAACCGAAAGACAAAAAGCCATTGGTCGCTTTCGTCGCATTTCCGGTATTGAGCCTGGCAAACTGAAGATGCCACCAAGCTTCAACAAACAGGCCCGCCTGACCCGTGCGGATATTGATCGATTATTGGAAAACAGTCCCCGCTTGCATTCCATTCAAGCGGATTCTCGGTCCTTGGAGGCTCAAATCAAAGCACAGACTTCATCCTTCCTACCAAGCTTGAATCTGGAAGGCGAAGCAAATGCCAAAGAAAATGTCTCAGGTCGCAATGCGGCAACACATGACTATCGCGGTATGGTAGTCATGCGCTGGAATCTGTTTAGCGGTGGCAAGAAATATGCTGTCAAAGATCAGATTGCAGCGCGTTTGAAAGAGAATAAACATCGTTATCGCAAGGCTTATAACGAACTTGAAGAGGATATGATCGAAGCCATTCGCACGATGAAAACCACGCGTAAAAAATCCAAGACAATCAACGATCAGGTTCGCGCCAGCGAGAAAGTTGCCAAGCTCTACACTCAGCAATTCACTGTTGGCAAAAAGCGCCTTCTGGAAGTGCTGGATGCGCAAAAGGATCTGTTTGCTGTGCGCCGGGATCGCATTGCCAATCAGTTCGAACGTTTACGGGCCAATTATCGAGCTCTCCGCCTGAAAGGCAAATTGGTTGAGACCATCACTGGCAAGGAGCTGATGGAGCATATCAGTAAATAGCGCCCGGTCTTGTATCAACCGGACGCCTGGCCACCTCATAAGCTTTATCGCCTATGCGATATGAAATCTGCCTTAGCCCATCCAACGCCGGACTGGAGCATTGGTTTCTTCCAATGGCTGACTGATGATATCAATCAGAGTCGGGCCATCATGCTCGATTGCCTCTTTCAGCACACGTTCCAGATCATCTGGATTTTCCACACGCCAGGATTTCACACCGTAAGCAGCCGCTATGGCCGCATGGTCGGTGCGGCTGAAGTCGACATTGTAGTAACGTGCATCCTTATCAGCATACTGGCTCGCCTTGATCCAACCGAAATTAGAGTTGGAGAACACGATGAAAGTGATATTTGCCCGGGAGCGGCAAACAGTTTCCAACTCACCACAGGTGAAGCCGAAAGAGCCATCTCCCATCATGGCAACAACTTTGGAGCCCGGACGACCATACCATGCACCCAAAGATGCTGACAGAGAATAGCCAAGAGCACCATGCGCCCGGTTGGTGATATAATAACGACCAGGCAAAGGCTGTTCGTAGTAAGCGTTATAATATGGGCAGGAGGTGCCTGGATCAGAAACGACAACGGCATCTTCCGGCAACATCTTGTTCATCGCCTGAATGACGCGCTCAGGGCGAATTGGTGTCTCATTGGACTGAGCAAACTTATTGAAGATTTCGAACTTGCGACGCTTGGCATCGGCCACCAATTGCGCACCACCAAAATCAGAATTCACTTCCGCTTTTCTATCAAGCACGGCATTGACTGCAGCCAGTGAGAGCCTCAAATCACCTACCACACCCACTTCGGTCTGATAATTACAGCCAATCACCATCGGGTCATTGTCAAAGAACAGAACACGGGTTTGGTTGCTGGGTGCTTCCCAGCGGGAAGTGGTTGTGGAACCGGCACGACACCCCATGAAGATTATCATGTCAGCTGCAACCATCTGCTCCCAAGTTTCATCGGTACCACCGTTGGAGCCGACCACACCGAGACTGTTTGGATGCGTGTCCGCCAGTGACCCTTGACCTGAAATGGAGGTTGCAACCGGTATATTCAGGCGGCTTGCCAGACGATCCAGCTCTTCCATCGCACCAGCGATCACAACCCCACCACCACAGACAATCAACGGCCGTTTGGCAGAGAGAATTGCATCAACGGCTTGCTCCGCTGCACCTGGCTCCGGAGCCTGCGGATATGCAGGATAGTTCTGCAGCTTCTTGTCTGCCCAGATATCAGAGACATCAACATTATCATACTGAATATCATAAGGCAGGCCCAAATGAGCCGCGCCAGACCGACCTGTGGTCATGGCGCGGAAAGCCGTACGAACCATTCGAGGGATATGAATTGCCTGCTTGATGACTGTATTCCACTTGGTCAGGGGCTTCATCAGAGCGTCCTGATCCACTTCGGTCAGAGGATATTTGCCGTAAGAAGCAACGGAAATATCGGTCGTAATACCGAGCACCGCATAGGAGCTTTCGCTGGCTTCGATCAGACCTGGCAGAATATAAGTCGCACCGCCGCCAGACGGGCCTTCACAGACACCCACACGACCGGTTACGCGAGAATAGGCATCGGCCATATAGGTCGCGCAGCGCTCGTCGCGCGTCAGAACATGCTGGATCTTGTGATCAAGACGGAGCATGGCATCATAAAATGGCAGGGTCGTATCTCCACACAAACCAAAAACATGCTGGACTCCATGGGCTTCCAGCATCTTAACCATGGCTTCTGCACCATTGATCTGTTCAGTCACTCTGTCACCTTTCCCTATCGATCTTTGCATCAACAAACTGTCTTGCTGTCAAAAACCGTGGCTCATTCTTTGCCTTGTTGCCGTATCTACCAAATTCCATTTCCCGAGCGAGTCGTCTCGCCAGAATTTAGCGATATTCATATCTGTATACAGATTTATATACTATTTTGAACTCAAAGAAAACTCTTGAATCGATCTTTTTTGAGCCTGTTCAGCAAATTATTGAAATGATGGGAACTCTTGCTTGCCGAAACCGCAAGCTTGGCAAAGAAAAAGGTCTGAAAGTCAGACCCTTTTATCATTCTCAGATTAACCCGGTCGCTCAACCGTTTTTGCCGAGCTCGATTGACCTGTTCACCGCAGCGGTCACACCTTTATCCAGCAACGCCGGGAAGCCTTCATGATCATTCATGAGCACTTCCAGCGCTGCAGCAGTCGTGCCATTTGGAGAGGTCACTCCTACCCGTAAATCCGCAGGCGTTTGATCGGACTTCATGGCCAATTGGCCAGCACCCCAAACAGTCGTTTTGGCCAACTTCATGGCAAGCTCGGCATTCAGGCCTTGCTTCTCACCAGCCGCTGCAAGTGTTTCGATCAAGTGGAAGACATAAGCAGGACCAGAGCCGGAAACGCCGGTAACCGCATCCATTTGCCCTTCATTTTGCAGGCGCACTGTATCACCGACCACCGCGACAAAGGCTTCGATCTTGTCAAGTATGTCAGCGCTTACGTGCTGATTACCAATCAAGGCGGTAATGCCACAACCAACTGCTGCAGGGGTATTTGGCATAGCACGTACAATCGGGCTCTTCTCACCCAACAGTGACGCCAATGTTGCCAGCGTAGTGCCAGCAGCGATGGAGAGGAAAACGGTGCTACCATTTCCCAAAGCCTGCAAACTTGGCAATGCGTCATGCATCATCTGTGGTTTGATTGCCAGAATACAGACATCCACATTTGCAGGGATTGAAGCATTCAGGGTAAGACCCTTGTTTTTCAGCCCCTTCAGCCAATCAGACGGATATGGATCATTCACATACACCTGCCCAGGAGGAATGCCAGCCTTCAGCCAGCCATCCAGCATTGCAGATCCCATCTTGCCACATCCCAGCAGCAAGATTGTACCTGCATTCTCCAAACCATTTGTTTGCGCCATTGTTTTGTCCTTTGATCAAAACCGGCGAACCGGCCTCAAGTTCATCACAGCAAATTACAGAAAAAGCGGATCATCCAATTCCAATGGGAAACGCTTTGGCGCCAGACCGGACTGGAACCAGGAAATGAAGGAATAGATGGAATAGACCGGCAGGCCCGTTGCCTTTCTGACATCCGCAGCATAGGGCACCATATTGGTACATTCCAAAACAATGGCGCCGACATCCGGATGTTTTTCAATCATTTCACGACCGGCATCTATCATGTCGAGGCGACAGGCCTCGAAGTCGATTTCCGGGTGGCTATCGAGAATTCCCGAAGTAAATTCCCGCCCTCCTTCCGTACCGATGACCGGAGTATCCAAAGAAACATTCGCCGCTTTCAAATGTTCGTCGGTCAACGTCGACTTGGAGATGGTAATCACACCAACCCGTTTGGAGCTTGGCAACAGAGGTTGGATCATTGGAACCTGCATCAGAGATGACGTTGCCACCGGTACTTGCACAGCTTCTGCGACCTGATCCTGAATTAAGGACAGGAAACCGCAATTGGTCGTGATGCCGTCCACTCCGGACGCTACGAGATCCTCAGCTTCCCGAATGAAAAGATCTGCCAGTTCACGCGCATCAGAGCGCACGATCTTATCTGGCGATGCCCCACGCACAAGGCGATATTGTACAGGGAAATCCCAAGTCAGAGCATTTCCGATATCACCAGGAATACGGGGAAATGTTGCGTCGAGCATAAGAATTCCGACCGAGGCACCATAAATACCTTTGCCGCCTTTAAGAATTGTCATCTTTCTTCTTTCTACCACGGACCAAAATGTGGTGAGAGCTGATTTTCCGAATGGTTATTCTTTGTTGCAGATGAGAGCTCGAAGTGGATCTTGCTCATGCGCGAATCTACAATCCCGGCGGAACATAGAGCTGGGAAAACGCAGTGCGAACCGCGTTGGTCGTTTCTTCGCTGCGTTTGGTGATATGTTTGCGTATTACCGTGACGGCTTTTTCCTCATCACGAGATTTGAGTGCATCCAGTATCGCTTTGTGATCGGATGAGCTCTTGGTCTCTCTCCCCACCATATCGATACAGCGGACATAATGGATACGCGCATTGATATTGGCGAGCATGCGCTCCAACTCTTCATTTCCGGATAGCATAGCCAAACGCAAATGGAATTCTTCATCCAAGACAACAATATCTTTGGCAGCATCTTTCTGATCATAAGCTGGTAATGTTTGTTCCAGAAATGCTTCCAAATCGACAATATCTTCTTCGGTCGCGCGCGTTACTGCCAAACGGATAGCTTCGCTCTCGATGGCGACACGCACCTCATACAGGCTCTGCACCTTGTCCGGACTGAGTGTGCGACAGAAGAAACCGCGACCATTTTCGAAATACAGAAATCCTTCTGCAACCAGACGATTCAATGCTTCACGCAGAGGCGTGCGGCTTGCACCCAATTCCTTGGACAAGGCACTTTCATTGATCCGCTCACCCGGCATGAATTCAAAATTGATCGCCATCTGGCGTACTTTTGAATAGATTTTATCTACGCTGCTTGAGAGCCCGCTCATTGACTCTCCCCTTTCTGTTGGTCGCATTTTTTTGGCCCATGGAAATCACCCAGCTTTGACTTGCAAATTGAACGATCCATAGCCCTGCTGTGCCCAAAAACCGAGGCTTTGGCAAGTGTCTTTCCTCAATGCCCGTCCAGATTCGACCATCGCACAGCATTTATTCTGAATACCAAATTGTACACAGCGCCATGAGCATGTCAATCCAACACTGACATATGACTGTGTGCGACCGGGAAATACTGGAGTATTTTGAATGAAACTCCAGTCATTCGAATTCCTCCAAGCCTTGTTTCGAAGCATATTGTCATCTGAAAATCACACATATCTTTCCGGAATACGCTCCAAGGCAGAATGAAGTAGGAAATGATCCCGAGATATCAAAAAACCCGGTAAGGAATTCCTTACCGGGTTCAGAATTTTCAGGTTATCAGCCCTGCTTACAGCACTATTCACAATCACTGTATCGCGAGTAGTGCTTCAACTTTTTGGGAACACGTTCTAATCAACGAATGCACGTTCCACCACAAAGGTAGATGGACGGGCATTTGAACCTTCTTCCAGGCCGAATGATTCCAGAACAGCCTTGGTGTCGTTGAGCATATCCATGGAACCGCAAATCATGCCACGATCTTCCTCAGGATTGATCTTCGGCACCCCCAGATCTTCAAACAATTTGCCGGAAGTCATCAGATCAGTAATACGACCCGTCCGCGGAAACGGCTCCCGGGTCACCGAGGTATAATGGATCAGTTTCTCAGCCGCGAATTCACCAATCAGAGGGTCGGTTTTGCATGCTTCTACCAGTTCTTCGCCATATTTCAATTCGGCAACTTCACGACAAGTATGGGTCAGAATAACCTGATCGAACTTCTCATAGGTCTCCGGATCACGGATCAGAGATGCAAAAGGTGCAATACCGGTGCCGGTGGAGAACATATACAAACGCTTACCCGGAATCAGAGCATCATTTACCAGAGTGCCGGTTGGCTTCTTGCGCATCAAAACGGTGTCACCGACCTTGATTTTCTGCAAATGCTCAGTCAGAGGGCCATTTGGCACCTTGATTGAGAAGAACTCGACCTCTTCATCCCAACTTGGGGATGCGATGGAGTAAGCACGAAACACCGGGCGCTCTGCGTTTGGCAAACCGATCATCACAAACTCACCAGAGCGAAAACGGAAGCTGGCGGGACGTGTGATACGGAATTTGAACAACCGATCCGTATAATGCTTTACTTCTGTTACGGTTTCGGCGAAGCAATTGGTCGGAATCGGGAAGGCCGGCGCGCTGGCTGGAGCTGCTGCTGATGCGACCTCAACATGGTGTGTCATCGGGTTCTCCTCTATCATCACCCAATCAAGGTGGGCACGGCCCAAATTCCTGGTATTGGATCATAGATCCGGGGTAGATGATGATCTTCAGTTTCACTTCATTTGAAGCTGGAATCAGGTCAGGTCTCGACTGGGTTTGTGGCAGATGTAGAACATCTTTGCCACATGGCATTGATCTGTATCAGATATCAGCTTATCCGGCTATTCTGACGGCATCATTGCCTTATGCGGAACAGTTGTCTCTTTCCTACCCGGCCAGACTTGAGAACCTGAATGACCACATCCTGCTTTCAATATATCATTTCTGCATCATAAATAGAGGCAACTACAAAAAATACAAGCAACTAAACGCCAGATTAATATAGGGATTATCCATGTTGCCAAATGGAGAATATTATTTTTTGCCTACATGGTATCATGCGCAAAAAATACTACGTATCGAGCTATCTTTGAGCATGAAGAGAACATAATGCATGCGAACCCATCCGTTTTGACCAACATAAAAGAGGCAAATAACATACCAGATATGGGTCAATATGTCGCAAGGAAGATTGCCTGATGCAGACTCGATAGAATCAGGATCGCTCATGGAAGCTAAACTGCCAAATATTTTTTCCAAATATCCGGTTTGCGATCAAGGTCGTAAAAACTACCCTCATAACGGATCACACCCTGCTCGATAATATAGGTTTGGGTGGATACCAGTCTGGCAAAATGCATGTTTTGTTCGGACAGAAGGATGGCAAGCCCTTGCGCTTTGAGATCTGCAATCACCCCAGCCAGTTGCTCAACAATCACCGGAGCAATACCTTCAGAGGGTTCATCCAAAAGAATCATGGATGGATTGCCCATCAATGTGCGTGCAATCGTCAGCATCTGCTGCTCACCACCTGACAAACTGCCACCCAGCTGGTTTCGTCGCTCGGCAAGATTGGGAAACAAGTCGAACAGATCATCATGCGCCCATTGGGTAACGCCATCCCGAACTGAGCGCTTTCCTACCTCCAGATTTTCCTCAACGGTCAGATCTGGAAAGATACGCCTGTCTTCCGGCACATACCCGATGCCCTGCTGGCAGACAAGATGCGTATCCATTGCAGATATATTCTGCCCTTCAAAGCTGATGTTTCCCGAGACCGGTGGAACCAATCCCATGATGGACTTCATGGTAGTGGACTTTCCTGCTCCATTCCGCCCAAGCAGTGCTACGACCTCGTGTTTTTTGACCTGTAAAGACAGGTCTTTGAGGATATGCGCTCCACCATAATAACTATTGATCCGGTCAACCTTCAGCATGGCTTTCCTCTTCGTGTTTGGGCGCATCACCAAAAACAGAACCACCACCAAGATAAACCTCTTGCACCAGTTTATTTGTGCGGATCTCTTCTTCATCCCCTTGGGCAATCAGCTCGCCCCGATTGAGGACAAGGATTCGATCTGCATGCTCAAATACCACATCCATGTCATGCTCTGTGAACATGACACTCAGATCCTCTTCATGCACGATATCTGCCACCAATGACATGAGAGCATCTCGTTCGGACGGTGCCATACCAGCCGTCGGCTCATCCATCAGCAAGAGCCTGGGAGCATGGGCAAGTGCAATAGCCAGTTCCAGTCGCTTCAAATCACCATATGCCAATTCAGAACAAGCACGATCTGCAAGATCCTGCATGGATACCATCTCGAGCAATTGATCCGCTTCGGCATTATATTGCCTTGTTGCCCTTACCCAGATATTCAGGCTGCTACGATAATGAGAAATCAGAGCCATCTGCACATTTTCACGAACTGTCATCGAGGCAAAGGTTGCCGTGATTTGGAAGGTTCGACCAACGCCATAGCGCCAGATTGCACGCGGTTTGCGTCCAACCAGATTGCACCATTTTCCATTTGGTTGTGCCAGCTCCACTGAGCCGCTATCTGGCTTCAGATAGCCATTGATCATGTTGAAGCAGGTAGATTTTCCTGCTCCATTGGGACCGATCAACGCCAGGAATTCTCCTTTTTTCAGCTCAAAGGAAACTTTCCTGACTGCCTCGATACCACCGAAGCTTTTGGAGAGATCACGTACTTTCATGATGGTCATGACGCCGCTCCTTGACTGCTTGTCTTTGTTGCCTTGCTCCAGACAAGAGATACAAGGCCAGACAAGCCATTGGGCGCGATGATCACAATTACCAAAATGATAGTGCCGAAAATGAAGCGCCAATAATCAAAGCGCGAAATCCAATCTTCCAGCCAGATGAAACTGACTGCCCCCAAAATTGGCCCAAACAGCGACTGGATGCCGCCCAGAAGCACCATGATCAAAGCGTCGACCGAGTGGGGAATGGAGAGGATATCCGGGAAGACGCTCCCCTTTGAGAACGCAAAAATCACACCGGCCAGACCGGCCAAGCCGCCGACCAAGGTGAAACCCATCCACTGATGGAATTTCAGGTTCAATCCAATAGCCTCGGACCGCAATTCACTATCGCGCCCTCCCCTCAAGACATAGCCAAACGGGGAATAAGCAACCCGGCGCAAGATCCAAAGACCGGTCACACAAAGGATCAAGGTCAGATAATAGTAGTTTGTCTGGCTGGACGCCCAGTCAGATGGCCAAAGGCCAAGAATACCATCGTCGCCCCCAGTCACATCCTGCCATTGAAAGGCAATGCCCCAGAGTATTTGCGCGGCTGCTAATGTCAGCATCGCCAAATAGACACCCGATAGCCGTACGCAGAACCAACCAAAGATCAGCGCTCCCAACGCACCACTGGCAGGGCCTGCAATCAAAGCCAGTTCCATTGGAATGGCGAGATATTTGACACATAACGCTGCGCCATAAGCGCCGAGACCAAAATAGGCAGCATGGCCAAATGAGACCATGCCCCCTACGCCCATCAGGAACTGCAAACTGGCTGCAAAAAGCATCGCAACCAACACATCGACAAACAGTATCAAGAGGAAACCGTCAGTTGCGACTGGTATCATCAGAAGAGCTGCAAAGACCAGCGCCACGGCCCAGATGGCACGCTGATTCAGCAAACGCAGAGGATCATGCGGTGCCTCTGGTGCACCATGGCCTGAACCGGGTTTACCCAGTAGCCCCCAAGGGCGCAGGATCAGCACAACGGCCATGACCAGAAAGGGCAAAAGCAGCGAAATCGATGGGAACAACAAAATCCCGAAGGCATTGAGAACCGAGATCAGGGCCGCTGCAATGAAGGCACCAGTGACCGATCCCATACCGCCAATAACCACCACGACAAAAGCTTCACCAATTATGGAAAGGTCCATCAAAAGCGATACACTCTCACGCGGCACCTGTAAAGCTCCACCTAGGCCAGCGAGAAACGAACCAACCATGAATGTTGAGGTGAAAAGCCAGCGTTGATTGACACCAAGAGCCGCCACCATTTCGCGATCATGAGTTGCCGCCCGTACCAAGATGCCCCAACGGGTACGGTGAAATAAAAGCCAGACCAGCGCGAGAACTGCTGGCCCGATCACAATCAGCGCCAAATCATATTCGGGAATAGGCTCGCCCAGAATACGGACAGCACGATCCAGTCCCGGAGCACGCGGTCCAAGCAGGTCCTCTGCTCCCCATACAGCAAGAGCAATATCCTGAATAACCAGAACAATACCAAAGGTCGCTACAAGCTGGAATAATTCAGGAGATGCATAGATGCGGCGCAAGATCGTCATCTCGATCAGACCACCGATAACGGCCACGCAGAGGGACGCAAACAAGATGCTACCCCAAAAACCAAAAATTCCCACTTCGAAATAGGTCACGAAGCTATAGGCAAGATAGGCACCAATCATGAAAAAGGAACCATGGGCAAAATTGACCACGCGGGTCACGCCAAAGATGATTGACAAACCCGAGGCAATGAGGAAGAGCGAGGAGGCATTTGCCAGCCCTGTCAGCAATTGCGCGAGATAAAAACCCATGGAACTCTTGCCCGCTCGATATGGGAATCAAAAGAATAGGCGACCTAAGCCGCCTATGCCTTGTGTCTCAATTTGTTTTAAATAGCCAGTCTAAAAACTGGGAAATTAGCCACTTTGCTCGTTATGGGCGTAATTTTTGGGCTTCTTCTTCACTTGGCAGATAGTCAGCACCATCTGCATAAGACCATTCGATCATGGCGGGCTTGCCATCGATGAAGCCGGTTTTACCAACATAGGCACCCATTGTCGCCTGATGATCGGCGGCACGATAAGTGAATGTGCCGGATGGTGCTTCGACTGTCAGGCCGTTCATTGCAACCAGCAGATCTTTTGTCTCGGTGGACTTGGCTTTCTTGAGCACCTCAATCACTGACAACATCGCATTGTAACCGACCAATGCACCTGCCTTTGGCAATTCACCAAATTTGGCCTGATAGGCTTTTGAGAAGGCCTGATGCACTTCGGTGTCAATCTGAGCCGCAGGATAACCGGTTACAATCCAGTCCTTTGGCGCTTCCTTGCCCAACGGGGTGAGGTATTCCGGCTCGCCCGTAAGGATAGAAACCACCTCACGATCATCAAAGAGATAGCGCAAAGAGCCTTCGCGCACGAACTTGGCCAGATCACCTCCAAAGGTCACATTGTAGATTGCCTCAGGTTTGGCAGCTTCCAGCGCACGTACCGTGGACCCAGCATCAATCTTGAACAGGGTCGGCCATTGTTCGGTGACCCATTCCACCTCGGGCTGTAGTTTGGTCAGCTCCGATTTGAAGGCTTTTACCGCATCTTTGCCGTAGGCATAGTTTGGTGCAATTGTTGCCCATTTCTTTTTGCCCAGCTTTGCTGCCTGCTTGGCAAGCATAGCAGCTTGCATATGTGTGGATGGACGCAGACGATAGGTATAATCGTTCCCTTTTGACCAAACGAGAGCGTCGGTCAGCGGCTCCGCTGCAATGAAAAGCGTCTTGCGGTGCTTGGCAAAATCGCTGACGGCCAACCCTATATGTGAGAAGAAGGTGCCAAATAGCAGGCTCACCTCATCCTTTGAGACCAGCTCCTGAGCAATGCGGACTGCAGTTGCCGGATCTCCGGTATCATCGCGGCTGATTACTTCGATCTGAGCGCCTTTGATGCCACCAGCTTTATTGACTTCTTCCAGAGCCAGTTGCCAACCATTGCGATAAGGAATGGTGAAGGCTGGCAGGCGGGTGTAGGAGTTGATTTCTCCGATCTTGATCACATCAGCTGCAACGGCACGATCTGTCACAAGCCCAAGACCGGCAGTAGCCGACAGAATAACGGCACCAAGGCCGGCCAGAATGCTACGGCGTGTTTGCATACTCTCTCTCCCTGAACGGGTTTTGGTCAGCTTTCATGTTCTGAAAGCACAACACAAATCCTTTTGGGCCCCTGCCAGTTGAAACACAGGATGGAGGTCACCACTCCCGCTAACAACCGACAAAGGCATAGCCCATCCCCCGACAGGATCGGCTTCAATTGTCGAGAGGGAGTTTTGCATATTATGAGCATAAGTCAAATATTTTCGTAGGTCAATATGATCTCAAAATAAGATCATTCATATTTTCCCATTTATTTCAGCCCATTAAATCAAAATTTATTTATGCTCAAATTGTGCAAAAGCACTAAATCCTACAATTCCGATAGGCTTCCAATGCCTCATTTCGTGACTGTTTCAGGTCCACGATTGGGTAAGGATAGGTCACACCAAGCGTAATCCCGCACTCTTCCAGCAGCGCTTTGGGAGCTTGCCATGGCTTGAACAGATATTTGTCGGGTAGAGCGGATAGTTCTGGCACATATTGTCTTGTATAAGCGCCATTCTTATCGAATTTTTCACCCTGCAGGACTGGATTGAAGATGCGAAAATATGGAGCTGCATCCGCCCCGCATCCTGCTACCCATTGCCAGGATGCGCTATTGGATGCAAGATCCGCATCGACAAGACAATCCCAAAACCAGGCCTGCCCTACCCGCCAATCAATTCTCAAATTCTTGATAAGAAATGATGCCACAATCATGCGCAAACGGTTATGCATGAAGCCAGTTTGCCAGAGCTGGCGCATGCCTGCATCCACTATGGGGATACCTGTCTGTCCTTTTTGCCATGCTCGCAGCATCCGGTCGTCTTCCCGCCAGGAAAAATCTCCAAAGATCGGGTTTAAGGGCTCTTCTGGCAAATCACGGTTATAGAAGAGCAAGGAATAGGAAAATTCGCGCCAAGCCAGCTCAGACAGAAAATGATCCAGATCTTTTGCAGCCTGCTCCTCGGTCGCAGAATGCGATTTCAAGTAATCTAGCGCTCCATACCAGACCTGATTTGGCGAAATTTCGCCAAAATGGAGATGAGGAGACAAAAGAGAAATATTGGCTTTTGCAGGAAAGTTTCTACCCTGCTTGTAACCCTGCAATCCACTCTGAAAGAAGCTCAAGGCTTTTTGCTGTGCTACCTTCTCACCAATCTTCCAATGAGGCGCCAATTGCAAATGCCAGTTGGGTTCCGGCCTTTGAGGCTCCAGTTTCAAATCTGCAAGATCGAGTGAGCCATCATCTCTGCCAACCGCATAGCTTATTTGCTCAGGGGCACCTAGGGGCAGTGCTGGCGGAGGTGCTGATTGAAGGCAGCCTTTTCGAAAGAAAGGGGTAAAGACCTTATAGGGAGTCCCATCTGCCTTTTTTACCTGCCATGGCTCCCATAAAAGCGAGCCATTGTGACTAATCACCGTTGCCTTGGACGCCCTGAGCTGTTCTTTCAGCCCTTCGTCACGCGTCATCCGCCACGGCTCATAACAGCGTGTCCAAGTGATCACGTCAGCGCCATATAGCTCTTGTAAGGCAAGAAGGATATCTGCTGCTCGTCCCTTGAACAAACGTAGATTGCCATCCAATGACTGATTGAGACTTCTCAAAGACTGATGAAGCCACCAACGGCTAGCACCACCCATCTGGTAGGCAGCTGCTTCTTCATCTTCCAAAATATAGACAGGAACTACAGCACCGCTCTCACAGGCGTGACGCAAGGATGGATTGTCTGAAAGGCGCAAATCCTGTCGAAACCAATGAATGGCGATGTTTGTCATGGTGGCCTCTCATTGCAGTCGTTATTTCGATCAGACTTTGATCAGATTCCCGTCAGACTACAATGAGAGTTGTTACGCAATATTTTGCTCATCAGATCAGTGTTCAAAAACAACAGTACGGTTGCCATCAATGAAGACCCGACCTTCCGCATGCAAGCGCAATGCACGAGAGAGAGCTCTCGCTTCAATGTCCCGACCACGGCGCACAAGTTCTGTCGCACTTTCAGCATGCGTAACTTTCTCGGCATGCTGTTCGATAATCGGGCCCTCATCAAGATCCGGCGTCACGTAATGCGCGGTAGCACCGATAGCTTTCACGCCGCGTTCCCAGGCTCGCTTATATGGCATCGCACCTTTGAAGGCTGGCAGAAAGGAATGATGAATGTTGATGATCTTGCCAAAATGGCGAGAAGAGAATTCATCGGACAGGATTTGCATATAGCGCGCCAATACAATCAGCCCCGCACCAGTCCGATCAATGATCTCTTCAAGCTTTTCTTCCTGCTCGCGTTTGTTACCCGCATTAACCGGCAAGAGATGATAAGGAATGCCCAACCGTTCAACGTCCGGTCGACTATTGGCATGGTTCGATACAACGGCAACAATATCCAGCGGCAAAGTGTCAGTTTGCACGCGATACAAGATATCCATGAGGCAATGATCAAATTTGGAAACCATCAAGATTGTTGGTACCTTGCACCCGAGCTCATTACAGCTCAGGTTTGCGCCAAATTGTGAGGCGAACGCCTTCAGGCTTTCATCCACCTTTTCACTATTCAGATCCTCTGGCGTCGAAATCACGACACGCATGAAGAATGTGCCCTCGTCTTTTGCGGCTCCTGCCTCTGCAGATGGCTGGAAGAATTGGGATGATTCCAGAATGTTGCATTTCAGCTCCAGAAGACGGGAGCTCAGCTCTGCCACAACACCGGGTTGATCCGGACAGGTAATTTTCAGGACCAGGTTCATATCTTTTCTCTCACTCTGGCAATTCGAACTCATTCAAATGGAATTTGCGACTGGTTGTATCGCCAAGCTTACCCACTGGCCCTTCAATTCCACACCCAATCACATTTCTTCCATTCAATTTATCGAGGCAAAAAAATCATACTTTCCAAATGATTGCATGATGATATTAGCAGTTATCCCGCTCCGAAAATGAAGCATTTTTCCCTATAGGAAACTTACTTATCCAGGCAGAGAAAATGCAAGCAAGACGAACAGATATTTGGCTCGGCGCTGATATCCGGATTTTAGGCGGTTTTTGAAATTTCCTGAGATCAATTGGGAGAAATGATACTTGTCTGGATCGATTGTTTCAGATCACTACGCCACAGAGTTGGCCCTGCCTTTGGAGAATACTGTAAAATACACTCCGATAATCAATGACGAAGACAACAATATTCCATCAAAGATCTACCATCCAAGACCCGAAGTCGCGGTAGAATGCACCAAAGACTGTCCTTCATCCGAGCCTTACTTGCCGGTAAGGCCAAATTCTTGTTCAATGCATTGATGACTTGCGCCACTTGCTGGCCAAACAGATTCTCCACATCCTCAAACTGAATGGGCGTATCTTCCAATATGTCCTGAAGAGGTGATGCCTGTATGGCCAAATCCTGCTGATTGGTCGTTATGTCATCATGGCGTGCAAGAGCAGCTGTTACTTCCATCACAACATTGACGACATGATAGAAATAGAGAAGCGTGCCGCAGAGCATTGTCTGGCCATGATGGGCATGGCAAACAAAAGCCCACGCTTTAGAATGAAGGCCTTGGCTTCACATTGGAGCTCACCTCATCAGAAAAGGCAATCGCTGGCGTTATCGATCAACTGACACTCCTCTCCTGATACTCAGCATCAGGCCATATGGATTTGCACTCAAAGAACAATATCAGTGCATGATCTGAACTTAAGCATTTGAAAGAGATGTGACGCTTGCGGAAGCAGTCGAGTCTCTCTAATCTGAAATTCCTGCATATACATGGTCAGGATTGTCTCGATTTCACAATCCGTGAAGGAGCGCGCGCACTGCATGTCGAAAAGCAAGTCAGGAAAAATCAAACAAAACAAAGCCTCTATCTCGAGACAGGAAATCTTGAATGTTGCGGCAAAGATGATGCGAGACGTCGGTTACTCCCATATGTCTTTGAGGGATCTTGCGCAGAAAGTCGACATGAAGGCAGGTAGCCTTTACTACCATTTCTCCTCCAAAGATGCATTGGTGGGCGAAGTCATGCGAGTTGGAGTCGATATTGTCAGTTCCGCCGTTATCGAAGAGCTACAGACCTTGCCGACCGAGACGGCTTCTCATGATCGAGTATTGGCCGCCATGCACATTCATCTCAGAACTCTGCTCTCAGCCAGCGATTTTTCTTCTGCGCATATCCGCTGCTACCCATTTGTACCAGAAGCCGTTCGACAGGATCTGCTGGATCATCGCCGTTCTTATGATCGCATCTGGACTGACTTGCTGACCAGTCATATTCGGGCCTCCAATCATAAGTTAACCAACGAAGAGCAACAAGCCAAAGTACGGCACCTTCGACATGCTATTCTCGGCGCATTGAACTGGTCGCTGGAATGGTTTGATGAAGATCGTGACGATATTCAAGCATATGTGGCATCACTGGAACCATTACTGGGTTCAAGATAGGGCTTAGGATTGATCTTTGGCTTCTGACTTTGATTGCTTCAACCGCAGCAAACGCAGGATCAGCAAAAGCCATGGGGTCCCATGCATAAATAAATCCAGAATATCGATGGGCCTGGATAAAATCCCTTGCCCCAACATGCGTAACTTCTCAACGATGTGCGGCTCAGGCACAAAAGGCGCAAGCCCCAAGGTCAGTGAAACAATGACCAGCATATGAAGTGGAATTTGGTCAATCCATTTCAACATGATTCCAGCTTCCTCATTCATTCGTAGCCTGGCAGAACAATTTCGCGAAGTTTCTTGCCTATCTCTTCTTGCGACATCACGCAACAAGCAAATGGTTGGAGCCGTCATCCTATCAAATCAAGCTTACACAATAAGATACAAAATTCCTGTCAAGGAATGACTATCAAGTGCTTGTTCTGCCTTTTTTGCGGCCTATATGAGTTGTAAGGCACAAGGCTGAGTAGCCAGCTCCACCATAGTCCAGAGATCGAAAAGGGGATCCTTATCCATGTTTGACGCATCCAAGCTGATCAACGAAATTCTTGGTGCCAGTGGCAACGGCAATGCCTCCGGCGCGATGCAAAAGGGTAAGGACTATCTCAGCCAAAATGCCGGTGGCATTGCCGGTGGTACACTTGCTGGCGGCTTGGCCGGCTATATGATGGGCTCCAAGAAGGGGCGCAAGATGGCAAAGAAAGCCGCCACTTATGGTGGTCTCGCCCTTGTGGCCGGCCTCGCATACAAGGCTTACACAGACTACAAATCCAACAATCCCGGTGCTCAGACTATTGATGGTTCTGCCAATACAACTTCCGCTCCAGGGAACACTGCCCCGACCCGCACAGTTCCACAAATATCACATGTGCCAGCCGCACCGGTGGGATCAGGTTTTGAGATTACAGACACAGTAACGGATAGTGACGGCCTTGGATCTGTGCTGGTCAGCGCGATGATTGCCGCAGCCAAGGCTGATGGACAGATTGATGCCGACGAACATCAGGCCATTTTTGGTAAAATTAACGAACTCGACCTCTCAAGCGACGAGAAGGCCTTCTTGTTTGACCAGTTGAACAAGCCAATGGATATTGATGGTTTGGTTGCTGCTTCCCGAAGTCAGGAACAAGCGATGGAAATCTACATCGCTTCTCTTATGGCCATCGAAGTGGACACTCCAGCGGAGCAAGCTTATCTCTCCATGCTCGCAGCACGCCTTGGACTGGAGCCAGCCTTAACGCAGCAAATTCATCAGACCCTGATTGCAGCAGGCGACTAGAGCTTCCAAGGGTATTAAAAAGTTTAAGCTTTTGGTTTCTCCCTCTTGAGCTTCATAACCTCAATGCCCACAAAGTGGTGAGTTGTTCAGGAAGCAACTCGCCACTTTTTTGCTCAAACTCGGCAGGCGCTCATTTCGTAACAGTAATTGAAAATTTGTCACCGTAGACTTTTACATTTTCCCGTCCCGGGCGCATGGCGTGGAACTTGATAATACGGACGGGCACAACAGCCTTGCAATGTCCACTGTTAGCTTTACCAACACCACCAATCCGGATTGTGCCGGTTTTAAGTTTTGGCAATTTTGGAAGCGCGGCTGCAGATGGAGCTTTTCCTTTGTCACAATCCCGGTGACGCACACCTTTCATGACAATAGCTTGTCCCACTTTCAATTTGATTTTGGGATTATATGGGACATTGCCAGCTTTGGCGCTGAAAGAACCAAACCCTATCACCATAAAAACTGCAGAAACAATAGTTCGAAAAAACATGATCAATTACCAATTCAGTTACAGGAACTCTTCGATGCTACCTTAAAAACAGCTAATCGTCGATGTCAGCTATTCCTTCAACACTGATCCAGAAAATGCACCAAATAATCACAAATCACTTTCTATAGCCATTGAACAAGACATCCGTGCCTTTACTGGAAATCTGCAGTCTTTGAGCATGGGTGAAATTGCCACATATGGCCAGACGGCAACACGCCGGTTCTCATCACCATCCATTGAACCAAGACGAAAGCCAATTTCAAAATACGCAACATTGTAATTGCTGCTCTCGTATTTCTAAACTTGCGGAATAGCTCTAACGTTCGAGGCTCACCCAAAGCACTACGGCATCTTCCTCGGACGTCGAAATACAACAATGCCCCATACCACTGTCATAATAAACGGAATCACCAGCCTTCATTGGCAGCGGACGATAATGCTCAGTCAGCAACTCCAGTTCCCCGGACAGGACAAGCATGAATTCTTCACCACGGTGGCGAATCCAGTCATCAAAATCGGAGAAATCGCGAGCCTTGATGGTAGAAAAATACGGAAGCATCTGTTTGGAAGACAGCTCATTGCAAAGAAGCTCGTGATGATAGGTCACCGTATGCTTTGGCTCCCCTTCTCCTTTGCGGGTCACATCACGGCGGCCTGAAATATCACTTTTTCCTGATTGGAGGAACAAATTTGGCGTTTCCAACTCAAGAGCCTGTGTCAGGCGACGTACAATTTCAAAACCGGGACGTGTCTGATTATTTTCAATCTTGGATAGGGTAGAACGACCTATACCGGCACGTTGGCCAGTTTCTTCAAGCGTCCAGCCTTTTTTCTTGCGCGCTTCTCGCACCATTTGCCCCAAAGCAGACTGGGTGGGAGCGGATTTCCCCGCATGAGACTGTCCTGGCCGTTTGCCACCTTGAGACTCTTCACTCCTCGCGTTTGCCAGTTCCGACGCCTGTAACTCACCCATTATCGATTCACTGCTCCATTAGAACTCGTTATCTGACTGACACTAGAGCATTTTTGGGAAATATCAAATTTCTTACCACACCCAATATTGCCAATAAGGGAAAATTCCCCTATAAGAAACTTTATCAGACTATAGTCGTGCAGGCAGCACTCTTGAGGTTTGGTGGAAAATGGAGGCCGCCATCTCTCAAAATTCCTGCAAATAACCAATCTGTCGACCATCAAGTGAATTCAAATGCTGATTATTGACCGATGCGGTTGTTGCGGGAAGGCAATTTGTGCTGTCATTTACAGACTGGTCCGATCACTGAGGGAAATCCGGCATACCAGATTTGGGACCGGTTCCCCTCATTTGTCTGAAGTATCTTTCAGAAGAAGAGGAAAGCCCGCTTCACCCTCTTAGCGGGCAGGTTTCCGTCTTCAAACGGGGAGGAATGCTAAATGGAAGCACTTACAAGTATCGTCAACTCGATCAACGGGATCGTTTGGGGGCCACTGATGTTGGTTCTTATCCTGGGGGTTGGCTTCTTCCTTCAGGTTGGCCTGAAACTCATGCCGATCCTGCGCTTGGGCACTGGCTTTGGCCTTTTGTTCAAAGGCCGCGAAGGACAAGGCGAAGGGCAAATCAGCCCATTCAACGCCCTGATGACTTCACTCTCAGCAACCATCGGAACCGGTAACATTGCAGGTGTAGCAACGGCTGTGTTTCTTGGTGGACCTGGTGCTCTGTTCTGGATGTGGATGACCGCATTGGTGGGCATGGCGACCAAATATGGCGAAGCTGTACTGGCGGTGAAATATCGCGAGAAAGATGAGCTGGGCAACTATGTTGGCGGCCCAATGTACTACATCAAGAACGGTCTTGGCGCGAAATGGGCCTGGCTCGGCTTTGCCTTCGCCCTGTTTGGCGCGATTGCAGCCTTTGGTATCGGCAATGGCGTGCAGGCCAACGGTGTTGCACAAGTGCTGGATAGCAATTTTGGTGTAAATACCTCTGTTACCGGCGTGATCCTGATGCTTCTGACCGCTGCTGTTATCCTTGGCGGTATTCAGCGTATTGGTATGGTTGCCGGTAAGCTGGTTCCTTTCATGGCTGTCAGCTACATCGTTGCAGGTCTTCTGGTTCTGCTTTTGAATATCGGCACTCTTGGTGATGCAATTGGCTTGGTCTTTACCCATGCCTTCACACCATCTGCTGCTGAAGGTGGCTTTGCTGGTGCGGCTGTTTGGGCTGCGATCCGCTTTGGTGTTGCCCGTGGCGTATTCTCCAACGAAGCAGGCCTTGGTTCTGCTCCGATCGCTCACGCCGCTGCGTCCAACAACAGCCCTGTCAATCAAGGTCTGATCGCGATGCTCGGCACCTTCATCGACACCATCATCGTCTGCTCCATCACCGGTCTTGCTATCATTGCATCTGGCGCTTGGACATCCGGCGAATCCGGGGCGGCTCTGACCTCACTGGCGTTCGAAACCACTCTCCCGGGCATTGGTGGCTCGCTGATTGCAATTGCTTTGTCAATCTTTGCCTTCACCACCATTCTTGGCTGGTCCTTCTATGGTGAGAAATGCGTTGGCTACCTGCTGGGTCACAAGGTGCTGTTGCCATACCGCATTGCATGGATCGTGATGATCTATTTCGGTGCAACCGCTGACTTGGGCTTCATCTGGCTACTGGCTGATACGCTGAATGCCATGATGGCTATTCCAAACCTGATTGCGCTGGCACTGCTTAGCCCGATCATCTTCAGCATGACCAAGGCCTATTTCGCCGAAGGGTCCGATAAAGACCAATAAGATATCGCAAGAAGATTTGCCGGTTTTGATGATCAATTGTCCGGCAAATCTTCAATAAATGAAACACTGAACTCCTGCGGGGACTGATCAATGGCCAAATCTATTTTGTTGCCGATCGATTATTCGGATCCCAAATCATGGGAAAAAGCTCTACCCGTGGCACGGGAACAGGCTGGTTTTTATGGTGCAAGCCTGACCATCTTGACGGTGATTCCCGAAATCCTTCATTTGCCAAATTTGCCTGACAATTATGGCGATGGCGCTGCGGAACATGTCAAAACCAAGATCAAAGCCATTCTGGTCGAGCAAGGCTGTGATGATTTGAAGGTTGAAATCCGTCAGGGCAGCGTCTATCGCGAAATTTTGAAATATGCCCATGCCGAGAAGATCGAAATGATTGTGATTGCATCGGCAGAAGGTGATTTCCCCAATTACGAAATCGGCCCGAATCTGGCACGTGTTGTACGCAATGCCCACTGTTCTGTTCTGGTAATTCGGGATTAGAATAGGCGAGACATAACCGGATTATCCGGTTGATCATCTGATCTCTGCCAGCCGGCCTCCGCCGGCTGGTTTCGGATCCCGGGACTGTCCCGACATTGATTGTCGGGGCGCTCATGATTGAAGCGATTGACCATCAAGCATGTGTGCTACTTAAAGGAGTTCGCAATGGCTTTCAAACCGACCGACTATATGGCTTATGATTTTGCCAACCGTCGTCATATTGGCCCTTCTCCGTCGGAAATGTCCGACATGCTGAAAACTGTCGGGTTTGACAGTCTGGATGCCCTGATCGATGCCACAGTTCCTTCTTCCATTCGCATCAAGGAACCATTGGATTGGGGTGACGCTCTGAGCGAGCGCGATACTTTGCATCACATGCGTCAGATAGCTGACAAAAACAAGATACTGACTTCTCTTATCGGTCAAGGCTACCATGGCACGACAACACCTCCGGTAATCCTGCGCAATATTCTGGAAAACCCGGCCTGGTACACCGCCTATACTCCATATCAACCGGAAATTTCGCAAGGCCGCCTTGAAGCCTTGTTGAACTACCAAACCATGATCTCCGATCTGACTGGTCTGGAAATCGCCAACGCGTCTCTTTTGGACGAGTCGACTGCCGCAGCAGAAGCCATGACCATGGCAAAGCGCGCTTCCAAATCCAAATCAAACATTTTCTTTGTTGATGCCAATTGTCATCCGCAAAATATTGCCGTGATCCAGACCCGTGCCGAGCCTCTTGGTATTGAGGTGCAGATTGGTCAACCAGATGAACTGGATGCCAGCACTGTCTTTGGTGCAATCTTCCAGTATCCCGGCACCTATGGTCATGTGCGCGATTTTTCCGATCTGATTTCTCGGTTGCATGAGAACAAAGCACTAGCTGTTGTCGCTGCCGATCCTCTGGCTCTGGCATTGCTGAAATCTCCAGGAGAAATGGGTGCGGATATTGCCATTGGCTCCACACAGCGCTTTGGCGTGCCAATGGGGTACGGCGGCCCACACGCTGCTTACATGTCCTGTCGTGATGCCTTCAAACGCTCCATGCCAGGTCGTATCATTGGTGTTTCCATCGATAGCCGTGGTCGCAAAGCCTATCGTCTGGCTCTGCAGACCCGTGAGCAGCACATCCGTCGTGAGAAAGCAAACTCCAACGTTTGTACCGCTCAGGCACTGCTGGCAGTGATCGCATCCATGTATGCGGTTTATCATGGTCCTGATGGTATCAAGGCCATTGCGCAATATGTACATCGGAAGACCGTTCGCCTTGCCAAAGGTCTGGAGAGTCTTGGCTTCAGCGTTGAGCCGAAAGTCTTTTTCGACACGCTCACAGTGGAAGTTGGCGCTCTGCAAGGCGTCATCATGGATGCTGCCGTGTCACAAGGCGTCAACCTGCGCAAGATCGGCAATAGCAAGATCGGCATCAGCCTTGATGAGCAGACACGCCCAGAAACGGTTGAAGCTGTTTGGGCTGCCTTTGGTGGCTCCGATCTTGACTATGGTGGCTTCGAGCATGAAGTCGAGAGCGATTTTGAACAGGATTACCGCCTGCCAAACGCCAACTTGCGTCATACAGACTATCTGACCCATCCGATCTTTCATCTCAACCGGGCGGAAGCTGAGATCACCCGCTATATGCGCCGTCTTGCTGACCGCGATCTGGCACTTGATCGTGCAATGATCCCTCTTGGCTCCTGCACCATGAAGCTCAACGCAACCATTGAGATGATCCCTGTCACTTGGCCAGAATTTGCTGACCTGCACCCGTTCGTCCCGCAGGATCAGGCTCTTGGTTACAAGGAAATGATCGATGATCTGAATGACAAGCTCTGTCAGGTCACCGGTTATGATGCCATTTCCCAGCAACCAAATTCTGGTGCACAAGGCGAATATGCCGGTTTGCTGACCATTCTGAACTATCACAAATCTCGTGGTGAAGGGCATCGTAACATCTGTTTGATCCCGACTTCTGCGCATGGCACCAACCCTGCTTCTGCGCAAATGGTAGGTTGGAAAGTGGTTCCAGTGAAGTCTGCCGAGAACGGTGATATTGATCTGGAAGATTTCCGTGCAAAGGCGGAAAAGCACAGCGAAAATCTCGCGGCCTGCATGATCACCTATCCATCCACTCATGGTGTCTTTGAAGAAACCGTCGAAGAGGTTTGTTCCATCACTCATGAACATGGTGGTCAGGTCTATATCGACGGTGCCAATATGAACGCCATGGTTGGTCTGGCGCGCCCGGGCGATGTTGGCGGCGATGTCAGTCATTTGAATTTGCACAAAACCTTCTGTATTCCCCATGGGGGTGGCGGACCAGGCATGGGGCCAATTGGTGTGAAAGCCCATCTGGCTCCATTCCTTCCAGGTCACCCAGAGCGTGATGCTGCTATTGGTCCTGTTTCTGCAGCACCATTCGGCTCACCTTCCATTCTGCCGGTGAGCTGGGCTTATTGCCTGCTGATGGGTGGTGCGGGTCTGACCCAGGCCACCAAGGTCGCAATCCTCAATGCCAACTATATTGCAGCACGTCTGCAAGGGGCTTATGAGATTCTCTATACATCCGACACGGGTCGTGTAGCTCATGAATGTATCGTCGATACGCGCCCATTGGCAGATAGCTGCAATGTCAGCGTTGATGATGTTGCCAAGCGTTTGATCGATAATGGTTTCCACGCACCGACCATGAGTTGGCCGGTTGCTGGCACCTTGATGGTTGAGCCAACAGAATCCGAGCCGAAGGCAGAGATTGATCGTTTCATCGACTCCATGCTTCAGATCCGCGAAGAAGCTCGTGCGATTGAGGAAGGCATCATCGATAAGGACAACAATCCTTTGAAGAATGCTCCTCACACCGTCAAGGATCTGATTGGTGAATGGGATCGCCCATATAGCCGCAAGGAAGGTTGCTTCCCTGTTGGTGCGTTCGAAGTCGACAAATATTGGCCACCGGTCAATCGCGTTGACAACGCCTTTGGTGATCGCAACCTCGTCTGCACCTGTCCTCCGATGTCCGATTATGAGGACGAGGTGTCGGAATAGAATAAAAAGAAAGATCACCCGGCTGCTAGAGTGATCAAACAAGACAGCGAAAAGCTGCCAACTGGATGGCCCCTGCCCTTGCTAAACAGGGGCCATCCTTTTCTTTTGGAAAACCTTGAACGAAGCTCCCCGGCTTTTCGTTCATTAGGCTCTTGGTCCGTTAAACACTTAACTTTCTGCAAAATAATACGCCCATGACCTGGGAAAGTGTTGGACCGTTCTGAGGAGGAGACCAGCCTATGTTCCTGAGTGTATTTGATATCTTCAAAATTGGCGTCGGGCCTTCTTCATCTCATACGATGGGACCAATGAGTGCTGCTGCCCGCTTTCTTAGCGATTTGCGCTCTGGCATGTTCATGGGCGTTGACGCCGCACAGGTGAGGCGTTTCTCCGCTTCTCTTCACGGATCATTGGCCTTTACCGGCAAAGGTCATGCCTCGGATCGCGCCGTCATTCTCGGTCTGATTGGATTTGAACCTCATAATCTGGATCCGGATGAAGCAGAACAGCTTGAACAAGAAGTCTATGAGAAGAAGGTCATTCAACCCGAAGGCTTCGGAGAAGTTCGGTTCAATCCAAACGATGATCTTGTCTTTGACTATGGCCCCCCTCTTCCGGGTCATGCCAATGGAATGAAACTCTCTGCCTTTGGAGAGGGCAATCAATTGCTGGCGACTGCAACCTACTATTCCATCGGTGGTGGTTTCATTGTCACGGCGAGTGAATTGGATGAAGAAGTCAGCCACGATCCACATGATCTTCATGACGAACAGGAAGCCATTGGCTATCCTTATCCTTTTGGCTCTGCGGCTGAAATGCTCTCCATGGGCCAGCAGTCGGGCATGAGCATTGCCCAGATGAAGCAAGCCAATGAAGAAACCGGCATGAGCCGTGAAGAGCTGAACAGCAGGGTTGATGCGGTCTGGGACGCCATGAATAGCTGCATTGATCGTGGCTTGCGCATGGAAGGCCAATTGCCTGGTGGTTTGGCCGTGAAGCGACGCGCCAAGGCCATCATGGATCGCCTTATTGATCAGAGAGCCAATAACCAACCCATGCCACATGTGGTCAATGACTGGCTGTCTGTTTATGCCATGGCGGTGAATGAAGAAAACGCAGCAGGTGGCCGTGTGGTCACCTCGCCGACCAATGGTGCATCTGGTGTTCTTCCTTCCGTCATTCGCTATTATCGCGATCATATTCCAGCTTCCAATCATGAAGGTGTCCGCACCTTCTTGCTGACGGCAGCGGCCGTTGGCGGTCTCATCAAACATAACGCTTCTATTTCCGGAGCTGAAGCCGGTTGTCAGGCTGAAGTTGGCTCAGCTTCAGCCATGGCAGCGGCAGGTCTTTGCGCTGCGCTTGGTGGTACCAATGAGCAGATCGAGAATGCAGCAGAGATCGCGCTGGAACATCATTTGGGCATGACTTGTGATCCCGTCAACGGTCTTGTCCAGGTTCCTTGCATCGAGCGCAATGGCCTTGGGGCTATCAAGGCTGTTTCCGCCGCCTCCCTCGCCCTTCACGGCGATGGTACCCATTACATGCCCCTTGATAATTGCATCAAGACCATGTGGGAGACCGGACAGGAGATGGACACCAAATATAAGGAAACGTCGCTCGGCGGTTTGGCAGTCAATTTACCAGAATGCTAGACATGTCCGCCTCGCTTCATTTTGTCGATAGGCTTGTCTTCTCGCCTCCGCTCGAAGGCCTATCTTGCCTGTCGATAGGCTTGTCTTCTCGCCTCCGCTCGAAGGCCTATCTTACCTGGCGATAGGCTGATCTTCTCACCACGGCTCGAAGGCCTATCTTGTCGGCGGTTTAGCAGTCAATTTACCTGAATGTTTGACATGTCCACCACGCCTCATTTCTGATGATAGGCTGATCTTTTGATCAGCCTATCTTGTTCGGTTCTATTTGCTCTTGCATCCATCCTCTTCACAAAGATATGTTAGCGCTAACAAGTTTTATTGGGAGTGAGCCAGATGATCCGTTGGGGAATTTTAGGAACGGCCAAAATTGCACGTGAAGCTTTGGTACCTGCCATTCAGGCCAGCGAGAATGGTATCTTGAAGGCAATTGCAAGCCGTCGCCCAGAGAGTGCCGCATCCTTTGCAGAGCGCTATGATGTTGATCTGACTTTTGATAGCTATGAAGCGCTGCTTGCGAGCAATGACGTTGATGCGATTTATATCCCCCTTCCTACCTCCCAGCATATCGAATGGAGCCTCAAGGCTTTAGAAGCCGGCAAACATGTCTTGTGTGAGAAGCCTATCGCACTGAAAGCGTCCCAGATTGATCAGCTCATCGAAGCAAGGGATCGTACTGGCAAGCAGATCAGCGAAGCCTTCATGGTCACCTATCATCCGCAATGGCATAAGGTGCGTCAGCTCTTGGCCTCTGGCGCAATTGGTACTCTACATCAGGTTCAGGGAAGCTTTGCCTATCATCTGGTGGATCCGGACAATATGCGCAATCAAGTCTCTCTTGGTGGCGGTGGCCTTCTTGATATTGGTGTCTATCCAACTGTTACGACGCGTTTTGTTACCGGCAAGGAGCCGATCAGAGTGCAAGCCAGCATTCGCCGGGATCCTGAATTTGGAACCGACATAGCCGCCAATTGTCGTCTGGACTTTGACGATTTTGAGCTATCCTTTTATTGCGCAACTCAAATGGCCGCTCGCCAATCCATGATCTTCCATGGCGATAAAGGCTGGATTGAACTTACTGCTCCCTTCAATGCCAACGCTTATGACAGCGCGGATGTAATTTTGCATGATCAAGGCAATGGTGGCGAGCAGATCTGGAAGTTCAGAAAAGTCGACCAATATCAGCTGCAAGTCGAAGCATTTGCGGAACAGACTGCTGGGAAAGAGAGTGAGATTTTCTCGCTGGAGAACTCAAAAGCCAATCAATCCGCAGTCGACGCGCTGTTTGCCGCCGAACATATCGATGGCTGGGTACAGGTATGACCAAGGCGTGAGCATTTCATTTTTTCCAAGTGACTCTTGAGGTCCTGAATTGAAATCTGGAAAGCGATACCCTAGCCTTCACAAAACTTTCGGAGGCCTTGCATGTCACATTCTCCAGCTTCGTCGGGACTTATCAATGCCAGAGGCACTTTTACGCCTCTTGGCGTCTCACGCTCCAGTGCAGCCATTGCCCACGCAACGGCAAACGCACTAAGTGAGTTTCATAAGATCTCTGATCTTCAGATAACGCTGGAAAGTGCTTTGCAGAAATGGTCCGGTGCTGAAGCGGGCTTTGCGACACATTGCACTGCTGCCAGCATCACCCTAGCTGTTGCCGCCTGTCTGACTAGCACGGACCAAGAAGCGATTGCATCACTACCCCATTATGACGGGGCCCATCGTAAAGTCCTCATACCGGCGGGGCATTGTGTGAATTATGGGCAATCCATTCTTCAGGCCATTCGCCTGTCCGGGGCGAAGCCATATATTGTTGGCTCAGAGCATTCATACAGCTTGCAAGATCTTGAGGAAGCGCTCAAAGCAGATGGCATTGCAGCTCTTCTCCTGGTGTCTTCACGTCTTACAAAAGGAGATGCGATAGATTTTAACGCTGCTGTCGCCCTCGCCCACAGCTATTCAGTTCCCGTCATCCTTGATGCAGCTGCCCAGGATTTTCGTGTTAGAGAGCTTGTTGAAACTGATGCTGATCTCATTCTGATCAGTGCTCAGAAATATATGGCTGCTCCGACGACTGGTTTGATTGTCGGGAAAGCATCCCACATCGCGGCTGTCAAAGCACAAGAGGCGGGTATTGGTCGGGCAATGAAGGCTTCAAAAGAAGCGTTGATGGGAGCACTGGCCGCTCTTGAAGAGCGCCTATCCCTTGATCTTTCCGCCTGGAAAGCTGAACAGTCTGAAAAAGCACATCATTTCGTCACCTCTGCAAACGAAATCAAAGGTATCACAGCGTGGGCTGAACCCGATTCAACAGGTCTTCCCTTTGATAGACCATGCCTGAAGGTCGATAGCGATCTTTATGGCTGCAGCGCTACGGAACTTGCGGATAGGTTACGGAACAGTTCGCCGTACATTTGGGTGATAGATCATCTCGCAGAGCAAAGCTTGTTGCTCTTTGAACTGGTGCCGTTGAAGCAGGAGGAGTGCAAGGCAATCCTTGATCGCCTTGCAGTTTCGCAAAGAGACTGAACTCTATTTCATCTTTTCGATGAAGGCATTCACCGCATCCAGATGCTCTGGCTCATTGTGGCTCATACCCTGATAGGCAGCAGAGAGATCAAGGAAATCTTTGAGTTCCATACGCTGCGCCATTTTCAAAAGGCGCTTGGTCAGACGGGTCGCTTTGGGAGGCTGAGACGCAATCTTTTCAGCTAGCTTGATGGTGGCTGGTATCAGCTCTTCTGGCTCATGAATTTCCAGAACCAAACCATAGTCCTGCGCTTCCTTCGCACCAATCACACGGCCTGTCAAAGTCAGTTCCGCTGCTCGCTGATATCCGATCAGGCGCTGCATGAACCAAGCGCCACCATCACCTGGAATGATACCCAGATTGAGGAAGGTCTCACCGAATTTCGCACGGCTGGAAGCGATGCGGATATCGCACATATTGGCCAGATCAAAGCCTGCTCCGATAGCTGGTCCGTTGACCGCAGCAATGATTGGGATTTCGACATTTTGCAGCGCCAAAGGGATGCGCTGGATACCGCGACGGTAGCGGTTTTCCACCTCGGCAACATTGCCAGCAAAGTCTCCACCACGTTCGGCCATATCCTTGATATTACCACCAGCAGAAAAAGCAGATCCCTCACCTGTCAGAACGAGCACAGAGACATCCGGGCAGAGATTGACCCAATTGGCGACTGTTCCAATATCGTCGATCAATTCAGTGCCTGTCAGTGCATTGCGCACATCATGACGATCCATGGTGAGGACGGCGACACGGTTCTCAAGAGTTAGGCGTGCGTCTTTTAGCTGCGGCATTTCCAGGGACTGGGAAGACATGGAATAGATCCTTTACAAAACAAATGGCTGTAAAGCAGCCATGCTTGAAATCATGTTGTCCTGATTGTGCATGTTGCGCCGCAAGGATCAAGGCTTCGCACATGCGAAGGGATCATGGTGCCCTTATTGCCCCAGCTCTCCATGCCCCGGTTAGCTGCACTGGCTCAGACATTGATTCATGCAGAATGCGAAAAACAGAATTTAGCCTAGAAACTGATTCAACGAACTTTTAACGTAGCATCCAGATTCACATATCGTTGATAAGTATTTGATTTTCATCGAAAATAGAATCCAACTTAAAGTCATATCTTGTCTATTTTTACTGCGTTTTCTTCTGTTCAAAACCATACACACCCCAGTTGGCGGGAGTGTTTAAGAGTTTGATTCCATCTCCTCACCTGTTATGGCAGAAGCCTATTAACAGGGAGATATGCAATTTCGGCATGCTCCGGTGAGTTAAGGACATAAGCAATGGAAATCATGGTTTTGGTCATAGCTGCCTTTATGGCAGGTATCCTGAATGCTATCGCTGGTGGTGGTAGTTTTCTGACATTTCCCGCGCTTGTCTTTGCAGGCGTGCCTGCCATTCCGGCCAATGCCACCAGCGCCGTTGCAGTCTTTCCCGGATATCTCTCATCCACGCTTGGCTTCAAGGAAGAACTGCTCAGTTATGATCGTCGCGCATTATCACTCCTGACGGTCCTATCAATCCTTGGCGGTGTGTTGGGAGCACTGCTATTGATGGTGACATCATCAAGCGTGTTCAACTTCATCGTGCCATGGCTGTTACTGGTCGCGACCTTGCTCTTTGCTTTTGACAAGTCCTTGCGACGCTGGAGCCGGAGTGAAAGCACTGAGAGCGCTTCTGAGGGACAAATCGAGAGCATTGGCAAGAAGACAGCCACCTTGGTAGTAACGACCTATGGCGGCTATTTCAACGGCGGACTGGGTATCATATTGTTGGCATTATTCTCCGGCCTTGGCATGCGTGACATGCATATGATGAATGGGCTCAAGAATGGCCTCTCCTTCATCCTCTCAGCAGCATCAGTCACTACCCTTGCACTGGCTGGTCTGGTCTATTGGCAGGAAGCCATCATCATGATGGTCGCCGCCACCATTGGTGGCTATGCGGGAGCCTATCTTGCCCGCTTGCTGCCCGTTCATATTGTTCGAGCAATTGTGATCGCCGTTGGCTTTGGAATGTCCATCGCCTTCTTCATGCGATAGCAGCTTGTTGCTCTTCCAGATCCTGCTCTAACTCTTTTGTCAGATTGATATCAAACACCTGGTTGTAAAGCTGGTTCTGACAATGCATGCATTTGAATAGAACAAAAAAGCCGGGCCCATTCACTAGACCCGGCTTTTGGTTTTTACTGTTACGATGCGTTAGCCGCCGAAATCATCAAGCATGATATCTTCGCGCTCGACGCCGAGATCAACCAGCATGTTGATCACGGAAGAGTTCATGATCGGAGGACCACACATGTAATATTCGCAATCTTCTGGTGCGGCATGGTCTTTCAGATATTCATCATACAGAACGTTATGGATGAAACCTGTATATCCGTCCCAATTATCTTCTGGCAGCGCATCAGAGAGCGCAACATGCCATGTGAAGTTCGGGAACTCAGCTGCAAGTTGATCGAAATCTTCCACGAAGAACATTTCGCGCTTGGAGCGAGCACCATACCAGAAGGTGATCTTGCGATCCTTGTTCTTCAGACGCTTCAGCTGATCGAAGATATGCGAACGCATAGGCGCCATACCGGCACCCCCGCCCACAAAGACCATTTCCTTCTCGGTTTCACGAGCGAAGAACTCGCCGTAAGGACCGGAGATGGTGACTTTGTCGCCAGGCTTCAGGTTGAAGATGTAGGAAGACATCTTGCCCGGAGGAATGCCTTCAGATCCAGGAGGAGGCGATGCAACACGCACATTGAGCATGATCATGCCCTTCTCTTCCGGATAGTTGGCCATGGAATAAGCGCGCTCTACAGGCTCTTCCACCTTGGAGGTATATTGCCAAAGATTGAACTTGTCCCAATCTTCGCGATATTCTTCCTCGACATCGAACTCGGTGTAATTGACCACGTGAGCTGGAGCTTCAATCTGGATATAACCACCAGCACGGAAGTTCACGTCTTCGCCTTCCGGCAGATCCAGAATCAACGCCTTGATGAAGGTTGCCACATTCTCGTTGGAACGAACGGTACATTCCCATTTTTTCACGCCAAAGACTTCCTCCGGCACTTCAATGTTCATGTCCTGCTTCACAGCTACCTGACAGGCCAGACGATCGCCTTCACGAGCTTCACGCTTGGTAATGTGGGATTCTTCGGTTGGCAGAATGGAACCGCCACCCTCATGCACTTTGCAGCGACACTGGGCACAAGTACCACCGCCACCGCAAGCAGAAGGAACGAAGATCTTCTCACCAGCGAGAACACCAAGCAATTTGCCGCCCGCAGGCACCATGATCTTGCGTTCATTGTTGATGGTGATTTCGACGTCGCCAGATGCCACCAGTTTGGATTTTGCAAACAGGATGACAACGACCAGCGCCAGAACGATCAGCGTGAAGAATGTAATCCCGAGGCTAAAATCTTGCATTGATCAGTCCTCCCTTACAGTTTCACGCCAGAGAAAGCCATGAAGCCCATGGCCATCAAACCGGCTGTGATGAAGGTGATACCGAGGCCCTGCAGACCATCTGGCACGTCGGAATATTTCAGCTTCTCACGCACACCAGCCATCAAAGTGATGGCAAGCGCCCAACCGATACCAGAGGAGACGCCGTAAACGGAGCTTTCCGCAAAGTTGTAATCGCGCTCCACCATGAAGAGAGAACCACCAAGGATGGCGCAGTTCACGGTGATCAGCGGCAAGAAGATACCAAGCGCGTTATACAGAGCCGGGAAGAAACGATCGAGCGTCATTTCCAGAATCTGCACCATGGCAGCAATCACACCAATATAGGAGATCAAGCCCAGGAAGCGCAGATCGACATCAGCAAAACCAGCCCAAGCCAGCGCGCCATCATTGAGCAGATAGGTCAGGATCAGATTGTTGGCAGGAACGGTAATTGCCTGCACAACGGTGACCGAGATACCCAGACCCAGAGCAGTTTCGATCTTCTTGGACACGGCCAGGAAGGTACACATGCCCAGGAAGAAGGAGAGCGCAAGGTTTTCGATAAAGATCGCCTTGACGAAGAGTGATACGAGACCTTCCATGCTTAGTGGCCTCCCTCTTGTTCAATGATTTTGAAGTCGCGGGCTTCAACCTGATTTGGCTTCCAGGTACGAAAAGCCCAGATAAGAAGACCGATTACGAAGAATGCGCTTGGTGGCAACAACAGAAGACCATTTGGTACATACCAGCCGCCATTGTTGACGGTTTCGAGAATGGTCACACCAAAGAGCTTGCCGGTGCCGAACAGCTCGCGGATCACACCAACCAGCATCAGGATCAAGCTATAGCCAAGACCGTTGCCGATACCGTCAAGGAAGGATTCAACCGGGCCATTTTTCATGGCGAAGGCCTCTGCACGACCCATCACGATACAGTTGGTGATGATCAAGCCCACGAAGACCGACAGGGTCTTGGAAATCTCAAAGGCATATGCCTTCAAGACCTGATCCACCAGGATCACCAGAGAAGCAATGATCACCATCTGCACGATGATCCGGATTGAGCTGGGAATGAAGTTGCGGATGGCCGAGATAAAGAAGCTTGAGAAAGCCGTCACCAAAGTCACCGCCAGCGACATCACAAACGCCACCTGCAAGGAGGAGGTCACCGCAAGAGCGGAACAGATTCCCAACACCTGCAAGGTGATGGGGTTGTTATCGACCAACGGGTCGAGAAGCATTTCTTTTTTGCTTTCAGACATCAGGCGGCCCCCGCTTTGAGGTTTTCAAGGAAGCGCTTGAACCCTTGCTCACCCATCCAGAAGCGAACCAGATTGTCCACTCCACGGCTGGTAAGGGTTGCGCCGGCAAGTGCATCAACATGATGCTGGGCTTTGTCTGCAGACGGCACGCCTTTGGCGACGGTGATGGCAACACTGCCAGCGTCATCGAACACCTTCTTGCCCGGCCACATGGCACGCCAGATCGGATTGTCTACCTCGGCACCAAGACCCGGGGTCTCAGCATGAGAGTAGAACTGCAAACCGGTGATCTCGTTGCCATCCGGCTTCAGGGCGATGAAGCCATAAAGCGTGGACCACAGACCATACCCATGAACTGGCAGAATGATCTTGGAGATCTCGCCCGCTTCGTCACGCAACAGATAGATGGAGGCCAGCTTGGCCTGACGACCAATGGATGCCGGATCATCGGCCAACTCGATTGATTGAGCTGGATCCTTGGCAGCAGCTGGCTGATCATAGGTTGCTGCATCAACAGTATCAGTGAAGGTACCGGCAGCGATATCAACGACGCGCGGCTCAACAGACTTGAAGGCTTCCTCGATGTCGATGCCGTCCTTGAAGAGGCCAGCAACCTGCAAAATGTTGCGCTTCTTATCCAGAACCTTGTTCTGCTCCTGAATAGGCTTCAGCATCACGGCTGCGCCCGACACAACCATGGAACAGAACAGACAAAGAGTGACTGCGACCAGGATGGTCTTGGGAGTTGAGTCCACTGGCAGCGCTTTAAAACGCGCCCATGGGCTGAGTTTCTCATTCGCTTCAGGCATTGCGACGAATCCTCCGAGCGATGTTGGCCTTGACGACGAAATAGTCAATCAGCGGCGCAAAGATATTACCGAACAGGATCGCCAGCATCATGCCTTCCGGGAAAGCTGGGTTGACGACACGGATCATCACCACCATGAAACCGATCAAAATGCCATAAATCAAGCGGCCCTTGTTGGTCATGGCTGCAGAGACAGGCTCGGTGACCATGAAGACCAGACCGAAGGCATAGCCACCCAGCACCAGATGCCAATACCAAGGCATTGCAAACATCGGGTTGGTGTCAGAACCGATCACATTCAACAGGGTGGAAAAACCGATCATACCGATCAGACAGCCCGCAATCAGGCGCCAGTTAGCGATCTTGGTATACATCAGGAACAGGCCGCCAAGCAGACAAGCCAGAGCAGATGTCTCCCCCATGGAGCCCTGCATGGTACCGATGAAAGCGTCCCACCAAGTCAGATCAATCTTGGCCAATGCCTCATGACCTTCTGCTGCGGTGATACCCAGCGCGGTAGCGCCAGAGAAACCGTCAACCGGGGTCCAGATGCTGTCACCCGACATTGCTGCCGGATAGGCAAAATAAAGGAATGCACGACCAGTCAAAGCCGGGTTGAGGAAGTTCTTGCCAGTCCCACCGAACACTTCCTTGCCAATCACCACACCGAAGATGATGCCGAGAGCAACCATCCAAAGCGGAGTGGAGGCAGGCATGATCAATGTGTAGAGCATGGACGTCACGAGGAAGCCTTCATTGACCTCGTGACCGCGAACAATCGCGAAGATCACTTCGAAGATGCCGCCAACCACCAGGGTGGTGATGTAGATCGGCAGGAAGTAAAGCATCCCATGGAACATATTGGCAAAGATATTGCCCGCATCGAAACCCACACCCAGTGCAGACAGCAAGGATACGCGCCAACCGGTGGCATTTTCCAAGCCTACCTGCGCGATGGCCATGTTGGTCTGATAACCGGTGTTATATAGCGCCCAGAGAATACAAGGCACCGTCGCGACCACGACATAAGACATGACACGCTTGAGATCGATATAATCTCGTGCATGTGGGGCAGCCTTGGTTACGGTCTTTGGTGAATAGATAAAGGACTCAACCATCTCATAGATGGCAAAGTACTTTTCCAGCTTGCCGCCTTTCAGGAAATGCGGCTCAATGCTGTCGAAGAAATTGCGCAAACCCAAGACTTAGCCCTCTTTTTCGATTTTTGTGAGACTTTCCCGCAATGCAGCGCCATACTCATATTTGGAATGGCAGATGAAGGAGCAAAGTGCGAGATCTTCCTCATCCAGTTCCAGAGCACCAAGCAACTGAGCCTGATCGGTATCAAGCACAAGCAACGCACGCAGAAGCTGGGTTGGCAGCATGTCCATAGGAATGACGCGCTCATAGGAGCCAATTGGTACCATGGCACGACGTCCACCATTGAGGTTGGAGCCGAAAGGAAACTTCTTGCTCCAACGCACCAGCGAGGACAAATGCACATTGAGGAAGGAATAATTCTTCGGAGATGGGTTGATCCAGCCGAGAATGCTCTGGTCCTGATCTTCCTTGATCAAAGTGATCTGACGGGCGCACCAGCTCAGGTAAGCAAACTGATCGTGAGCAGCAACACCCGACAGGATGGAACCGGAGATCACGCGGCAATCGATTCCGATTTCCACCTCATCTGCAGTCAACTCATCGGTTGATGCACCCACGCGAGTGCGAACCAAGCGTGGATTGACGGCCAATGGGCCAGCCAGTGAAATCACCCGATCAGTGTTCAGCTTGCCAGACAGGAAGAGATCGCCAATGGCAATCACTTCAGCATAACCAATGGACCAGACAGTTTTCTCAGCATTCACCGGATCCAGGAAATGGATATGGGTGCCTGCAAGACCGGCTGGATGAGGACCATCAAAGATTTCCTGACGAACAGAAGTGCTGGTGCTCGCTGGAATGACATCGTGTGGCTTGTGACAGACAAATACCGAGCCATCGGTCAGATGCGCGAGAACATCAAGACCTGCGGAAAAGCTTTCCGGCTTTTCGTTGATGATGGTAGCAGCGTCAGCACATAATGGATCGGTATCCATTGCGGTCACAAAAATGGAGTTGGGAACACTATCCTGCGTCGGCACGTAAGAGAAAGGGCGTGTCTTGAAAGACGTCCAAAGCCCACTTTCATAGAGCCTCTGCTGAACAGCCTTGCGGCTCAATTCATGTAGACTATCTTTATCGCAAGATTCGAAGGAGATTTCTTCTTCGCTCTCATCCAATGCAATGACAATCGTTTCAAGAACACGGCGTGCCCCACGATTGACTGCCACGATAGTCCCGCCACCCGGAGCCACATAATTTACATCCGGGGATTCTTTATGAACAAAGAGCGGCTGCCCTTTTTTCACTTTATCCCCTTCTGCGACCATCATTTTAGGTTTCAGGCCAATGAAGTCCCGACCACTCAGAGCAACTTTTGTTATTTTGGGCCCTTCGTGAATGGTCTGAACGGGAGCGCCGGTGATCGGCAGGTCCAATCCCTTTTTTAGCTTCATAGCATACCTTAACAGAGTAAGTTCTACAGCACTTCAGCTCACGTGAGTCGTCTCATTCAACCCGCGTGCCCCAATCTCGCCCTTTGACTAACGGGCGACGGTTAACAAATCAAGATCTCCGCAGTGCACAATTGGTATTTCATGGCCAGAGATGGCGATTTTTCCGCCCAAAGTCTGATTTGCGACCTATTTCAAATGTCTTCATGTATCCAATATTCATAAACATCGAATTTTCCAAAATCTCCTTGACTTCCACCTCAATATCGGATCATCACGACCCGCAACCGGTTTTAAGGTGAAAGAGGTTCCTTGTGGTCCGTTATCTTACCATGTTTTTGATGCTCGCAACTGGTTCGCTGTTGACTGGATGCGATCTGATCGCCCCGAAGACCGAGCAATATTTGCTGCGTGGTCAGGTCATGGGAACGACCTACATGGTCAAAGCGCTGGATGCCCGCGGCAAGGTGGACAAAGAACGCCTATATAACGATATCAAAAGCAGCCTTGATGAGGCCACTAACATCTTTTCCAATTGGGAAAAGGAGAGTGAGCTTTCCCGCTTCAACGCCAGTCCGTCCACTCGTTGGCAGGACATATCCGATCCATTCTCGGAAGTGATGGTCGAGGCCATGCGTATTCATCATTTGAGTGACGGCCGCTTTGATGTGACCTTGGCTCCACTCATCGATCTTTGGGGGTTCGGACCAAATGATGATGAGCGCTTGCCGGGCGATCTGGAAGTGAATGAAGCTTTGAAACAGGTTGGACAAGATGAGCTGCTGGAATTTCGCAGCCAGAATGGCATGCAATCTGCTTCTCTTAGAAAGCGCAAAGGCACGGTGACCATCAACCTCTCTGCCATTGCCAAAGGCTATGGGGCCGATCTGATCGCCCGCAAGCTGGAGAGCCATGGCATTGAAAATTTCCTGATTGAAATTGGCGGTGATTTGCTTGCACGTGGCATGAATGAGCGAGGCGAATCCTGGCGCGTGGGAATCGAGAAACCGAATATTGAAGGAGGCTCCGTTCAGCTTGTGGTTTCAGTCAAAGACATGGGTATGGCAACATCGGGTGATTATCGCAATTTCGTCATGAAAGGCGGGAAACGCCTCTCCCATATACTAGACCCCCGCACCGGTCGTCCGGTTGACCATAACCTCACATCTGTGACTGTCTTGGCTGACAGTGGCATGCGTGCCGACGGATTGGCGACTGCTCTACTGGTATTGGGGGAGAAGGAAGGCCTTGCAGTGGCTGAAAGGGAAAATATCGCGGCATATTTCATCACCCGCAATGAGGATGGCTACCAGACCAGCTCCAGTGGCGCGTTTGATCGCCTCATGGCACAAAAGTGAATGGACAAATGAACTCATTTGTCGCTATAGACAGGCTGCGTTCCCTTTCTGGAATTTTGGACACTGATTTAATCATCGCAAGGACTAATCCATGACCACCTTTTTGTTCGCATTTGGCCTATTGGTTCTGATCGTTCTGGGCATGTCCTTGGGTGTCATTTTCATGCGCAAGCCGATCACGGGTTCTTGTGGTGGTTTGAATGCGATCTCGGACGCTGATCATTGTCTGGTCTGCAATGCACCGGTTGATCCAAACAGCCCGCTGAAAGAAAAACTGGAATGCCCGCGCAAGAAAGCAGCACGCGAAAAAGCCGAGCGGCTGGCCAGCGAGGCAACGGCATAATTTCTCTCACGGCTAATCGCGCCTAAGGGCGCGGCCTGCGAGGGCGCGGACATTCGTCCGGTCGCCTATCGGCTCCCAAACACGAAGCTATTCCGTATTTGAAGATATCTCTCACGGCTATTCCTCGCTAAGGCTCGGGCCTGCGAGGGCGCGGACATTCGTCCGGTCGGTATTCTTGACAATACGCTTGTCCTTTCGCCACGGCTCAAGGGCGTATCTTTTTTGACGATACGCTTGTCCTTTCGCCACGACTCAAGGGCGTATCTTTTTTGACGATACGCTTGTCCTTTCGCCACGGCTCAAGGGCGTATCTTGTCGGCTCCCGAAGACAACGTTATTTTGCCTTCGAGGTTCTGTTCCATAGCTAAGATTGTCCAGACACCGGCATTTGCTGGGTAGCGCAGTGGATTCCGCCGCCGACATAGCCAAGGGCGTCCACATTCAGAGCGATGACTTCCCTACCCGGATAGTGCTTTTGCAAAGCTTGCTTGGCGATGGCATCAGTCTCACGGTCACCAAACTGAGCAGCGATCACGGCACCATTGCAAACATAATAGTTTGCATAAGACGCTACGAAATCATCCTCTTGTACACGATGAGCAACCGGATCCGGGATGACATCAATTTCCAGACCTTCGGCCTTCAAGGTCTCGTAGGTCTCCAGAGCCGCCAGATGGAAGACATCATCCATATTTGGCTCATCTGGCAAGTTCATCAAGACCGTATTTTGACCGGTGAAACGGGCGAGACTGTCTATGTGATAATCCGTGACGTCCTGTCCTTTCACTCCTTTGGCCCAGATCAGCTTTTCAGCTCCATAAGCAGCCAATAGGCCCTCTTCGATCTCTGTTCGTGACAGATTTGGATTGCGATTATCATTCACCCAGGAACTTTCATGCGCAAACAACAGGCCATGACCACTTTGCTCGGCTCCGCCAGGCTCACCAACAATGCCACTTGGCACGATTTCCAACCCAAGGCGCTCAGCTACACGCTTGGCGACGAGCTCATCGTTGGAAAGATTGAAGCGCCCGCCCCAGCTATTGAACTGGATTTGACTGACAATCAGGCTGCCATCTGGCTTCTTGCCAAAGAGAGGACCGGAATCGCGGCACCATAGGTCATCCGTTGGAATGTCCCATAGCTCTACATTCTCAGACAGCAAACGTTGAGTTTGGCGATGGAGTGCACCATCGGCCAGCAAAATAACGGGTTCAAAATCTGAAATGGCATTGGCGATGCCAGCGATGGTTTGCTGCAACTCTGCCAGAGCACCCTTGTCACCATCCCCATAGGCATCCGTCGGCCATTGCATGAAAGTCAGTTCATGCGGATCTTCTTCAGGTGGGACAATGAATACGGGGTCTTCATTTGCATAAACTGGTAGGCCCATCATATTGGTTGCTCCCAACATCATACCAGACTTCAAAAACAGCCGTCTATCCATCTCAATCCCCTGCCATGCTTGCAGATTAAGCGCTCGGAGCAAAAGGAACAAAAGCCAGGATGGAAAAACATCCAAGGGCCAGAAGTCCCGATACCCAGCAATTCCTCTTCCAATTCGGCCCCTGTTGCTTCCAATTATCGCGAAAGACTTTACCACTGACAACAAACAGCACGAGAAGCGCAATACCGGCGAGCGGAGATGTAATCGACATATTTTCCATCAAATCTAAATCCGGCAAGAGAATTTTTTGAACAAGCATGTCAAATGCAAACAGGCTTGCTTGGGTTTAAGGTCAAAATAGCCTATTGTGCCGCCTTCTCAAGTCCAATTTAAACATTACAACCCTTCAGCACAGAGCCCTTGGTCATGCCCAAGAATCAACAATCCGAGCCTGATAAAGCCAGCGTGACTGATATCCAAACCTCTTCCAAGAGTATTTTGGCGCAAGCGGCCTATTTTGCGTTGTCCGGTCTTTTGGCGACAAGTGCTGTCCTGATTGACGCCAATATGGTTGCTCCTTTGGGAGATGAAGTTCTGGCAGGCTTGGGATTGTCGGCTGGACTCTATGGCCTGTTCATGGCGCTTTTGTTCGGTCTTGGATCTGCCGCACAGATTTTGCTGAGCCAAAGTGCAGACGCAGAATCTCGGGCCAGTTTCTATCGTCGCCTTGCCTATTGTCTGATCATTGGACTGGGATTGTGCGTCATTCTCGTCTTACTGTTCCGTTTCAACATCAATTTTTTGGTAGATTGGCTGGCCACAACTTCTGGCGTTGGCTTTGCGGCCAAGCGATATCTAAGTATTCTGCTTTACGGATTACCCATTTCCTTTGCTGCTTATCTATTGAGTCTTTCCTTCGATGTGCGCAAACAATCCTCCAAGGAATTGTGGGGTTTTGCCATTGAGATCCCGCTCAATCTGTTTCTGAATTCTGTCCTGATTTATGGTTTGTTTGGCTTTGCTGCCCGTGGAATTGAAGGGGCCGCCATCGCAACCCTTTGCGCGCAAGGGGCCAGATTGATGTATCTGGTCTGGATCACACATCAGGATCTGTCCAAGACTAGTCAATGGAGTCGTCTTTCCTGGCCTTCCCAACAAGAGCAGTCCCTGTTTCATCAGTTGATGGTACCAATTGCAATCAACGTTGCCGCCTTGATTGCGGGTGCACAGGCTTATAATCTACTCTTCGCACAATTACCTTATCAGGAATTTGCAGCACTGGCTCTGCTCGTACCCTGGCTTTCCATCGCCAATGTATTGGGGCGCGGACTTTCCTTATCTGCCACTGTCAGCAGCGCGGGCCTGAAACCCTACAGCCCTTCGTTAAGAGATGCATTGTCGCAAATTTTTGCAGCTTTAAAAGACTTCACTCCAAAGCTCTCACTTGGCTTCTTGCTGGTCACCATGCTTGTTTGTGCGCTCTCGCTGCATGTCTCAGGCAGTGTTCGCCTGCATTTCCTCACACTTATTCCACTAGCCTTCATTCTGGTTTTCATCCGAACCATTTCCGTGACACTTGGCGCAGTTTTGAGAGTGATTGATCAACCACAATGGGTTTTGCGTATACAACTCGGTTTGCAATGGGGCCTTGGCATACCGCTATTGCTGGTTCTGACACTTCTTTTCGAGTTACCATTGGTGTTGGCACTCGGTATTCTGATTGCCGAAGAAGGTTTGCGTCTTCTGGTTCTAGTCCGGCGATTGCAACAATATCGAACAGTTCCGGTAAAATTCCCAACATAGAAAAAAGCCAGCCTGGCGTGGTGACGCCAAAGGCTGGCTGAGGATACCAACAGGGGCATATCATGATCCGAGGAACGTGATCACTATGTCGGCTGTTGGCTCATAAGGCTTTGGCCCTTCTCCAGAATATCTTTCGGGAAAGGACAGGATTTGCGTGCCTTTCTATCAAAATGCACGCCCATCAACTCTGTCGTGGCCACTTCCTGGCCTGTTTCACAATTTTCCATGCTATGGAAAAAGCGAATTTTCTTTTCCGAAATGTCGAGAAGTCGGGTTCTGATCACCAACAGATCCCCGGCTGTCACTTCTGCCTTATAATTCGTTGTCTGCGTCAGCGCTGCCATACCTTTATTCTCTGAGCGAATATACCGATTGGTCAGACCAATAGCGCCAAAGAACTGCCAGGTCGCTTCATCAAATTTGCCCGTATAGAAAGCTACATTCATGTGGCCCATATGATCTTCATTGGGGCGGGTGACCATTCCGCGATAGGTTTCGAGCCATGTCATCGCTGAAGCCTTGATCCTTCTTGCTGTGGTATCTCTTTTGTTTCTGGTAATGAGGTTAGCCTTGTTTTTTACATCCGTCTAATCGATAATAATTCTTATTACCATAAACAAAAGTTATGATGATGGATATCAAGCAGCTCAAGCACTTTCTGGCAGCAGCAGAAACCGGAAGCTTCACCCGTGGAGCGTCATTGGCCAATATATCTCAGCCCGCCCTTTCCGCTTCCATTGCCAAACTGGAGGCTGAACTGGAATGTCATTTGTTTGTTCGTAACAAACGCAATGTGGTCCTGACGCCAGAAGGACGTCATCTGAAACATTCCGCAGATCACATTGTAACAGAGGTAGATGCTCTGAAGCGCCGCTTTCGCAAGCGAAAGAGCAGTCGCATCTTACGCATTCTGGCCAGCAACTCATTCCCGGCTGGTTATCTTGGCGATCTACTTAAGGGCTTTGCCATCGCTACACCACATGTAACTTTCGATGTGAGTGATACTGGACCGGTCAATCGTCTGGACCCGCAAGATGATCGCATCTTTGACATGATCTTTTCTGTCTCAGCTAGTGGTTCAGACAATTTGGTTCTGCAAGACAAGAAGCCCACAGATTGGGGGTTGGGTGATGGCCGTAGTGATATGCAGACATTCCTGCTCAAGGAAGATGTGTTTGGGGTCGCATTGCCTGAGAACCATCCCTTCGCCTCCCGCAATTCCATGTGCCTACAAGATCTGCAAGATGAGCCTTTCATTGCCCGCATGCAATGTGAGATGCGACCGCAAATGGAAGCCTGGATGCGGGAAAAAGGCGTTGAATTTCAAGTACGCTATCGGACCGATCAGGATGGCCGAGCCTTGGCGATGGTTGGGGCCGGATTGGGTATCACCATCGCGTCCATGAGTGAAGAACCGCAAAAGGGTGTGATCTTTCTCCCCTTTCGCGGCCACAAATGGAAGCGTAGCTTATATGCGCATGTCCCTCACCCCGTTCGTAGTGATGTGGAGAAGGAAGTACTCGCACTCGTACGCAGTTTTTCGACTTAACTTTTAGCTGCGATTTCCTTGTCCAGGCGCTCAAACAGAAGCTTGAATTTGACAGCTTCCTTTTTGCCGACCTTTTGAGAGCGGGCTTTATCCAGATTGACCTTTGGATCGCCGACAATGATCAGCATTGCCATTCCGTGGCGACCATGGACGCGACAGCGAATGCCGTACACGCCTTCTTTCTCAAATGCGACGTCCATCTGAGGCTTGCCACGAATCTCGAACGGGCGCGCACCTTCAGGATACATACCACGCACGGAACTAACTGTGTGACGTCCGGTGGAGCCTTTGAAACGGACCACAGTACCCGGCTTCAAGCTTAGATAGTCAGGCTCGAACCGAAAGGCTTCATAAGAAGAATTTGCATTGAGATCGATGATTTGATTGACCACATCAATTTCGATCACTTCGGTCGGTGTTGCGATTGCCAGCTTTTCCTGCGACTGCTTTGGCTTGGGGCTGACCTTCAGCTGACTTCCTGCCGCCAGTGCGGTTTGGGAAAACAAGGCAACAAGAGGCAACGACATCAAGGTCATTTTCCAAGCAATTGGAATGGTGGCCGAGGAAGCGCGGGATCGAGCATTTTTGTGACAAAAAAGCATGACAGTCTCGTTTATTCTGCCAATTTGGTATCGAGCTCCAAAGTTGACAATTACAATCATCTTATAGTGACATTACTCAAAGCGAACCTGCTCTGACTTGCTCCAAGTCAATTTGGACTGAAAAGTCGCAACCCTTCAGCTCATGGCCATGAGGTCAGCAAAGATTTCGGATCAGGTCGTTCCTTGGTCTTGGCTTTTCTGGTTGCGGTACCGATCGCCAGGAAGCATAGGAAAACCTCATCTTCATGCAGGTTCAACGCCTTTCGGAAGGCGTTCGTGCGCACAGCACGACCTGATGTTGCTCTGGCGCCAAACCCGAAGGCATGAACCTGAAGAAGCACATTTTGAAGCGCAGCTCCGGCCGATGCAATCTGGTCTTCAAAGGCGACCTTTTCATCTTCCTTGTCGATATGAACAACAACACCAAGCAAAAGCGGTGCCCGGGCAGCTTTCTCTCTCGCCCGCAATCTGTCTTCTTCTGTTGCTTGCGAATGTCGCTCAAGCAGGGCCTCTTCAAACAGATCTGCCAGTACAGGACGTTTGTCTTCCGGAAAAAGAATGAAGCGCCATGGACGCAGCAAACCATGATCCGGAGCACAGGCAGCGACTTCGATCAACCTTTGCAATTGCTCGTCGCTGGGTCCAGGGGCTTGAAGCGCCTTAGGAGAAACTGAATGACGGGATGTAATGGCAGAAAACATTGCTTCGCCAAAATCATGAACATCAATGACGGATGACGGCTCCAAATCGGAATCGTTAGCATGCATGGGAATCTGGACCTTTATATTTTTCCTCTAAACCATTTCTCGGTGTGTCAGACTCACCAAGAATGGTTTAACTCATTGCTGATGCGAATCTTTTGCGTTGGATCGTGAAACCAATCCAACGAGACGCGCACTAGAAGGAAAGATCCGTCATAACCGGCTGTTTCCAGCTACCCGCGTTAGGTTTGCCTGGTCCTCACTGCGAGCCAGACCAACCGGCCATGACGGATAAGTGAATCCTTTTTCAACCAGGTTGGAAAAGGATTCGTGACCAGGCTCTATTATGCATAAAGCTGTGTCATGGCAGGCAGAATAATCGTCCATTCAGCCTTTGCCTTGTCGTTGGTCAGTTTGCTTGCAAAAGATGATGCCAACCTCTGTTTTTCCTGTTGAGAAAGGTGTTTGGTCATCATTTCCTCTCCCAGAAGAGAGTCCAATGTCTGCTCCGGATTGCCAAGCAGGAAGTCTACGATATGGTCTATCGCCAGATTTGGTGCCTTTTGTGCGAGCAGGCGCATAGTCGCTTGGCGCACCAAGGTGGAAGTATCTTGCAAGTAAGAAACCAGCCTGCTGGCATCGCCACCCAGAACCAGATAGGCTGGCATTGCATCAATGCGCAGCGTGCTTTCCGAATCTTGCAAGCATTTTTCGACCAGATCGCGGAACACATCGCCTCGCACCAGTTTGTCTTGTGGCAGTTTGGCGAGCAGGCGTAATCCTTGTTTCTGCACAGTCATTTGGCTCGAGGTCAGCGCAGTGAAAACCACTTTTTCAATTGCTGTTCTTGGGTCAAATTCCTCTGCTTCTTCACCCTCAGTCTCTTCCACGATCTCCTGTGCTGACAGAAGAGCATCAACGGACCGATCCGCCAACCGGGTCAGGGCTTCAAGCGCCGCCAAGGCTTTGTCAGCCTGTTCGCTTTGCGCAATTGCCATAAGTTGCCCAATGGTCCAATCATGCTCACCCATCAGGTGAATGGCTGTGAGACACAGTTCCTGCTCAATCTGCTCGGCATCGCCATCCAGATCAATTTTGCGGCGACGCAGATTGCGACGAGCACGATTCAACAAGGCCTGTTCATTGAGGCTCAACTCGCCAATATCTTCTTGATCCTCAGCTTCCTCGATCAGATCCTTGGCAATCGCCTCATGCCCCAGAATTGCGCCAAGCGACGAAGTTGGACCTTCTGACTGGTCTTTCTCATGGCCCAGATCAAGACCTGCATCCTTCATGGCTTCCAGATCAGGCTGTGCCTCTTCTTCCTCGGACTCCTCCTGATCGGTTGACACTTCTACCTCTTCATTTTCGGTATCACCATCAGCATCAATCTGTTCAATTTCTTCATCAGCAAAGCTTTTTGAACGCCCAAAGGCAATGAGCACTGCCAAGGCCTGTGCCTTGACCTTGTCATCAAGCTCGTCTTTACCAGCCAATAAACCAATGGAAGCGAGGGCTTTCAGGCGCACAGAGCGAGACGCACTGCCGCAGGCCTGTTGCAGCCATTCAAGACAAAAAACATCATCGCGCTTGGAAAGGCCATCAACCACAGCCCATTGACGCTGTTCCTGCTCATCCTTTGGCATGTCGGAGCGCTCAAACAGATCCTTCAATTCCTGTTTGATCAGCTCTGGTGCCAAGGCCGCCAACGCACCCAAAGCACTGGAAGAAACTTCTGCTCCGGAATTCTCAAACAGGATATAAAGCGCCTTGAAGAAAGGCTGCTCTTTGCTGGTGATCGGTGCGCCGCTTTGTGCATCACTCAAACGCCTGACCAACGCCAGCTGCACTTTTGGGCTTGGGTCGGAAAGAGCTCGTTGCAAATAACCCATCTGATCCAGATCGAGTTTGGCAAGAGCAGCCATACGAACCTGATCGGAATTGTCTTCCAGAGCTCGCTCGAACAATTCGACGCTTGGCTTGCGCCTCAACAGCGTTTCAAAGGCAAGAATACGAATATCATGATCGGGATCATCCAAAGCCTTGTCCAGCAATTCCAAAGCCTTGTCCGACGACATGCTCGCCAAGGCGCGCACAGCATGAAAACGGCGGCGGCGACTGGAAGATTGTGTGCAAACTCCGAGACTTGGCAAGGATGCATCGCCGATTTGGGCCAAGGCATTCATGGCTTGAACGGACAGATCCTGGTTTTCCGGATCGTTGACCGCCAGCATGATGGGCTCGATGGCTTCCACATCTTTCAGTTTGGCCAGAGCATCGATAGCCATGATCTGAATATCCAGCCAGCCATCCCATTCATCGCGGTGATATTCATCTTCATCCCATTGGATTTCCTCACCACGACCGATCACGAGTTGGCGCAAGAGCGGTGCCGCTTCCTTGGCATTCAACAGTCCCAAAGCCTGAACTGCATTTTGCTTCACTTCCGCACAGGGATCATAGGTGAGATTTTCGATCAGCGCTGGAATGGCACTTGTATCGCCCAAAAGGCCCAGACTTTCGGCTGCGTCAACACGGACATCTTCATCGTCATCGTGCAGGGCCTGTATGAGCAAAGGAACGGAATCGGTTGCCTTGAGGTCGCGCAAGCCCTGAACGGCTTTGACGCGCAGGATATCAAAATCACTTTGTGCGAAGACTTCCAACACCCGGCATGTCTCGGCTTTGCCAATGGGAGCACTGGTCAATCCAGCAAGGCTTTCATTCAAAGAAGGAGAAATTTGTGTCATTGTTTGGACCTGCCATGTTGTTTCTCATGGGGGATTATTACTGCCAACCATTGCATCGTGGGGGACGGTTAGCAGGGATAAAAGGCCCCTCCCCCATGCGAGGGGCCCTTCACCGGAGATGAAAATTCATCCCCGAACCTTCGCCGACATGGCATGCGGCGAAGGCTCAAAGCGGGGCTTGAAGCGGACGCCTCAAGCTAAGCCGGTCAGGCAATGTCACGTGGGGCGAAAGACATCGTTCTGAATTCGGTCTTGTACGGGCTTGGACCAAGCTTCTTGATCTTGCCAACACCCATTTTGTAGTTGTAGTTGCCTGAGATCCAGTCAACCACCCGGCCTTCCAGTGCGTTGGCAGGCTGCGACATGTGAAGGAAGTCCATATACATGACACCCTTCTTGATCGCAGGCGTTACCATTGCAACGGCGGTGATGGCTGCTTTGGTCAGCTCGATATGGCCATTTTCCATCAGTTTGGAGAATTGGAAGTCATCGCCTTCCACGCCAACGATAGTGTGCTTCTGACCAGGGACACGCTCGGAGTAAACCATCACGTAATCACCAGACTCGATGCCACGCTCGGCCGCATCATCCGGATGGATTTCGACCCAGTTTTCAGGCCAACGCTGAACGATATAGGGACGACGACGGTCATCGAAGCCAGACTGCCAACGTTCGTTGATACGTCCGGAAGTACACCACAATTCGCCTTCACCTTCGCGCGGTTTCAGCCATGCCCAGTAATCCGAGAACAGATTCCAAGGGGATTTCTGAATGTTGCACTTACCGGTCTGGCTGTTGAAATGCGTGGCTTTCTTGCCAAGCATGTTCGGTCCCGCCGCACCGATTTCAGGCAACTCACGTTGGGTATCGTGCAAACGCTTGGTTTCAATGATGTTGTCATTGTCATCAAGCATAGCAGGACATTGCACGCCGTCTGTACCGAATTCGGCCAATTTCTGATGTAGCGTCTTGCCTTCCTTGTGAGCCAAGGTTTTGATCACAAAGAAGTCCTTGCGGCTACCACGGGTGAAGCGCGCCAGTTCTTCAGCAACTTCGTTGGAATTTTGCCAATCGAAGCCATCAAAGCCCATGCGTTTTGCAAGCTGAGCAATGATCCACCAATCCGGTTTCGCAGCGCCCGGTGCATCATAGAATTTCTGATACAGACGCACACGGCGTTCGCCGTTGGCGCGCATGAAGTCAGATTCACCCCATGTTGCGGCTGGGAAGACGATATCGGCATAACGGGCACCGATCGGATCTTGCAGATAGATGTCCTGATTGAAGACAACCATACCACCGCTATCGACACGATCCTTGAGAGCCTGAATCATCTCTTCCTTCATGAAAGAGCGGATCTGATGCGGGTTGCGCACCGTCAGTTCCTCAAATTTCTCTGCCAATTGCTGGGACCCACACATGGACTGGATCCAGGTGTTCCCGATGACGTGAGCCAGACGGGTGTGACCAGCCAAGAGGTAACGGTCAGTATCCATCGCACGACGACGACGACCAGGTACTTTCTCAGGTGACTTGTTGCGAGGGTAGGAACCACCCTTCACACCACCACGCTGGTGGCCACCTGCACGGCCAATGACCTGACCTGGACGACCGCCAGCACCAACGATGATGCCGAGAGCGGAGATTGCCTGGGTGTTACCGGTGTTGTTTGACCAGTAGAAGCCCTTCTCGATCATCACTGAGGTCTTGGGACGGGAGCCATCTTTCTTGGGCTTGGCCATCCATTCGGCCGCAGTGTAGATCTTCTGAACATCGATTTCAGCAATCGCAGCAGCATTTTCAGGCTTGAATTCATCCTGAGACAGCAGCCACTTTTTCCAGTCCTCGAACCCTTTGGTCTGGAATTTGCCCCAAGTGGTGCGCCATTGCCATGGCGTGTTCCGCGTGCCCTGACCGAAGCCTGAGGAGCTTTCCCACTTGTTGTTGACCCAGTCCTTGATCCATTCGGCATCTTCCCAGCCATTCTCCACGATGACGCGGGCGATGGCATTGACAACCAGAAGGTCGGTCCCTGGGGTAATGTCGATATGCAAACCGCCCATTTTCTCGGCGTAAGCAACACCGGCAGAACGACGAGGAATGAGATAGATCTCTTTCTGGCCGTGCTCCTGCATACCCTTCATCAACCACTGGGTATAGAGAATGGTTTTGGTTTCATAGGGATCGGTACCGCAAATCAGCAGCGTTTCGGCATTTTTCCAGTCTTCGTAAGAAGGACCAAAATTGTCGAAACCAGCATCACGGAATCCCGGAGTGGACGTCACGTCAGATGGTGTATCATGGAACGTGAAGTTGGCCGTCTTGATGTGCCGCAGGGCATATTTGGAGATGGCGTAGGTATTCTCCATGTATTGATAGGAGAATGTCTTCACGGCATAGGAATTGGTGCCATGCTTCTCGATGACATATTTGCCGATTTCGGCAGCCACTTCCAGAGCCAGATCCCAAGGCACAGGCATCAGTGTGCCATAGATACGCATCATTGGTGTTTTGAGGCGATCACGGGTCGGAGTTTCCGGGTTGTAGCATTTTTGAGCGATACAGCCACCACGCAAGGAACTGTCACCGTCAGTGTTGACGAAGTTGGTATCCTTGTCGGGAATGATAACCACATGATGTGGCTGGCCATTATGCATGACAATGTTGGTCTGGTTCGGAGCAACCCATGGGCCAAGCGGCGCAACAGGGAAGTCTTCATTGAACGCATTGCTGTCAGCTGTGGTACCACCTGATTTGGCGGTTACTGGCCAGCGGTAGACCTTGTAGCCACAGGCTACGATGCAATAGTCACATGCAGTGGAGATAACGTCTGCCCCTTTGGGAGGCAACGGCACATTGGTTTCGGGAACATAGTACGGAGTTGTCATAACTGCTCCCTCCTTTAAGAAATCAGGTTGTCATAGCGGCCATAAATCAGGCCGAACATTCCGACGGCATAAACATCATCGCCATCCACTTCCAGCAGTACCTGAGGCAGGGACTGATAGGCCTGTCCGGAGACCAGAATCCCGTGACGGGTCAGGTCGTAGGTGGACAGATGCAACGGACATGGGCCAAGCACTTTATGCTCTGGCTTGTAGCCGTCTGTCATGTCACCACCCTGGTGGGTACAGGTCAGGTTGAAAGCTACGATATCCTTGTCCTTGCCGACGCCGCCGCCGCCTTCCTTGCCCATTTTCACAAGGATGGAGCTGGCATATTCGCCTTCATCAGGATATTCAAAGGTCACCGGTTCGTCCTGTTTCAACTCGGACAGTTTGGCAATTTTCTTGCGTGGATAGGTCGATACCAAAGCTGGCACCTGTTCTGCCTTACCCTTGCCCGCCGTCATGGTGACCATGACGGTGAAGGTGGTTGCACCAGAAGCGAACAGGAATTGACGCCGGTTCATGGTGCAGGCTTTCTTGGCTTTGCCAGAACAGCTGCAGGTATGGGATTTTTCCATTTCCATGGCAGTTGGAGCATTCATGATGGGGTCCTCCTCACTTCATGGCCGTTGGCGCGGGAAGCGGAGCATAGTCTTGCAGCTCTGGTTCCTCGACGATGATCTCATCACCGGACAGAGATTTCAGGAAGTTCACCAGATCGGCTTTTTCCTTGTCACTCAGACCTAGAGGCTTGATCAGTTTGGTTTTGTTTTCAGCAAATTCGTTGGTGCCGCCGCCCTGATTGTAGAACTCAACCACATCATCCAAGGTCGCAATCATGCCGTTATGCATGTATGGCTCGGAATAGAGGGTGTAGCGCAGGGATGGCGTACGGAACTTGCCCTTGTCTTTCTTGTTCTTGGCCCGGAAGTAGAAGCCAGGATCGTCTTTGGTATGACGATACATCTTCTCGGTGGAGCCTTTCGCATAGAGCTCGAAACGGAACGTGATCTGTTTCAGTGCATCATTGTCCCACTCATCCAGCGGCGGTACGCCGGTATTGTAGTATTTCTGATCAGATAGAAGTGGGCCATTGTGGCATTCCATGCAGCCAGCTTTGCCGCGGAACAATTCCAGACCACGTTTCTGGCTATCATCCAGAGCGCTCTTGTCACCAAGCAGATATTTATCGAATGGTGTGTCACGCTGAACGATTGTCCGTTCAAAGGCAGCAATCGCACGATAGGCGTTGCGAACCAGTGGCCATTGATCACCAAAGACCTTGTTGAAGGCTTCACGATATTCCGGAACGAAGGCCAGACGGCTTTCCATCATATCGTCTTCGCCGTTACCAGCCACAGCACCACGAGCCGCAGAACGCGCCTGCTTTTCAAGGTTGCCTGAAGAACCAGCCCAGAAGAGCTTGCTGTAATAGGCAGAGTTGACGATGGTCTGAGAATTACGCCAGTGCACAGCACCGGGATAACCGAAGGAGACCTTGTCCTCTACGTCCCAGCCAACCTCTGGAAGGTGACATGCGGAACATGGAGTGGATGGGTTGCCACCCAGACGTGGATCGAAGAACAACTTCTTGCCCAATTCCACTTTCTCGGCGGTCATTTTATTGTCCGCAGGGATTGGTGGAGGACCGAGAGCTTCCAATGCCGGATCCGGGTCAGGGTCGCCGCCTTTGATCGCGCTTTCAATTTTCATGGAAGGCTTGTCGAAAGGCTTCAGCAGTTCTTCGATGCTTGGAGGGGCTACCTCACCAGCAAAGGCAGAACCGAGTGTGAGTGTCGCTACACTTGCAAGGGTGGCGACGGATGCGAACAGATTTGATTTCGCTTTCATCTTATTCGTGCCCCCTAGTTTTTCGCTTTACGCCAGTCATCAATCACCGTGTATTCGGTATCGATTTCTTCTGGCACGAAGTCTTTGCCGTTCAGAACGTCACCAGACAGGCTTTCCAGGAAAGCGACCAACTGGTTCTTTTCATCGAAGGACAGGCCGAGAGGCTTAAGTGCAGGATCTTTGTCTTTGTCCTGACCGCCACCCTGATCATAGAAATTGACGACCTCAAACAAACTGTCGAACATGCCATTATGCATGTAAGGGCCAGTCTGCTTCAGCTCACGCAAAGTCGGTGTCATGAAGGACCCCATAGGCATCAACGTCTCGTCGTGATAACGGATGTAGGCACCAGGGTCCTGACGCAGATTCATGTAATTTTCCAAGCCCTGGAATTTTGCAAAGGTCACGAAGGTGATATGGCGCTCGGGTTCATTCCAGATGGCTGGATTGTTCGGCACGCCAAGTTTGTGCGGCTTGTCGTCGGTGAAGCGATCACCGGAGTGACAGGAGATGCAGCCTGCTTTACCTTTGAACAGCTCAAAACCAGCTTTCGCCTGCTCGCTCATTTCACCCTTGTCATAAGGGGAACCTCGGGAAGTCAGAGTTTTCAGATATTCCGGAATGGCTTTGCGAACCGAACCGTTGGATGGCTCTCCGTAACCGGCATCCTTGAACATTTTCACATAAACCGGATCCTGCTTGATGCGTTCCTGCATCAGGCGCATGTCCATATTCATGTTGTAGGTTTCCGTAATGGACTCACGGGTGATATCGTTCAGATTGGTCCCGACACGGCCATCATGGAACCAGGCCGCTTTATGTGCTGTATTGATCAGCGTTGGTACATTGCGGAAGCCGTTGCTGCCTGCATAGGCGGAAGAAAGCGCTTCACCATCGGTGAAGCCTTTTTCCGGATCGTGACAGCTGGAGCAGGAAAGTTCCGCATCGCCAGACAAACGCGGATCAAAGAAAAGCCGTTTCCCAAGCGCCGCCTTCTTGGCGTCTACCTTGATTGTGGGTACAGGGCCCGGATCAGCCGCAACCGCTGGTCCTGCCACAAAAGCAACGCCCATTGCCATGGCAGAAACTGCGGAGAGAAGACCAATCCTTGCAGTATACTGTTTCGTCATTGATGTATCCTCTGGTCGGGCTGGCGCGGTCAAGTCCTTGTCATGATCACTGGTCCTCAGCAATCCAGACAGCCAGCCACGGCTCAGAAGATAGCGCGGCGTTGTAACGCAGGTTTTTCCAGAAGAGCGGAATCCCGTGACGATACAAAACAAGATGTAACGAGATGTAACAAACGAAATTACAAACTAAATTCAAATAATTACCTGAATTTTCAGTACGCAATTGACTTGCATCATACGCCAGATTGACATAGCTCAACCATCAGCCCTGCAGAAAAGGCACGCCAGCACTCCATATGCTCCATCGAAGCACAGATTTTCACATGTGATCTTGATTTTGGTTAGGTGGGAAAACAGAATCGTTGCCTGAGTCAGTTTGATCTACCGGAATACGCCAAAACAGGTTTCAGCCACTATGCATGACTGATGATCAGGCCAGAAAACACAATCATGCATCATAGCTTTCGTAAAAACTGAAGCCTATCCATCCAATTTGCCTCGAACCGCGTTGGCTACTTCCATGACATCGACCGGTTTTTGCAGAATGGTCAGGTCTTCGATATCGGTCAGTTTGTCATTATCTTGCATATAGGCCGTAGAAAGAATGATCGGCAGGTCCGGGCGAATAGCCCTTGCCGCTTTGATGAGGTCTTCCCCTCCCAATTCCGGCATCACCAGATCGGTCAGCAGCAAGTGATAGCGCTGAGGATCCATGGCGAAATCTGCAAGCGCGCTTTGGCTGGATGTAAAAGCCACTACCCGATAGCCAAGGCGGGTCAGCAAGCGGCGCATGACAAAAAGAACCTCTTCCTCATCATCAACCAAGAGAATCTGCTCATGACCACCAACAAGTTGGGCAGATTGTGTTTCCACCTGATCATCTGACTCGATCAACGGGAAATAGAGTGACATGATCGTGCCACCTTGCGGATTATTCTCGACCTCGACGCGACCATTCATGTCTTCCACCAGTGAGCGAACAACAGAGAGGCCAAGCCCCGTTCCCTTGCCAATTGGCTTGGTGGAATAAAAAGGGTCGAACACGCGTTCAACAATATGAGCTGGAATACCGGGACCGGTATCGATTACGGAGAGCTTTACAACGCCTTTGGCATGCTCTGGCAGTTTGCTCAAACCATGCTCCTCTTCCACTGTCATGCGAGAGAGCTCGAAAGTGATAGAGCCTGCCTTGCCACCAATCGCCTCAGCTGCATTGCGTGACAAATTCATCAGGATCTGATGAATCTGTGTCGGGTCTGCCATGATCGTGCATTCACCGGGCTTGCAAAGACGCTCAAAACCCAAGGAGATCGTATTTGCAATAGAGGCACGCAGAAGAACCAAAATTTCGTCGATCTGCTGCCCCAGATGCAAGCTTCTGGGACTTACAGGCTGCCGACGCGCAAAAGTCAGCAATTGTTTAACAAGGCTCTGAGCACGGCGGGCGGCTATTTCGATATGTTCCAGTTCCTCGGAATTGGCCGCCTGATCGGCATCCAGCAAAGCAATCTGCACATTGCCAAGAATGACCATCAGGATATTATTGAAATCATGGGCAATTCCACCAGCCAGAAGCCCAACGGCCTCCATCTTCTGGGCCTTGACCATATGCTGCTGAGCGGCTTTTTTTTCCGTGATATCCTCACCAATCCCAATGAAGTTGGTGACATTCCCATCTTCATCCTTCAGTGGCAGAATGGATGTTGAAGCCCAATAAAATGAGCCATCCTTCTTTCGGTTCTTGAAAATACCGCGCCATTCCTGTCCTGTATTAAGCCGCTGCCAGATAAGCTTATATGCTTCTTCGCTGGTATAGCCTGATTTCAGAATATTGGGATTATGTCCCACCAATTCCTGCTGATCATAACCCGTGAGCTCGCAGAATTTGCGGTTCACATATTCGATTTTGCCCTTTGTATCAGAGATGGCAATGGTGGTTGGACTTTGCTCTACCGCTCGCAGCAGTTTTTTCTCTGCTTCTTGCGCCTTTCTGCGGGCTGACAGCTCTTTTGAGAGTTGATCAGCAGATGCTGTGATGCGCTGAATAAGAAAATGCATCAAGCCGATCAGCAATGCCGCCAGAATGATCAACACAAACAACCCAATGAAAGCGTAACGAGTAAGCTGCTCTCCACGCGACAGAGCATTCACCAGATCCGAGATATTGTCTTGCCTCTCCTGCCACCAGATCGTCTCCAATGTGTTCAAACCTTGCAACGCAGCCGTGTCATTGACTTTTACTGCTTTATCCAGCCGTTCTGCATTCCACCCCTCTTGGGTGGCTTTCAGAACCACCGGAATTTTCAACTCATAACGCTTGACTGTACGCCTGATGGCAATCAAGGCCTTGATTTCTTCGGATGACGGATGAGAGGCAATATAGGCATCGATAGGTTGATACAGATCCTTGAATTCCTGGCGCAAACTCTGAATATAGATATCATCACGGCGCAATACATAATTCTTGAAATTATGGATCATGCCCCCATACCCAAAATGGCCACGAATCTGCGAAATCCAGACGCCCTTTTCCTCGGCCTGATGCGAAAAGGAAATCCAGCCGGACTTGATCTGCTCAAAGCGGGTGACAGTTCCCAGTGCCAGGAACAATGCTGTCAAAATGATGCCAGCCAGCAATCCACCAGCAAACAGTCCTACAGGTATCCCTTCCACACGTTCCGGGGCTTTGGAGAAAAATCGATGTAAGGACGAAAACATGATTGTTTCTCCGCTTTCTGAGCCTTGGTGCATATGGTCGGAAAAATGCGGCACCGGATTGATGATACACTCCATATACGTTTTTTGACGTATTTTATCCCCTCTCAAGCGGCTTGCGTTGATCGACATCAAGTCAGAATTTAGACCGCCTGATAAAATACCGCTCAACCGAGGGAAGAGCGACCATGACAACAGGCCATATATTGATCGTGGATGATGATCCACAGATCACATCTTTCTTGTCCAGATATTTGGAGAAGCAGCATTATCAGGTGAGCTGCACGGCCACAGCTGCTGAAATGGCGAAAGTATTGAACCAGCAGACTGTGGATCTTTGCATCCTTGATATCGGTCTTCCTGATCGTGACGGCTTCGATATTTTGCGTGACATGCGGACGGATTCCAACCTTCCTGTCATTGTACTTTCAGGGCGCGATGATCCATTTGATCGTGTCTTGGGGTTGGAGTTTGGTGCAGATGACTATGTCACCAAACCTTTTGAGGCTCGCGAGCTACTGGCACGCATCAAGACGGTTCTTCGTCGTTGTCGCCTGGAAGATGTCGCTGTCCGCCAGACCAGTGAAGGCACACCTATCTTGCAGTTCGATCAATTTGTCATGAATGCTCAGGAACGCACACTTCGCAATGCCATCAGTGGTAAAGACGTCAATCTCACCACGACCGAGTTTGAGTTGCTTCATGCCATGGTCAAGCATCCCCATAGTGTCCTGTCACGGGACCAACTACTGGATCTGGCACGAGGGCGGCAATGTTATGTAGGTGACCGTACCGTCGATGTTCATATCATGCGTCTTCGCAAGAAGATTGAACCTGATGCAGCCAATCCGACCTATGTGAAGACCATCCATGGCATTGGCTATTGTTTCACCGCCGATGTGATGCAGAGTAAAGTCGCACAAAAGCAAGCCAATGACGCGCCAATTCAGGTAAACCTTCGGGAAGAAGGGCGGTCATGTCCAGTTCCACCAAACGGCACTTCAAATTAATTGGCTGTGTGTGACACCAAAAGTCCAATATAAAAAGGGCTCCCCGAAAAGGAGCCCTTTTTCTGACATGCTCACCACTTTGTTTTGTCAGTCCAACTCCAGAGCATATTCTTATCCGAAAACTGCACACACTTTGCGGGAATATGCCCTAACCGTCACCCAACTTTGCGGATTTCGCAAAGGAAGGTTCCCAGCTCATCTTTCAGATGGGCCAGGTTTTTCTCCTGTTCAACCATCAGATTGGAAACAGCCAAAACTTTTTGAGCTGAAGAATCCGTTATCTTGGTCGCTTCATTCACCGAGGTGATGCCGATACTGACATCAGTCGTGCCTTTGGCTGCTTCATCAAGATTGGCTGCAATTTCCTTGGTTGCATCGCTTTGCTGCTCAACGGCTGCGGCAATTGCTGTCGAAATTTCGCTTACCCTTGCAATCGTTTTGCTTATCTCATCGTTAGCGCCTACGGCTCTTTGTGTTGCAGTTTGCAGGGATGAGATCTGTGAAGTAATTTCTTCTGTTGCGGCAGCGGTTTGCGCCGACAGATTTTTCACTTCTTGCGCCACAATCGCGAAACCACGACCAGCTTCTCCCGCACGGGCGGCTTCAATGGTTGCGTTCAAGGCCAGAAGGTTGGTCTGGGCAGCGATATCGGAAATCAGGGAAACCACATCTCCAATCTGGGAAGACGCAGTTGAGAGACCAAGGATTCCTTCACTCATATCTTGAGATTTCTGTACAGAAGCCTGTGCAATGCCAGCGGCTTCATTTACCTGGCGATTGATCTCGGAAATGGAGGTTGTCAATTCTTCCGTGGCTGCGGCTACCGATTGCATATTGGCCGATGCTTCCTCGGCTCCGGCAGCAACCACCAAAGCCTCGGATTGAGCATTCTTCGATGCAGTACCAACTTCGTCCGAAGACCCCTGTAAATCACCAATCATGCTGGACATCTGAGCTGTGATATTATTGAGATCATTTTCGAAACGATCTCCCATTTTGGTAAAATCATCATGCTTTTGCTTAATGGAGTAGGTCGCCTGATTGATACTTTGAGCTGCTTGTTGGAAATTCCCGACCATACCTTTTTCTGCAATCAGGCGAAAATGCTGGTTGCGAGAGACATAATCCAGGCAGGCTTTTGACTCCCTGATATAAGCATCAGTTCGATCGATCAGCAAGTTGATGGCATGCATCAACTCTGCCATGTCACCTTTGTCCGGAATATCGAGAATTCGTGCCTCGAAATCCCCACCAGCAACCGCCTGGCAAACCTGAATTGCCTTCTCGATTGCTGTTTTTGAAGTTAGAAACGACATCTTACCCACCCTTGCGATATTCCTCTGGAGCTATATTACCGGACTGCCAAGTGCCATGTTGCAGCCTCCAGAGACAATCCTTTACATTTAACCTTGTTCCGCCGACCACCACGACATGAACCCGTTCAACGGAAACCGCGACGACGACCTTGGCCGATCGTTGCCATAAACTCATCGTAACCGATCCCGAGTTCTTCCAACATTTTGCTTACGCGTTCTGCACCCGCCAGCATTCCTTGCTTGGCGTTACGATGGTCATTTTCCAAACGCTTCAGTTCGTCATAGAGAGGTACGATTTCCTTATCGAGTATGTTACGATCAGGCACTCTGCGATTGGAATGAAATCCAACCACTTGACCGCTCCTGTCCCAGCTTGGCGTGACATGAGCATAAACCCAGTAATGATCGCCATTTTTTGCCCGATTGTTGACATAGGCGAAAATTTCTTTGCCGGAGGTCAAACAATCCCAAAGCAGTTTAAAGATGCATCTTGGCATCTCCGGATGCCGGATCATGCTGTGCGGTTGCCCAAGAACTTCTTTTTCCTTGTAGCCCGACACATCCAGGAACACCTTGTTGGCATAAGTAATACGCCCCTTGAGGTCCGTTTTGCTGACAATTATGTCATCATCCTCAAAAAATCGCTCTATTCCAGTGAGCTCTGCTGCCTGCCCCATGTGATCATCCTACTGATGGTAACAATATCGTACACGGTGCCGCACCCCTGAAGCACCAGTCAGGAGAATGGTCACTCACTTGTCGTTAAAAGTTCATTAAAAGTAACTTTAAATTTCTCCGAACCCAGTATTAATCCAGTTGGTTTAAAACAAACAACATGAAATAATGGGTTAATTATTTATTAATTTAAAAGTATACTAAAATTTAAAATTTTGATACATATCAAAATAAAAATTAAAATCAACACATACTCTTAAATATTAAAATCATGCATTCAAACTGATTATATATATCATCTGTATATTTCTTATATATACATGATACAGGACATATATTATTGAATATTAGGCTATATTTGATATTCAAAATTTTGCGTATATTATTTTTTTTTGATTTATGCAGTGCAGCAAATAGAAAATTATTGGATCAAATCCATTTCATCCGTTACATATTGAAAAGGAAAGATTTTTCACTGGGTTCAAATGATGACAGCACCAAAACTGACTTTTAATCGTGATTTTAATCCTCGTTATGGTGAAGTTATTCAATTATTACACAATGTACGAAGAATTACCTGCAATAATCCCGGCCCTTTCACTTGGATGGGGACCAATACCTATATCCTTGGGGAAAAAGAAGTCGCCATTCTGGACCCAGGTCCAATGGATGAGGAGCATATCGCCAACCTAATCGCAGCTTGCAAAGGCGAAACTATCTCCAAGATATTGATTTCTCACACACATGCCGATCATTCACCCGGAGCAAGGTTGCTCCAAGAGAAGACTGGTGCGCCCATCTATGCGGAAGGTGGACATCGCCCTGCTCGTCCCTTGCATCTTGGCGAAGTAAACCCATTGGATGCTTCTGCAGATACTTCTCTTGAGATCGATGTCTATGTGAAAGACGGCGACCTTATCAAGGGAAATGGTTGGGAGTTGGAAGTGTTGCATACACCTGGCCACACTGCCAATCATCTGGCTTTTGCCTTTACCGATGGCAGCGGTCTATTTTCCGCTGATCATGTAATGGCTTGGTCAACATCAATCGTTGCTCCTCCTGATGGATCCATGCGCGATTATATGAAAAGTCTCGATAAATTGATGGCGCGCGAGGATGCGGTTTATTGGCCAGGTCATGGCGGAATTGTTGAGGATGTTGCTCCATTCCTTGCTTGCTTGAAAGCACATCGCCAAGGGCGTGAGAAGTCTGTGTTGGATCGTCTTACAGCCGGAGACGAAACAATCCCGGAGATGGTCTCTATCGTTTATCGCGATGTGGACAAGGCGCTGCATGGAGCTGCGGCTCTTTCCATGTTTGCGCATATTGAAGATCTGGTCGAACAAGGTCTGGTGAGCTGCAATCAGGAAAGTCCGTCGCTCTCTGCCAAATACAAACTTAACGATTGATCGCTCACCGGCGGTCTTAACCAATCTTCTGCGATGATTTGGGTGGCTGTTTTGGCTTTCTCCGTGGCAATGGCCCGCGCTTCAAACGTTCCTGACGCTCCAATTCTTCCAATTGCAATTGGTAAAGCTTCAAACCCTGACCCAATTTCGTATCCAGATCTGAATAGAAACTTCGGATACGTCTGGCATTCTGGCCAAAATCATGGTCACCCCATAGCGCAGCCGAACGCATATCTACCCGCGTCCCTTCATTGCCATCGTCCTGCAAACGAATAGCGGCAACATAGCGAAATCCGGTAACAATAGAACGGATACCAATTTCAAAATTGCCGTCAGCATTCTCTTCGCTTGGTACCTTTTCACCAAGAAGGGTCCAGCCATTTTCCTTGATGAGATCTCGCACCAAAAGATAGATCAATTGTGGGCTTTGCTCGATATCCTTACCCGCAAGCTCCGGGTAAGCTCTTGCTTGCTCTTCCCGCTCACCAATGCTCACAATATCGAGGCGATTGTCATAATCCTGACGTTCCTGCCATGCCATCTCAAACACTGGAGGATCCTCTGGATTGGTAGAAAGATCGGTAAAGGCCGGGCGGTTGAAATAATAAAATGCAACAACAAACGCAGGAACCAACACAACGAGGCCGCGCAGGAATGCCCCCCAAAGACGCCTCCCGCCCTTTTGGCCATCAAACCAAATAGCCGGAAAAGCCGCAATGCTCACCAAGAGTGACAAAAGTGCAAGCATGATGGCGGTCGCAAAGCAATATATCGCAATGGAAGGGTGCAGGCCGCCAAACCGCATCAACAAGAAGGAAATAAGGGCAACCGGGATAGACAAACGAGCCAGCCACAAGGCCCAGACTGCCAGTCTTGAAATATGAAATGAATAATGCCCGCTCATAAAGCTGACTGCCCCGCCTTGCTACTGTCTCGCTCCCAAGAAGCGCAGTTTAAGGATGTTGCCTGACAATCTCAATGCGGGCAACGGCCATATCACAACTATTCCGACCTAATACGAGGTGCAATTGCCGGTATCTTTCGAAACTGCGACGCAATGAACACTCTAGCGAGGAGTATCCAGCCACATCATTGTTGATCAGAAGGAAAACGATACTCTTTGAACTGCTGTCGCAGAGCTACTTTCTTGATTTTTCCAGTAGCGGTATGGGTAAGTTCATCCAGAACGTCTATATCATCGGGCTTCCACCATTTGGCAATTTTCCATCCATATAGGAGAAAACGTCTTCCTTGACGATATCCTGTCCATCCTATGGCACAAGGATCAGCAACGGTCGCTCATCCCATTTCGAATGTTTGACAGCAATCACTGCCATTCCGGCGACCGATGGCAATATTATACCAAGGCAGAGACTTGTTATCCTAATCGCCAATCTTCATTTTAATACCGAATGGATCGGTTCCAGCACTTTGCTTCACATCCAGCAATGCTTACCCGTCCAAATCTTGATGTTCCGGCTTCATGGAACCGACAGTGCCGAACAGGCTCATTTCCGTAATCCCTGGTCATGTATGACTTCCGCACCATAATCATCTCAGAAAGCTTGCGTCATGGACCTTGGCGGGCTGAACCACCGATAATCACGCGCTCCAGATCGGAAAGCATGAGGTCGTTTTCTTGCATGTGATTAATGAGCATCAACCAAACAGTGGGCAGCGCCCCGGAAAATGTGCATTTCTCTTCACTTGGCAATTGATAGAAGACATGAAATTTCCCAAGGATTAAAAGCAAAAAGGCTCCTCGCCAATTGGGAGGAGCCAGTTAACATCAATATTGTGAGCAGTTGTTTTCAGACTGCTCAATGATCAGATTCAAGCCAGCAAATCAAAGCGATCAGCATTCATGACCTTGGTCCAGGCGGCAACGAAATCACGCACGAACTTCTCTTTGTTGTCGTCCTGAGCGTAGACCTCTGCATAGGAGCGCAAGATCGAGTTGGATCCGAACACCAGATCAGCACTGGTCGCCTGCCATTTGACAGCGCCTGTTGCTCGCTCCCTCAACTCATAGGTGCCATCTTCAAGTGGATGCCAGCTATAGGCCATATCAGTCAGATTGACGAAGAAGTCCGTTGACAATGTGCCGACATTGTCGGTGAACACACCATAGCTGTTCCCGCCATGATTGGTGCCAAGAACACGCAAGCCACCGACCAACACGGTCATCTCCACTGCGGTCAGCCCTAGCAGTTGGGCACGATCAAGCATCATTTCCTCAGCGGAGACCGCGTAGGCTTTCTTCTGCCAGTTTCTGAAACCATCGGAGACTGGCTCCAGCACATCAAAGCTCTCTGCATCTGTCTGTTCGGCAGTTGCATCACCACGGCCCGGGGTGAAAGGTACATCAACCGAATGACCACCTGCCTTGATCGCCTGCTCAAGGCCAACATTCCCCGCAAGAACAATGACGTCGGCAATCGAGGCACCAGCCTCCGTAGCAATCGGTTCCAAGATGCTCAACACCTTCGCCAGACGATCTGGCTCGTTCCCGGCCCAATCTTTCTGAGGAGCCAAGCGGATCCGTGCACCATTGGCACCACCACGCATATCCGAGCCGCGATAGGTCCGCGCACTGTCCCATGCTGTGGCAATCATCTCGGCCGAGGTCAAACCACTTGCGGCGATCTTGGCCTTGAGAGCGGTAACATCATAACCATTACTGCCTGCAGGAATGACATCCTGCCAGATCAGATCTTCCTGTGGCACATCTGGACCGTAATAGTTGGCCTTGGGGCCCATATCGCGATGGGTCAGTTTGAACCATGCACGGGCAAAGACATCTGCAAAATATGCTGGGTCAGCCATAAATTTCTGGCAGATCTCATTGTAGATCGGGTCAACTTTCATAGCCATGTCGGCATCTGTCATCATTGGCATACGGGGCGTTGAACCATCACCCGCATCAACCGGCATTTCACTTTCTGGCATATCAACCGGTTTCCACTGATGCGCACCAGCAGGCGATTTTGTCAGCTCCCATTCATAATTGAACAGATAGTCGAAATAGCCCATATCAAACTTCAATGGTTCCTTGGACCATGCACCCTCAATGCCTGAGGTGAAGGCGTCAGACGCAGACCCCTTCTGGTCTGGATTTGCCCACCCAAAACCCTGTGCCTCATAGCCTGCAGCTTCTGGTTCGGCACCAATCTTGTCACCAGCCATGGCTCCATGACCTTTACCGACGGTGTGACCACCACAAGTCAGGGCAGCGGTTTCTTCGTCATTCATGGCCATCCGGGCAAATGTCTCACGGACATGCAGCGCAGTACGTGCCGGATCGGGATTTCCGTTGACGCCTTCGGGGTTCACATAGATCAGGCCCATATGCACAGCTGATAACGGATTCTCCAGCGTTGATGCATCATCCAGATCTTCATAACGATTTTCAGATGGAGCAAGCCATTCTTTCTCGCTGCCCCAATAAACGTCGGTCTCCGGACCCCAGATATCTTCACGACCAAAACCGAAGCCAAACGTTTTCAGCCCCATGGACTCATAAGCAATGGTGCCAGACAAAACGATCAGGTCTGCCCAGGAAAGTGCATTGCCATACTTTTTCTTGATAGGCCACAGCAGGCGACGCGCCTTGTCCAGACTTGCATTATCCGGCCAGGAATTCAAAGGTGCAAAACGGATATTACCCGAACCGCCACCACCTCGACCATCTTGAAGACGATAGGAGCCAGCAGAGTGCCAAGCGAGACGGATCATCAAACCACCATAATGGCCCCAGTCAGCTGGCCACCAATCCTGGCTATCAGTCATCAGGGCATGAACATCTGCTTTGACTGCCTCATAGTCGAGCCCCTTCACCGCTTTGCGGTGATTATAGTCCGGATCCATCGGATTGGTACGTGCACCACCTTGATGCAGGATGTCGAGATTGAGCGCATTGGGCCACCACTTTGTCACTGGTTTGTCCATTGAAGTGTTGCCACCGTGATTTACGGGGCATCCGCCGGTACGCGGCATTTGAGAGTGGTCCATTCAGGCCTCCTGATTGCTTGATACGGTCTGATCAAGATTGTTGTGGAGGTATGTTACCCAGCCATTTCAATAAATTCCAATCGCAAATACCGACCAAATCAATAAGAAAAAATTATGATAAATATTCTTGAGCTATTTGGCCATGTTTCAATGTCTGATACCTTTCAGAAATTTACATACGGATTGGTATGAATGAGGCCCCTCACCAAATGGTAGGGGCCTGAAACAAGAAGCATCGCGCGCAGGTAAATCAAGCAGCCCAGCGTCTGGTAGAATTTGCAACGCGCGCACCCAGAATTTCTGCGGTTTTATGGTCCGCAGTAGGTGGAGTGACATCCGCACCTTGATCGGCATTAGCCTGTGCCATCATTCCGATATATGAACCAATACGGTTGATGTCTTCAGCGCTCCCTTCGGAGCTGTTATTGCCAGGCATTTCACCAAGGCCGACCCAGACCATGCCGTGCTGTGCGGCAAAAACCGACATCTGAACCAAGGTATTCAGTTTATCGCCGGACTGGGAGGCAGAGATCGTGAAACCAGCCGCAATCTTGTCTTTCCAGCCCTGGTTCATCCATACTTTGGAGCTTTCATCCATGAAGGTTTTGAACTGAGCGGATACGGATCCCATATAGGTCGGGCTACCAAAGATGATGGCATCTGCTTTTTCCAACAGATCCCAATCTTTGTTCTCATCATCGGCTTTTACCAGATGTGCATTCACACCAGCATCCTTTGCGCCTTTCAGGACGGATTGTGCCAGCACTTCGGTGTGGCCGTAGCCAGAATGATATACGATAGCGACGGTTGGGGCAGAATTCTCGGACATCGGAACTTCCTCTAAATTTTGACTTGAATTAGCAATCGCGGGGTCAAAATCCGCTTGTTGTCTGCCCTCATAGATACATATTGAAATCATGCATTCAAATGCATTATAATCATATTTATTATGCAGAATTTCGATCATTTATCATTGGACGGACGATCGCTTCATATGCTCAAACTCATCCATGAGCATCGCTCCGTTACTGTTGCAGCCCGACAAATGGGTGTGAACCAGTCCACCGTCAGCCATTCTCTGGAGCGATTGCGCGGTTTACTTGGTGATCCTTTGTTTCTCAAGGTTGGCCGCGCCATGGTGCCCACCGAACGCATGGATGGAATGATTGATGAAGTGAGCCATGTGCTGGCATCTCTGCAATCCCTTCATGACAAGAGCAGTTTTGATCCTTCCCTCTCCAATCATCGCTTCGCCGTCATGGGCAATGACTTTGAACATGACATGTTCGTTCCATCCATCTATCAAGCTCTTCGCGAACAAGCTCCCAATGCGACGATGCGCACCCATGTCTTTCAGGAATTCAGTCTGGATTGTTTGAAAGAGGGTATGGCTGATATCGCACTGTGCCCTCTGAAGGATTATGAGAGCCCGGATATTGTCGCGACCACCATCACCACTGATCGGATGGTCACCTTCTATGATCCGACCATGAGGGAGGCTCCCAAAGATGTTCACGAATATGCCGACGGGCATCATGGCATTCTGGCACTATCGAATGATGAAACGACCGCCATTGACATAACCCTTCGCAAAGAAGGGCTGGAGCGGCATGTTTCATATTGCGCGCCGAGCTTTGGCTCGGTTGCCAATGTTGCCAGAGGAACCGACATGCTGGCAACAGCACCCTCTCGTCTTGCCTATACCGTCTTTCGGGACTTTGACTGGGTGGAGGTTCCCATCGCGCTGACACCGATGGATTTTCATATGGTCTGGCATGTAAGGAATCGCCATTCACCACGGCATAGATGGTTCCGGGAGCTGGTCAAACAAGTCGCAAAAGATTTGCCGTGTTGCTATAAGCAACCCGTCACTCAAAGTGGCAAGGACGGACGTGCCTGTGGTGCGGAGACTGGCAATGGCAGCCCAAGCATGAGCGGCAAATCTGCAAGGCTGGAAATCACCTGATCTGCTTCAGCCAGCAACTCATCTGAACTGGCAGCGCCTGTTGGCAAGGCTAAAGTCATTGCTCCAGCGGCTTTGCCTGCATGCACATCATGCAGACTGTCACCAATCATCAATACGTCGCCGGGTTCAATCTGCAATTGATCCGCAAAGGCCAGAACCTGTCCGGCTTCGGGTTTTGCCCCATAACCAGAATCATATCCGATGACGGCAAAGAAGTGATCTTCATATCCCAAATGCGCCATTTGCCGGCGAGCGCTGCTCTCTGTTCCATTGGTGGCGATTCCCATGGGAATACCCGCGTGCTTCAAGGCATCAAGTGCCTGTGACGCCCCGGGCAGAAAGGTTGGCGACACATCGCAATATTTCAACGAAAGATCAGTGAAATCTCGCATGAAGTCTTCGCCATAAGGACGTTCGCAAATCTCTGCCCAGCGAGCACAATAATCTGATGGTGCGCCGGTCAACAAACGAGATCTCATATCAAATTTGCGACTATCCATGAAGTAACCGGAATAGTCTGCCAGAGTCTGAATCTTACTTTCGTCCCCACCAGCCATATCACGAATAATGAAATAGAAGGCACCTGCCCATGTTGCTTGTAGATCCAGCAGGGTTCCGTCCCGATCAAACAGAACCGCTTTGATAGTATCGCTCACTGGCATGGGAGAAGCTCGTGGAAACAGGTTTGGAGGAATTCGACTGAAATTTAGGCCTCAGGCCCGATTGGAGCAAGCGTTATTTCGCCCGCTTCAATCTTCTTGCCATTCACAAGCAAATGATCAAGCAGATCAAATAGCATCTGTTGTTGTTGTTCATTCAACCCGGTCATCATGGCCTGGTTGAATTGCTGTAAATATTCCTTGAGATAGGATAGAGACCGTCCCTTCTCGGTCAGGAAAACCCTTACCTCGCGACGATCCGCCGGAGACGCGCATCGCTCAACCAGGTCCTTGGCTTCCATTCGATCCAGAATTCGAGATAGGGCTGGCTGGCCATTGTTACAATAATCGGCCAGATGCGTAATTTTCAAACCATTGGAACGCCAAAGTGCTGTCAAAACAACCCATTGCGGCAACGTCAAATCATGACGCGCGAGGTTGCTTTCTGCCAATTGATTGATGAAGCGAGTTGCGCGATTGAGCCTGCTGCCAAGAGAATGTGGGGGTGAAGGAGGAGATTGCGGCAAGCTTTCCTGCTTCTGACCATCGCAAGGCAGTATTTGGGTGGGTGTGGTTTGCTTGGCCATACACTCTCCTGATTGTGACTATTGCCTGCCCAGGCAGGCAAATCAAATTGCACCAGTTCGTAGCGAATATCAAATGACGTTCTCTTCACGTTTGCGGATGCCAGATATCTAGCTCCTTAACGGCACATGCCCGGCTATCTACTGCAAGAGAAATACATTTTGATACGATTGGTTACAATTGCATTCCTTGACAATAATTTACATGTAACAAATAATTCAAGTAACTTTCTGCTCATCTGAATTGCATCCTAGCGACAGCAAGAATGGATAATTGCTCCCGTTGGGCCCCATCACCAAGCATCTATACTTCAAGAACAGGACCAACCATGACTGCCTCTCCAAACCGCTATTCCAAAGCTACAATCCTTCTGCACTGGCTTGCCGCTCTACTTATCATTGGCCTGATTGTTGTCGGCCAGATGATGGAAGACATGCAGGGATCCGAAAAACTGCAGTTGCTCGATTTGCATCGCAAGATCGGACTGCTCACCGGTGTTATTTTTCTGGCTCGCCTGGTCTTTTTCTTCCTACATGCACGGCCTGAAGCAGATCCAGTCTGGCCACCCTTGCAGGCCAAATTCGCCAAGCTGATCCACCTGCTGCTCTATATTCTGCCCATTGTGATGGTTGCCAGCGGTATGGCATCCATGATGCTTTTTGGCCTCGGTGAATATGTCGATAGCGGCGATTATGCCGGATATTCGACAGCAGCAGAAAGTGTAAAGCCTCTAATAGTCCATGGTATCGGATCCAAATTACTCGTAGCCAGTATTGTTCTGCATGTTGTTGGTACGATTTATCACCATTTCATCAAGAAGGACGGGATTATGGATCGCATGTCATTGCTCAGATCTCGATAGGTGCTGCTCTTGTCTTTTGTTCCCTTCCCGAGATCAGAAGAACCGCAGCATATCGCCCCGGCAACCAACCAACTGGTCCGGTCAGTTGCCGGGGTATTTTTTGGACAATTGCAGCGCATTTGCAAATGAGTCATACTCAGTTCGAAATAACCATAATATAAGGATTAATACCTGCTTAAGCGTAGATTAACCTAAGTATAGTTCCATGCAATGTAAGGCATTTTTGACCAATTCACCTTTGATCAAGGACTGGCTAATGGATACTTTGTTTGCGACATTCGGATCGGGCAATTGCTTCAAGGCACATTTGATAATGGAGCAATTATCAATCCCCCACGAATTGCACTGGATCGATGTGCTGAAAGGAGAACAAAAAGCCCCTTCCTTTCTGGAGCTGAATCCGAATGGTACTGTTCCCTTCCTGCTCACATCCGAGGGCAAAGGCATCACAGAATCCAATGCAATGCTTTGGTATCTGGCGAAAGGCAGCGCTCTTTTTCCTGAAACAGGCATGAGCGAAGCTGAAACCATTCAATGGATGATTTTTGAGCAAACCAAACTTGAACCATTCATTTCTCCAGCCCGTTTCTTCTCGGTTATTCTACCCCAGCGCAAAGAGGAGATGGCATCGCAAATTGCTGAATGGCAAGAGCGTGCTGCAATTGGTATGGAGCGGCTGAATGCTCATCTTTCCACACGATCATTCATGATCGAGAACCGTTACACCATCGCCGATATCGCCATTTTTGGCTATGTCCATGTTGCTGACGAAGCTGGCCTTGATTTCGGCTGCTATCCTGCTGTTGGTCAATGGATTGAGCGGGTTGAGAACCAATCTGGTTATCAGCATATTCTTTCCTACAAACCCGCCGCCTAACAAGTTTTTTGGATTTTTTGGTTTTTCGGTTTCATATGAGCGACATCTGCCCAACTGCCTGCTGCATCAAAGATGATGCTTTCAATATCCAGAGTGTTTTGAATTTGACGACACCATTATGGGTTTTCGATATCGATCATTCTCATGTGGTATGGGCCAACGACGCCGCAGTGGAACTGTGGCATGCAGACAATCAGGAAGATCTCTACAAACGTGATATGGGAGCGGATATGTCTGCTTCCATCGCCGAGCGATTACGTCAATATCAATCCGACTTCATTGCCGATAAAAAGACATTCAGCGAAGTCTGGACGCTCTATCCAAACGGTCATCCTCATACCTATCGGGTGATGTTCCGCGGTTATGTCATGTCTGATGGCCGTATGGGCATGCTGTGTGAAGCCAAGGCCGAAGAACAGGAAACACCGGAGAGACTGCGCTCGGCGGAAGCCCTGAATCACATTCCAATCGCTATCTCGCTCTTCAGCAAGGAAGGCATTCCACTCTATACCAATGCTGCTGCCAGAAGCATTTATGGCAGTTCCACTATACCTCTGAAAGAACGCTTCGTAGATCAATCCACCCATACAGATCTTGTTGCACAACTTGAACGAAAACAGAATGCCACCCTGATTTCACAGGTCTGGACCGAACAAGGCATACGCTGGCATGAGATCTCAGCTCGCAACTGTCATGATGCTGTGAGCGGCAATCCGGCCTATATCTTGTCCGAGGTTGATGTAACCGAGCTGAAGGATAATGAACATAAGGTTCGGTATCTGGCACACCACGACACATTAACCGGGCTTTATAACCGGAATTATGTTCAGCTCGCCTTCCCGGAATTGCTTTCGAGCGCCAAACAGTCAAATCTCGATATGGCCATGATGTTGATTGATCTGGACAAGTTCAAGACCATCAATGACACATTGGGGCATGCTTCGGGTGATCAATTATTGATGCATGTGTCTCAAATTCTGGAACAACAAGTCGGGAGCGCTGGCCATATCGCCCGTCTTGGCGGAGATGAATTCATCATCCTCATTCCAATGAGAGACAAAAACGAGCTCAATCAATTGTGCCATCATCTGTTGAAAGCCATCGCTACAGACTGCCATATCGAAGACCACCGACTGAGTTCCAAAGCTTCTATCGGCGTCAGCCTCTTTCCGGAACATGGCGATGATCTCGCAACATTGATGAAACATGCCGATCTGGCCTTGTATGATTCCAAAGACAGAGGACGGAATACATTCTCCTTCTTTCGTCCAGCCTTACAGATGGCGGTCTTGAAACAACGTTCATTGGAACGCGATCTCATTCAAGCAACCCAGCGCAAGGAGTTTCTCCTGCATTACCAGCCACGTGTTTGCTGTCGGACCAACGAAGTCAGGAGTATAGAAGCTCTTTTGAGGTGGAATCATCCCAATCGTGGCGTCCTGTTGCCCGGGCATTTTGTCGATACGCTGGAAGAAACGGGACTAATCCACGATGTAGGAACCTGGGTTGCCGAGCAAGTCGGTCACGATCAGCGCACCCTCACGCGGGCAGGCTTTGATATACCTGTTTCTATCAATGTTTCCCCCAAACAATTTGATGATCACGACCTTTGTCATGAATTGGTCGCTGCGCTTGCACAATCCAATTGCCCCACCGACCGCATCGAACTGGAGATCACCGAGAGCATGCTCATGGGTGACAAACGCAATGCCAAGGCTACCCTGTCCAAACTGAGGGCTGAAGGCTTCTCCATTTCGATTGACGACTTTGGAACTGGTTATTCGAATCTTGCCTATATCCAGGACTATCCGATTTCATGCCTGAAAATTGATCGCTCTTTCATCAATGCTATCGATAAGCAGGCACCTGTGGTGAATCTGGTGCTATCACTTTGCCGTCTGACGGATATCACAGCCATTGCTGAAGGTGTGGAGACACCGGAACAATTGCAATGGCTGGAAGAGAACAAATGTGATCAATACCAGGGTTTTATATTCTCTCGGCCTATACCTCTGATGGAGATGGAAAAACTCCTGCAAGATCCTCCCAATTTGCTCTATCCTCATCGTCAGGAAAACGAGGATTGTGCCCATAGTCTCAAGGCGGCCATTGAAACTCCGAACGATCCTGCGATCGAGCTCTATCAATCGCGAAAATAGACACGTTCCGCTTCAACGCAAAAAAGCTGGCCTGAGCCAGCTTTTCTTTTTGATAACGTCAAACGTAAGCTGTTTATTCTGCTGCTACAGCAGCCGGGTCCAGTGGCGCGGCTTCCCCGCGATATCGATTCATATGCAGCTCTTGCCCATCATCCTCTTCCACGCCCAGATCTTTGTGAAGTTCCGAGAAAACCGGTTCCAATGCCAACAAGATGTAGGAGACAATGACCACGCCGATATAGGTGGAATGCTCCAACAATTCTGCCCGATCACCAACAACTACATCAAAGATACAAAAACCAATGAATGTGATCGCCGAGATAATGATCGCCTGATTGGCTTTTTCCATTTTTTCAGCCATTGGAGCGCCTTTGTAGAAGGCAATCATTGCAATTAGACATACCGCAGCAGCTGCCAGTTCCCAAACGCCAGCAAACATCAAAACCGGATTCACGGCACTATCAGACATCCCTAGCCGGTCAAAATACATGGCAAATTTTTCATCTCGATCATTGCCATACCAGGTAAGGAGTCCAATATCGGTTCGATTGAGAAATTTGTCCAACCCGTTCAGGGTCCAGAACATGCACCAATAACCTAGCGCCAAAAATCCTAATGAAGAAAGAGCTTTTCGCATCTCCATCATATCCCCACTGTCTTGTTTTGCCGGACAATGCGTGCCAAACAAGCGCCGCATCTGCCAACTTCTTCAATTTTTCAAAAACAGAATGGAACGACAGCGCTTCAATCTCGTTAAGGCACTCCTGAATTCTACAACCAGCCTTAGTCAGACCTTTTGTAGATTGTTCAAATTTTAGATAATTCCGTCTCGACATGCGCGCAAAGGATCGCGAGTTCCAATACAGAACAGGGGCAGCCAAATCTGAGACCTATTGGATCCGAGCTCCTTTCAGAAGAAGGTTTTCCCTATTTTTCTGCCATTTATGCTGATCAGCACTCAGAATTCCCTCGTCAACAAGGGTAATTTCATATCCGCGAGCCAATGCCCCATTGGCTGTCGCCTGAATGCAAGCATTCGCTTCCTGTCCTGTAATATAAAGATGACCGATTTTGTGCTGATCCAGATAGCTTTCAAAGGCTGGGACTGAAAAACTGTCCATCTGGTGCTTTGTAAAAAGCTGGTCAGCTTGAAAGCTTAACGCGTCATCCCGATCAATACCCGGACTTCCTTCCACACCTGCCCCGCCAGCAGTCATACGCATGAAGAGTTTTTCATGGAGAGCAACGAAAACATGCCGGATCTCGATAACAGCAACTCCTGTCCGCTGTTTTTCCATAGCCAGACTATTGATCAACTCGAAAGCACTGTGTTTGCTCGCTTTGTCGTGGTTCTTGGTGAAATCAGTTTGCATATCGATTACCAACAAAGCAGTGTTAGGACGCTGTTCTGGATCTATCCGTATAATCTTGGGTCGGTTGAGCAGTTTGAACAGCCCGTTTGCCATCAGAAAAACGATGCCAGCCAGAACCAGGCCCAATATCAGATCCATTATGCTTTCCCTCCATCAGTCATACCAACCAAACACGATATTTGGTCATGATACGGCTCATGAAACGATAGCGTCTGCCGGTTAGCAACGCAATGCGGCAAGAGTGCTTTGGCAGGCTCAAGTGTGGGGTTTTTGCTAGCGGGCCAGACGCAACAAGATTGCCCCGGCAACCGTCAGAATAGTCGAGAGAAACTTGCTGAAATTGAAGCGCTCATTAAGAAAAAAGACGCCAATCAGAAGAGCGAAAATGATAGAGGTTTCGCGCAAAGCTGTAACCATGGCGATTGGCGCTTGAGTAAAGGCCCAGACCACCAATGCGTAGGCAACGAAAGAAGCTCCACCTCCAATGAAGAACGCCTTTTTTCCTTTGCGAGGAACGGCCGAAATGGTTCCTGGTTTCAAATAGCGGATAACAGCCATATAGAGCAGAGCATCCAGAACCGAAAGCCAGGCAAAATAACCCAGAGCTGAATCGGTCAGTCGTGCCCCCATGCCATCGGCAAGGGAATAAGCAGCAATGAAACAACCGGTTGCAAAGGCAAGCAAGCCCGCCTTACCGTTCCGTGCGCCGTCCGACTTGCGTACAGCGACCAAGCTCATGATACCAAGCCCGATCACAAGAATAGCAATCCATTCCAGACGAGACATTTCCACGCCTAGCACAACAAGAGAAAAACCAGCAACGATCAGAGGTGCGGAGCCACGAGCAATGGGATAGACCTGCGTCAGATCACCAAATTTGTAGCTCTGCAGAAGAAAAATCTGATAACCAAGATGCAAGAAAACTCCCAGAGCCAGAAGGCTCCAGCTTTCTTCGGCTGGAAAGGCAAAGAATGGCAGAAGAGCCAACCCTGCCACAGCTTGCCCCAGCATCACCGCTGTCATGGAAAGATACGTATCTCCGCTCCCCTTGACCACCGCATTCCAAAGGGCATGCAAAGCCGCAGCTGCAATTACCGCAAGAAAGGTCAATGTGGTCATAGGTAGCTCCGCTTGCAGAATAGAGAAATCTTGCTCTGCGTGCTTGAGTTGGGGGGCAAGAAGACGGAACCTATCAGATTTGTCGCTCGATATCGACAAAAAAGATCCATTTGAACTTCCATTTGCGCAAAAACAAACCCGATGCCCTTTAGGGCACCGGGTTTGCATCCATATCCTTCGGATATACCCTTGAAAATGCTTATTTAACTTCGGAAACTCGGCCATCCAGACCTGGCTTGTAATCAGGGTTTTTGGAGATGTAATCAGCCAGCACTTCATCCAAACCCGGACCATAATCATATGCCTTCATACCATTGGCCTTGAAGACTTTGTAGCCATCACCGCCGGACCGCATGTAGTTGTTGGATGCAACGCCATAAACGGCTTCCTTGTCGATTGCCATCCATTTGCCATCTTTCATGACTTCAACAGAAGTGATACGTTCGCCAGCAGGCTTTGCTCGGGTCCAGCTATATTTGATGCCGGCAACCTGAGCGAAGCGACCTTTGACTTCCTCGACCTGAGATACACCATTTTCCAAAGCAGCAATGACATCAGCGCCTTTCAACTGGAAGGTAGCCAGAGTGTTCTGGAATGGCAGGACAGTCAGGACTTCGCCCATGGTCACTTCGCCAGCATCAATGGAGGCACGCAGACCACCGCCGTTCTGGATCACCAAATCGACACCTTGGTCCTTTACCCGATCCAGAATTGCGTCGGACACAAGATTGCCCATCTCACATTCACCAGTACGGCAGTTTTCGCGCTTGCCATCAACGGCAGCGGACAGATTACCGATGACTTTGGCTTTCAAATCCGCAATTGGAGCACCAAGCTCAGCAACGCGCTTTTTGAAGCCTTCATCCATTGCAACAGATTTGTCGAGCAGGATTGGCTCACCCTTTGCAGAAATCACATCACCATTGTCATTCCAAGTGACTTCGATGTCGCCCACATATTTGGAATAGGCGTAGGCCTGTACAATTGGCACTTCCTTTCCATCTGGGTTCTTGACCATGACAGGATAAGGGCCTTCAGCGCGCTTTGCTGTATTGGACAACAAAGTATGAGAATGGCCACCAACGATCACATCAATACCGGATACCTGGGATGCCAGTTCCATGTCCTTTGGAAGGCCCTCATGGGTCACAGCGATGATCTTGTTGACGCCCTGTGCTGTCAGATCAGCCACTGCCTGCTTCAGATAGTCAGCAGAATCCATGAAGATGACTTTGTCACCAGGAGACGAGGTCTCAGCTGTATCGGTTGCCAAGGTGGACACGATACCAATTTTCTGATCGCCGCGCTCAACAACGAGTGTGCCTTTGACCTTGCCCTTCAGCAGCGGCTCGGAAGAAACATCGATGTTGCCAGAGATGACAGGAAATTCAGCCTTTGCCAGGAAATCAGCGAGACCTTTCGGGCCATCATCAAACTCGTGGTTGCCAACTGCCATGACGTCGAAGCCGATGCCATTCATGAATTCAACAGCAGCAGCGCCTTTATAAGTTGAATAGAAGAGCGAGCCTTGGAATTGGTCACCGGCATCAACGGTCAGGACATTCTTGCCAGCATCTTTCAGCTCGGCGCGACGCTGATCCAGCATGGTTTTGACGCGAGCAATACCGCCAAAGCACTTGCCTTCTTCTTCACCCTTGGCATTGCAGGTGGAGTCATATTTGTTGATCGACTCAATACGGGAATGCAGATCGTTGATGTGCAAGATATTGAGAGAGAAATCCGCTTGGGCAGAGCCTGCAAAGCTGGCGCCTACCGCCAGGGCTGCGACGCCAGTAAGAAGCTTATTCATTATGTTTGAACCTCCAATGATACCGGATGAGCAAAGAGAAAATCGCCTCAAAACCTACGGTGTTTGCGCAAAAGTTTTGTGACGATCGGCTCTTTACCAAACGAAGTTTTCTGTCGATGGTGACAGACATCATTTCCCCCTACCCTCTTAGGGTCAAGAGAAATATGCCACCCTTCAGGGTTGCTCCCCATTCTGATCACAGGCAAAATGCCCTTCCCTAACGTCGCTCTGGCTCTTTTAAATTTCAATGATGCCGGCACGTCATCAGAGCAGAATATTATGGTCATCAATTTTTTCAAAACTGCCAGAGACACTCGCACGCAAACAATGTTTTGCAACTATTGTGATGATTTTCACGAAGCGCCCATAGAGAAGACCACGACCATGTGTATGTCATGAAAAGCTGGTGGGTTTGCAACAATTGCTTTCATGATATCGGCACTACAAGACAACAGTTGCGCAAGGATCTTATCCTCATTTGGTCAATTGGTTTTGCGCTTCTTGTAGGCGGCTATTATTGGATTTATAGCTTGCTTGATTGAAACGAGGGCTGAAGATGAGACGTATTTGCTTTGTTGGTGCTTCCACTACGGAAGGAATGGGCGATGAAAGTGGACTTGGGTGGCCGGGTCGGCTATGGCGCATGCATCAGGAGGATGTAACCGCCTTTGCTTCCTATAACCTCGGCGTGCGCGGACAAACCATGCATCAAATCAAGAACCGTGCGGCTGCCGAATGCAAGGCTCGTCTTCCGCGCGCCTTGGGGCCACTCATTGTGCTCGGGACCGGAGCTAATGATCTTTCGCGCTTTGCCGACGGAGATTACAAAGACAAACCCCGCACCCCGCGACGTGGCCTGGAGCGCACCTTTAGGGCACTTGTCGAGGAATTGTCAGAGATTGCTCCGGTACTGGTTATTGGTCCTCCTCCCATCGATGAAACTCAAATGCCCTATCGCATGGCCGATGGCATGCGCTTTGACTTTCGCAATATCGATTGCGCCGAAGGAACAGAGCTTTACGCTGATATCTGTAGCGAACTCAATATTCCCTTTTTCGATCTGTTCGGAGCCATGCTGGGAGATGCAGATTATCAATCCGCATTGAAGCAAGGAGACGGCCTTCACCCGACAGGCGCAGGCTATCAATCATGTGCAAACGCCATCAATCAATGGGGTGCATGGCGCAAGACATTGATAGAAGGCTGGGCTTGAGTAATTGCCGCATTGATTTTTGGCCTTAAAGCGCCTATCTGGGGGCGATATTTGTTAGGAGACCTCAATGCCAAGTTTACCGGGAATTTTTCAGATCGGCAGTTACGAGATGGTTGTGCTTCAAGTACTTCTGCTTGCCGGGATCATTGGTGCAATTACAGCAAAAGCCAAGGGTCGCTCAGGGACCATCTGGTTTATTCTCTCTGTCGCAACCTTCGGGGCCGGCATTTTGGTAGTGTTGTTCATGCCTGCTATCGTGAAACAGGATAGTGAAGTTCAAAGCGACGCCGAGCATCAAGCTGACAGTGATGGTGGAAGCGATTAGTCGCGGCTCCAAAAACTCCACTTATCTAGAGGCTCGGTTTGTTTCGAAAATCGGGTCTTTTGTTTCTCAGATCAATGCCTGCTATTTCTTCAGAAATGCGGCAAAAGCCGCTTGAGCTTCACTTGACGCCAGTTGAGCGCGGAATGCCGTCGCTTCCTTCTCAATTTGAGCTTCAACCTCACTCTGGCTAACTGAACGCAGTAAAGCACGTGCAGCCTTCATTGCTGCCTGTGGCTTTGAAGCAATGACGTTTGCCGCTTCCAGTGCATTGCCTTCAACCTCTTCAGAACTGACCAGCTTGTTGATCAAGCCAGTTTGGGCCATCTGATTTGCATCCCATAACTCACTCATACAAAGCAGTTCAAAAGCTTTTTGATGTCCCATGAGGCGTGGAGCGATCAGAGAGCTCGCAGCTTCCGGGACAAGTGCCAGATCGGTAAAGGGTGTTTTGAAGCGAGAGATCATACTGGCCACAACATAATCGCAGTGAAGCAGCATGGTCGTGCCAATGCCGATAGCCAATCCGTCAACACCTGCTACGATTGGCTTTTCACTGCGCGCCAAGGCATATAGCAAGTCGATAATTGGCTGCCCTAAAGCACCGCCTTTGGCCATCTGTGCAAAATCAGCGATATCGTTGCCTGCACAAAAAGCTCCCGGTTCTCCCAGAAGAACGGTCACTTTGGTGTCGTCATCACTATTCGCATCTGAAATAGCTGCGGCCATAGCCTGATACATCGGCTGTGTCAGGGCATTTTTCTTTTCCGGCCGCTGCATGCGGATCAAACGCATACCATCTTTGATTTCCAGCCCGATATGCTCACATGCAATTGCCATCTCTGCTTTCCCCGATGCAAATCTCTAATTGCATCACCGTAACCCGCAGATCGGATCACGGTAAAGTAGCAACCTCATGCAGTTAGATCATAAGTGAATAGCTTGGTGCCCAGCAGTGGTTAGTCAGCTTGAGCTCTAACCGTCCCACTTCACATCCAGGGGCTCCGTGCCCTGTGCTTCGCCACTTGCAGACATGCGGATTTTCTCGACCTTTTCTTCGGCCTTTTTCAGCAGAGCATCACAATGTTTCTTGAGCGCTTCGCCGCGCTCATAAATTTCGATGGACTTTTCCAGCTCCACATCGCCACGCTCCAAGCGCTGAACGATCTGCTCCAATTCGGCCAGAGCCTGTTCAAAGGTCAGAGAAGAAATCTCGCTCATGATACACCTGTTTGTCTGCGCTAGCTGGAAAGCCGGACGCTATCTCTCGAAATTTTAGGAAGCAGTGAATCTTCCTACCTGTTTACATAAAGGCAAACACATCCGTCAAACAAGGATATGTTTGCTCTGTCACCATTTGGATCTCTTCATGCTTAAGCGAGACGTACCGACACACCTCCATCAGCAATCAAAGGACATCCTGTTACAAATGAGCTTCTATCCGACAACAGGAAGAGCGCCGCTTGAGCAATTTCCTGAGGCGAAGCCATGCGTTTCATCGGATGCAATCCGGCAATAAATTCATGTCCGGCTGGATCATCGCCTGCCATGGGAGTTTTCGTACCACCTGGCAAAAGTGCGTTGATCCTGATCTGCTCACTTGCATGATCGGCAGCTAATGATTTTACCAAACCAATCATGCCAGCCTTCGAGGCAGCATATGCTCCCATGCCCGTCATGCCACCATTGCTAAACCCGACAAAGGATGACGTGAACACGATTGAGCCGCCGCCTTGCTTACCAAGAACGGGAATTTGTGCCTTGGCTGCATGAAAAGCACTCGTCAGATTGGTCGTAAGAACTGCGTTCCAGTTCTCGAGTGGCATGTCTGGCAGCGGACACATATCACCCATCATGCCAGCATTGTTCAATGCTCCATCCAGACCACCATATTGGGAAATCGCCAAGTCAACGAGTGCTTGCGCATAATCAGCATCGCATACATCTCCACTCAGATAGCAGGCTGATCCGCCCTTGGACTGAATGGCTTGCACCTGAGCCTTCAGCAACTCTTCACGTCGTGCTCCCAGCACAACATTAGCGCCTTCTGCCGCAAACAGACTTGCAGCAGATGCCCCAATACCGCTTGATGCTCCGGTAATGATAATCGTCTTGTCTTTGAGTTCCATAACGCTTTCTCCTCTATTGCGTCAGGGAACTAAAACAATCAGAAATGTTTACTGCGACCCGTTTCTTGCACAGCCCACAAATCAGGTCGATCTAGCCGCTTTTCACTCACCCATGCATCAAGCGGTCTACATGCACCGCAACAGAGCGAGCCAGTGCTTGCAAGTCATATCCCCCTTCCAGAAGGGAGACGATGCGGTTGTCGCAGCATTTGTCTGCTACATCCATGAGCTTGCCGGTCATCCACGAAAAGTCAGCTTCGGTGCAAATGAGATCTCCCAAGGGGTCTCTCAGATGCGCGTCAAAACCAGCCGAGATAATAACAAGATCAGGATTGAAATTATAAAGACTTGGCAGGATGCGTGTCTCGAACGCTTCGCGGATATGATCGGAGCCATCGCCAGCACGAAGAGGTGCATTGACGATATTCCCCTCGTCATCCTTGCCGGTTTCATTCCAGGCACCCGTGCCCGGATAAAGGGGCATTTGATGGGTCGAACAATACATCAGGCTGGGATCATCCCAGAAAATATCCTGCGTGCCATTGCCATGATGCAAGTCCCAATCGATCACCGCGATGCGCTCTGCATCATATTTGGATTGGGCATAGCGAGCAGCGACGGCGGCATTATTGAAGAAGCAAAAACCCATGGCACGATCAGTTTCCGCATGATGCCCCGGAGGACGGATACCGCAGAATGCGTTATTGACCTGACCGGTCATGACTTCGTCCACTGCTTGAGTGGACGCACCGATGGCATACATGGCTGCATTGAATGTGCCTGGTGAAAGCGTGGTATCACCATCAATAGATACCAGTTCACCCTCATTCTCAGGGGTCACCGCCTCCAGCATATCCACCATATTTTCCGGATGACAGCGCAAGATATCCTCGCGTCGGCCCATCTGCGCTTCTTCTCGTGGCATGAACAGGAATTTCTCATGTTCAAGTGCCACATTGACCGCTCGCATTCTGTCGGGTCGCTCTGGATGCCCTTCTGGCGTTTGATGCTTTAAAAAGGATTGATGGGAAATATAAACAGTCGACACGCGTATTCCTCTCCTCTCCCGGCAGTTTCACCTTCGCGCTTTTTCCGTCCTGACGCGAATGATCTCACATCTGCCATGGATCTTGGCCTCGTCATTATATACAAGTCTGCTCTTTGTCGTCACGAAGTCAGTTCCGATGCCCCAAAAAACGTGAACTCTTGAAACGACATCACATTCATCTTGTCAGATCTGTGTAGAGGCAAGTTCATAGCTTCTTGGTTCAAGTCCCGTGAGCGGTTCACGGCTCACATAACCGGAACTTTCACAATACGTCTTTTCCCCATCCAACGGCGGGACATAGATCAAGTCAATTCAACATTCGTGATTTTTGCCAAGCTGTACACCACACTCTTTGCGTATTTTCGAATACAACTGCTCTTCTCAAGCGAACTGTTTCAGAACGAGACAGATTGTGGTTATTAACCCTAGTTTGAGAAAGATAATGTCTGGATGTTGTTTAGAATTGATTAACCATAAGCCTTTTGCCTAAGGTTGTCCTATCCCTTTGATCCCGCAATTTCGCTCAGGATCGATACGGTGAGGCGACGATGAAGAAACTGTTTCTTGTGCTGAAAGATGGCTTTGCTCATAGCTTCGATTGGAAAGCAAAGGCCAGCCGCAAAAATTTCTGGCTATTTTTTCTTGTTTTCACCTTGCTCTTCTTTGCCGCTTTTGGTGCTGACGTCAGCTATGTGCAGCGTCCGGCAGAAATGTCACCATTGCCGAGCGTGCTCGTTTCCATGTTCGATGCGCAAACGCCGTTCACCCGCCTCTATCTATTACTCTTCACACTACCCATGATCAGCTTTGCCATTCGGCGAATTTTTGACCGGGACAAACCAAGCTGGGCAGGCATTGGTGCTGTTATCCCATTCATGTCCATGGCATTTTTATTGGTCTCTAGCGGGCAATAAGGGAGTCTTTTTATTCGAATTACCAACTGCCCGTAAACATGGTGTGAGAAGATAGAATCAAGACAAGATCTGTTTCAAAAAGCAGCCATTTGGCTGCTTTTCTTTAGCAATAATTCAAGCTCTTGATATGATAAAAAAGCAAAATATAAACTGGTGATGAAAAACGAGTTTGTTGTCTGATGATCCCGATTTTCAGACATGCCAGATTGGTTGCCAACCTAACTGGAACAATTTTACCAATCTCAGATGTCAGTTTGGTGACATATTGCGATAACTTTCAAACTGTACCGGAATGCCTAATCGAGCTGAATCATCGAAACTATTTATGTATTCATAACAATTAATCACTTTTGCTCGTTTATCATATCCCTTATGATCTCATCCTTCCCTTCCATGTAATTTTACGCAGCAACTGCGGTGAGACCGGAATCATGAGCGCATTCTCCCCCAAAAGCCGTCTTCCTTATGGCTTGATCATTTTCTTTGGCTGCGTGCTTGCAACCATCCCATTCGGCCCCCGCGCAACCATGGGCTTCTTCCTTACGCCGATCACGGTTGAGAATGGCTGGAATCGCGAGATCTTTTCGCTGGCCATTGCTCTTCAAAATCTGGTTTGGGGGATTGCTCAACCCTTTGCAGGCATGATTGCCGATCGCTTTGGCACCGCGCGTGTTCTTGTCAGTGGTGCATTGATTTACTTCGTGGCGCTCTATTGGATGTCCACTGTCACAGATCCAACTGTGTTTACGCTCAGCGCCGGATTGTTGATGGGTGTAGGCATCGCCGGTTGTGCCTTTTTCCTCATTCTTGCAGCCTTTACTCGTCTGCTACCACCATCTTTACGGTCTGTTGCATTTGGATTGGGCACAGCTGCTGGCTCGCTTGGACAATTCCTCTATTCCCCAATCTCTCAATATCTGATCGCCGACTATGGCTGGCGCACCGCACTTATCATATTGGCAGCAAGTGTTTTGATTGTTCCGTTGCTTGCCCCGATTTTCAGGGGTAAACCGGAATCAGTTACGAGTGCCGATGGGGCGAAAGACCAGAGTTTGATTGAAGCCATGACAGAAGCTTTCACCCACCGATCATATATCCTGCTGGTCTTTGGTTTCTTTGTGTGTGGCTGGCATGTCGCATTCATCACCACACATTTGCCGCCCTTTATTAGCGACATGGGAATTGACGCCAAATGGGGTGGCTGGGCCATTGCGCTGATTGGCCTATTCAATATGGCAGGTTCTTTTGTTGCCGGAATCATGGGCAACAAGATGGCCCTTCGTACCATGCTCAGCTTCATCTATCTTGCACGGGCCGTGATTATTGCCATCTTCCTGATGGTGCCTATTTCCGTTGCTTCCATTCTGGTTTTTTCGGCTGCGATGGGATTGTTATGGCTTTCCACAGTACCACCAACCCAAGGCCTGATCACCAAGATGTTTGGTACCCGATATGTTGCAACTCTGTTTGGCTTTGTTTTCCTGTCCCACCAGATTGGTGCCTTTTTGGGCGTTTGGTTGGGTGGAATTCTCTATGATCAAACCGGGAGCTATGACATCATCTGGTGGTTATCCATCGCTCTTGGTATTTTTGCTGCACTGGTACATTGGCCCATCAAAGAGGAGCCCGTGGAACGTTTGCAGGCGCAACACGCCCGCTGATCAATCAAGACGAAATCAATTGATGTCAGGCAGCCGTTCCAGAGGAGAAACCGGTCATTTTCCAGTCTCCTGTTGGATTTCGGCAGATTTCCCCGGCAACATTCTCTACACCGGTGATACGATGCATGGAACTTTTAAAGGAGCGACATTCCTGATCCATAATGGATTGATGAGCAGAAATATCAGTAATTTCCCCTTTGGATCCTGTCTTGGGATTAACCCACGCAATCACTGAACGCTCTGATTTCAGCTCACGCTGTTCTACAGCTCCAACCGTTTGCATCAGGATCTGCCAATCAGATGGATCGATCCCTGCAAGAATGGCTGGATTTGTGCCGACTGATGATGTGGGCGCGGTGTCAATTTCGGTTTCGGGTCCACCAAACCCAATGGATGCGCATGCTGACAGGTAAAAACAAGACCCAATCACAGCAGCCAATTTTGCAGCCCTAACAGCCGGAAAGTTGGAGATAGAAAAGCTAATGCAGTTCACATTCCTGTCCTTTCCATTACAATCAATACTATGCCGTCATCTCGCTGGCATTTGTTACGCACCCTATTCTCCATCATCTGTCAGGAAAGTTAATGACTGGTAACTTTATCGAAGCGAATGAACCATTTGATCTGTTTGCCACTTGGTTGAAAGATGCAGAAGCAAGCGAGCCGAACGATCCAAATGCCATGGCGGTTGCCAGCGTTGATGAAAGCGGCATGCCGAATATCCGCATGGTTCTTTTGAAAGATTTCAGCCCGGAAGGCTTTGTTTTTTATACCAACTTTAAAAGTGCCAAAGGTAAGGAGCTGCTTGCCAGCCGCAAAGCCGGGCTGCTATTTCATTGGAAAAGCCTGCGTCGACAAATCCGTATTCGCGGTCAGGTGGACATCGTCTCCGACACGGAAGCAGATGAATATTACCAATCTCGGGCACGTGGTAGCCGCATTGGTGCCTGGGCTTCCAAGCAGTCCCGTCCATTGGAAAGTCGCTTCGCTCTGGAGAAATCAGTGGCTGAGTATACGGCCAAATTTGGTCTTGGTACCGTACCGAGACCGAACTATTGGTCCGGCTTCATCGTTCGCCCGGAGCAGATCGAATTTTGGCATGACCGCCCGTTCCGCCTTCATGACCGGATTGTCTTCACCCAGGCTGGTGATGGCTGGGAAAAAGAGCAGCTATATCCATAAAACCATCCCCCTTTCCCAGATCACAAAGATGTGAGAGACGGTGATTCGGCAGATGAATTTGCGAATGTTAGAAGGCAGCAATGTCTTCTAACCCGACGCATGTCCAGACCTGAATAGATTTCAGTCAAATTTGGTATGTGCACTAGCCGGAGCTCTTTCATGGCATCGCCCTTTGCTGAAAATCCTGACCAGCAACATTCGCCTCAATCAGCTTTCTCACGTCCCAAACCGAGCCTGAAGCACTTTCGTCAGCTCTATCTTTCCGTATTGTGCCTACCATTTCTGATGTCTCCGGCAATTGCGATGAATAGCAAAGGCCTCTCATTACAAAAGCTGCACACCCAGCAACCAGTTAAAGAATTGCTGGTGCAATCGAATGACGGAAAAGGGCAGAGTGTCTATGTGCGCCAAGGGACAAATTGGCATCGTGCAATTGGCTGCGATGATGGCAGCAATGACCTATGCCTGATCAAAGCACCACCCCAAGCATCACCTTCTTTGCCGGCATCGCAAGGCAAAGCACTGAGGGATGGACAGGTCGCCACCGCAAGAGACGGAGATATCCGCGTGGCCTGGCTGACAGGACCGACCAGCCGCTATCAGCACGGTGTGCTGGGAGATGCCATTGAAGCGGAAGGAGTGGCCGTTCAGCTCAAGAACGGACAATATCGTCATTTCAAATTGCCCAAAGATTCCGTTTTTGAAGATCTTGTTCCGCGTCTTACCGATCTGGATGGCGATGGTCGGAATGAACTTGTTCTTGTACGCTCCTACCTTGGTGCAGGTGCCGCTATTGCAATTCTGGGCATCCGTGACAATGAGCTACGCTTGCTGGCAGAGACGCCAGCCATCGGTAGGGCAAATCGTTGGCTGAATCCATCTGTATTGGCAGATTTGTCTGGCAATGGCCGACCCGAAATCGGACTTGTTCGTACACCACATATCGGAGGACAGTTACAAATTTGGCGTTTCGACGGCAAAAAGCTGACTCAGAGCAACAAGGCCAACGGCTTTTCCAATCACTCTATTGGCAGTCGCGCTCTTGGCCTCTCAAGTGTCGTGGTCAAAAACAATGCCAGCCGCATCATCATCCCTGACGCCAAACAGTCCGCTCTACTGGTATTGGACGGCAAAACCCTGAATATCTTAGGGAGAGTGTCTCTTCCCTCACGTCCAACGACGGATTTCGCACTCATTAGACAACCAACTGGCAAACAACAAATACTATTGGGTTTGTCCGACGGTCATCTTTACTCTCTGACCAACCCGAATGGTGATCTGTTCGATTGATCGCTTCCACTGATGGTGTTCTAGCAGACCATTGATTGACAGGCCTTCTGTGGTACATGAAAATATCGTGTTCTGGCAGGATGTGGGAGGATGCAACCATGGTGGATTTTGTAGATATGGGTGCTGTCGCACTGGCTTTTCTCGTGGTGACGGCCTCTCCCGGGCCGGCCACGATTGCATTGGCGAATGTCTCCATGGCATCCGGGCGAAAGAGCGGACTGCATTTCGGGCTTGGATTGTCATTTGGCTTGGCATTTTGGGGATTGATTGCTGCCAGCGGCATTGGTGCAATCCTTCAGGCATCCAACCATGCCCTGGTCATTCTGAAAATTGTCGGCGGGGCTTATCTATTATGGCTCGCAGCCCGGTCAGCAAACTCGGCTTGTCAACAGACTGCTATCCTATCTTCTCAGATTTCGAGTGATCGCTGGCTCAAAAGAGGTCTTTTTCTCAATCTCTCCAACCCCAAAGCTGTTGTCGCATGGATGGCAACATTATCCATTGGAACCAACGATTACAGCCATGCAGGACAGATCGCCTTGATGACCATCTTATGTGTTGCTCTGGGTTTCATAATCTACACCACCTACTCACTTGCCTTTTCTCTTCCCGGTGTCATGGCTGGCTATTCAACGTTTCGCAAATGGATTGATGGAATTGTCGCAGGCCTGTTTGCCGTTGCAGGTTTTGGCCTGCTCCGCTCTGCATGGAATAAATGAAATCTTCAAATCAAAGAAGATCAACGCTCAAATCTTCCAGCCATGTTCCAAGGTTGCGGTTTTTGATCATTAGGCTTAACAAGGAGGATATCAGGCATGTCTGATATCCTCCTTGTTCCTTGGTCCTACCTTTATGACATTTGCGCACTATCTTGAACCCGCTGTCACCGGTTTTTTGCTAGGTGGCTCTTTGATCATTGCCATTGGTGCTCAAAATGCCTTCGTCCTACGCCTCGGATTGCAGCGCCAACATGTTTTTCCCATTGTCTTTTTATGTGCGTTGTCAGATGCCTTATTGATCCTGGCTGGTGTTGCAGGCATGGGTGCCCTCGTCAAACGTTATGATCTGGTCTTACAACTCATTACTTGGGGTGGCTTTGCCTTCTTGTTTGTCTATGGCCTGCAGGCCTTCATGCGTGCCTTCAAGCAAGAACACATGGATGCTCGACACGGTGGGAACATTAGCCTTCGAAAGGCCATATTGACTGTTCTGGCTTTCACCTATCTCAATCCGCATGTTTATCTGGATACTGTATTACTGGTCGGCGGATTGTCCGCTCAATGGCGAGGTGCGGCGCAAGGTGCCTTTGCCATCGGAGCGATAACGGCCAGCTTTGTCTGGTTCTTCTCTCTGGGCTATGGTGCAAGAGTTCTGACACCTTTGTTTGAAAAACCAATTGCCTGGCGACTTCTTGATATTCTGATCGGCTCTATCATGTGGCTTCTGGCTCTCTCATTGATCCTCACCAATGTCAGGGCTTAAACCCACCTAGGGTGTTTTGAATGAATGCCCGATTAATCAAAATGTCCAAACCATAGCTTCCAAGCATATTCTTGTCAGAAAAGTGCATCCGCATTCGGAAATATGCTCTACCACGGCATAGCCATAAACTGAAAAGGCCCTTTCACTATAATGAAAGGGCCTTTTCAGTCTGATTGTCGCAACACCTTATCCGGCAACGCGGACTAATCGGTCATAATCTCTTCAGAGAGGGTCAGATAATCTGCCTTCTTCTTAGCTGCCTTCTTCTTGGAGGCGCATGACATTGCGGCCGCCACGGACTGAATGCCGATAGTATGATATTGCTTCTCCAGCAGATCCTCATTTGCCGGGGTCGAGATATTGGTCGCTTGGTTAGCAGCTTGAGCAGACATCGCTTTCACTCACTTGACTTATTGCACGAACAGATCATCTAGGACTCGAATAGGGCAGAACCTTGACTTCGATCCACCTTTTAAATCTAGGCTTTTCTTACCGCCTCGTCTTGATCTGTTCCTGCGAGGTAATCACAAACTTCCCTGTTGTAAAAGCCCTTAATGCAGTCTGAACAATATTATTTAATTTTTTCCCAAATTTTTTTGAATAAAAAACAATTTATGAATGAATTTTGAAATTATATTTCTTATTGATAGAATAATATTTCAATGCTGAGCATGGAACGCAGAAAAAAAGATATGTGCACAACTGAAACAAAAGCGCTTTTTCATGAAATATGCAATTTTTGCACATATACAAATTGATTTCTGTAACGCTTTAAATGCTGTTTCTTGCTTCCACTTGGCAAAAAAGCCGACAACACCTCCTGCGTTTCCGGCTTTCATCTCTCGGCCATAGAATCCAGATCTCTACATTATGTGAGACAGGCACCATTTTCATTTCTTACTGGTTCCAGGAATTGGCGCAGCAATGATAGCGACTCGCGGGTAATCCTCTCAATGATAACAGCATCAGTAACCATCTCCTTACGACCTATATCGGAACGCATAAAAAGTGGAAAAAGTGTAATCCCCATGCGAAAGGACAAAAGTAAATCTGGTGGTACCTGCCGAACTGTCCCCTCTTCTACCCCACGATTGATCATGTCGCCCATGACGACAAGCACTTCCTGAATTTTGGAACTACATTTATTGAAGACCGAATACTCAAAAGGCGCAGGAAAGTCAGCAAGTAACAAACGGGCATAGCCGCAATGCGTTACGTAGAATTCAATGGTTTTTTCCGCGCTGGCCAACAGGCCCTCCATAGGCGGCAATGCCTTGATATCGTGGTAAATGATCAATAAGTCATCCATCAAACGGTCCGCCAAAGCCTCTAATACCTCTTTGCGGCTAGAGAAATGAGCATAGATGGATGGGAGTTGCACCCCGACCTGTTCTGCCACATCTTTCAGTTTGAGCCCTTCCACCCCTTTCTTTGCAATTTCCTGCTCGGCAATATCCAGTATCAAATCTCGCGTAGAGCGGTTCTCCTGCGTAAAATTTTTTCGTTTGGAGGTCATAATCCCTTTAGCTTGAAGGATCTAAGGCCTTAAAGCTTCCCATTATTGTTCCGGCTGACTGGCAGCCTTATTCAATCGCACCGGGCGTACTATCACGGATTACGTTGTTTACTTCAATAGACAGAAATATCGGTGACCCTGCTTACCATTCTTCAGGTCATATAATTCATGATTGCGAAGCTCCATATGTATTATTAATTTTACCTATGGAGCCTTCACGATTGCAGCCTGATCAGCCCTGATCGGCGATATCAATAATGATACGACCGCGGATTTTTCCGTCCACGATATCGGCGGCAGCCTGCATGGCCTCGTCAAATGGAACCGTTTTGGTCAGGCTTTCCAGCTTCGATAAATCCAGATCCTGAGCCAAACGGCTCCATGCCTCGATTCGTTTTGCTTTCGGTGCCATCACAGAATCAATGCCCAACAGGCTGACACCACGCAGAATGAACGGGGCAACACTGGATGGCAGATCCATGCCTTGAGCCAAACCACAAGCAGCAACTGCACCACCATATTGGGTCATGGATAGTACATTGGCCAATGTGTGACTGCCAACCGCATCTACGGCACCCGCCCACTTTTCCTTGTTCAATGGCCGGGCCGGACCCGACAGTTCCTCACGATCAATCAATTCGGAAGCTCCAAGACTTTTCAGATACGCCTCTTCACTGCTACGCCCCGTGGACGCAATAACGTGGTATCCAAGCTTGGAAAGGATGGCAATTGCAACAGAGCCAACGCCACCAGCGGCCCCAGTGACAAGAATCGGTCCTTTATCTGGCGTCAGGCCAGCCTTCTCAAGAGCCATGACGCAAAGCATGGACGTATAGCCAGCAGTACCAATTCCCATGCAATGTTTTGCGCTCAGACCTTCCGGCTTATGGATCAGCCAATCTGATTTGACCCGCGCCACCTGGCTATAGGCGCCCATATGGGTCTCACCAACACCCCAACCATTGAGAACAACCTCCTGGCCAGGTTTGAAGTCAGAATTATCTGACGCCAAAACCGTTCCCGCCATATCAATGCCAGGTATCATGGGCCAGCGACGAACCACGGGGCTTTTGCCGGTAATGGCCAGGCCATCTTTGTAATTGACTGTAGAATAGGCCACTTGAACGGTAACATCGCCATCCATCAAGTCACTTTGGTTCAGGGTTTTGACTGCAACGCTTTGCTTTTTCTCCTCGTCACGGTCAATCACAATCGCTTTGAACTGATCCATTTCTCTCTCCATTCGCATGTCCTGATCTCCTGACATGCTTTTCAATATTCTTCGCATGGAGCTTATTAAACGAACAATCGTTTGTATATAGAAATTCAGTTTCCCGGGACAGTCATTAGTCGGAGTTTCCGCTCTTTTGAGGTCAGGCCCTTGGCTCACTTGGGAAGAAGTTTGGGCAATAGATGGTTTTCAACCAATGACCTTGGCATCTTCCAGGCATCCCGTTGATTGTAATTGCCAGCATAAATGACAACAACGAAATCCAGTCCTTTATTGATGATCAATTGCTGGCCTCCATTTCCGAACCCAGCGGCCCAATAGGGTGGTTCACCTCGCGGGGAGAGATACCAGAAATAGCCATATTTCAAGCCGGAACTCGTAACGGTTCTGGGTTCCAGTGATGTCTTGATCCAATCAAGAGGCACTATCTGCTTACCCTGCCATTTTCCACCCTGATTGATCATCAATCCGATTTTGGCGAGGTCCTTGGCACGGAGACGCAGACCAGAAGCAGCAGATGGTTCCTTATCAGCTCCCCGCACCCATTCAAACTGATCTATGCCCATCGGATCAAACAGCTTCTCTTTGGCATATGCATCCAGCGTCACGCCTGTTCCTTGTGCTATCAAACGGCCAACCAGCGCTGTCGCTCCTCCATTATAGACCCATTTTTCGCCTGGCTTTCCCTGCAATGGTCGGCTCAACACGTAGTGATAGCGGTCCTTGGAAAACTCCATGGCGATTTCGCTGTTGCGTTTGTCCGTATAGGGTAGGCTTTCGTCCCACTCTATTCCCATTCGCATGCTAAGAGTATCGTCAACTGAAATGCTACTACGGCCCTCTTCTTCACCCAGATCCTTGTATTTTGGAAATGCTGCATAGAGGCTTCTCGATGGATCGGGCACCTTTCCCTCAGCCAAAGCTATTCCATAAATCAGGCTGGTTATGCTCTTGGTAACAGAGCGCAGATCATGCAGGCTGCCATCGTCGAACTCTCGCATCCCGAGTGGGCTACCCCATCTCTGATCCAACCCCTGATAACTGGCATCAACAATGAGTTTCCCCTTATGATACACAATCACTTGATGAAGCCCTTGCAGTTTGCCAGCCTCCTTGGCGTCATCAATCGACTTTTGAAGGTCGTGATCTATAGCCCAGACCGTCTGACTGGATATCAGCATGCAGACCACAAAAGTAAGGCCGATGTTTTTTAAAATTGCCATGGATTTATCTACCAGAAAAATATGAGCACGAAGTAAGACGCATATCATTATATGGGATCAGTTCGAATGAACGAAAGCAGTATTGGGACATTGCTTTCCCAAATCACAAGGCAATTCATTTCCCATAAGGACTTGATGAGACCAACGCATCATTTCAGAGGATCTCGCGCGGACATTCTACCAAACAAACCATGCAGAAACAGGTTCCTTCAAAGCGGCCACAACCTAAAAAGGCCGCGGCAAAGTTTGCCACGGCCTTTTAAACTCTTTTGGTGATCCGGTGAAGGATCCGGCGCTCTTTTGATTTAGTTGAGCTTTCCGCCAACTTCCTCAATAGAGGCCTTCAGCAGGGCCTTGCCTGCTTTACCGCCCATCTGCTTGGCCAGAATGCTTTCGGCCGCAGAAACAGCAACATCGGTTGCTGCACCCTTGACTTCAGCAATTGCCTGACTTTCAGCCTGAGCAATCTTTTCTTCAGCCTGTTTGGTACGGCGAGCTACATAGTCCTGAATCTTGGCCGCAGCGTCTTTTTCCATCGCTTCTGCTTCACGCTTGGCCAAGGTAACGATTTCCTCAGCTTCGCTTTCCGCTTCACGCTGCTTACGCTGGTATTCCGCCAACAGAGCCTGTGCTTCTTCACGCAGACGACGAGCCTGATCCAGCTCATCCTCGATAGATTTTGCGCGTTTGTCGAGGGCTGCAGCAATCATTCCCGGTACACCAGCTTTGATGATGATACCAAAGAAAACGATCAGCGCGACAAAAGCCCATAAAGTTGCGTCACCCATGATGCACTCCCTTAATTCGCTTTTGCAGCTGCTACAGCCACTGCAACGTCTTTTGCTGCGACGCCGGAGCCCATAATCTGCTCCAGAATTGCCTCGGTCGTGCTCTGAGCGATCTCTTCAACTTCGCCCATTGCCTTGGCTTTCACCGCAGAGATTTTTTCCTCTGCCGCTACCAGCTGTTTGGCAATGTCTGCTTCGATCTCAGCATTTTTGGACTCGATGTCCGCCTTTGCCGTATCACGAGCAGATTGGGCGATGCCATGAGCTTTCTGGCGAGCTTCTGCCAGGGATTGCTCGTATGAGGCGATCGCTTCATCGGTTTCCTTTTTGAGGCTTTCAGCCTCTCCAAGGTCACTGGCAATCCTGTCACGCCGTACTTCAAGAATGTTCGCAATGCGCGGCAGTGCCACTTTGGACATCAGATAGTAGAGAAGCCCAAAAGTAATAACCAACCACAAAATTTGAGAACCGTAGGTAGCGGAATCAAACGGAGGAAAATTCGCCCCCGTATCTTCCATCATACCTGGAATGCCTTCTTGCGAGTCAATCAGGTTCTTCGTCATTGCAATCTCCCAATCAAAAGCCGGATCATTTTTTACTTGCCCGCTCTGCTAGAACAATAAAAGAGAGTCTAGCAGAGCAAGGCGGAACCGACGTTTTTTGAATCTTCGTATTTGCTTAGGATTAAGCTACGAAGAGGAGAATCAGGGCAACAACGAGAGAGAAGATACCAAGACCTTCAGCAAGGGCTGCACCGATCAGCGCGTTGGTGAACTGGGCTGGGGCTGCAGAAGGGTTCCGCAGAGCGCCAGACAGGTAGTTACCAAAGATGGTGCCCACGCCGATGCCTGCGCCACCCATACCGATGCAAGCGATACCAGCACCAATCAGCTTTGCTGCTTCAGCTTCCATTGTGATCTCTCCTATTAAATCAAACGAGAATTCGAGTTAGGTTGATAGTTCGAAACTTTTCCACCAGGACCTGGTTCAAGTTGCCTATTGGCACCTCTAATGAGACGGGTGGATCGCGTCATTCAGATATACGCAGGTCAGGATCGTAAAGACGTAAGCCTGCAAACAAGCGACCAGGAACTCCAGAGCTGTCAGCGCGATGGTCATGGCAAATGGGAATATAGCACCCAGCCAACCCGCAGCACCTGCTGCTGTCAAGGACACGATAAAGCCCGCAAAAACCTTGAGGACGATGTGACCAGCCAGCATGTTACCGAACAGACGCAGCGACAGGCTGACTGGACGGGACAGGAATGACAGAATTTCAATGATAACGATGAAGGGCAGGATAGCGCCCGGAACACCAGAAGGCACAAAAAGCTTCAGGAAGCCAATGCCGTTGCGCATGAAGCCGTACAGGATCACAGTGGTGATCACCAGCAGGGCCAGCGCAAGCGTAACGATGATGTGCGAGGTAACGGTGAAGAAGTAAGGGAACATGCCAATCAGGTTGGCGGTCAGAACGAAAGTGAACAAGGAGAATACCAGTGGGAAGAACTTCATCCCTTCGGTACCTGCTGTGTTCCTTAGCGTACTCGCCACGAGCTCATAAACAAGCTCCGCCGTTGATTGCCAGCGGCTAGGCACCAGACCACGGCCAGATGTAGACATGATCAGGAAGCTGGAGATCACAACAATGGTTGCAATCATGAAAACAGCGGAGTTCGTCATTGCGAACTCAACGCCACCGACTTCGCCTAGAGAAAAGATCGAATTGATCTTAAATTGTGAGATCGGATCGTTGGCCACGGCGTGAGCCCCTTTATTAGATGTCCAAGTCGCACTTCGAGGCAAAAAGCTTTGAAGCCATCCTGCCCAGTTTGTTTTTACTCACCCGGAGGAGATATCTTCCCCGCCGAGCGCAGCATATTTAGCATACCTGCCATGAAACCGAGAAGGATGAATATGATCATTCCCCAAGGCGCCAGGCCAAACCATTTGTCAATGAGCCATCCAATCGCACCACCAACAAAGACACCGGCAATAAACTCTGATCCCAATCGCCATGCCATGGCGAGGCCAGATGCATTTGCCCCGTTTCCTTGTTGCGCCCCTTGGTCCTGATCACCTTGCTGCGTCATTTGCGCCAGCTTTGCATCCAGTTCCTCGAGGCGGCTGTCCAGCTCCTTGGTCTCTTCTAGCTCTTTTCCGGTCTTACCTACTTCAAGCTTACTGTCCCGTTCATCAGAATTCATCGCGTCAATTCCCGTTCCTGCCTGATGGATATCGCGGCGCCAGGTTTTGCCCGCCAAGACGATGATCGAGCTTGTAACGAAGTCGGATAAACCGAGCTATCGAAGACGGGCGCACCATAATCGCGAGGCCTTGGGGTGTCAAGACAACAGAATCTGAAGCTAGTTCTTTGTAATATTTATAGAAATCTTGTTTTCGCACCTTTTGAGGGAGTATTCTTCGCCCAATTGCCAAGGAGAATTGGTTCTGATTGGAACAAAATAGGTGGAAATCCTCAGTTTTTCCCCGGTTGTTATCATTTTCCTGACAACAACCAACTGGAAAATGCCGACCAAAGTTGCAAATGCAACTCTGAGAATGTGCAAATCCCCTGTTTCTCCGTTTTTCCAATGACCGTGATCCTTGTTGACCTACACGAGATTCTCCGAGGCTCCCATATCTGGCCATTACAGCGGCTGAGATGTCCGTTGTACCGCTCACATCGTCAAGGAAAGACCTGTTCATGTATCTCAGCTCGCCATGTTTAGACCACAAACACAGCCTCAATTTGGCTTCACAAGGAATCATTATCCACGATTACAGACACAGTTCGTCCTGAAACCTTTTTCCTTTCATAGGGATAGAGAAAGTACTCAAATACTTACGAACATTTCATTTGGGTGTGATCAGAGTGGTTCCTACATTTCAAGGATCATATCAGTTCCTTTCATTTACCCGATCCGGGACCCATTTTCTGGAGTGATATATGCGCCAGTTTTCGAATCCACCTTCTCCTTCCTCCAAATGGCTATTGAAGAGCTGCTTCTTTGCGCTTCTTAGTTCGGTTGCCGTTACTCAAGCCTCAGCTCACGGAGTGCATGCTAGCAATGACGCTGTGCCAATCCCCGTCATACAGTCCGTTCTGTATAAAAGCGGAAATGATGTTCCGGGCAAAATGACCGAATCGCTCGCGGATCTGCCTTCCCTTGGCGCCAATTTCTCGCAGTTTGAACTCGACAACGGCATGCAGGTGATTGTGATTCCCGATCATCGGGCACCGGTAGCAACCCATATGGTTTGGTACAAAGTGGGCTCCGCCGATGAAAAACCCGGCGAAACCGGCATTGCACATTTTCTCGAACATCTGATGTTCAAAGGCACCAAGGAGCATCCTGACGGAGAGTTTTCGCGAATCATCGAATCCGTCGGAGGCCAGGAAAACGCTTTCACTTCTTATGACTTCACGGCCTATTACCAGCGTGTTGCCAAACAGCATCTACCAACCATGATGGCAATGGAAGCAGATCGCATGGCGAATCTGGTGTTGCGCGAAGATCAGGTCAATCCAGAGCGCCAGGTGGTTCAGGAAGAACGTGTAAGCCGTACGGATAGCGTTCCAAGCTCGCTATTGGGAGAAGCAGTCTCAGCATCGCTTTATCGCAATCACCCCTATGGCAAGCCGGTCATTGGCTGGGCTCATGAAATCGAGAAACTGGATCGAGAAACAGCTCTCAATTTCTACAATACTTATTACACGCCCAACAATGCCATTCTCATTGTGGCAGGTGATGTGAATGCGGAAGAAATCAAGAAGCTGGCGAAGGAGACCTACGGCAAAGTCAAACGCCGAGCCGAACCGGGTCCTCGTATTCGGCCAATAGAACCACCACAACGTACTGCACGCACGCTCACTTTGCGACATGAGCGCGTCACCCAACCACAAATGAGCCGTTCATATGTGGTACCGAGCTATACCTCAGCGACTGGCAAGGAATCTTACGCCTTGGATCTGCTTGGATATATCCTCGGATCAGGCACCAATTCCCGCCTCTATCAAACCTTGGTTGTAAAGGACAAGATCGCGACATCTGCCGGGGCAGGCTATTCCTCCAATGGGCTGGATGATACGACTTTCTATATTTATGGCTCTCCTGCTGCTGGCAAGACACTTGTTGATGTGGATACGGCCATTGGCGCACAGATCCAACGCCTGATAGACGATGGCGTTAGTGAAGAAGAGTTGAAGCGGGCCAAACGGTCAATACTTACGCAAAGTTACTATAGTCAGGACAACCAGGTCACTTTGGCCAATATCGTTGGGCGAACTCTGACAACCGGCGGCACTCTCGATGATATCCGTGATTGGCCCCAAAAATTAAGCGAACTCTCCATCAAGGATGTTCAGGATGTTGCCGCAAAGTATCTGAAAGAGAATCGTTCCGTGACCGGATACTTACGCGCTCCCAAAGCTGCAAAGCCGGTGACCAAACATGACAAAATGCCGCCGAACGACACACATCCGCTCCCTAAATCCAAACCTCAATCTTCTGCAAAGAAGGAGAGCTAAGCCATGCATAATCAAGATTCTCAGCCCTCCTCCCCAGCATTCAAAAAGCGCGCTATTGCAAAGGCCAAAAAGGTGCCAGATAACCGTCCATTTCTATTGGTGATCGGTCTTCTCTTCCTATTGGCAATGGTTGTTGCAAGCTTGAGTCCCGCTCGTGCAACTGAAATTCAGGAAGTCGTCAGCCCCAGCGGTATCAAGGCATGGTTGGTGGAGGAGCATTCTGTTCCCATCGTGACCATGGACTTTTCTTTCTTGGGCGGTGTGGTCAATGAAAAGGCCGACAAGCTCGGCACTGCAACCATGCTGACTGCGCTTTTCGATGAAGGTGCGGGTGATATGAAGGCAGAAGCCTTCCACACACGTCTGGAAGAAAATGCCATTCATATGAGCTTTGATGCTGGCTATGAGCGTTTCTATGGCTCTCTGCGCACTTTGACACCCAACCTTACTGAAGCCACGGACCTGCTTAGCCTCGCCCTACAAAAACCGCGCTTTGACGAAGATGCAATTGAACGCATGCGAGCGGTTTTGATGAGCGGGCTGAAGCGCAAGGAAAAATCCCCACGCAATATCATGTCAAAAGCGTGGCGTCAGTCCGTCTATGGAAACCATCCTTACAGCCGTCCCGGTGATGGGGAGCTGGAAACCATGAAGGCCATCACCAAGGCTGATCTTGTGAACTTTCATCGCAATGTTCTGACCCGTGATGATCTGATCATCGGTGTGGTCGGGGCCATAGATGCCAAGACGCTGGCACCGCTCCTCGATAAAATTTTTGCTCCTTTGCCTGCTAAAGGTGAAACCGTAGAAGTCGCGGATTACACCCTGACAAATAAAGGCCGCAAGGACATATCGGTCAACAACCCGCAAACCAGCATTCGCTTCGCATTGGAAGGCATCAAGCGCGATGATCCTGACTTCTATGCAGCCTATGTCATCAATCACGCATTAGGCAGCGGCATGAATTCCCGTCTTTTCACCGAGATCCGTGAAAAGCGAGGTCTGGTCTATGGCGTTGCCAGCTATCTGACAGATCGTGAGCATTCGCAATTGTTTGTTGGCGCCATGCAGACCCGGACTGACAATACCGAGCAGGCAATCGAACTGGTTCGTATCGAAATTACCAAACTTGCCAAAGATGGTTTGACCCAGGACGAATTGGACGCTGCTAAGCAGTTTCTGATCGGTTCGTATCCTTTGCGCTTTGACACATCTTCCAAGATTTCCCGTCAGCTGGTGGGTATTCAGGAAGAAGATCTGGGTATCGACTATTTCGACAAACGCAACAGCTATATTGAGGCAGTGAGCCTTGAGGATGCAAAACGCGTCGCCAAGCGCCTGTTCAAACCAGAGAATCTGTTTGTGATGACCGTCGGCAAGAACTTGCAAACCGCGAAAGCCGGAACCAGCAAAGCCAACTGAGCTTCAACATTATTCGATCATGAAAAAGGCCGCCGAAGCTCCATCTGGCGGCCTTTTTCATATGCGGCCAGGCGATACAGGGCGAGGTTCAAAGCCCGTCAAAAACAACATCCGTCTCCATGACACTTTCGGCACCGTTGACGATGGCATCCAGGAGTGACGTTGTTTGGGGAAGGAGGTTCACACAATAGAAACGCAGTAATGCCAGGCGTTTGGCCGCAGAAGAGTGCTGTTGTTCGGATGACAGGATTGTACCTTTGATCATCAAAATACCACCAAGCGTCAGGCCAAACAAACGCAGGAATGGTGTTGCCCCGGCCAGAGCCAGATTGGGTTTTCCATCCTTGAGTGATGACAAAAGCCATTCGGTTGCAAAGTTCAAATCTTCCAGACTTTCAATCATCTCTTCGCCGCATAGAGCAAGCCTGCCGTCTTCACTCTCTGCTGCACGTTTGGCCCAGATGCTCATTTCCACCAGCATTTCCTTGACAGCTGCACCATCAGACAAAGGCAGCTTACGAGTGACCAGATCAATGGCCTGAATGCCGTTGGTTCCTTCATATATCTGAGCGATCCGAGCATCGCGCATATGCTGTGCTGCTCCGGTTTCTTCGATATAGCCCATACCGCCATGAACCTGCACGCCGATGGAGGCAACTTCGGAACCAATATCAGTGGAGAAGGCCTTGGCAATCGGTGTCAATATGCCAGCTCGTTCCTGCCAATGCTTGGCAGACTTTGCATCACCTTTTGCAAGAGCCAGATTGGTTTGATCAAGTGCAAAGGCGCAACGATAACTGATGGAACGAACCGCTTCGGTCAAAGCCTTCATGGTCATCAGGTTACGTTTCACATCCGGATGAACGAGGATTGGCTCCATTTCACCATCTTTTGGTGCGCCAACGCGTTTGCCTTGCTTACGCTCTGCGGCATAGGCTTCTGCCTGCTGAGTGGCACGTTCTGCCACCCCCACTCCTTGAATGCCGACCATCAGGCGAGCGTTATTCATCATGGTGAACATGCAGGCGAGACCACGATTCTCTTCACCAATCAACCAACCAATAGCGCCACCATTATCGCCAAAGGCCATGGTGCAGGTGGCGGATGCATGGATGCCCATTTTATGCTCCACCCCTGCTGCACGCAGATCATTCTTCTCGCCGAGTGAGCCATCGTCATTAACGATATATTTAGGCACAAGAAAGAGAGAGATGCCGCGCGTGCCAGCCGGTGCATCCGGAAGACGTGCCAGAACCAAATGGATGATATTGTCGGTCAACTCGTGATCACCATAGGTGATGAAAATCTTCTGGCCAATAATCTTGTAGGTACCGTCACCGACGGGTTCGGCCTTGGTCCTCATGGCGTTTAGATCAGATCCGGCAGATGGCTCGGTCAGGTTCATGGTTCCCATCCATTCACCAGACACCAGCTTGGCCAGATATTTGTCTTTCAGCTCTTTTGATGCATGCTTTTCCAGCGCCTCTACCGAACCCATGGTCAGGGTCGGCCCAATCGCAAAGCCCATGGAGCCCTGGTTCCACATATCCATTGCCGCTGCAGCCATTTGCAAAGGAAGCCCTTGGCCACCGAACTCTTCTGGTCCGGTCAACGCATTCCAGCCACCTTCCGCCCAAGTCTGGTAAAGTTCTTTCCAGCCTTCAGGCGTTGAGACTGTTCCATTTTCCTGCAGTTGGCAGCCTTCCATATCCGCCTTTGCATTGCGCGGAGCAATTTCCTCGGTTGCAAAACGACCGGCTTCTTCCAGAATCGCCTCGACAAGATCATCAGCCAAATCAGGATAAGCACCTTGCTCCAGCATTTCGCTAAGCCCGGCCACCTGTTTGAGGGTGAATGCCATGTCATCGACGGGTGCGCGATAGCTCATGATTTGGTCTCCAATATAACTTGTCTGCAATGGTCTGGCTGAGCAAGCCAGTATCTATCTTGCTATTCTGCAGTCATGCTTTTTCAGTCTGATGACGGCTGATTTATCAAGATAAACCGAGTTGCAGACTAACGCTCATTCGCCATGGGTCAAGCAACCCCTTTGGCCTAGTGTGGCCGAATTCCGGATTCAGATAACGAGCGCTTCAATTTTTAGATAAAGGTTCGAGCTTGATGCTGTCATATTGCACCCCGCCCAATGTGTTGCCTTTCTGATTGGTTCGCAAATCTCGAATAGCAATGCCCAATGAAGGCGCATAATTGAGTGTTTTGAACAAAATGCCTTTTGAACCAAAATCCTGAGACATTCGGATTTTCCACGTCTCATAACGGCATTTCCCGACCAGAAGCGGTACCTTTCCACCATAACTAAGGCTGATAACCACGCGTTCCGCCGCAATCTCACCATTGATCTTCGTGGTCATCTCGCTCAGCCATCTTTTCTTTTCCGGCAGCTGATCGATATCAGAAACAGGATCGTCGAAGGCAATCGTGACCTTGCGATCATTTTGTTCAATATCAGCAGGCAATAGAGGATGATGATAGAGATTGCGTACTTTCGTCTCTCTACCAAAATCCATTTTGGTCTGGTCTTCGATCAAACGTCCATTTCGGCGCGAAAATCTGGTTACAAGTTTCGGGTTGCGCCGCTCAAGCACCAGACTCTCTTTTTCAGACCAGTTACGTGGACAAGCATTGTTTGCGTGGGCCTTCCCATCGACCAAACCATAGGCGGCGGTAAGCAAGAAGGCAGAGAGCACAGTTAGAATGATTGCTGTTTTCATTGGTTGATCATGGCCAGGTCGATTTATTTTCTCCATTCTTTCAGATTCCTGCCTCTCTTCCAACGACAGATCCGACAGATAGGCGTGAAGCAGGGATTTTGCAAAAAGTCTGGACCTGTTATCGCTCTTCTTTTACAAGAGGCCAGCTTTTTCTGGCAGATGATTGAAAAAATGCGAAAAACCACCCGTCTCTGGTCCCCTACCGACATTGTGATTGATCCAAAAACTGGAGCTCTTTCCGAGCCATTGGATGGCTTCGAACAGGCTGTTGAATGTCTGGCTGGGGGCGGTCTGATGGCAATTCCGACCGAGACGGTCTACGGATTGGCGGCAGATGCCACGAATAGCACGGCGGTGGCCGGAATTTTTTCCGCTAAAAACCGCCCTTCCTTCAATCCCTTGATCTCTCATTTGCCAAACCTTGAGGCTGCACAACATTATGGTCAGTTCAATGATGATGCGTTGCGACTGGCAGAAGCCTTCTGGCCGGGTCCACTGACCATCGTTGTCCCAAAACAGCCTCACAGCTCTATTGCCGATCTGGTCAGTGCAGGATTGGACACAATTGCCCTGCGGGTACCTGATGCTCCCTTGATGCGGGCTTTGAGTTATACGCTGGACCGACCCTTGGCGGCACCTTCAGCCAATCGATCTGGGCGCGTTAGTCCAACCAGCGCCTCACATGTCATTGAGGAACTTGATGGTCGTATTGATGTGATTGCGAATCTCGGCTCTTGCTCCGTGGGTGTCGAATCCAGTGTTGTTTTTTGCGCATCAGAGCAACCGGTAACGCTATTGAGGCCTGGTGGATTATCAAGCGAGGCAATTGAAGACTGCTTGGGCAAAGTGTTGTTGCGTGCTGGATCGGATGATGAGACCCCCTCCTCCCCCGGCATGCTCACCAGTCACTATGCACCGTCCTGTCCTGTCCGCCTTAATGCCGTCACCGTCAATGAAGGCGAAGCCCTGCTGGCTTTCGGACCTGACTTGCCGGATGGTTCCGAACAGGCAAGCTCCATCCTCAATCTTTCTGTATCAGGCAATGATCTGGAAGCTGCCCAAAATCTGTTTGCCGGGCTCCGCCAATTGGATAGCAACGGTACCTCATTGATCGCGGTAGCGCCTATTCCAGATGACGGATTGGGCGAGGCAATCAATGATCGTCTGCGTCGTGCAGCTGCTGGCCGATAATTGTCAGCAAAATTACCCAAGGACGAAAACCAGACAGGCTTCAACTTTTGTCTAGGGCTCGATATACTCTTTCCCGGATGTGACTATAGCAATGCAAGCAAGACTTGCTGTGATACAAACCGGGGAGCACCTGATGCTGAAAGAATTTCAAGATTTTATTGCCAAAGGCAATGTCATGGACCTGGCTGTTGGGGTTATTATTGGCGGTGCCTTTGGCCTGATCGTCAAATCCTTGACTGGTGATATCATCATGCCTGTTATCGGCGTAATTTTCGGTGGTCTGGATTTTTCCAATTACTTCCTTCCCCTCTCCGATGGCGTGACAGCTTCAACCCTTGAAGCAGCCAAAGAACAAGGCGCGGTTCTCGCCTGGGGTAGTTTCCTCACGGTAGCGATCAATTTCCTTATTCTGGCCTGGATCATTTTCCTGATGGTCAAAAGCGTCAACAAGTTGCGTGCAGAAGCCGAAGAACGCATGAAGAAGGAAGAAGAAGTCAAAGAGGAAGAACCAGCCAAACCCGCTGAAGATATTGCACTTTTGATGGAAATTCGTGATCTTCTGGCCAAGAAAAAGAACAAGGCCTGATCCCGACCAGCTCAACCAATACAGATTGTTTGACAGAGCGCTACGTCCACAGTCACCTCTGTCAAACAATTTTCGTCGGTTTGTCACAAGCTCGACATGAGATGCGCTCCTTAATTGCATTCTCCACTATATTCTTGAATGCCAAGAGAGCTCTCATGTCACATCATAACCAGTCCCTTTCCAATGGGCTCAGCCGTCGCACCATACTGTTGGGTGGTGCCGCTACTGCTGGCCTCGCTTCCTTTTCTCCCTTTCTGACCTTCCGTGCCAATGCCGCCCCGAATGTGGGTGAGTTGCAGCTTGTTCCTTCCAAGCCAAACCCGAACGGTTCAATCGACAAGCTGTTTTTGCTGAAAGGCGATCCGTTAGCCGCGCCTATCAAGCGGATCGTTGCCGAAGATGGCTCTGCTGTGCCCTCGCCCGTCCTGAAAGCTGGCGAGCGGCGTGTCTTGCGGGTTCTGCACTTCAATGACATGCATAATCACATCACCGACATGCACAAAAAGAAAGGCGATACACGTCGTCTGGCGCAGATGGTGAAGCTGGTCAAGGAAGCACGATCCAATGCAGCAAAAGATGAAGCCGTTTTGTTTGTGTCTGCAGGTGACGATCACACCGGGTCCATCTTTGATGAGTTGATGGGCTGGAGCCCTGAGGAATTTGCCGCCGATGCCGGATATCGCGCCTATAGCGCAGCTGGTCTGGATGTGGCAGCCATCGGCAATCACGAATTTGACCGTGGAGCGGAACTGCTCAAGAAAGGCATTGATACAGACGCCAATTTCCCTCTTCTCTCGGCAAATGTTCATAGCTCCAAGCATATGATCCGCGATAAAGATTATATGTCTGCGGCCATTGCCGAGATCAAGGGTCTTCGCATTGGTCTGATCGGTCTTACCACCAATATCGATACTCGCGTCGGCCAGCCGGAAGACCCTACTTTGGCAGTTGAACGCCCATTGAAAGCGATTGAGAATTTGCTGCCAGCGGTTTCTGACATCTCAGACGTCGTGGTCATTCTCTCTCATTGTGGCTATGGCGAAGGCAAACATGCCTCCGGCAAAGCGGCGACAGAGCGTGATATTGGCGATGGTGATTTCGCAGTTGCCAGCCTTGCCAGCAAGCTCAGCAAGAAGCCAGTCGTCGTCGTTGGTGGGCATACCCATACCAAACTCAATGCTCAAGGCATGGACGAAAACAACCTGATTGATGGTGTGCTGATCACGCAAGCTCAGGCCCATGGCAAATATCTTGGTGACATTGCCCTGTCCATCGCTGCCGATCAGGGGCGGGAGAATTGGTACAATTCTGTCACTTTGCATCCAATCAAGAAAAGCGATAAGCGTGTTAAAGCTGACGACCCGAAATATGCCTCTCTTCAACAAGTCGGCGATTGGGATTCCGGCTTTGAAGAGAGCGTTGTCGTTCCTCTCATCAAAGCGCTCGACAGCAAACTTGCTGAGGTGATTGGCGATGTGGCAACCGATAGCTTGGGTCGCGAAGCAATGATCAATTCACGTTATGTGGGTGAGAATGCACTGGCCAACTTCATGAATGATGCGGTTGTCGCACGTTCTGCCACCTTCCCATCAGGCAAAGTGGATTTTGCCTTGTTCAATGCCACCGGTGTATCATCCGGTGTCGCCAAGGGGGCGCTCTCTTTCAAAGCTTGGTATGATGTCATGCCTTACGCCGATGCCATTCATGTGGCGACCATGAGCGGCCGACAGATCCATGACATGCTGCAATCGAATGTAAAACGCTTGCTACGCCCGGAAGAAGTGGCCAAGACCGATATGTCCGGCTTTGTCTCTCGTGGTTTCCTGCATTTTTCCTCTGGCATTCGCTATGAGATCGAGCTTGGAAATGATGCTGCTTCCTCCAAAGCAATCAATATCACCTTGAGCGGTCAGCCGATTGAGAGCGTTCTCGACAAGACCTTTACCATTGCCATCAATACCTATATGGCACTCGGTGGTTATGGCGAGGCGTGGAACTCCAAGCCGATCGGCGGTGGCGTAAAAGGAGATATCGTCAGTTTTGACCTACGTAAACTGAACTATGATCATACCGGTCTTGTTTATCGGAATGAGGTGATTGCCTATATCCGCGCTAACAAGGAAATCTCTGAATTCAATGGCGGCAAACTGGACGGGCGCCTGACAATTCGTTAGCTCGGACCCACACTCCTCTTTCTGCTTCGACGCAGGATATAGTACTGCGTCGAAGTTCCTCCTGTAGCTCACACATGGTTTACCACTTCACTCCTTTTCGGTGAAAGATAGGGCCACCTGACATTTTCCATCGTATAACAGCTTGTTCAGAGGGTAGTTGATGCCTTTTTAGCCTATTTTCTGTGGGACATCTTCTTGCCCTTATTGTGCTTTCGGTATAGATCAAACCGGTTGGGGAATTTTTCCTATAGACTTGTTGGATCTATAATGCCTCCCCATGTCTGCTGAAGGTGAAGCGACCGGCACCAGCAGCGGGACCGGATCGATAAAACAAGCTATGCGGTGATTCAAAGTGCCCAATACACCAGTGCTCGACCAAATACAGTCAGTCGAAGATATTCGCTCTCTCTCTCAAGCTGATCTGAAAGATCTGGCTGCGGATGTGCGGGCGGACATGATTGAGTCCGTTTCCCACACGGGCGGACATCTGGGAGCAGGTCTTGGTGTCGTGGAACTGACAGTCGCCCTTCATCATGTATTTGAGACACCACGTGATCGCCTGATCTGGGATGTCGGACATCAATGTTATCCGCACAAAATTCTGACCGGACGTCGTGACCGCATGCTCACGCTTCGCCAGCCAGATGGTTTGTCCGGCTTTACCAAACGCGCGGAAAGTGAATTTGACCCTTTTGGAGCGGGGCATAGCTCCACATCCATTTCTGCCGGTCTTGGCATGAAAGTGGCCTCAGATCTCTCCGGCGAAGACGAACGCAATGTCATTGCTGTGATTGGCGATGGTGCCATGTCTGCTGGTATGGCCTATGAAGCGATGAACAATGCTGGCGCTCTTGATAGCCGCCTGATTGTGATCCTTAATGACAATGACATGTCCATTGCACCGCCAACCGGTGCCATGAGCGCTTATCTGGCACGCCTGATTTCTGGCAAAACTTTCCTGTCCTTGCGCGATATTGGCAAGCAATTGACCGAAGGTTTGCCGAGGTTTTTCAAAGAAAAGGCTGCCAAAGCCGAAGAATTCGCCCGCTCATTCGTGACCGGAGGCACGTTGTTTGAGGAACTTGGCTTCTATTATGTCGGTCCAATTGATGGCCACAATCTCGATCACTTGCTACCGGTCCTCAAAAATGTTCGTGATAGTGCACAAGGCCCGGTTCTGATCCATGTAGTGACGCAAAAAGGCAAAGGCTATGAGCCAGCCGAAAATGCTGCTGACAAATATCATGGCGTTGGCAAGTTCGATGTCATCACCGGTACCCAGCAAAAAGCGCCATCCAACGCGCCAAGCTATACCAAAGTGTTTGGCCAATCTTTGTCCAAAGAAGCCGCCAAGGATGACAAGATTGTTGCCATCACCGCAGCCATGCCATCAGGCACCGGGGTTGATATTTTTGAGAAAGACTTCCCGGATCGTACCTTTGATGTCGGTATCGCCGAACAGCATGCTGTAACCTTTGCCGCAGGTATGGCATGTGAAGGATATAAGCCATTCTGCGCAATCTATTCAACTTTTCTGCAACGCGCCTATGACCAGGTCGTGCATGATGTCGCCATTCAGAATTTGCCTGTTCGCTTCCCGATTGATCGGGCAGGTTATGTAGGTGCGGATGGTGCCACCCATGCTGGCAGCTTCGATGTTGGTTTCCTTGCTTCCCTGCCAAATATGGTAGTGATGGCTGCAAGTGACGAGGCCGAACTGGTTCATATGGTTGCAACCGCTGCTGCTCATGATGACGGTCCAATCGCCTTCCGTTACCCCCGTGGCGAAGGCGTTGGCGTCGATATGCCTGAAGCAGGTGTACCATTGGAAATCGGCAAAGGCCGAATGATCAAGGAAGGATCCAAGATCGCGATCCTGTCCTTTGGCACGCGTCTGTCCGAAGCTTTGCTAGCAGCAGAAAAACTGGATGGCTATGGCCTCTCCACATCTGTTGCCGATGCCCGCTTTGCCAAGCCTTTAGACAAAGAGATGATCCTGAAGCTTGCAGGTGAGCATGATGTCTTGCTGACGATTGAAGAAGGCGCAACTGGCGGCTTTGGATCGCAAGTGCTGCATATTCTTGCAAACGAAGGCGCGTTGGACGGCAGCCTGAAAATCCGCTCTCTGACCATGAATGATGAATATACCGATCATGGCAAGCCGGATGTTATGTATGCCGGTTCCTCCCTTGATGCCGATGGCATTGTCAAAACCGTATTTGAAGCCTTGGGTCGTGATGTCAATGAAGCGGCAGAAGCGGGTGAAATCGCCTGATCCTGGTGCTGTTGTTGAAGTAATTATCGAAGGCCAGCAAGTCGCTGGCCTTTGTTGTTTTAGAAAATCCAGTACCAGATCAATGGTAGCAGGATTGAAGTTGCCAGTGCATTCAGCCCCATGGCGAGGCCGGAGAAGGCGCCCGCTTCCTCATTGACTTGCATGGCACGGGCTGTGCCAATGCCGTGGCTCGCTGTGCCAATTGAAAAGCCTCGTGCCGCCCAATTTTTGATGCCCAGCATATTCAGTAAATAGGGTCCGAGCATGGCCCCGATTATACCTGTCGCCATGACCAACACTGCAGTAAGAGACGGCAGGCCACCAAGCTCTTTGGTGATGCCCATAGCTACTGGGGCTGTCACGGATTTAGGTGCCAATGAAAGAAAAGCTTGTTCGGTTCCACCCAACCAGATCGCAAGCGCCACAGCCGAAACAGCCGCAGTGATAGAGCCGCAAAGGAGGCTCATCAATATGGCAACGGCAGATCGTTTCACCTTATCGAACTGTCGGTAGAGTGGAATGGCCAGAGCCACCGTAGCAGGCCCAAGAAGGAAATGGACAAATTGGGCTCCGTTGAAATAGGTCTCATAGCTGGTATCCGTGACCAAAAGAATAGTGACCAGAAGGATGACCGCGATCATAACCGGATTGAGCAATGGCATCATGCCACCCTTCTGATAGAGATAGAGCCCTATCTGATAGGCAACCAACGTCAGAAACAAGTGAAGCAACGGGCTGGCAGAAAGATAAACCCAAATGGATTGCAGATCCTGCATCAGATCTCTCCCTTTTCGCTGGTAGGCTTGGACTTACCCAACCAACTCATAACCAGCGCCGTCACAGCAATGGTCAGAAGTGTACTTCCTATTACTGATATCGTAATGGGAACAAGTTCCGCCTCAATCAGGCGGAAATGCAACATGACCCCAACGCCAGCAGGAATGAAAAGCAAGGACAGGTTTGCGAGCAAAGTGTCAGCAACCGTTGCAAGCTCTTTGGGAACCCCGCCTTTGATCATCAAGCCGCAGAAAAGAAGCGCCATGCCAACGACAGGCCCTGGTATGGGGAGCTTGAAGACTGTTACCAGTCCTTCCCCCGCCAATTGGCAACCGAAGATGATAGTGAGGTAAAAGAGCATGCGGGGTCTTTCTTTCATGCCTGGGGTCCGAAATTGTGCTCGAATTTCTCCAACCTTCTTCAGAGATCCGAGTTTATTTCAATGGAGACTTGCCAGAAGAAAATGATGTTGTGGCAGGTTGGCTGCGATCTACTACACACTGCTGCCTGAAAGTGATCGTCCCCTTGATGGGATATTCAACAATTGACCGCTGCCGCCAAAGCATCAATCTCTACGTGATATTCAGGCGTAGCCAACGCAGATACATGGAGCAATGTCATGCAGGGGCGATGCGTATCCATGTGAGTATGAATGATATCGCGTCGTTTTCCGGAATCCATTTCGCCAACCAGATAGAAGGTCAGTTTGACAAGGTCTCCAATGTCCATATTGGCTGCTTGCAGGTTCAAGCGAACATTTTCAAGGGCAACGTGGAGCTGATCCGCCGGGTCTGTGGGGACGGAACCATCCGGTTTCTGACCAATCTGCCCCGACAGAACCAGCCAACGTGCGTCTGGTGGCACCTCGATCTGATGTGTGTATGAAGCAAGTGGGGCATGAACAGTATCTGGATTGCGAAAATGCATTACAATATTCCTCTATCTTGGTCCCGTTTGCTCATCTCTTTCAGATGAAACAATCGAACGCGCCACGTCTACGGCTTTATGATCAAAGGTGAGGTTCGATCACTGCTTGAGAAGAGCGGAGCGGAAGACATAGACATCTGGGCTGATCAGCTTGCGGCAGAGCAAAGCCCACAAAATCTTGCGGGCTTTGTAGAGGTGAGGATCGTTGAGGCAGTTCTTAATGTGTGCCGAGATATGCGGCAATGATATCGCGGGCAGCTTCCAGATCGCTTTTTTCAATCATCTCGGTCACAGTGTGGATATAGCGGGTGCCGACGACGATACCAGCAGCACGCGCGCCTGACCCCGCCTGCTGACCTGCTGCCCCATCCTGACCACCACGAGCAAGGATTGTACGCTGCGCTGGAATATCCCGCTCTTCGGCCAGAGCTTCCAGCTCTTCAATCAGATCGATATCAGAAATGTAAGAACCGTCCTTGACATGAAGGCCAAAGCCTTTTCCCTGATGGGTCACAGCGTCCTTTTCAGGAATGCCAGGCGTATCGCAAGCAAGTGTCACATCAATACCAAAGGCGATATCGGGGGCAACACCGAAGGATGCTGTACGCGCACCGCGCAGGCCAACTTCTTCCTGAGCTGTGAAAGCAACGATAATTTCACACTCATGTTCATCACCAGATTGCACCAGCTGACGCAAAGCCTCAATGCCGAGCCAACAAGCAATACGGTTGTCCAGTGCCTTGGAGACAATCTTGTTACCCATATCCAGCAAAGGTTCATCCATGACAATATAGTCACCGATCTTCACCTTGTCCTTGGTTTCCTCACCAAGGCCGATATCAATGAAGAAATCAGTAGGCTCAGGAATCTTCTTACGTTCTTCAGGGCTTTGAGTGTGAATTGGCTTGCCAGCCGGGTTCATTACACCCTTGTAGTCGCCTTCCTTGGTGCAAACCAATACACGGCGAGAGAAGAGATTGCGCGGATCAAAGCCACCAACCGGATCAATATGGATATAGCCATCTTTGGTGATGTGACTGGCGAGGAATCCGATTTCATCCATATGACAGAGCAGAAGCACGCGAGGTGCATCCCCATCTTCGCGCGGTTTGGTCGGATAGCGCGTGCAAATGAGCGAGCCCATAGGATCAGTATAAGTCTCGTCAAACAGGCCTTCGATTTCGCTTTCAATCAAGGCACGCACACGATGCTCTCGCCCCGGCACACCCGGCATCTCGCACAACCGACGCAATAGATCGATATTCATATCTCATCTCTCCGCTATGGAAATTTGTTTCAACTCTCTCTATATCAGAGATAACAGCATTGCGTCAGCATCGCCTGTTGCTTTTCAAAAGAACAGTATTTGTGGCTGACCAGATCAATTTGACACTGTTTTTCGGGGCTTTCAGACCGGAAAACAGGGGTGAGGACAAGATTATGAGAGATCCATACAGTGTTCTTGGTGTCTCGACAGGGGCCGATGAACGCGAAATCAAAAGTGCGTTTCGCAAACTGGCGATGAAATATCACCCTGATCAGAATCAGGGTGACCCTGCCGCACAAGAGAAATTTGCTCAAATCAATCAGGCTTATGAGATCATAGGCGACAAGGACAAGCGCGCCAGATATGACCGAGGCGAGATTGATGAAGAAGGAAAGGACAAATTTGCAGGCTTTGGCGGTGCAGGCGGAAATCCTTTCGGCGGTGGCGGGAACCCGTTCGGGTCTGCCGGTGCAGGAGGTGGCTTTGCCGGAGGCGCTGCAGAAGATATCCTGAATGAGATTTTCGGCAATATGGGTGGTGGTCGCTCCTCCGGTATGGGCGGTGGCGGTCCTTTTGGTGGAATGGGCGGCGGGGCCGGTCCACGTCAAGCACGCCAGACCAAAGGTCAGGATGCCGAGGCCAAACTGAATATCACCTTGGAAGACCTCGTCAACGACGAGAAACGCCGGGTGCATTTGCCAACAGGCAAAAGCCTGAACATGAAAATTCCCAATGGCGTCAAATCCGGTCAGACCATTCGTATGAAAGGTCAGGGCTTTGAAAGCCGTATGGGCCCTGCAGGTGATGCACTGGTTACAATCGAGATCCTGCCGCACAAGATCTTCAAGGTAGAAGAGCAGAATTTGCGTCTGGAGCTGCCTCTGGCACTTTATGAGGCTGTTCTAGGCACCAAGATCCGCATTCCAACCTTGGAAGGCAAGGTGGAAATCAAGGTTCCGGCTGGCATGAGTTCTGGCAAGAGCATGCGGCTGAAAGGCAAAGGACTTCCCGACCGGAATGGCAATCGTGGGGATCTCTATGTCACAGCCAAGATTATTCTGCCAGAAGGTTCAGATCCCGGCCTTCGCGCCTTGATGGAAGATTGGCAAGACACAAATGCCTATCGCCCTCGCGGACCTGAATTTGGTTAAAACGATAAACCCGAGAAACAACCAGCTTCTCGGGTTCTTCGCCTTGTGATCTTGAGCAAAGATTATGCAACGTCGCGTTTTTGTTCTTCCTCTGCACTTGCATTGAGAATACCGCGTATATTGACGAAAAAGCCATCCCAGCCTTTGTCCAAAGACATGAAGATAGGCAAGGATGCGCCTTCCATGGCTTCCACCACGCCTTCATGCTGCAAAGTCAGTTTGGTTCCACCATCCAGCTCTTCCAAGGTCCAGACAAGGGTCGAAAAGGCCCCTTCCCTGAAGGGCTTCACAGCGAAGGTCTGCACCAATCTGGTATAAGGATCCGCGCTCAATACTTTCCCCCAACAGCCACATTCTTCGGTGCCGTCATCATTTTTTGAGGTCAGATGATAATCTTGCCCCACCGTCATATCGACATCTGCTGGCATGAACCATTGGCTGATCTTGTCTTTTTCAGTCAGAAAAGCCCAGACCGTTTGCGGGCTTGCTTCAAAGAAAAGGGTTTTGGTTATTGTGTGGATGCTCATGAGACAGGTCTCCTCCCGATCCATTGGATAAATGTTTGATTTTCAGTCCGACTTCATCTTCTTCTTTTCATGCTCTTGCACGGCAGTTTGCAGTCTGCTGAGGCGATCATCCCAGAACTGGCTGAAATAGCTCACCCAATCTGAAACTGCTCTGATACCCTGCGGCTGCAATCGATTGATACGTTCGCGCCCTTTGACCTCGACCATTATCAGGGCTCCTTCTTCCAGTATGGTCAGGTGTTTTTTGATGGCACCACGTGTGACATCGAATTTCTCCACCACCTGACCAATGGTCATATCCTGCTGGCTCAAATGCATCAGGATTTCCCGTCGCGTTGGATCTGCCAGCGCGCGAAATACATTTTGGGTAGGGGTCTGGCTGGCTTGGTTTATAGGCATATCGGCATCGCTCAGTTTTAATAATACCATTTGGTATCATTACATATAATACCCTTTGGTATCATGTCAAGCTCTATATTCACCACACGCATACGTGATCACTCTCACCGCTATGTGAGTATGACGTGAATAGCGCATCTTTTATTCTTTGGTTGCGACCAATCTGACTTAGCCAAGCAAGACCAAATTCAAGAGAAGGAACGAATATCACCGGAGCCAAACACAAGGAGAGGACCATGAAAAAACTGACATTCACAGGCCTGGCCACTATCGGGCTTGCTCTTTTTATTGGAACTGCCTCTGGCCAGATGGCCCCTTTTGGCAATGATGAAGACAAAGATTATGCCAGCGCCCTTTGGAAAGTATTGGAAACTGATCGCTTGATTGGCAAGGGCGCAATCAACACTGTTCCCTATGAAGGCATTGAACCTCACGGATTTGTGTTGGAGACCCTCATTTCCAAAGCAACTGTAAATGGGCATACTGGAGATGTCGTCGTAAAACGGAATTATGGCCCGGAAGGCGTAGAAGTGGGCGCAGTCAAAGCTGATCGTGCCAAGCATCTGAAAGCCATTACCGTTATGTTCCGCCGCGAGGCAGGGTTTGACAGCGACAATCAGGATTGGTTCTGGGTGAAATATCTACCAGATGGCACCTTGGACAAGAATCCCAAAGGCATGGCCTTGGCTGGCAAAATTGCCAAGGGCTCGGACACAGGCTGTATCGCCTGCCATGTCGGTGCCGATGGAGATGATTATCTGTTCGTGAATTAGGGTTTCACGCCCGATGCCGGATATCAGGGGACGGATCCGGCATCTACTTCCAGAATTCAAGTGGTGGGATACAATAGGAAGGCTGATCTTTCAGCCTTCCTATTGTGACTCTTAGCTCCAATCATGGTCCAGATGATCCGACGAAATGAAGCCTTGGCCATTGATTTCAACATCTTGTAACCCCTGCCATTCAGCCATTTTACGCAGTTCCGGTATCAGATCTGCAAGCACCTTATCCCGCTTCGCTCCGGGCTCCAGATGACTGGCCTGAATTTGTAGTCGTCCTGCCTGCCGATTGGCCTTTAGATCGAGCCTCGCGGTTATCTGATCACCCTGTAGATAGGGCAGCACATAATAGCCGTAGACCCGTTTGGGCTGTGGTACATAGATCTCAATCCTGTAGTGACACCCCCAAAGACGCTCGGTTCGTTCACGGAACCAGATGAGCGAGTCAAAAGGTGCCAATAATGTTTGGCAATTGGCGCGGCTTGGCAGCACTGCTTCTTTGTAAAGAAAAGCCGGATCTTTCCATCCCTGGACGTCGACAGGCTCTATGGTGCCCTCTTCCAATAAAACCTCCATCGCCAATTTCGACTGCTTTGCATCCAAGCGAAAATAGTCGCGGAAGTCTTTTTCTGTTCCCACGCCATGGGCTTTGGCTGATAATTCCATCAAGCGAACGCAGGCCTCCTGCTCATTCAGAGCAGGTGTGTTGAGAATATCAGTAGGAATGACACGCTCCGGGACATCATAGTAGCGTTGGAATTTTTCACGTCCGGCAGATGCAACTCGACCGCACCAGAACAGATATTCAACCGCCAGCTTGGTACCGCTCCATCCCCACCAATCTCCCGCCTTTTTAGGTTTGTCCGGCTCCAATATCTGCCGCACCTGTGACGAGGAAAGAGGTCCCTCTTTCGCAATAAGGGAAAAGACCGTCTCAATCATCTCATGTTTTTCTCGGGCAAACCGACTGAGGCTGCGCCATACACCCTCTCCTCTGCGAGCGCGTTCCATTCGCCATTGAAAGGCGGGATAGAGCTCCACTGGCATCAAGGATGCTTCATGCCCCCAATATTCGAAATAGCGTCTGGGATTATGTTTCGGAGTATGGAAAACCTTATCAACCTTTTGTTTGTCATACGCCCCAAGGCGTGCAAAAAGCGTGAGATAATGAGCTCTATCCAACACATTGACCGAATCCAGCTGCAAGGGGGCGATTCGTTCCATAAGCTGATCGAAATGCTTGTCTGAGTGGCGCCGCAGAGAGTGACGCTTGATACCCCCCGTCTGAGGCAAAAAGCCCTGAGCAGACAAGGCAATCCGACGGGCCTGTTTCAAGCTGAGGCTATTCTGATTAAGGGACATGAGAACCTGTTTTGGCAATGAATAAAGCGGGTTACGACAAGAGTAATGGAAACAGACACCATCATGGCGGAAAATATCCCATCTGAACATCTACAAATTGTTTTTCGTTCATCTTCAGTTCGAGATGGATTTGTTAAAAGAGCAGACTTGGGCATTTTGTCTTAAGCATATTCTTGTCCGAAAACCGCGTACACTTTTCGGGAATATGCTCTAAGATCGTTTTGAGGACGCAAACAGACATTGGTTCGCGCGCACTTTGAGTTCTGTTGTCGCTGCGAACCTGATGGAAAGTGAGAAGGAACTCTTTCATGTCAGCCATGAAACGCTGGGTGATCCCCGGTCTGGTTGCTATCGGGGCCGTAAGTGGTGTGAGCCTCTATAGTGAAACCGGCAAGATTGAGCGTGATTTAACCACCCGCTCCAAACAGTTGTTGGACACAGCAGGGATGGATTGGGCAGCCATCGAATTCAAAGGTCGCGATGGCGTCTTGCGAGGTGTCAGCCCACGGGAAGGGGCTGCTGATACAGCCATTGAACTTATCGACAATGAATGGGGTGTTCGGGTCGTTGATGATCAAACGACCCTGCTGGTCGAACAAAAGCCGTTTACATGGAATTTGGAGCGCAAAGGCGATGCTCTGACCATGAACGGCTATCTTCCCTATGAACTGAGCAAAAAGACTGATCAATTCCTTCAGGATGCAACAAGTTTGAGCGAAGTTTCCAGCAGCGTGAAAGCCGCAAGAGGTGAGCCGGAAAATCTGGATGAAGCCATTGGTCTTTCTGCTGCCCTCCTCAGTGCTTTGCCTGCAGGCAAAGCGATGCTGGAAGATAACAAGCTGACCATTGCAGCGGCTCTGGAAGACGGCAATGAAGAGCATGTTGCCCTTTATGACAAATTACAGGGACTGATCGCTTCCAACGATATTGGCGCAATCGAGCTGGATTTGCAGATCAACAAACCCAAGGCGCCAATATCTATTACTTCAGATCAGACAAATAATGCCATTGATGGCTTGATCATCACCCGCTCGGAAAATGGCGTGGATTTGAAAGGTTCTGTCCCAAGTGCAAAGCTGAAAGAAGATTTGCTCTCCCTTGCCCGCCGTAAATTTGGCTTTGGCAATGTGAAGGAAAACTTGCAAATCAAGGAAGGCGCAGACATTTCTGGCCTGTCTGTTAAAAGCTTCTCCAAGGCAGCGAATGCCGCGTTACAAGCTGTCTCTCGCCTCGGTGAAGGCAAAGCGGAACTGCTGGATGGTGGTCTGAAACTCAATGGTGGTGCCTTCTATGAAGGCGCGATGGCGCAAGTCTCCAAATTTCTGTCTTCTGCTCTGCCAGAAGGCGTGGCCACCGACGCCAACCTGGCGGTGATCACCCCAGGAGAAGCCTTGGGATCCGAGGAATGTCAGGCACAACTGAAAGGTGCTCTGTCTCAGAACTCCATCTATTTTGATAGTGGCAAGGCCAGCATTTCTTCCGATAGTTTTGGTCTGCTGGATAGCCTCATCTATACCGCTCATCGTTGTCAGGAGGCCGCTATTCAGATCGAAGGCCATACTGATAGCGATGGCGATGATGCCTTTAATCAGGCCTTATCTGAGAAACGCGCGCAAGCGGTTCAGGGTTATCTGGAAAAGGCCGGTTTGGATGCCTCTCGCCTTTCCGCCAAAGGTTTTGGCGAAAGCAAACCCGTTGCAGACAATGGTACGGACGAAGGCAAAGCCAAAAACCGCCGTATCGACTTTGTAATTCTGGCCCAATGATCGAAGACAGGAGATTTTGATGGGATATCTAATCGCTAATCTATATCCGCTGCTCCTGTTGGGGCTCATTCTTGGCATTGTGATCGGTTGGTTTGCCTGCGAAGGCAAAACCACTGATACATCCAAATAGGAGGGAGCAAGACAATGTTTGCATTGGTTTGGCAGGAAATTCTGCTTATCGCCCTTTCCGTTTTGATTGGCATGCCGATTGGCTGTCTGCTTCGTCGCTGGTTTGGTGGCGCCAAATCTGCTGATGTGGTGCAAGATCAGGATGCCATGGCCGCAAAAGCATTCCAGTTGGCGCAAGAAACTGAAGCACAGCTGGCAGCGGAAGATATAGCTCCCGCAGTCGAAACAGATGGAGCGACAGCAGAGGCAGAGCCTGCTATCTCTGAAAGTACACCAGTCGAGATCCAGACTTCTGAGGAAGTTGTGGCAGTGGCCGATCGTGTCGAAGAAGAAAGTGCTCCAGCCGAAACCTTGTCGGAAGAAGATCTGGCAGCCGAGGAAGAGAAAATGGCGACAGCCCTCGCTGCTTTGCCAAAGGATGCTTCGGCGGAAGACAAAGCCAACCTTGTCGGCAATCGTCCATCCAGTCTTCTGGATGCACCGCGCAATGGTTCGGCGGATGATCTGAAACAAATCAAGGGCGTTGGCAAGGTGATTGAGGGCAAGCTGAATGGCTTGGGCATCTATCATTTCGATCAGATTGCCAATCTCAGCCGCAAGGAAATCAATTGGATCACCACCTTCCTCTCCTTCAAAGGACGGATAGATCGCGAGGATTGGATTGGCCAGGCTCGTATTCTGTCCGAGGGCGGAGAGACAGAATTCTCCAAACGTGCTCAGAAAACCAAGCTATATGATTGATCATTGATCGCAATTTTAAACCGGGGCCATTGGCCCCGGTTTTACTTTGGCTCTTTGTCTCTCAGTTATCCGTATAAATCCGCTCTTTCCTATCTGCCTTTATCGTTTCAAAGATTGCATCCAGCGCAATTTTGGGCTTTTATCGCCCCATGACAGGTCCAACCATCCATAAACCGCGCGTCCGGTTGGCTCGGGCAAGATGGGAACTACAGAAACAAAATCTGCAGATCCGTATCTCCCGGGTATTGATGATAAGCATCATGGTCAATGCCATGGTGCTGGGTTTCTTGTCGTCCAGTCATGCCGCAGCACAATTGTCGGGCATGTCGCTTATCTGCGGCCCGAACGGCATTCTTTCCATTCCGCTAGCTGACCAAAAGCCAGATGATCGGAATCTGATCGATCGCGAACACTGCATCACTTCTTGCCTTGCCGCCATGAATGGTGCACTTGGTCTTGTTGCAGAGGTACCGCAAATCCAATTGCCTGCCCTTCGGTTTGAGCCACTGAAGCCGCAGGCTGTTCACGCACTGATCCCTCATAGTCTGGAGCGCCCAAGGGCGCGAGGACCTCCATCTATCTAGCCATCTTTTACTTCCCCATGCACGATCTGTATTTGGAAACAAATATTCAAAAGACAGATCTGACATTGACCCAAACGGTCACTGCCGTAGGCAAAGGTACGAACCTTGCCAAGGAAGAGTGATGGAACCGTATCTAACGCGATTTCTCATCAAGCGGTTTTCCTCCTCTTCGCGCTGAAAAGAGACAAAGATGAAAAGAATTCGACAGGTTACACTCTGGCTTATCGCTCTGGTTGCCGTGGTTGGCATCTCGGCCATGATGATTGAATGGTATAAGGACGAGATGAATGTTCAGATGACCAAAGATGGTCAGAACAAAGTTCAGATCGGCGGCCCCTTCACCCTAACCAATCATCTGGGACAGACAGTTACCGACAAGGATTATTCCGAGAAGCCCATGGCCATTTATTTTGGCTATACTTTCTGCCCCGATGTTTGCCCGACAACGCTTGCTGATATGACAGGTTGGGTTGAGGCACTTGGCGCAGATGCAAATAAAATCAATTATCTCTTCATCACCATCGATCCAGAACGTGATGATCAGGAATCCATCAAGGAATATGTGACCGTTTTCTTTGATCAACTTGTTGGGTTGACTGGCAGTAAAGAACAAGTTGAAGCGGTTGCCAAAGCATACCGGGTTTATGCCAAAAAGGTAGAAGATGATGATGCAGATTCGTATGTGATGGATCACACTGCCAGCGTCTATCTGATGAAGCCGGGCAATCAGTTCATGGGCACTATTTCCTACGGCGAAGATCATGAAAGTGCTCTTGGCAAACTCAAAAAACTGATCGCAGCTGGCTCATAATTCGGTCACAAACCAGAGTTTCGATACTCCTCAAAGGCGCGATCGATTTCGGTAGCGCCTTTTGTCTTGCCCTTTGGCATGCGGCCTTTTAAATTGGTTCCATGACAAATGATCCACAACATCAAGCTGCCGATAAGCCTCAAGAGCCGGACGCACGCTCCATCATCATATGGTCAAGTGCGGCCATGGCAGGCATTGCCATCGTTGGCCTTACTCTTTGGGCAAATACTGGCACGGCTGTGTTCTTTGACCGGATCAGCGGCGCCATTGCTGGCTGTTTCTAGGCTTTCTTCTCTTTCCAATCAGATGGATCTTTGATGAGCAAACTTCGCCTTGATCAAGCGCTTGTTGAACGTGGGCTAGCGCCCAGCCGAGCACGGGCGCGTGATGCCATCAAGCGCGGAGCAGTGATGCTGGATGGCGTAGTGGCAAAGAAGCCAGCCCAGATGGTATCGAGTGACATGCAACTCAGCCTTGATGATCCAGCTTCCGGCTACGTTTCTCGTGCGGCGCTGAAACTGATATCTGCTTTGGACAGGTTTGGCTTTGATCCGCTGGACAAGATCTGCGTCGATATTGGCGCCTCCACCGGTGGCTTTTGTCAGGTCCTGCTGGAAAGGGGCGCGTCGCAGGTTTATGGCGTAGATGTGGGGCACGATCAAATGCATGAGAGCCTTCGCGCCAATCCATTGCTACATGTTCTGGAAGGAGTGAATGCCCGTCATCTCGATGCGACCCATATCCCCGTTCCATTTCAGGGATTGGTATCTGATGTCAGCTTCATCTCGCTAAAACTGGCCTTGCCACCTGCCCTTGCCATGGCCGAAGAAGGTGCTTTTGCAGCCCTTCTGGTCAAACCACAATTTGAAGTCGGCAAAGACGGCATTGGTAAAGGCGGCTTGGTGCGCGATGAAGCCCTCGCCGAGCAAACAGCCCGTGACATCCGTAACTGGTTGGACAAAGGCAATGGCCCATGTTCAGGCTGGCGATGCCTGGATCTTATCCCCTCTCCTATTCTGGGCGGAGACGGCAATAAAGAATATCTGCTTGGGGCGGTGAAGGATAATTAATCAGCTGAATGCAATGGAAACACGCATTAATTGATTAAACTACAATTGCAACGCACTTAAAGCTTCTGTAATTTCGGATGTATGCATGACGAGAGCAAACTTACCGCTGCTATTATCTATGGCTTCATTGGAGGAATCGCCGGTGCGGTAGCGCTAGCTATTCTGCTCGTTGGTTCAGGTATACTTTCTGTTGAGACCAAAACTATTGTTCAAAATGAAAATTTTTGGCGTGAATGGATAGGTGCAACGAGCGGTTGGGTAGCTGCATTTGTGGCAGCGCTTGTTGGCTGGACAACGTTACGCCCAATATTAGTGAGCTTGCGACATCAACAAGTCGACACCTTAATTCAGAGCCTAAATCGAGAAAATCAATCCCTAATTCAACTACGTAATATATTTGGCGATTTTTCGGAAGAATCTGGCACCACAAATCTTATCGCCTATCTAGAAGCGATCCAGTATGTTCGCGCTAAGAACCCTGATTCTGACGGTATTGAGGAGTTCGAGCAACCCCAAACAAAGATCATTGAATTAGCATTCCTTTCCTTTAGGCACCTAATGTCTGCACACGATGCTATTGAAGACTATTGGAGCTGCAATTTCACTAAGCACAACAGCAATGATCGAACAGATATTGAGCTACCATACGAGAAGATTGCAATCGCGATTCGTTTGATTGGAAAGTTATCTTTGGAACCAAATAATCTCAAAATTATTGATGAGATTTACCCGCTTCTCACAAAAATTCGGCAAGAAATGAACATCTCGGGTAGAGAAATCACCAAGCGCTTATCTGAAAATAAACACGCTATGCAGGATATCCGGATTTTCAGAGCCAATGGATATAAAGCCAGCTAATCAGCATCCTTGAACTGATGCCCAGCCTCAATCATAAGCTTGCTTACTTTCTCGAATTGATCGGCTCTAACGAGAAGATAGTCGCGATAATAAGTCGAGATAACGAAAACACCGAGGCCAGCGGTTGAGATCGGTTTGACTGCTGAGAGAACAGCCCCAGGCTCATCCAATCCAAGCAAATTGTTCAGCTTGATTGCAGCCCAGCCATCTTCTTTTTTGATATCATCTGGAACCTTATCGGCCTGACAGACAATAGACAGCTCATCTTGACAATAGCTGATATTGACGAAACCTGCGCCATCATTTGCCCAAGCTGGCACTGATGCACCAGCAGGGAGCCAGCAAATGGCATACTCGCCCTGCAACGGGGTCAGCTCAAGTTTGATCATCATGCTAAATCCAAACTTCGATCAGAAGACCGGCAACGATCAGATAGCCGATATTGGTATTTGACTTGAACAGAGCCAGACACTGATCTGCATCATCGATATCAAGAATGATGATCTGTCGAGCGAGATGTATGCTGGCAAGGCCGAGGCCAATCCAGATGAATGGACCAAGATCAACGGAGACAAAAGCAACAACCATCAACGCGATCATCACGCTGTAAAAGCCAGCCAACCAAAGCTTTGTATTGTCTCCAAACAACAGAGCGGTGGATTTGACACCGATCAGGATATCATCTTCCTTATCCTGATGGGCGTAGATGGTGTCATATCCGATTGTCCAGACAATACAGGCAAAGTAAAGTACGATGGGTGCAAAATCGAGGGAGCCATAGACAACTGCCCACCCCATCAATCCACCCCAGGAAAAAGCAAGACCCAGCACGAATTGTGGCCAATGGGTGATGCGCTTCATGAATGGGTAAGCGGCAACCACCAATAGAGATGACAACCCGAGAATTTGTGCATAGCTATTGAACTGCAACAGGACTAAAAGCCCGACAAAGAGCTGCAATCCGAGCCAGAGCCAGGCCTGTTTGCGGCTCACCTGACCGCTTGGCAATGGGCGGGATCGGGTACGCTCGACACTGGCGTCAATCTTGAAATCAACGATATCATTATAGGTGCAGCCCGCGCCACGCATTGCTACCGCACCGATCCAGAACAGGAAGGCATAATAAAGTGCAGTTGTGAGGCCGATTGGCATCTCACCGCCAAAATAGCGATTGGAAGCAGCGAGCGCCATGGCCAGAGACCAGAAGCAGGGCCAGAGCAAGAGCCACCAGCCAATCGGGCGCTCCAGACGCGAGAGGCGCGCATAAGGGCGAAACCATGCAGGCAAATAGTGATCGGCCCAGTGGCCAAGTACGGCATCAGCCACACGCCCTTCAATATCGTGATCATGATTGCTGGCAGTCCCATTTGGTGCCGGTCGATTGATCATGATTATGCAACCTCTCTTTACGACGCCCTATCAGCTCTCTTCAGATCTCAATCTCTTGTACTTCTGATAGGTCTTGGGGCCGGACTTCACTTTCAACCATTCCCAAGCTTTCAGAACATCTGCACGTGGTATATCGGAATTCTGCGGATCTGAATAGAAATCTGTGATGAAATTGTTCATTCGTGCAGAAGGAATCTGTGGCAGGCGTCCCTTGGTCGTCATCAAAGAATGCAAATGGTCCGCCAGATCCTGATAAGTGAAGGTCCGATCACTTTCCTGTCGCAGCCTTCGCCAATCATTCAGCCAATACCATTGACCGGATTTGTTTTTCAGATCCGCTTCTTTTTTGGCGACTAACTCCAGCAGAAACTGCTTGGTCTTCTTGTCTCCGACATAATTGGTAACGGTGACATTGACCGCCAATTCATCACGCTCTGCACCTGGCTTTCTTGGAAGAACCGGCTTTCGAGAGGGAACCTTGCCCGTCGCAAGGAAATCCCGGATCAGATCTTCCAACTCGGATTTTCTGAAATTTCCAACACTGATCCCGATCTCACGGGCGAAGGCCTTCATGTCAGTAGCATAAAAATAGCCCGCATCAAACTCGGCAACAGACATATCGATCCGAAGTTTCTTCTCTGCCACTATTTCCTCTTCCCATTCTTGTAAGATCAGTCTGACCATATCAGTCATTGCTTTGACGGTAACACTTCAAATTGCCTTTAGCACACGTCTGCCCCTGAATGACGCACAGAGTGTTGCTGATATGCGATATATGGAGACTTGATTTTGCAACACAGGCGCGCTAGCAGACAGGCATCTTTTCTTTCTCGCTTTTTCGCATATGCAAAGGGAATCTTGATGTCTGAGCGCCTGAATGTCCTTCTGATTGGCTCTGGTGGCCGCGAACACGCTCTGGCCTATGGTCTGTCCAAGTCCGACAAATTGGGGCAGCTCTATGCAACACCTGGCAATGCCGGTATTTTGCAGCTGGCAGAGAAAGCTGATCTCTCCGTGAAAGACCACCAAAGCGTTATCAATTTCTGCAAGGAAAAAGACATCAGCTTTGTTGTTGTAGGACCGGAAGATCCACTGGTCGATGGCATTGCTGACAGTCTTCGTAATGCTGGCCTTGATGTATTCGGCCCCTCCAAGGCAGCTGCACAGCTGGAAGGCTCCAAAGGCTATACCAAAGACCTTTGCGCCGAATTCAATATTCCGACTGCTGCTTATGCTCGTTTTGGCAATGAAGCCGATGCGCTCACCTATCTGAATGACAATCCCGCCCCTATTGTAATCAAGGCCGACGGTCTTGCTGCTGGTAAAGGTGTCACCGTTGCCATGACGCAGGATGAAGCCGTGGCCGCTATCAAAGATTGCTTTGATGGCGCCTTTGGTGATGCAGGTGCAGAAGTTGTGATCGAAGCCTTCTTGCAAGGTGAAGAAGCCAGTCTGTTTGCCCTTTGCGATGGCAAGACCGCCTTGCTGATGCCATCCGCGCAGGATCATAAGGCAGTTGGCGAAGGCGATACTGGCCCAAACACAGGCGGCATGGGAGCCTATACTCCAGCGCCCGTTATGACACCAGAGCTGACCCAGGAAGTCATGAACAAGATCATTCAGCCAACCCTGGATGGCATGGCCAGCCGTGGGGCGCCATTCTCTGGTGTTCTGTTCCTCGGTCTGATGATCACCGACAAAGGTCCGGAGCTGATCGAATACAATGTCCGCTTTGGTGATCCGGAATGCCAGACCCTGATGATGCGTCTGGAAAGCGATCTGCTGGAGTTGCTTCTTGCGTCTGCACGGGGTGAATTGACTGGCAAAAGCCTGCAGAATTCCGACGATGTGGTCATGAATGTCGTCATGGCAGCAAAAGGCTATCCTGCTTCCTACACGAAAGGCACCGCCATCAATGGGCTGGATGCAGCAGAATCAATTGATGGGGTCAAGATCTTCCATGCTGGCACCAAGATGGATGGAGATCAGTTGGTTGCCAATGGTGGCCGTGTTCTCAATATCTGCGCGCGCGGAGCCAGCGTCACTGAAGCACAAGCCCGTTGCTATGAAGCCATTTCCAAACTCGATTGGGCGGATGGGTTCTGCCGATCTGACATCGGCTGGCGTGCCGTGGCTCGTGAAGCCAAGACATGAGTGGTCGACCCCAAATTCTGGTTGTCTCCTGCCATCCTCTCAAGGACAGTTTGAACAGGCATCTGGTTGAGACTGTCCTTGCCGAACTTACAAAGAGCGGTGCGAATGTCACCCATCGGGACTTGTATGATGCGGGCTTTGATCCGCGTCTGCAATCCCATGAGCGTGAAAGCTATTATCAAGGCCCATTTGATGGTCAGGCTCTTGAAGATGAGATTACCGAACTCACGAAGGCCGACCATCTCATCCTCATTTTTCCGACATGGTGGTTCAATCTACCAGCTATTTTAAAAGGCTGGTTTGACCGTGTCTGGGCACCTGGCATCGCCTTTGATCATGCCAGCGATCTGGGACCGATCAAACCCCGTCTAACAGGTTTGAAATCAGCTCTCATCATCACCACCTTGGGCTCTCCTGCATGGATTGATTGGTTCTGGATGGGACGACCGGTCAAGCGTATTTTGCAACGCTCGCTGTTCAAGGTCTGCGCTCCACAAGCGAAGTTTTCCTATCTCTGTCTTTATAAAGCGGAGGATGCTTCATCTGCGCGTCTGGACAATTTCAAGCGAAAAATCAGCAATACCCTTGGCACACTCGCACCCTGATTTCGAGGGCAAAATTATCATTTTTCAACTCTGTTCAAAACTCGCTTTTCTTTATCGTCCATTAACCATGGTCGCTTTATAACCGCGCCCTCCCAGCCGGTATGGATGCCTTGACCAAGGACCAATTCCCAAACTGATTCAGGATATTCACAGACTGATTCAGCTTCTTGAAGTTGTGGTAAAACCCATCTCAGTTTGATTCATATATTCTCTGTAACCTTTTGATCCAGAATCATTATTTCCATCTCTTAAAGTGATGATTCCATTTGTTCATGTAGATCTAAGTTACTTGAAGTCGCTACACTCCCTCTCTGCGTTAGACACTGCTCTTCAAGTCGATTGGAAGCAAATACATTTGTACGGCAAGAAAAATCCCGGCCAGCAAAGCTGACCGGGAAGCCGTGTCATCTATGTCATGAATATCCAGGGAATGGTCAATCTCTAACCGTTTCCATTGCCATTGCCATTGCCGTTTCCGCCGCCGTTGCCGTTTCCGCCGCCATTGCCGTTTCCACCGCCATTGCCGTTTCCACCGCCATTGCCGTTTCCACCGCCATTGCCGTTTCCGCCGCCGTTGCCATTTCCACCGCCATTGCCGTTTCCACCGCCGTTGCCGTTTCCACCGCCATTGCCGTTTCCACCGCCATTGCCGTTTCCACCGCCGTTGCCATTTCCACCGCCGTTGCCATTTCCACCGCCATTGCCGTTTCCACCGCCGTTGCCATTTCCACCGCCATTGCCGTTTCCACCGCCATTGCCGTTTCCACCGCCATTGCCGTTTCCACCGCCATTGCCGTTTCCACCGCCATTGCCGTTTCCGCCGCCATTGCCGTTTCCGTTACCGCCACTATTGCTGTTGCTGCTGGCATTGCTATTGGAACTGCTTTTACCATTTGCCGCATTACTGGCATTATTGCCGGGACCGGCATTGCTTCTGTTGAAAGCACTTCTGATTGATCCCTTGAAACCACGGTTTGATCGATTGGCTTTACGAGTTTCACGAGCTTTTTGGGCTTTTGCCTGCTGTCGTTTGGACATGGCCTTTTTAGGCGAACCAGGCACCAATTCCTTGCGCACGCCTTTGACTTTTTTAGTCGTCACAAATGCTGGCAATGCTGCCTTGACCTTTCGGGTCTTGCGTATGCTCACCCGTTTTCCAGCGGCTGCCACCGACAATTTGGCAGGCCCTGCTTTCGAGCGATCCAGACTTGCGGATTGGCCTGCTGTGATATCAGTCGTTTCACCTGACAAAGAACTGGAGACACCCACCTTGCCTGAGCGAACAGAAACCGTTGTTTTCTTCTCATTCACGGATACAGAAAATTGGGTACCCTTTACCACAGCAGCCAGATAAGGCGTTTTCACTGCAAAATGCTTGACGTCCTTTTTATTGACAGCGAGATCCAATCGACCAGCTTGCTGCAGGATGAGTGTTTTGCCAGGACGCAAATGCTGTTCTTGCGGAATGGCAAGAACTGCGTTGGCCCCAACCTGCATACGCTCTTTACCGCGTTTCAGCATGAGCTTGGTACGACCTCGGGTTGACAAAGTCTCACCGGGATTGAGCATGCCGCCTTTGGAAGCTTTGCGCGGCTTCACCCCTTTTGAAGCAATCCAGGCATTGCCAAAAATTTTGGTAATTTTCCAAGAATGCTCACTCACTGCCTGACTTGGTGTTGCCAACAGGAAGGTTAGGGTCAAACAAATTAATAGTCTTTGAAACATACTCATTCTCCGCCTTCTCACAGAAGATCTCTTCTCATACAAACGCCAATAAAATGGAACTCTATGAGTTTCCGCCACCGTTGCCGTTTCCACCGCCATTGCCGTTTCCACCGCCGTTGCCGTTTCCACCGCCGTTGCCGTTTCCACCGCCATTGCCGTTTCCACCGCCATTGCCGTTTCCACCGCCGTTGCCGTTTCCACCGCCATTGCCATTTCCACCGCCATTGCTGTTCTCATTGGCGCCGCTATTTCCTCTGTTTCCAGCATTGCTCGAGACATCAGCAGAACGGGCACCACCTCTGAATTCCATGCCTGGATTTACCTGACTATGCCAGGATTGAGGCGAAGTCTTTCTGGCAGAACCCGGAGAGAGCTCCTTGCGACTGCCTTTTATTGTTTTAGTAGCCACAAAAGCAGGCGGAACTACCTTAACTTTTTTCACTTTCCGCACGCTTGCTGCCTTACCCAGGCCCGAGACGGAAAATTTGGATTTGGCGCGATCAAGACTAGCCGTTTGGCCTGCGGTGATATCCACTTCTTCTCCAGACAAAGAACTGGATACCCCCACTTTACCGGAACGAACAGAAACGATCGTTTTCTTCTCTGTCACAGAGACAGAGAATTGTGTTCCCTTCACAATTGCAGCCACATAGGGCGTTTTCACTGCAAAATGCTTGACGTCCTTTTTGTTGACTGCGAGATCCAGTCGTCCCGCCTGTTGCAAAATCAGCGTCTTACCAGTCCGTAGATATTGTTCTCGCGGAATTGCCATAACCGCATTGGAGCCAACCTGAATACGCTCTTTGCCTCGGCTCAACATCAGCTTGGTTCGCCCTCGTGTGGACAATGTCTCGCCTGGGTTAAGCATGCTGCCTTTGGAAACTTTACGGGGCTTCACACCCGTCGATGCGATCCATGCCTGACCAAAAATCTTGGAAACTTTCCAGGAATGTTTGGTTGCAGCATGACTTGGCATCAGAAGAAAAGCTGAGATAATTACCCCATAGAAAAGTCGTAGCAACATACTTTCTCTCCGTTTTGGAACAGAAGGTCCAATTATTAAAGTAACGCTGCTTAAAGCGGGGCTAATGGGGTAGATAAAATTTTCTATTATTTTTGAATATCTGAACTTATGGTTTTCAAAGTCTTAATCTTGCCTCCCCTTTCATTCTTGGGCCTCTTCGCTTAAGAGTGGCGCAGACCAGATGGATTGAAGAGGACCGATTGTGACCGATCCCGTTGAAGTGATGATTGAAAGCCTTGGGGCCAAAGGCGATGGCATTGCCCATCATGATGGCAAAGCGATGTTTGTGCCCTATGCTCTTGAAGGCGAGCGGGTGCGTATCACACCACGTGGCGAGCGTGCTGAGCTGGAAGAAGTTGTCGTCTCATCAGCGGACCGTGTCGATGCCATCTGTCCTTTGTTCGAGCGTTGTGGTGGGTGTTCCATGCAACATCTGGCGAGTGAGCCTTATCAAGCATGGAAATCCAATCTTGTGAAAGAGGCTCTTGCGTCACGTGGTTTCGATGTTCCTTTGCAGCCCATGATCGCAACCAAACCCGGTGGACGTCGCCGCGCGGTTCTGACTGCCCGCTTAATTGGTCGTCGGCTTTTGTTTGGCTACCATGAGGCAAAGAGCAATCGCATTGTTGATGTGAACCATTGCCCGGTGCTCGTCCCAGAGCTTTCTGCATTGCTGCCAAAGCTGGCCGAAGTGCTTCCGCTTTTCATGACCAAGAAGGGCGAGGCAAAAGTCACATTGCTGTCCACGAATTCCGGTATTGATGTGAGCCTTGCCAATGTCAGGGATTTGAATGGCGGTCAGACTTATCTGAAAGCTGTTCAAGTCGCCGAAGATCTGGACCTTGCCCGTCTCAGCGCCAATGGCGAGATATTACTGGAACGCCGCCCACCACAACTGACCATGGGACGGGCTCATGTCTCTCCTCCCTCCGGAGCGTTCACACAAGCTGACGCAACGGCGGAACACGCCATGGTGAATCTGGTGCTTGATGCCGTTGGAGACAAAGCCAAGCGTGTGATTGATCTCTTTTGCGGGTCGGGCACCTTTGCCCTTCGCCTGGCCGAGAATTCTCCTGTCTGGGCTTTGGAGGGCGATGAAGCGGCTCTCAAGGCCTTGGAGAAAGGTTGGCGCTTTGGCTCCAATCTGAAAGGCATCAAGATTGAGCGCCGTGATCTGTTCCGTCGCCCCGTCTTGGCGATGGAGATGAAGAAATTCGATGCCGTGGTCTTTGATCCCCCACGCGCAGGTGCCAAAGCGCAGGCTGAAGAAATTGCCAAATCCAACATCCCCTGTGTGGTGGCTGTTTCCTGCAACCCTGGCACCTTGGCCCGAGATTTGCGCATTTTGGTTGACGGTGGCTACGAGATTGAAAGTGTCACCCCGGTAGATCAATTTCTCTTCTCCGCACATGTGGAATGTGTCACTGTCTTGAGAAAAAAATGATGCATGGTGCTCAGGGCTGTGGAGCGGTTCAGTTGCACCTTGATCTTGACACAAATGCCCTTATCTAAGCTGTAAGGGTGCTTCATATTTTAGCGCTTTTACATTTTGGAACAGGACAAGACATTTGGTAACACGGCTCAAGCAAGGGATTATTGTGGGTGTGGCGATCATTTTGTTCGTCATAGGCCTTGCTTCTGTCTGGACGCCGGTTCCAGCCGGGGCCATTCTCATGGCCTTCGCTACCTTCCTGCTCATTGCCAATAGCCGCTCTGGCCGCAATCTTGTGCGTCGCGTACGCAAGCGTTTCTCGCTGATTGATCGTCAGATGATCTGGTTGGAAGACAGATCAGAGAACAAGGTCACGCGCGTCTTGCGCACCACACGTCCATTACTAAGCCGCCTGTCTGGCGACGTTGACAATCAGCTCTGAATATCGCCCAATTTTCTTTTCCATTGGTCCGTTATCTGCTCTTGGCAAAACAGAAACACCGTCGTCTCGCTGTCATATGTCCTGCTTAAGGCAGTGATATCTCAAAGAATGGCAGATGGACCGACTCGCGGTGATAGCGACTTTCAAACAATGGTTTATGCTTGGACTTGCAATTGTTTGTCTGATTGCAGGCATTGCCACCATCTGGCTTCCGATCCCCACTGGCGTTCCTTTGCTTGCATTGGGGATCTTCCTGTTGGTCGCCTATAGCTCCTCTGGTCGCAACTGGATCCGCCGTACCCGAAAAACTTGGCCCTTTCTGGACAATAAGATGGCATGGATCGAAGATCGCGCGGGCAAAAGTATCGGCCGCGTTCTGAAAACCACCCGCCCCTTCTTGCGCCGGAAGAAATAGAATATGGAAACCATGAACCAATTCATGAGTTGCAATTCTAGATAATTGCCATCAGATAGTGCATATTTACTTCTATCTCCGGATTTCAATTACTCCAATGACATTCAACGCCCATCAAGACCAAGAAGATGGTTATTCCCTCTTCATGGCCATTTGTATCATTATCGGGCTAATATGCGCCTACATTGTCGGAACGCATTACGATACCGGTCTGGTCTATTGGTTGCTCACCAATTGGGGTCAAACAACTGAAGGAAGTGTGATTTCAGTCGCACTATCATCTGGCCCATTCGAGAAAAATTTTGATTCTGGCCCACCATCTTTGCTTTTTAAAAACACGACCTATTTCGGAGATTTTAGCACCGCGATCCTCAACTTCACTTCAATTGAGGGCGCAGAGTTCAAACATGAAGTTTGGTTTATAAAAGAGAAGTATTTGCTCGAAATCGACCAGTCCATCTCCCTCACCTATTTTCCTTGGCACCCCGAAATTGCTCATCCAACATCCTGGCTTTCCGATTTCCAATTCGATGCCAAGCTTTTGAAATGGGCAACCTCGGGCCTCTGCCTCTCGATTTTTGGCTTCCTTGTTACTCTGCATCGTTACAGGCTTTTCAAACGCAATATGCGGCGCTATTAGTGTCATTCCACTGATGAAGCTTTGAGAGTATCCATGACCAAACCCATTGTGAAAGCTGCACAGGTTCCCCTCTCTCAAGAGGCTGCTTATGGATTGTTTGTTGGCAAGATGGGGTTATGGTGGCCGTTGCATTCACGCTCTGTCAGTGCTCATCGCGATGGCACACGAGCCTTGGGTCTGGAAGTCAACGCCGTCAATGATGGCAAGATCACCGAGATTACCGCTGACGGCACACGCTATATCTGGGGCAGCTTCAAGGATTGTGATGCGCCTCATTCCGTCGAGATAGCCTTTCATATGGGGCAACCGGCAGAAGGGGCCAGTCAACTTGTGGTCAGCTTCCTGCATCTTGGCGATGAAGAATGCCGCGTCAAGCTGCATCATTCGGGCTGGGAGAGCTATGGTGAGCTGGCGCAGATGATGCGCGATGGCTATGAGGTCGCCTGGGGTGAGATCTTTGATGAGGGGTATGTTCAGGCCTGTCTCGGCAAGAATTAGATATATCATCTTTCAAGGCTTGCTTAACCATGGAAAGCGGTTTTGGGCAGCCAGACCCAATGAGTAAGCCAATCTTTGTGAATGTAGCCTAAGGCTGGATCACTTCATTCATGTGATCAGCCCAAGGCCCCTATATGTCGCGCATTGGTTATATTGACGGACTTCGTGCCCGTTAGATTCACATCCGAAGTGCAACACCTGCTATTGTGGCAGGTGGTATGGGAACGAGATATAGACACCTTGATTTGCGGGAACGCTGCGAGATTTGCAGTCTTTCTGCAGTTTGCCATCCGTCGCTTTGCAAGGCTTTGGCCGACTATGCTGCTCTGTGCCAGCCTGACATTTGGGGTTTTGTCGCTTTGGCCAAATGTCTGGGCGGCCCAGTGGGGCAATTTCCTGCCGTCCCTCAGTCTGATTTCTCCAAAGCTCTGGAATGCCGCACTGCCTGGCGTCGAGTAAAAATTGGATGGATAAGGCCTATTGGTCTTTGTTTGTAGAAGTTCGCTTCTATGCCATCGCCGGACTTTTATACTTCCTCTCACGCAAACATTTCATTCTACTGATCAATCTGTTTTTCCTCGGAAGTCTGGTCGCCATGTCAGGCGCACAGATGCTGGGCATTCAGTCGATCTATAATGGATTGGCAGTGGTCAGTATTTCCAATTTCTCCGGTTGGTTCCTGCTTGGAATAGCAGCCTATCTGGTCAATCAACAGCAACTAAGCATGGCTGGCTTTACCCTATTCAATGGCTTTGTCTGCCTTGGCTGGGCATCACATTTGTTTGGCGATGCCTATTTCCTTGCCTTCGCACCGGTCTTTGCTGCGCTTCTGATCCTGCCGCAATGGTGGGATGGATTGAACCGGGCGCTTTCCATTGCACCACTCGCCAAAGTCGGATTGGCGTCCTACTCGCTGTATCTGGTGCATCAATATGCAGGCCTGACCATCAGTTATGTGATTGCAGATAGTCTGCATCTTACTGGCTGGGCCGCCGTTGGAGTGGCCTTCGGCGTTATAGCGGGCTGCATAGGCGTTTCAATGATCATTTATCGCTATTGGGAAGAGCCTTTGAACAAGGCACTGGTCAAGGGTTTGACGAGCAAGCTGAAATCTTCCTCAAAGCCATCCAACATACAAAGTCAGATGGCATAATGATCTCAAATTTAAAAAGCCGGGCTCTGCAGATGCAAAGCCCGGCTTTTTATTTAATGCTCACCACTGCACCTAGGGTGCTAGTTTTTAGAGACCCAAAATGCTCTCAGAAGAGACATAGTCGTAGCCAAGATCGTCGGCGACGGCCTTGTAGGTGACTTTGCCTTCATGCACGTTCAGGCCGTTGCGCAGATGTGCATCGTCTTTCAGTGCCTGCTGCCAGCCTTTGTTGGCCAGAGCCAGAGTGAATGGTAGGGTCGCATTGTTGAGCGCAAAGGCAGAAGTGCGAGCCACACAGCCAGGCATGTTGGCCACACAATAGTGAACCACGCCGTCAACTACATAGGTTGGGTTGGAGTGAGTGGTCGCTTTGGAGGTCTCGAAGCAGCCGCCCTGATCGATTGCTACGTCAACGATGACGGAACCATCACGCATGGAAGCGATCATTTCCTTGGTGACGAGTTTTGGAGCTGCTGCACCGGGGATCAGAACGGTACCGATGACCATGTCTGCTTTTTCAACCAAGCGAGCAATGTTGCCCTTATTGGAGTAAACGGTCTTCACTGCGGTACCGAAGCGGTCAACTGCTGCACGCAGAGCGTCAACATTGCGATCAACCATGGTCACGGATGCACCCATGCCCAGCGCGATGCGAGCTGCGTTGGTGCCGGACACGCCAGCGCCGATGATGACGACTTCAGCAGGATCCACACCAGGAACGCCACCGAGCAGAATGCCCATGCCGCCGCCATTGTTTTCCAGAGCCTGTGCGCCAACCTGTGGAGCCAGACGGCCAGCAACTTCTGACATTGGGAAGAGCAATGGCAGAGCACCGGAATCGGAAGTCACGGTTTCATAAGCGATGCAGGTTGCTTCGGACTTTACCAGATCTTCGGTCTGAGGAGCATCTGGTGCCAAATGCAGGTAAGTGAAGAGAACCTGACCTTTACGCAGTTTCGCACGCTCTACAGCCTGAGGCTCTTTCACTTTGACGACCATATCGGCCTTGGCAAAGATCTCGTCAGCGGTCTCCACGATGGTCGCGCCGGCTGCAAGATAGTCATTGTCTGAACAACCGATGCCTTGACCAGCATTGGTTTCCATCATGACTTCGTGGCCGCTGGCAACCAGTTCCTGAACGGAAGATGGCACCAGACCAACGCGGTCTTCGCTGTCTTTGATTTCTTTTGGGCATCCGATAAGCATGATGCAAATTCCTTCTGGCTTGGATTGCTGCTGTTGCACTTGATGCTCTTCTTTTCGTTATGCGGAGCATCCTTGAGAATTTGATCACACTATTTTGCTCGAATTTATGCGCAATTTGTCACGAAAGATGCTTGCCTATCTTATATTTTTTCGAATAAAATTCGAAAAAATATAAGATAGGTGAAATTAAATGCAATTGAAGGATTTAGATAAGCGTGACCGTCAGATTCTGAATTTCCTTCAGGAAGACGGCCGACTGACAAATGCCGAGCTGGCCGAGAAAGTCAGCCTGTCTCCTTCCGCTTGTCTCCGCCGTGTCAAGCAATTGGAAGAAAGCGGGCTAGTCAGTGGCTATCATATGATGCTGGATGCCAAGGCCTGTGGCCTTACTGGCGCTGCCTTTGTCTTTGTAACATTGGAAGGACAGGGTCGCGATATTCTGGCTCGATTTGAGCGCGCGGTGAAAGAGATCAACGAAATTCAGGACTGCTATTTGCTGGCGGGCGAATATGATTATCTGCTGCGTGTAGTCTATCAGGATGCCGCCGATCTGGAACGCATCCATCATGACATCCTGACCAATCTTCCCGGCGTGGTAAGAGTCAATTCCACCCTCACCCTACGAGCTGTCAAACATACAACCAAGATCAATATGTGACTGAAATCGGTTGAGGCAAAAAAAGGCCGGGACTCTCGTCCCGGCCAGAGTTCCTCCTATTCGCCCGGTTGCTTAGAGGCAAAAAAGGAGGCGTCCCCACAGTAAAGCTTCAAATCAGCTCGCAAAAATTCCGGACATATCAGCAAATCCTTTGATCTCGATCGGATTGCCTGATGGATCACGGAAAAACATCGTATGTTGCTCACCCGGCTCACCCACAAAACGGGCGAAAGGTGGGAAGACAAATTCCAACCCATTTTCCTCAAGCCTGACCGCCAGTTTTTTCCAGTCGGCCAGTGGCAGGATTGCGCCGAGATGCGGCATAGGCACAAGATGACCTCCCACCTTGCCTGTCTTGGCAGTCGGAAAAGGCTCCCCCAAATGCAGTGAGAGCTGATGGCCAAAGAAATTGATATCAATCCAGCTATCCGTTGAACGACCAGCCGTACAGCCAAGCATATCGCAATAGAAAGTTCGTGCTTCGTCCAGATCCTTCACATTGAAGGCAAGATGAAAATAGCTTTGCATGGCGTTGTTCCTCATTCATCCTCAAATGTGGCCAAGCCTTGGCGCTGGCGATTGACAACAAGACGTGTAACGTCAGGACGTGAGTAATGGCCAGCCAGATCAAAGTTCTGACGTTCCTGGCGCACCTTGGCATGGTCGATTTCGGCGACAAGCAGAGCTTCTTCCTCAATCACAGGTTCAATCAGCCAAGTTCCGTCTGGATTGGCAATGCAAGAGCCACCATTGGCCATGAATTCCCCGGAATTATCGAGGATTTCTTCCAATGAAGGCATATCCGCAGGGCAGTCACTTTTGCGCATCAGGCCAGAACAAGCCACAACATAAGAACGGCCTTCCTTGGCGAGCACTTGCGTCAGATCATAGGTGTTGTGCAATCCACCCGGCCAGACGCCGATATGAAGATTTTCACCTTGTGCGTAAAGCGCAGCGCGTGAGAGTGGCATCCAGTTTTCGAAACAGTTCAAGCCCCCAAGTGTGAAGGCACCCAATGAATGGGTGCGAAGACCATGTCCATCCCCGCTGCCCCAAGCCAAGCGCTCTTCATAGGTTGGATGAAGCTTGCGATGGACGGAGGCGATCTGTCCCTGGTTGTCAATATAGACCAGGCTACAATAAAGCGTATGGCCACCACGATCCAACGCGCGTTCCATGATGCCCAGATATATAGCAATTTTGTTTCGCTTGGCAGCGGCTTGCACATCGGCAAGATCGCCTCGCTCAATGGTTACACCCTGTTCAAGATATAGAGAATGAATGGCTTTTTGTTTGTCATCATTGAAGCGGGCCGCATCTGTCAGAGCGAGCCAGAACGGATAGCCCGGCACCAATGCCTCACCAAAAGTAATCAGTTCACAACCTTCTTTTGCTGCCAGCTCGATCTGATCAATCGCCTTATCCAACGTCGCCTGACGGTTCAGAAAGATCGGTGCCATTTGGCAAACCCCGATTATCAGGTGATCTTGGTCTGGAACGTTTTTCGGTCCTACCTGAGGCTTGATGACTTTCATTTATTCCCTCTTGGCTAACATCTTTCAATGACACTGAACAAAGCGCCGAAACAATATTCCATAAATTGCCATCCCAGCCCCCCTTGTCAGCAAGGTCCTTCGGAGCCAAGCACCATACTATGGGTTCTGAAGATGCCGCTTGCTGGTCAGCCCAATTTCACAGCAATCCATGTTCGACCACCAGCAAGCGGCAATTGGACGAACATTCCGGCTCCAGGATCATTCCATCTTATGTTCGACGAGTCAGAGTGATGGTTTGGCTCATCATTTGTGCCCGGTTTTACCATTGCAGATCAAAAAGAAATACAATATATTTCTTTCATCAATCGAAAGGAACTCTTTTGGATACGGATTTTCTCCGCTCTTTGGTGCTGGTTGCAGAGAAAGGGTCCATCGCGGAAGCCGCACGGATAGATCATATGACCCCCGCTGCTGTCGGTCAGCGCATTGCTGCACTTGAGCGTCAGATGGGATGTGTCCTTCTTGATCGCATGGGTCATCGCGCCAAACCGACGCAAGCTTGCCTCAACCTGTTGCCCAGAGCTCGACAAATTCTGGAAGATGTTTCCCTGCTCGCCAGCGATCTGGATGACCAGGGTTTGAGCGGCCAGTTAAACTTCGGAGTCATCTCGACGGCCATGAGTGGCTATCTGCCAAAGGTGATGAGGGATCTACGCCAGCAGGCTCCAGATATTCATCTGACCATCTCACCTGGCACTTCCAGAGCCTTGTACGAGGATGTGCAGACACGCGATATCGATGTTGCGCTTTTGGTTGAACCACCTTTTGCGCTGTCCAAAGCTCTGCAATTCTTTCCAATCGCGCTCGAACCTCTTTGCCATATATCTCCTGAGCCATTGAAAGATGCCAGTGAGAAGACGATAGCCCGGTCCATAATGTCTTCTTCCTATATTTGCTATGATCGGCAGAGTTGGGGAGGAAGAATTGCCGCACAATATCTGAACGACTTCGGATTGATGCCGGATATTCTATGCGACCTGGATGGTCCTGATTCCATTCTTCATATGGTGCGTGAAGGCATGGGGACATCCCTGTTGCCATTATGGCCGGGCGTCATGCTAGACACGTCAGATTTCCATGTAACGATCATTCGCAATGTTCGCTATGCTCGACCTGTTGGATTGCTCAGCACCCGTGTGGGGGAGAAAACACCGATGATCAATCTGCTTCAACAAAGCCTGATGCCTGCTCCCAAACTGCGTTAGAGCATATTCCCACCCAAAAACCGCAAATACTTTTCTGCAAAAAACATGCTTCAAATATCCCGTAACGTTTGATGCTTCGCATCCCGGTCTTTTCTATCGACCTTGCATACGGCTCCAGAGGAAGGACGCTGCTTCAGGATTTATCTGTCGCTGCAATTGCACTGTAGGCTGGTTCCACTTCAATTGCTCCGCTTCCTTTTTTGCAATGAGAAAGCGGAAGACAAAATCCGGTGCAATTCCCATGCGCAGGTCCTTCAAAAGAATCTGGTTTCCCGCATGCTGCTCGAGCGCATAGAAACCATGAGTAAAATTCATCAAGGACTGAACCAATTCTGGTCGTTCTGATCCTTCCTCCAACAGATCCAGATTCCTATCCATATCGATCCATTCAATCTTTTGATCATCAGCATCCAATAGAGACACCCAACCATAGCGGGCTTTCTCGTCATCAACTGACAGAACATACCAAAGAACTGAATTACCCATGGAAGGTGTAACGAGAATCTGCGGATCAGATGTATCTGGCTCGCTGCCTTGGGCAATTTGTTGCTCTACACGGGTCTGCATCTGATTTTGAGCCAACATGCCCCAACCAAGATAAAGCGTTGAAAGAATAAGCGCGACCCTGCTGATTTTGCCTGCACTTCCTATTGTTCCTTCAATCTTCGGTCGTCCTTTGATCAACGCCCAGATGGTAGCGAAGAGCAAGGGAAGTGTGTAGACCGGATCGATGATCGAAACTGAAGAGACAGCAAATGGATAGTTGGTCAGCGGCCAGAGCAGTTGCGTCCCATATGAGGTGAGACTATCGAGCAATGGGTGAGTGATCAGCACCAGCCATGTCATCAGCATGATGGTCACACGCGATGATGTTGGGAGTTTATGCAGACGCCGTATCCCCTCCCCGATCACTGGGCTGATAGCGGTGAGCAGGAAGAGCGAATGGCTCCATGAGCGATGATAGATGAAGTCTTCAATCGGATCGGAAAAGGAAACCAGAACATCAAGGTCAGGCAAGGTGCCAAGACCCATTCCCCAAAGCGCAGCCTTGCGACCCAATTGACGACCGCCGACGGCATATCCAATGGTGCCGCCCAATACAGCTTGTGTGAGAGAGTCCAATCCCGGCTCCTTGGTGTTCCTGAATAATCGATTGGAAAATTATATGTAGTTTGGAGACAGGAATTGCAAGACTCTGGTCAATCGGCCAACATTACCGGATCCAGAAACCTTTGCCGAAATTGGCTGATTATCGACGAGTATAGCGGTTTGATATACATCATTTTGAGGAGAAAAGGATATGGAATTTAAATATTTCCGTAAACCAAGCAACTTTGCTTTTAGGACAGATACCCCAAAAGGCTGTTCAATCTGTGGAATGCAAGGGATATGGTTTGACGGTAGCGGATTTAGTGGCACCAAAGATATTGAATGCGTTTGCGAGCAATGCCTGACCTCAGGAAAATTAAAGGAACTTGAAATTGAAACAAATATAGTGCGTGAATATGGTAATGAGGATGCTGACGAAATAGTTTTCGCCACACCTTCTCTTCCAACATGGCAGGATTGTGTTTGGCCATGCATTGATGAGCGATTTCTGGTATTCGAGCGCATTGCTTCAAAGCAGGATTTTGCGAATAAAGATGAGTTCAAGTCTGCGCATTTACCGGAAGTTGACGCCATTACAGACTTTGATTTCTTATGGGACACTTTACCTGATCAACAATTGAAAAACTATCAAGAGGGTGGCGACATATCTGTTTATCTATTTTCAAATGGAGATAAGAAATACTGGCTTTGGGATGCAAACTAACATAGACGGGCCCTGATCAGGGGAAACGGGCAGCAGCAGGACCTGCCATACGATTTTTGTTGCTTCAGAGTTGATCCCAAGGCGGCATATCCCCGCCTAAACGCTCCAGTAAAAAATCAATGAATTCACGTACCTTGGGTGGAAGGTGACGGCGTTCGGGATAGATTGCGTAAAGCATCTGTCTGGGCATTGAATAATCCGCAAGTACCTGAACCAAGCGACCATTTGCAAGATCCCCTCCAACAGTAAAGGTGGGTAGCCTGCCTATACCAAGCCCGTTGAGAATAGTCTCCTTCAGCGCTTCTCCATTATTGACGCGAAAGTTGCCATTGGGCCGAAAGGATAGAGTAGTTCCATTGGACAAAAATACCCACTCCTGAAAGTCACGACTGTAGGTATATTGCAAACAATTATGGTCCATTAGCTCTTTTACAGAGGAAGGCTCTCCGTAAGCTTGGATGTAGTCTGGGGAGGCAACAAGGATGTTTGTTATTGGAGCGATTTTTCTAGCGACCAAAGAAGAATCTTTCAAAGTCCCACCTCGTATCGCCAGATCAAATCCTTCTTCAATTAGATCGACGACGCGATCATCCATAATGAGTTCAATTTCAATATCTGGGTAGATTTTCAAAAAATCCGCAATCAATGGTGAGATATGCAACCGGCCAAAAGACATCGGTACATTTATTTTCAATTTGCCTTTGGGCTTGCTTTGCAGGACTGAAACGCAATCCTCTGCTTCTTGCGCTGCTTCATAGGAACGGATTGCGTGTTCATAGAATCTGGCTCCTACTTCTGTTAAACTGATGTGCCGTGTCGACCGGTGAAACAATTGAGCACCGAGGCGTTGTTCAACCACGGTAATCCGTTTACTCACTGCGGATTTCGAAACCCCTAATCGCCTTGCAGCGGAAGCAAACCCTTGGGTCTCTGCAACCGCAATGATTATCGGAATATCCCCCATATTCATCAGAACCACCTCTCTATATTGCGCAATAGCGGCACATATTTCTTCGGGTTACAGCTTTGAACTGGAACCCAAAGCACTTCCAAAGTTGATGAACAAGTGTTCACTTTAAGATGAATATGTGGCTCAGGTCAAAATCTTGGTTTCAAGCTCACTAAACTGGTTTTACCAAGCTTGCTCTAACCAGATCCCGCATAGACTAGAGCGAGCCCACCCTTTCCCGACACTCTGTTTTGTACCCTCAGGCAAACAGCAAGGATTTCGAACATTCGAAGACAAAGCGAGAGAAGGAATGGGCGAAATTTTCTCACCTCTGTAATTCGAAGAAGGCATATTATCGAAAAATTGAGAACGAACTAGATTGAGATCATCATCAACATTTAGGAGGTTCCAATGGCCAAAATGCTTATAGACGGTGAATTACGCGAAAAACCGAAACAGACAGATGGTCAGTTTAAAAGGATCCCAAGCGGAATACGTAATCGGATTGAAGCGGATCCAAATGCAAGATTTCCGGCAGAGGTTGGCCGATATCACCTTTATCTTTCCAGAGCTTGTCCTTGGTGTCATGGCGTGGAATTGGTGATTGCCTTGAAGGGGATCAGCGAAGCCTTGAGCGTGACCTGGATGGATCCAATCTCATCCGAGAACGGATGGATTATTCAACAAGGCGGAGAAGATGCCAGTTCAGACATGCCAAACCACGAATATCTGTATCAAGCCTATCAACATGCAGAACCCAAATACACCGGAGCAATTTCAGTACCACTGCTCGTTGACAAAGTAACCAGGCAGATTGTTAGCACCGATTCAACAGACATGATGCGCATGCTAAATTCGGCCTTTGACAATTTGGGTGCCGTCGACATTGATCTGTATCCAGATCCTTTGTCAGGGGAAATTGACCGGATCACATCTCTGATCCAGGAACCAATAAGAAATGGCGTTTACCGTGCAGGATTTGCCACAACACAAGAAGCCTATTGTCAGGCCGTAGTCGAATTGTTCGAAGGTCTGGACATGATTGAAACCATTTTGGCAAACCGGCAATATTTGGCAGGGTCAGATCTCACGGAAGTCGATTTAAAGCTATTCCCAACGCTCGTTCGGTTTGATGCTGTCTATGTCACGCATTTTAAAACCGATCACAAAAGAATTGCCGACTATCCCAACCTTTCTCGCTACATGTGCGCATTGGCTCAGCTACCAGACGTTGTGACTACCATCGATATGCAGCATATTCGAGAGCATTATTTCAGAAGTCATAGGCACATAAACCCATCAGGTATTACATCCATCGGTCCTATCTCGCAGTTTCGGGAAGCCAAAATCGCGATCGGAGCTTAGCCATGGTTTCATTTCTACGGATCGTACCGGCGTCAACATTGATTGTCGCAATTGGGGCACTAGTCGGCGTAAGTATCACGCTCTCCAAAATCGCTACCAATGCAGGAACCCCTGCGTTGACAGCACTGTTCTGGCAATTGCTGGTAGCGACAATTGTACTGATGGCAATGGGATTGGCCTCCGGCAAACGCTTGCAACTCACGCCACAATATCTTTTTTATTATCTAGGAGCAGGTTTATTAGGCATCAGTTTGCCGGGTTTTGTTGGCTATACCGTTTTAGGGAAAGTTTCGGTTAGCATTTACTCAGTGCTCATCACTCTCTCACCGATTTTCACCTTCATTGTCTCCTCGGTCGTTGAGCGAAAAATACTTCCCCTGCATCGCCTTTTAGGAATTCTTGTCGGATTGACCGGCATAAGCATGATAACGACCACAGGTTTGGATCTGGCCGATACCGGTTTCCTATGGATTGGTGTTGCGATACTAGGGCCATTGTTTCTCGCGCTTGGTAATGTTTTTCGCAGCAAGGCCTATCCATCAAGCGGTAATCCAACAATGATGGCTACCGGCGCATTGCTCTCGCAACTTCTTCTTGTTTGGCCCGTTCTGTTTCTCATTGGTGAGCCGTCCGGTGTCGAACCAACATCATCACCGGCACAGCTTGCAATGATTGGTGTTGGTCTTGTCACGGCATTTTCCTACCTTCTGACGTTCGAAGTCCAAAGCCGCGCTGATGGTGTGAGTTTTGCCCAGGTTGGATACTTTGCCACCCTTTTTGGAATTGCATTTGGAGCACTCATATTCGGCGAAGTCATTGCCCCATCACTGGTGTTTTCACTGGCAATTCTGTTTTTAGGACTTGCGATATCAAACGGCCATCTGAATCCAAGACAATTATATGCCCGTCTAACAGGTGAGAAGGCCTGCTGAATTCCACAGCCTACTTCCAAATACATAAAAGCTAAGACATTGGAGATAATCATGAAAATTACGACAGACAATATCACGAAATATACAGACCTTTTCGCAGATCTTTATACCGCAGTCGATGCAAAAGATGCGGATGGTGTCGTTCGACATGTAGCAGATGACGTAACTTTTAAGCTTGGCAACTTTGACCAGCTAACGGGGCGAACAATTGTTAAAGACGCGAATGTGGCCTTTTTTGACACAATAAGCGGCATGCATCACACAATTACCGGCATATGGGAAAGCGGCCCCATGGCATTTTGTGAGGGGCTCGTGCGTTACACACGAAAAGATCTCTCGGAGTATGAGGTACCTTTTGCAACGAGGCTGGAAATCCGGAGCAACGAAATTAAAGACTATCGAATCTTTGTCGATATTTCCGAGCTCTAACTTGATTTGAACCGCAAGGAACAGATTACTCAGCTATGGGATGAAGGGTGAAAGCAATCCCACGATCATATGCCCGGTATGCAGAAATCTATCCTTGCGGATTTTCAGGTTAGTCGCAAAACCCTTCTCCTTCAGATTGGCAATCCATTGAAGGGGTGCCTATCGTATCTGGTAGAACATTCTGAGTAATATTCTGATCTTGTAGCATTTTTTTATAGGCCGGACGCGCCATTGCCATGCTCACAAGTCGGTTCAGATAGGGAAAGCTCTCACCCGGCTCCCGCATATCCCGCGTCCAGCGGATCAACATTGCCAGGTAATAGTCACAGGCAAAAAATCTGTCCCCGCACAACAAAGGGCCATTTTCTTGTAAGTGTCCATCAAGCACCTGCCAAAGTTTTGCCAGTCTTGCTTCAGCCTCATACTTCAGTTTTGCCTGCACTTCCGGGATGTTGGTATATTGATCCGGATGCCACCAGATAGTCATGGCTTCCTGGACTGTGTTTGTCAGATGCATCATCCATTGCAGATATTTCCCTCGGCATGGATCATCAATTGCAGGACAAAGACCAGTCTCGGGATGCCTTTCTGCCAAAAACTGACAAATCGCGGCACTTTCATAAAGTGTTTCGCCATTTTCACAAACAAGAACAGGAACTGTCCCGTTCGGGTTTTTTCTTAGATAGTCGGCGCTTTTCAAAAAAGCACCTTTGGCTTCGATCAGCTCAAAATCTTTGCCAATATCATGCAAGATGGCGTGGGGTGCCATCGCAGCACTGCCGGGATACCAATAAAGCTTGTATGTCATTTTTTCCTTCAAAACCTGGTAAACGCTAATCATTATGGAGATAGGCCCCAATTTAACGCTTCATGGATTTCCCAAAGTGCTTTTCAAGTCGGCCTTGCAGCAATTCGAACAGAAAGCTGATGAACCAATAGATGAGTGCTGCGGTGATCAGCATTTCAAAATGCTTGAACTCTGACCTTCCCAAAGTGCGCGCGAGATACATCAGTTCCATCACCCCCATGGCCGAGACCAATGATGAATCCTTGAGCATTGCGATAAAGTTGTTTCCGGTCGGTGGGATGATAATTCTGATTGCTTGTGGAAGCACAACCTTGAGCATGATCTGCCAGGATTTCAATCCCAATGCCAGTGCGGCTTCGGTCTGTGCCTTGGGCACTGCCTGAATACCGGATCTAAATATCTCCGTCATATACGCCCCATAGCAAAGAGAGAGCGCAATAACACCAGACGGTATTGCATCCAGAATGATCCCCAGTTGCGGCAACCCCAGATAAATCAGATAGACCTGCAACAGCAATGGTGTCCCACGAAAAAATGAAACATAAAATGTCGAGATGGCAAATGCCGCTCCATTGTTCGACAGTCTCATAAGCGCGCCGACCAGCGCGATTCCGCTGGCTATCATGATGGACAGTGCCGAGACGAGAAGCGTATATCCGATCCCCGTGAAAATCAGCAGCGGCAACCTTTCGATAATGAAGGTATAGGACAGATCGAAGGAATAGAAGAACACCATGAACAGCGTCAGGAGCTCGAACCAGAACACCACTACTTGCGCACGAAAAGGCAAGTAAAGCACCAAGTGCATGTTGAGCATGATCAACCCGGCGATGATTGCTGCCACAACTGGTCCAGATATATCCCAATTGTCTGGATAGTCGAAATTGATCAACAGACCGAACAGGATGATGAACAAGAACACGCGTCTGATAGACGCGTGTTGCATGAGTGTAAAGACATTGGCCATAAGTGTGGTTCCGCTTGCACTTATTTCGCTTTAGTGGACACGAGATCTGCGCCAAACCACTTGATCGACAAGGCTTTCAGTGTTCCATCCGCTCGCATTTCTTCGACTATGGCACCTGTTTTTTGTGAGAATTCCTTGTCACCTTTTGCAACGACCACAGCCAATGGTTCGAAGAAAACCGGTTCTCCGAGAATACGCAGAGGATAATTGTTCTTGATCGCTTCATGAATGTTTGGAACCGACGAAATGCCGGCATCCAAACGTACACCATCGCCAAGTCGCAAATCATCCATTGCATTGGTATCGGTTTCATATGTACGGATCTCGCCTGGTTCGACGAGATAGTCAAAAGGCGGAGAATAGGCCTCATCCAGCTTTAAGGTTTTATTGAGATAGCTTTCATAGGTGGATCCGGCGCTGGCACCTATCTTCTTGCCATTGAGGTCTTTCAAGGATTCGTAAGATGCTTTTTGGTGAACATAAAATGCTGCTGGTGTGAAATAGTAGACGGCCGGAAAATCGAGCACTTGCGCCCGAGCAGGGGTCGGGGTCATGGATCCGATAGCCATCTGCCAACGCCCCCCCCATTTTCCTGACGTGATGGCTTCCCAAGCCGGATTGATGAATGTTGCCTGAACTCCCAAGCGCTTGGCCAGTTCTTTGGCTACATCTACATCGAAACCATCAAATTTTCCTTCGGAATTGAGATAAGACGCTGGCGGATATTCGGAATTAGTGGCCACAATCATGGTTTTATCAGCCATGACCTTGTCCAAAACCTCGCCCGCTTGTGCGAATGATGTGAAGGCAATCACAGCCGTAAGCCCCAAAGCACATTTCGTCCAATTCATCATTATTCTTCCTCCCAAACAATTGGATTTCATCTCCCGCTTCAGACCCTATGAAAGAAAAAGAGCATTGGCAAGATTTATTTTACAAGCGTATAATAACTCATCTTGATCTGAGAGTTTGTTTAAGGTTGCAATGTGGATGGAGGTTGGTAATTTGAGGGAGTTCGCAGAGCAGTTAGAGAGAAAAATCTTGCCACCCAAAGCAAAGCAGACCCCCAAATATTCGCGTCTGGAAGCGGAAGTCAGACGTGAGAGGCTGATTTTGGCGACGATTGAATCTGTTGGGGAAGTTGGTTATTCTGCAACCACGGTACGTGAAATCTGCCGCCGTGCAGAGGTTTCACCTGGACTGCTTCGGTTCCATTTTTCCGGTAAAGCCGAACTCATATTGCATGCCTACGAGCGCCTCCTGAATGACTTTATTGCCGGGATCATTGAAATCGTTCGGCACGAGGACAGTGAACCGAGAGTGAGGCTGGCGGCTTTTGTTGAAGCCTGCTTTGATCCGTCGGGACATTCAGAGAACCGGCTGGCAATGATGCTGGCCTTTTGGAGTGAGCTGCGCCAAAATCCGAACATTCGCGGTCCTGCAGCCGAGATGTTTTCGTCTTACCGCAGTGAATTGATCGAAGTCATCAAAGAGGTAGCCTTGATCGAAGGGAATGCAGATGAAGTTGATGCAAGCCTTGTTGCCATCAGCCTCACCTCTCTGGTCGATGGTTTGTGGCTTGAAAGAAGCGTGAATCCCGAAGGTTTCTCATTGGAAGATGCAAGATTGGCTTGCTACGGGTTGTTGGATGGATTTTTGTTCTGCGGAACCAATGAGCAATGGTTGCAGGAACGCGCTGCAGGCCGAAATATCTGATATGACCGTTGAGTATCCAATCAGTCTCGGGCTTTGGATCAATCGGTTTGCCAACAAAATCCAGATGATGAGCTCAGTTTTGGCTCTTACCTGAAAACGCATGGCCATGAGATGCTCAACCCTACAATCACCAAAGCGCCCGAGGATTGGTCGGGCGCTTTCTCGCAGATTTTGGAAGATCGGTCGCAACGACCCTCCCGGTCAGATGTTGATTTGATCATTTTTTACAAACAAGGCCAAATTTGGACCGATCCATAATGAAATTGGCCTTGTTAGGTCCAAACCAGATACCAGCCTGGCTCCCATTCTCACTTTCACCAAGATATTGGCGGGTTTCACCGCTTACTTTTCCGGTCTCGGCCATGAACCATTCTTTATAGCCTTTATCCATTTCACGACCCGCAGCAACAAACTTACCAAATGCGGTACGGCCTGTGGTGAATGTGACAGGAAAAGTGGTTTTATCACTTTCACATTGCCAATCCTCACTTTTGGTACGGCCCGGGCGGAACTTTGCCTCCAGATAAGCAAGGCGCGCATTATAAGTCTGCATCAGGCATTTGATTTTGGTGAATGATTTGCTGCAACGATCACGACGTTTCAGCCAAGCGGTTTGACTATCATCCAGTTTCAGACCAGGAGCATCCTTGCGAGGTGAGCGGGCAGCATGAGCCAGCAGTCCCTCCATCTCGGTATGACGAGCCAGAAGGTCCTTGTTATCACAAATACTACGCTCGACCACAACGCTTGAATTCTTGCAATCCAGCGTTTCTCCAACTTCTGCTGCCTGAACGCCGCCTGTCAGAGTGCATATAACCATCACACCAACAAGGGATGCGATTGAAGACAGAAATGGGACTTTAAACTGAATACGAATCTTCACGAGCTGGTCTCTCTTCAATGGTTCGCCATATTACGATCTTTGAGTTTCAACCTATTTGGTACATTGCCTGTCTTCTTTGACTTTTGCCAAAGAGAGACATTTTTTGTTTGCCAGCATCAGATTTTCAATCCTGCAAAAATCGTCGATATCACGATTTATCAGTTTGAATAATTCTTTAAAATATATATATTCGAATATTCTAAATTATATTTTCTTCCCGATATTCCCTTTGTGCAAATGCCGCAAAGCGGGAAGATTTCATAGAACCCAGAGATGAGAATACGCAATTTACATTGTTTTTCTCTGTACTTAGCTCTGTTACACAGATCGGGAGACACGACATGATCCTGAATTGGAGATCAGGCGGCATATTGCTCGGTGCCGTCTTTTTCTTGGCCGTATTGCTGGTAAAGCCCATCGGAGTTTCGACCCAGTTTGTTATTTTCGATGGCATCCTTTGGGACGCAATCAATCCTGACATTGTTGTGTTAGATGAGAATGCAAAGAAGGGTTATTCCAGCCCGAACGCTTATCTCAACAAGAGTGGCGGCAAATATGCCAAGAATGTTGCCAATCCGCTTAACTACAGCTTTGTCTTTGTCATTGCCATGATTGCAGGTGCCGCTATCTCAGGCCTGATGCGTGGGGGTGTGAGCAAGGAAGAAAAGCAGATGCCTGAAGTCTGGCGCAAGAATTTTGGCGACAGCACTGTCAAGCGCTATGCAGCCGCTTTCTTTGCTGGTTTCATTGTTCTGTTTGGAGCTAGATTGGCCGGTGGCTGTACCTCTGGCCATATGATGTCAGGCATGATGCAAACTTCTATCTCAGGCTATATCTTCACCGCAGGCGCCTTTCTCGCCGCCTTCCCCATTGCTCTTATGATGTTCAAAAAAGGACGTTAGTCAGATGTCCCTATCCGTTATTCTTGCCATTGTCATTGGCGGCGCATTCGGCTTCACCCTTGATCGCGTTGGAGCGACCAATCCCGGCTTCATCATTCGTATGCTGAACCTGACCAATCTGCACTTGATGAAAACCATCATGCTGGCGATTGGCACTGCTTCGCTTCTGATGTTTGGCGGCTTGCTGCTTGGCCTGGTAGACCCGGGTCATATGTCCGTCAAGACTGCCTATAGCGGTGTCTTTGTGGGTGGCCTGCTGCTGGGTGCAGGATTTGCCATTTCCGGCTTTTGTCCGGGCACCTCTCTGACTGCGGCAGCAACTGGCCGCAAGGATGCTTTATTTTTCATTCTTGGCGGTCTCTTTGGTGCTGCTGCTTATATGGGTGTCTATGCTGGCATAAAAGCCACAGGTCTTCTGGACAAGATTGCAGGTGGCAAATCCACCCTTGGCCCTGTTGGTGGTACAAAATATCCATCGGTCATAGATGGTATGTCTGGTGAGTTGATCGGCATTCTACTTGGTGTAGTCTTCATCGCCGTAGCTATGGTGGCACCTGCTCATGTATTTGGCAGCAAGGATCATAGCTAGAGCGCTTTCCTGAAAAGTTGCAACACTTATTGGATATAAATTCGCTCTGAAATGTTTGATTTTCCATCTGCCTGACGATTGATCAGCCCGGCATTGCCGGGCTTTTCTCTTTTTCAGGTTTCTCTTGTCACGGTTCAGGGCCTTTCTCGCTCCGGCGATCCTGTTGGCTCTGATTATCCTGTCTCTTCGAGACTTCAAAAATCTCGAAAGTGGCAGAAACCCGCCTTTTCCACCAGCTTTCTGCTTTAAACCTAGGCCTAAGGGATAAAATTTACGTTCTTGGCAAATGGGTCTTTCCCTGGAGATAGAAAAAGTGTTTAAAGAGGCACGCAGCGCGGACCGATCTTGTGGCAAAAGCCCACGGTCCAACGTTTGGGGTAGACAAGCATAAGAGTGCTGCGGGCTTGTCCTTTATTTTATGCTAGAGGTAGCGCTGAAATGGCAAATTCAGAGCAGATGAAACGGATCACCGACGACAATGGCTTTATTGCAGCTTTGGACCAATCTGGTGGTTCCACTCCAAAAGCCCTGGGCTTGTATGGTGTGACTGCTGACCAGTTCTCCAACGACGAAGAAATGTTTGCTCTGATGCATGCCATGCGCACTCGCATCATGACCTCGCCCTCCTTCACCGGTGAGCGTGTAGTAGGCGCCATCCTGTTCGAACGCACCATGGACGAAAGCGTTGCTGGCAAGGCTTCCGCTGACTATCTGTGGGAAGAAAAAGGCGTTGTTCCTTTCCTGAAAGTGGACAAGGGTCTGGAAGCTGAAGAAGATGGCGTTCAGATGATGAAGCCAATGCCTGAACTCGATGTCACTCTGGACAAAGCTGTAAAAGCTAACATCTTTGGCACCAAGATGCGTTCCGTGATCAACAAAGCATCTGCAACCGGTGTTGCAGCCATTGTTGAGCAACAATTCACCGTCGGCAAGCAAATTCTGGCCAAAGGCCTGGTTCCAATCATCGAGCCGGAAGTGAACATCAATGCTACTGATAAAGCCGAGATCGAAGATCTGCTCGTAGCAGAGTTACTGAAGCAACTGGATGCTCTTGAAGATAGTCAGAAAGTTATGCTGAAACTGACCCTGCCAGAGAAAACCGGCCTGTTTGATGCGCTGGTCGCTCACAAAGCATGTGCACGCGTTGTGGCTCTGTCTGGTGGTTATAATCGCGAAGAAGCTTGCAAGCGTCTATCCGACAACAAAGGTGTTATCGCTTCCTTCTCTCGCGCTCTGACCGAAGGCCTGAATGCCTCTCAATCTGACGACGAGTTCAATGGCGCTCTGGATGCTTCCATCGAAACAATCTATCAGGCTTCCAAAGCTTGAATTTGATCAGCATCTGATCTCATCAATTTGAAAGAACCGGGTCACAATTGTGGTCCGGTTTCTTTTTTGCTCAGATTTCACGACCAAAGCTCCACCCGCATTTCCTGACTATGAACGACAGGAACATTGGCAAAAACTTGCGATACAAGCCTCCTTCGCCAGTTGAATCAAAAACAGCAACTCGCTCAGAAACAGTCTTTTGCGCATGATCGCCTCCCTTGTTGGTGCCAGGTGATTCATAACGAACAAAGGTGGCAAATTGATGCCTTTTTGTCGTAATTCAGTCAGAAATTGTATCAAACTGTATCAATATGATTATTTTCAATGTCAGATACTTCTCTATTTTCTATGAGGTATTGTCGGGTAATTTGGATCAGTACAACTCAAACATGGTTGAGTGATTGGATAGAATTGATTTGATCTATTTAAACTTTCAAAACACAAATCAGGATCATAAAAAGAACAAATTATGACAAAGCAGAACTTTCATTTTCTGACACAGAACAAAGAGAGAATTAGCCGGTTTTTTTCCCTTTGAAATGTAACCATTTTTCGGTTTGCCGCCATGCTGCAAGACATTGTTAAGATTTTTGTGCAAGGCAGATTTCCCTGCGATCATTCATGACCAGTGTTGCTCAATCCTGACCTGCATTTTAAGCCTTCATTAACCATAAATTGGCACCTTGGGAGCATGCTTGATTTGCCTTTCCATCGTGTGGTTTTTCGCCTTCTTGGCATAAGCTTGTTACTGACTGGCTGTAGTTCTGTTCAGACAATTCAGTGCACATACAGCCTTTCAAAAGATGGAGGAATATACGAGCACTGCCCTGGAAAGCCAGCTCATTTCCTGCGCTATATGGGTGCGGAGGAAGACTATATCGAACTGGCAGAAGATCTGGGCATGGACGGATATGTGGTACCAGCACACTGAAGCACCCCTCACAATTGTTGAATCGCGAGTAGTGTTTTAACTCTTTGATTTGAAGCGAGTTCTTATCCGAAAAATGCTCCAACTTTTCTGGAACACGCTGTAGGGTTCCGGCACCACTAATCAAGCTCATTCTGCGAGAGCACTGAATCCTGTACCCAGGCTTTATCTCTAGACAATTGCTCCAATAATCTGCCAAGCTCACATTTACCACAGAATTTCAACGTCTTACAAAGGTCTTGCCATGGATGCTCCTTCTTTTTCCATTGTGCTTGATAATGCCCTCACAGTTTTCACCTATGCAGGCTTGATCGTATTTGCCATGTCGGGAGGCATACGAGCCAAACAGGCTGATATGGATATATTTGGGGTGGTTACAGTCGGGTTTGTCACCGCTGCCGGTGGGGGAACATTACGCGATCTCCTGATCGGCATAAGCCCGGTCAACTGGGTTTCCGATCCATGGCCGCTGGCAATTATTCTTCCCTCCAGTCTTCTGGCACTGACTGTCAAACATATGGGCTTTTCTCAAAGAGCCGTTTTGAACTGGATTGACGCCGTGGGCATGGCCACTTTTTGTGTCGCAGGAGCAGGTGTCGCACTGGCAGCCAACATTCACCCGTTGATGGCCATTATGATGGGCGTCATTACGGCCACATTCGGTGGGCTGCTGCGTGATATTCTTTGTAATGTGGTTCCCTTCGTTCTGCGACAGGAAATCTATGCCACCGCAGCATTGCTTGGCGCAGGTCTATATGTCGGGCTGTTGAAGCTTGGACTGGACCCCGCTCTCAGTGCGCTGATTGGCATGAGTGCAGCTCTACTGATGCGAGGCGTTGCTCTTCATTTCAAGTTGCATGTCAAACCTGACGATAGCAACACCTCGCATTTTCCCGGAAGCAAATAGCCAATCCCCCTAGCCTTTCTCAACTAGAGAAGCTGGCGCCTCATTTGCATTTTGCTTGGAAGAAAGCCCATTGCTTCATAGAAGGCACGTGCGGGGCTGTTGAAATCATAGACATTCAGAGACATTTCCCTTGCACCATGCCCTTTGGCCCATTGGCAGGCAGAATTACACAGAGCTCTTGCCACTCCCATTCTACGAGTATTCTGATCAACGACCAGATTATCCAGTTCAAACAGGACCCGCGCCGGGAAGATGGCATTGGGAGCCAGAGTTTGCAGAAACACACTGGCAAGCCCTAAAAGCTTGGACGATGCTGCCTCGGTCACTTGTTCAGGTTGACCATCTCGTTTCTGAGCCACCAGCAAAGTCTGGTCGTGGCGATTGATCAGGCACTCGATATAGTCTTCTGTGCGGGCAGGTTCATCCAATTTGATCACAGGGAAATGCACAGGATCCTGAAGATGGTGGTAGGCGTCCAGCTGATGCCAGAGACGATTTAACTCATCGAAATCATCCATGGTGGCAGGGCGTACATCAAAAACTGGCCGAGTCGCTTGTAACGGCAAAACCGCAATATCAGATATATCTGATGTTTCAGGTTTGAGAGGAAGGATAGACATTGGAACTCCGCATTCTGGCCAAGAGGCCTTTTACAGGTCGGAGATCCTTTGCAAACTGTTGAGACCACCGAACCCGGTGGTCTTTTCGCAAGCGCGACAAATCCACCCATCTATGAAGATGAGTAAAAATAAAAGTTGCTGGCGATGATCAGTTGGTTTTTCATAAATCCATCCATAAAGCGCAATTATTTCTTGGTCAAGACCGGATCTCGGAAAGCGATGAAATGGGCAATGAAAATCGAGCGTTTATTCAAGCAAAACCCCGCCTGGATTTCTCCAGGCAGGGTTTTGTTCAAGCTGTCAAACTTGTATCTGTGCTCTTTTCCGACCTAGATGATCTCGGTGCCGGAGATTTCCAGACCAAAGCCTTCCAGACCCACATAGTGACGCTCTTTGGAAGCGAGTAGACGAATGGAACCAATCCCCAGTTCTGCCAAAATCTGCGCCCCCAGACCAATATCACGCCATTCCTCTTCACGAGATTTGGCGCTTTCATGCTCTTCATTCTCAGCCGCTTCCAAGCTCTCACGCGGGCGCATTGGCGTGCCGACCACGCCAGGAGACCCATCACGCAAATAGACAATCACACCGCGCTCTTTGGAAAATTTCTCGGCGATCGAGTCGATTGAAGTATCGCCAAAGACATCATTGAGAACATTTTCCTGATGCAGGCGCACCGGGATATCCTTGCCATCGCGAATATCGCCATAGATGATGACCAGATGCTGCATAGCATCGAATGGAGCCTTGAAGGTTACTGCTTTCGCCTTGCCAAACTTTGTCTGGACCTCAAATTCATCCATCTTTTCGATCAGCCGTTCATTGCGCTGACGATACGCAATCAGATCAGCAACGGAGACCTGTTTCAGGCCATATTCCTCAGCAAATGCCTCCACTTGGGGACCACGCTTGACCGTTCCATCATCATTGACCAATTCGGAAATCACACCAACAGGTGGCAGGCCGGCAAGCTTGCAAAGGTCAACAGCGGCTTCGGTATGACCAGAGCGCACCAACACGCCACCATCTTTGGCAACCAGCGGGAAAATATGTCCCGGACGGACAAAGTCCGCTGCACCTGCATTTGGATTGGCCAAACCACGTACAGTAGTACAGCGCTCCTCTGCAGAAATACCTGTGGTAGTGCCGTGCTTGTAATCAACCGAGATGGTAAATGCAGTAGACAATGGTGCATTGTTGGACGCTACCATCGGATCCAGATGCAAACGGGCAGCATCTTCACCAGTCATCGGAGCGCATACGATACCAGAGGTATGGCGCACGATGAATGCCATCTGCTCGGGGGTAACCTTGGTCGCAGCAACAATCAGATCGCCTTCATTTTCACGGTCATCGTCATCAGTCACAACAACCATTTCGCCCTTTTCAAATGCCCGAATGGCGTCGGCTACCCGTTCCATATCTGTGATCATCAGATCCTGTCCCTTTTCCCGTCCTGGTGCTTGGCACCAGTCATTGTCTTTATTTCTGATTTGCTTGACTTGGTCAGCCGCCCTGCTGAGCTCTGTGCAGCAGAGTATGATCCGCAAGCACACACGCCATCATAGCCTCACCGACCGGAATGGCACGAATGCCGACACAAGGGTCATGACGCCCTTTGGTCATCACATCCACTTCCTCTCCCGAGCGCGTAATGGATCTTCGAGGTGTCAGGATGGATGATGTGGGTTTGACCGCAAACCGCACAACAACATCTTCCCCTGAAGAAATGCCACCGAGAACTCCTCCCGCATTGTTGGAGCCAAAGACCGGCTTACCATCGGGGCCCATGCGCATTTCATCGGCATTTTCCTCACCAGTCAGACAAGCAGCTTCAAAACCGTTACCAATTTCGACACCCTTGACGGCATTGATTGACATCATGGCAGAGGCAAGATCTTGATCCAGTTTTGCATAAATTGGCGCGCCCAGACCAGCTGGTACATTCGAAGCCACAACCTCTATCACCGCACCAATGGAGGAACCTTTCTTGCGAATATCCTCCAGATAATCAGCCCACAGGCTGGCTGCTTCCTTATCCGGGCAGAAGAAGGGATTGTTGTTCACTTCATTCCAATCCCAGTTCGCGCGATTGATCTTGTGTGGTCCCATTTGCACAAGAGCACCACGAATTATGATATCTGGAACGACTTTGCGAGCAATCGCACCCGCCGCCACCCGCATGGCAGTTTCACGCGCAGAAGAACGTCCCCCACCGCGATAGTCACGAATGCCATATTTTTCATCATAGGTGTAGTCGGCATGGCCAGGACGATAGCGCTCCGCGATGTCGCCATAATCCTTAGAGCGCTGATCGGTATTCTGGATCATCAAACCAATAGAGGTACCAGTTGTAACCTGATCCCCGGTTTCGGGATCTTCAAAAACACCAGATAGAATGGAAATCTGATCGGGTTCACGCCTCTGAGTGGTAAATTTTGACTGACCCGGGCGGCGGCGATCCAGATCTTTCTGGATCTCTTCCGCGGTAATAGCAATACGGGACGGGCACCCATCCACTACGCATCCAATAGCGGGACCATGGCTCTCGCCCCAAGTTGTGACGCGGAAAAGATGGCCAAATGAATTATGCGACATCGTCGGAAATACTTCTTGGTCTGGCGGGCCTGATCGGATGCCCTGCCATGGTTAAGGATTCATCAATAGCGGTTTTAAAGAGCCTGCAAGCAAAGGTCAAACAGACAGATCTTCAACCATAGCACCATCGCCAGATTTTCGCAGCAACCAGACACCATCCGTGATCAGAGAGGTTTTTGACAACCAAGGTACCCTGCTGGAGCATTTTGAATGAATATCATGTCATTCAAATACTCCAACCATTGTTCCCGAACATATTCTTGCCCGAAAACCCTGCAAGCTTTTAGGGAACATGCTCTAGTTCTGGGGGTTCCAGTATTTGCTTGGCATTTTGCGCGTCGCATAGTTACGCCGCTCCAATCCTGGAGGATGGCATTTACGTGTGACTTTCATTTTCCAGTCTCGTGCACCATTCACTCCATCATAGATGGTTACATATACCTGCTTGCCTTGGGAGAATAACTCATAAGTCCGATAGATATGCTGGTTCTGCACAGACGAGCGCAGCGACAGACGTTCATAAAGCATGACATGGCGGCCATTCTTCTGGCTCAATGTCTCATAGCTCCACTGGTTTTGTAACTTGCCCCGTTGCCCGGATCCCAGACGAAACACCACTCTGCTATCAGGAAAGCGGCCATCAATACGGTCAACCTGACTGGATTGCATGTTAAACCGATAGTCTACGCCTCTACTTTCGGAACCACCCTCGCAAACCAGCGTGCGATTGGCCAGGTTCTGGGCCAACTGAAACGAGGCTGCTGGCTGTGTCATCGCCAAAGCCAGATTGCAAGAAAGAAAAGCTATTGCTCCAAATCGTATTGGTCCGTTTGCTGTATTCATTACACCCATTGCACCCATACCCTACGACCTAATACCATGTTAGCGGTCCAGATCGTTTTTGCTCCCTCGAGATCTGCTTTCACATAATCTCTGTGATTGTGCTGATATCATCACGTTACTCATTTCAATCATGCACATCTATATCATCAGATAATCGCCGAGCGATCCGGGTCCTGCCGTTGCCAACGTCGCTGGCGAAGACTTTAAACCCAATCCCTCACATTCATTATGTAACAAATGAAGATTGCGACTTCGTCAGCTTTGGATGCCTGTTTTTAGGCATAATTGACGCAAATTTTAGCTAAATTTTCAAAGCGCTGGGTAAGCTGGTCTTTTTGCTTTAATGGGAAATATTTTTAGGGAGCGCAAACAAGTTTCTGTTGCACAGATCTTATAGCCAATGGGCTTTTTCACCATCCCAATGATAAACAACATCCTGAGGTGTCTTCAATTTTCCTGCTTGCTGGCCAGACAAATCTTCCAGAATGAAACGCAAACAGCGCATGACGCCACCATGAGAGACGATCAGGCACGGCCCGGATTGTTCTTCAAGCCAGCCTCGCACCCGCTCTGCGAGAGTGGCATAACTCTCACCATTAGGCGGTACCATTGTCCATTTGGTGTTTTCCCGCTGATCGAGTTGATCAGGATACAAAGTCCGAAGCTCCGGCAAGGTTACCCCTTCCCAATCGCCAAAACTAAGTTCCATCAGACGTTCTTCATACTCGACATCCGGGCGTTCAAAACCACTGGCCTGAAGCATTAGCTCAAATGTCTCGCGGGTTCTGCAAAGTGGACTGACGAAGACAGAGATGCCCTTCAGACTTTCCAGATGTTGCGCCAGAGCATGACCATTTCTGGTTGCTTGCATTTTTCCGGTTTCATTTAGGGGAATATCCTGACGCCCCTGAAATCTGAGTTCTCTATTCCAGTCCGTCTCACCGTGGCGAAGGAAATAAATCGGAAATGAACGCATTTTCGGTCTGTCCGCCACAGGATGTCACTGTTCGCCATTTTTGGTGCGGGAGTATAGCTTTGCTCCGCCCTTCATTTAGGGAACAAAAAAGGCCCAGCGTCAATCAAGAACGCCGGGCCTTTCAAATTGATTGTGGGCAAGGTCAGATCCAGTCTGGATCAGTCCTTGTTCACCGAAATATCCGGCGCATCCACGGCTTTCATGCCAACACAATGATAACCAGAATCCACGTGATGGATTTCACCAGTTACACCGCGAGAATAGTCCGAGAGGAAATAAACGGCAGAATCACCAACTTCATCAATGGTTACGGTTCGGCGAAGCGGAGAGTTATACTCATTCCATTTCAGAATATACCTGAAATCACCGATACCAGATGCCGCCAAGGTCTTGATGGGGCCTGCGGAGATCGCATTGACGCGGATATTCTGTTTTCCAAGATCTTCAGCCATATAGCGAACGGAAGTTTCCAGAGCAGATTTTGCCACCCCCATAACATTATAATGAGGCATGACTTTCTCGGCACCATAATAGGTAAGGGTCAGCATCGAGCCACCATCCGTCATCAGCTTTTCTGCACGCTGGGCAATCGCTGTGAAGGAATAACAAGATATGAACATGGATTGCGCAAAGTTTTCGGCGCTGGTGTCCACATACCGACCGGTCAATTCTTCCTTGTCGGAATAGGCTACGCAATGAACAACAAAGTCCAGTTTGCCCCATTCCTTCTCAATATTGGCAAAAACTGTATCAATCGAATCTGCATCCGTTACATCGCAGTGACCGGCAACGAAAGCACCCAATTTGTCAGCCAGAGGCTCAACGCGCTTCTTTAATGCTTCCCCCTGATAGGTGAACGCCAGTTCAGCGCCAGCATCGGCACATGCCTGGGCAATTCCCCAAGCAATTGAGCGTGTGTTTGCAACACCCATGACCAGGCCGCGTTTGCCCTTCATCAATTGAGGCTTGTCAGACATCGAATCCCTCTTCTTGCGTCGCGCTAGAGCGCTGAATGATTTCTTTCAGCCTGCGCTGACTGCTTAATTGTCAGAATATCAGGTCATGCCAGCCCAATTCTTGGCTTATTGATCAAGCCAAACCGGCAGCAGACACTCTTCTTGCTGATAATATTTCGCCTTTATCCAACAGAAGCGATAGCAATTGCAATGGCTAATTGGCGAGACAAGCATGAGCTATGCTCAAACTTTGTTACAATTTCTTAACCGCTCTGTCAGGAAGCAGGAAGAAATCGGCGTTCTCATTGATGATCTGTTGAAAAACCATAGGCTTTCAGCATGTAAAGACGACATCACACTCCTCGAAAACAACCCAAACGGATGTATGCCGCCTTTCATGTGATGAAAAGCAGCAGTCATGTCGTAGCATACAGGCCATGGCAGATCCTCTGCCCAGCGGTTGCCGGACAGAGGATCTGCCATGGTTGAATCACGTTCAGGCGCGGATAGCGGCCAGTGGCTCGTGATGTACTATCTGCGAGGTGCGATTGCCATTCAGGATCGAATCCACCGCGTAGCATAGCTGGGTCGGCAGATCGCTCTGGCGTTCATTGTTTAGCCATTCCTGACCCAAACCAAACAGCAATGAGACCAATATCTCACTCAATAAACCTGGTTTGGTTGACGCTTCCAACTCCCCACTCTCCACGGCTTTCTGGCAGATGCGTTCCAATGTGAAACGTAACTGGCTTGATGCGCATTTTTTATGCTCAACAAGACTATCCTGATCCCGCAGATTACGCGAGAAAATGAGCGCCAGCCAGACACCAGGTTTCTCGCGGAAATCAGAAGCCATTTCACTCATCACATTCCTCGCTAGAGTAATTGGTGAGTTCCATTGCTCAGCCTGCCCTATCAACGCCTTCAAGCGTTCAATCACACGGTTGTTTGCCTCATCGAGAATAGCATCGTGTAATTGTTGCTTGGAGCGAAAATGGCGAAAAATCGCTGGTTGCGATATCCCCACCATATGAGCCAGCTCAGTGGTTGAAAGAGAAAGATGTCCTGCCTCTTCGATGCAGGAAAAAGCAGCATTAATAATTTCTTGGCGCCGATACGCGCTGTTCATACGACGAACAGGTCGTTTCGACTGACTTATACCTGATTCAGGCATCCAGCTGTCCCCTTGCTGTGATGCAATTGTCATTTTTTGCATATTACAAACTATAGAAATTTGTGAAGTCTAGCTATCTTTTTCACCTCGAACTGTCATTTTTGTTACAAATTTGCGTGCAGTCAGCACCAATTTGGCGCCTCTCTTGTTGGTAATTTTGAGATTTTGGGCGCTTGGTACAAAATAGACTTGGAATTCTCTTCTTTGATACAATTGATTCGCATGATGAATCCGCCATTTGATCATCGAAATTGCAACCGGTCACTTTTCGACATGCAGCCAAATTCACTGATGGGACAGCTTGTGATCTGCTTGTGCTTTTTTGTTGCTGAACGAGCAATAATCGTTGATCATCGTTCTGAATGACCGTTTCGGTCCAAACCTCATGCAATCGGTTGCTCACCATTGCACCTAATTCAGCAGATGTCGAAGTTCCTCGAACGGCACTGCCTTAATCAACTTGATTGCCATGCCTTGTTCTTCCCCCTCTTTGTCCAATGAAACCATCAAATCTCACCATGCCTTCTTCGCACAATTAATTGGCTGTGCGTATTGTTTGTCCGAGACTAGGGATATCGAGAAATATTGCCAGGAACCTCGTGACAAGTTTCATGGACGAACCTGGCTGGTTCTGCGTCCTGCCAATACGCAGGAAATTTCGCAGATCATGACCTATGCTTATGACCATGATCTTTCGATTGTACCTCAAGGTGGCAATACAGGTTTGGTTGGCGGACAAATCCCGGATCAAACCGGCGGCCAAATTCTTCTATCTTGTGAGAGGCTTTCCGAAATCCGATCGATTGATCCGAACAGCAATGTAGTCATAGTGGAAGCTGGTGTTGTACTGGAGCAATTGCAAAAAGCAGCAGAAGCGGTACAGCGCTTCTTTCCACTCTCCTTGGGGGCTCAGGGGTCTTGTCAGATTGGCGGCAATCTCTCCACCAATGCCGGAGGCACGGGAGTGCTTGCCTATGGCAACATGCGGGATCTGGCTCTGGGCCTGGAAGTTGTTCTGCCCGATGGGCGCATCTGGAATGGATTGCGAAGCCTTCGTAAAGACAATACCGGCTATGATTTGAAACACCTCTTTATCGGAGCGGAAGGGACGCTTGGAATTATCACTGCAGCTTCATTGAAGCTCTACCCCGCCCCTGTCAGTCAGCAGGTTGCCTTTGCCGGAGTTGATAGTCCCCATCACGCCCTTGATCTTTTCAACCTTGCCCAAAGCCATGCTGGTTCCATTCTGACTGGTTTTGAGCTTATTCCGCGGCTCGGAATGGAATTCGTTTTCAAGCATCTTGATGGAGCACGCGATCCGCTGTCAAATCCCCATGCTTGGTATTGCCTGCTGGAACTCTCTGCCAACAGCCCTGCCCTCGATAGTGGCGCTTTGATCGAAGCGATTTTGACAGAAGCTTTCGAGATCGGGCTTGTAGAAGACGCCGCCCTCGCCCAGAATCACCAACAAGGTCAGGATTTCTGGCGATTGCGACATGGCATGAGTGAAGTGCAAAAAGGCGAAGGAGGCTCAATCAAGCATGATATCTCTGTGCCGGTTTCCCAAATTCCCGCCTTTCTGGAGCGGGCAATACCGGCCTGTATTGATGCGATTCCCGGATGCCGTCCCGTCCCTTTTGGGCATATGGGAGACGGCAATTTGCACTTTAACATTACTCAGCCGGTAAACGCTGACAAGGCCAAATTCCTTGCGCACTGGGAAGAGATCAACGAGATGGTCCACGCGATTGTCAGCGAGATGGGCGGTTCCATTTCTGCCGAACACGGAATTGGCACATTGAAACGCGATCTGTTGCCGGGAGTAAAAGATCCGATCGAGCTGCAGCTGATGCGCCAAATAAAGGATCTTTTGGATCCGAAAGGACTTATGAACCCCAACAAGGTCTTGTCCTCCGATCGCCTGGTTTGAGCCTTCCCAGATCAACTGCTTTTTCTTTTCAGATCTTTCACGAGGTTTCCACGATGCCAGATCCAAAGCTCCAATTTGATGAGATACAAGATAGTGACGTAACAGAAGTAATCAATCTCTGGAACATTTGTGGCTTGGTGCGTCCATGGAATGATCCTCATAACGACATTGCCTTTTGCCGTCAAAAACCCAACTCCACAATTCTGATTGGCCGAGCAAAAGAACATGGTGCCATTCTGGCATCAGTCATGCTTGGCCATGACGGACATCGTGGATGGGTCTATTATCTGGCGGTTGATCCAAACTGTCAGGGCAAGGGCCTGGGCGCAAGTGTCATGAAAGCTGCCGAAAACTGGATGTTGGATCAAGGGGTGTGGAAACTACAGCTGATGATCCGGCGCGGCAACGAAGGAGTAACCCGGTTTTACAACAGCTTGGGATACCAGGAAAGCAATTGCATGATCATGGAACGCTGGATTGACCCTTCCAAAAGAGGCGATAGCTAGGTCCAGGATCTATCAATTCTGCACATCCTGTTTGCCGTGACGTATTCACTTTGTTTTGGGCCCAAAAGCCACCAGAATTAACCAGACAGGTATGATGACGATTGCACCGACCATAATATTCGGGATGGACCAGACAATCAGCCAATTCAAAGCCAGTTCCAGATTGTCCGTAATCTGATCAATCAATGCCTTGGAACTTGGGAAAATGGTATCTGTTGTGATTCCGAGAGCTGCAAGCACAGCCCCGGTGATCAAAGATGTGAGCAGGATTTTGCCAATACTTGCCCCAAAGCGTGCAATCCACATGGTGCCCTCTATATTCTGTTGCCTATATTCCTGTTGACCCTTGGCAAAGGTACAATTCAATTCGTTCAATTCGGACTGGGAGGTGAATTATCCTGTTGCTCAACTCTTGGCTCATTCACTGCGGGCATCCTGGCGCCTTTTTGTGCAGGATTGCTATCCACACCTTCTAGCGGCACTGGAGAAATGACACTATCCGGTACACCAGGAACGGTTATGGTTTCTGATGTGCCGGATGGCTGAGTTCTCACAACATTTCGCTGCAAACTTGGCTGAAGCAATGGTCCTTGCAGAGTGAAGCCAAATTGCTCTTGCGGTGGTTCCAATGCATGGGTTGCGGGATCATTGCTGCGATAGCGCACAAGCGTTCCCGAAAAATCCAGATCACCGTCTTTCAATCCCATGGACGCAGTTCCGGACAATGCCAGATTTCCAGCTGTTAATCGCAAGCCATCGATGCTCGCCTTGTGATTGCCCAACGTCGAGGAAATGGAGAGAACATCAAAATTGGTCCCTCCTTCATAAAGAGCATCTGGCTCGCTCTGATCATCAAGCTTGAGTGCATCCATCATACCGGCGAGATTAAAATGATTGATCTGACCATCAGTGAACACCATCGACAATGAACCACTTGCATTGGCAGCTGTTTCTCGCAGGGTCTTGCCTTCACCAGCAAGATCCAGTTCAGCAAGAGCGGTGCCAGTAATCGGCGGTTCCTTGTTGAGCGCCTTCAAAAAAGCACCGGCCAATACGCCACTGACCTTACCGCGCAGATGGCTCTTCAGGCATACAGGATCCGTATCTGAAGGCTTCATTTCCAAGGTTGCTTCCAATCTGCCACCATAAGCGAATGCCTCTCCCACAGACAATACCAGTTGCTGATTACGTGTTACGATTGAAGCCGCTGTTCTTCCAAGTTCAATGTCTTTCAGAATGAGGTGTTGAGCGGAAAGACGGACATCAACGTCCATGTGTCCCAGATCCTGTGGTCTGATCGGTTGATCCAACAAGGTTGGAGCACCCTCAACCTGCTCCAAATAAGGGCTCAGATCCAACCTGTCATAGGCAAGTGTTCCTTGAATCAAAGCACGTGGTCCACGAAAATCCAGTTGCAGCGCCCCCTCCAACTGGTTGTCGTCCAAGGTCAACGCAATATCGGACAAAGCCATGGAAGCACCAATCATGTTAGACCGTGCATTCAGCTCCATGGCACCGAAATTTGCACCTGGTTTTATCGAAAAACCCAACCATTCCATCAGATAGCGCATGGACTGCGCTTTGAAAGCCAAATCCCCTTCCAGTTGCAAATCTGACACAGTGGCAGCCGTACCTTCCAGCTTGATCTCGAATTGCTTGGATCTAGCCTCCAACTGCATCGGAGAGAGACCTCCAGTGATCAGCTCCATAGGTTTTTCGGATTTTGCTCGAATGGAAACGGGTTCTCCACGCCAAACCATATCACCAGAGATTTCTGCAGAGCGTTCTGTGCTAGGCCAAATGACGGACAGGTTAGTATTGGTGATTTTTTCATCGCGCTGCAAAGCTTCGTTGATATAGCGAACCTGTCCATTTTGAATGGTGAAGCGGCCAAGATCTACATTCTCGAATGTTGCCAGATTGTCGCTCTCATTCACCGCAAACAGGCTACCATTTTCCAATCCCCAAGACTTTCTGCCGTCTTTTCGCACCTCAAGGTGAAAGCGTGGCCGCACGAGATTGAACCGCCGAACTTCAAAATTTCCGATCAACAATGGCAGCCAATACATCTCTGCCTTCAGATGATCCATTGCCAGGAGATCGGGCTCATCCTTGCCCAGATTGGAGACAATCCTAACATCTTTTAGCTTGACGGTCAGATAGGGAAAAACTGTCACGACAGGTTCACCTCGAACGGACACAGGTAACCCTGCCCATTCAGAAACCTGTTCCGAAATCTGCTGTTTGACCAACTTGCTGTTGATCAAATAGGAGCTGGCCATCGCCAAGCCGATCAAAAGGACCAGCAATGTGACAAAGCTCCAAAGCAATCGATTCCTGGAGGTTGCAGACATATATTGTTTTTCCGTTTGGTCGTTCTCATCTTGCCTGACTGGCAATACAAGGCCTTGAAATCGGCCAACTGGAGCGAACGCACCATGTTTGAAGACTATCTATATTCCTGTTTCATAGTAACCAGCCGAGCTTTGCTTGTACAAAAAAAAGTGCTTTTTGCCGATGGTTAACAACAGGCCTGAGCTGACGATCAAATAACATTCAATCCTTAAAACAGAAGCTGTCACGACCATCAAACTGGCGAACTTGAATTCCTTGCAGGCTTTCTTCATTGCACAGATTTGCGTTCACTGCCATCGGGGCATTTTTTGACGGATCCTTGTTTTGCCAATGCGTAGTGCAACCGCACGTCCTGCAGCTATGAAAAATGATTTTCCTGTCCCCCCATTCATAAGGCAAGGTTCCATTTTTTGGAGCTGATATTGTAACATTTTCAGTTGGCCCATGAGCCCAGATGGCGCCCAGTCGATGACAAATAGAACAATTGCAATCCACCAACCATTTGGGTTGATGATCGAATGTGAAAGAGACCGCTTTGCAATGACAATGACCTTTCAACATGAAACTCACCTTATCTGAATTAATACCAACGAGGAGTAAGAAATAAGATCATGCAAGCATTTGCTCGACGAGAAAACCCGCCAAGGCCTGCCTTGGCGGGTTTTCCAATTTCGTCACCTTGATCAGATGCTATCAGGCTGCCAAATCAATCGTCAAATCAGCATCGGTTTTCGCCTGAACTTCCTCGACAGTTACATCCGGTGCCAGCTCAATCAGCGCAAGACCGTTGTCACGAACTTCCATCACGCCCAGATCCGTGATGATGAGGTCGACAACCCCCTGACCAGTCAGTGGCAATGTGCACTCTTTCAGCACTTTGGTTTCACCTTTCTTGTTGGTGTGATCCATCACCACAACAATACGCTTTACGCCGGAAACCAGATCCATTGCGCCGCCCATGCCTTTAACCAGCTTACCCGGGATCATCCAGTTTGCCAGATCACCGTTCTGTGCCACTTCCATGGCTCCAAGAACGGACAAATCGATATGACCACCGCGGATCATGGCAAAGGAAGCAGAAGAAGAAAAATAGGAAGAGCGGTTCAATTCGGTGATTGTTTGCTTGCCAGCATTGATCAGATCCGCATCAATTTCGTCTTCAGTTGGGAATGGGCCCATACCCATCATGCCATTTTCCGACTGCAACGTGATATCATAATCGGAAGGAACATAGTTGGAAACCAGGGTCGGGATGCCTATACCAAGGTTTACATAGAAGCCATCTTCGAGCTCTTTTGCAGCTCTTTCAGCCATCTGTTCGCGTGTCCATGCCATAGTCGAAATCTCCTTTAGCCGGCGCGCACAGTGCGCTGTTCGATGCGTTTTTCATGCTCGCCCTGGATCATGCGCTGAACATAGACCTCAGGAGTGTGGATCGCCATTTTATCAAGGCTGCCCACTGGCACGATTTCTTCCACTTCCGCCAGAGTTACCTTACCAGCGGTGGCGCATTCCGGATTGAAGTTCATGGCTGTCTTGCGATAGGTCAGATTGCCTTTCTCATCGCCCTTCCATGCCTTGACGATGGCAAGGTCGGTTTTGATACCCCGTTCCAGAATATAGGTCTCACCGTCAAAGTCCTTGTGCTCCTTGCCTTCGGCAATGATGGTACCCACACCAGTTTTGGTATAAAAACCAGGGATACCAGCACCTCCAGCGCGCAAACGCTCGGCCAGGGTTCCTTGCGGATTGAACTCCAGTTCCAATTCACCAGACAGATACTGACGCATGAATTCAGCATTTTCGCCAACGTAAGAAGATACCATCTTCTTGATCTGGCGGGTTTGCAGCAACAGGCCCATACCAAAATCATCAACACCGCAATTGTTGGATACAACGGTGATGTCTTTCACACCTGTCTCACGCAAAGCGATGATCAGGTTTTCCGGAATGCCGCAAAGGCCAAAGCCACCTACGGCAATGGTCATGCCGTCGAATACAAGCCCCTCCAGCGCTTCGACGGCGCTGGCATAAACTTTTTTCATTCTGCTCTCCCACACTAGAGCAGCTGCAAAAACAAGAGCGCTCTATTGCCAATTCAGTCTATTTTGCTTCGAACAGGGTAAACCGTTCCAGAAGCCGCGACAGCTTCGCAACTGCGATATGATTTTACAAGCCCCCCTCGCTTATAAATTCATGAATATGGCCAAAGCTGGCCGATTCATTGCGTATTAGTTCGCAAACTGACCATATTGCAGCGCGCAAGATGTGGATGGTATCGGTTATTACCTAGCAATCATCTTTGCCTGATGTTCAATCATCAAATAGCAAACGACAAGCAGATTCATGCTGTTACATGTGCTCATAAGGATCGCATTTCATGCTCCACAAAGAACCAATAACGTAACAACCTCGTATTACCTCCCTGACTGCTAATAGAAGCAAGAAAACAAATCCAGAAATTCTGCCGAACCATAATAGACTCATACGTGCAATACATGCATCTTAACCGAAATAAGTGCATTTTCTTCAAATGGGTTGTCACCTGTGCTATAATCAAAAACTACTTTGGAATTTAAATATTCTTTTGGACGTTTGGTCACACCCAATATCCTTAACAGGTCGAATATAATGACTTCGTCCTACTTCAGTTGCTTGCAGTTTTTCTAATTTGACGGCCTTAAGCGGCCAGTAATAAGGCCGCACTTTCCGCCCCCTTGCCCGACTTCTGTCGGGCTTTTTTTTGATAATATGATCAGGTTTGCTGGATATAGGAACGACCTGAGGTGCGGGAAAGCAGAATGACCGGAACAATCCCAACCGCAACAATTGCCAGTGCTGCTAGCGAGCCTTTCTCAAATGCTTCAAGAGATGCCTGCCCATATACCAATGTAGCCAATGTGTCGAAATTGAAAGGACGCAACAGGATGGTGGCGGGCAGCTCTTTCATAACATCAACGAAAACCAGAAGAGCACCGGAAACCAAGGCCGGGCGGATCAAGGGCAAATCAATTGAAACCAGGGTTTGAAAAGGGGTTCGCCCAAGAGTTCTGGCTGCAGCTTCCATATTGGTTGAAATGCGCTGTAAGCCTGTTTCTCCTGCACCATAGGACATCGCCATGAACCGCACACAATAGGCATAGAGCATAGCAATACCGGAACTGAGTAGAATAAGCCCGACGGCAATACCAAACCAGTTTTTCAACGAAGACGCGATCCAATTATCAAGCGTCGCCACCGGGATCAGAATTCCGACTGCCAAAACAGTCCCTGGAACAGCGTAACCAATGGAACTCAGGCGCGTAATGGCAGTCACGTAACCCTTGTCCTGAATGCGCGCCAAATAGGCCAAAGCTGTTCCAATGGAGGCTGTAAGCAAAGCTGCTGCCAAGGCAAGACCAAGACTGTTGAGGCAGGCTTGAATAAATTCTGTACTGAGATTGTCTTCCCAATGATAGAAAGAGGAGCGCAATAATACCATGGTTGGTAGAACAAAACCCAACAAAATAGGCAAACTGCAAGTCACAATCGCAGCCCAGGACCGCCAACCACGCAACCAATAACTGGGCAGCGCCTGATAACGTCTTGTGGTGACGTGATAGCGTTGATTGCGACGCCCATGCCTCTCCAACCACAACAACAACAACACAACAACCAACATGACGCTCGATATTTGGGCTGCACCCGCCAGAGATGATCGATTAAGCCACGTATCATAGACACTGAATGTCAGAGTTTTGACACCGAAAAACTCGACGGCCCCGATATCATTTAGGCATTCCATTATGGCCAATGTAGCGCCAACCACAATTGCCGGGCGCGCCAACGGCAGCGCGACTGTGAAGAAAAGACGTATGGGACCGGCACCCAATGTGCGAGATACATCCAACGAGCAAGCGGATTGCAACATGAAGGTCGCACGAGTGGTGAGATAGACGTAAGGATAGAGCACAAGGCTCATCACGACGATCGCTCCCCCCAAACTTCGAATTTCCGGAAACCAATAATCTCTTGCAGATGTAAAACCAAATAGCCAACGGATCAAACTTTGAGCCGGCCCTGTGTAGTCCAACAACTCAACCGATGTATAGGCCACGATATAAGTAGGAATCGCCAACGGAACCAATAAGGCCCACTGAAAGAATTGCCTTCCCGGGAAACGGCACATTGTGACCAGCCAAGCCGTTGAAACACCGATCAATACTGTCAGACACCCCACCCCCAGCATCATCTGAGCAGTCGTGAGAACAGCCCTTGGCAAAACGGTACGCACCAGATGGGGCCAGACATCACCCGCATCCCCCAATGCCAAAATGAGCAATGAAACGATTGGAGCCAAAACGAAAAAGAGTAGAAGGACAAGCAATAGCCATCCGATCCACGTGCGTAGATCTGCCCTGACGATACGCACCCGGACCCGGTTAACGAGACCAAAGGATTGAGACTTTTCCTGCAAAATACTGGTTTGATCTTGCTTCACATTTGCAGCGAGGTCGTGCACGCAACTCTTCCGTTTCATCGATAGGGTAAAACACTACCCTTCTATTCATCGCCCCAGCTTTGCTGGTCTGTTGTTTCTCTGGCTGTAAACCTGACTTTGATACACAAAATATCGACAAACAGCAAGATTGCATCTTATTCGCATTTGCATCTGGTGCTTTGACCTTGAACAAAAGACCCCTGCGATCGATAAAATCACTCCCGATTGATGTGCATTGCATCAGCTTTTGAAACATTACTTGTTGGGGATAGCTTGCAACTTTTCTAAATTCGAGTTGTTGTTGGCCTTCAATTTGGCATGTTCGGCCTATCAGGGACTTGCCATAAACTGTTTTTGGTTATAAATGGAAAAAGGTGCCACGTTAAACGTGACACCTTTCCATAAAGACGGAGGACCAGTCTGTCTTTATTGCCTGTGCCCGCTTGATGCAAAGTAAGACCTGACGTGAGGACCAGTCGCCGTGAGATCTTGCCCCTTTGCAGCGGGACTTGCGGGAAGTGCGCTCAGATTTTGGATGCAAGAGGACCAATTCTGCATCGAGACAATCTGAAACGCGGCATTGGACTTACCTTGATGAGCGACATGTGACTTTCTGCAGGACCAAGCAAAAGGTCATGTCTGTGCCGGATTAGGGCTGGGCAAGGTGTCCAATTCGGATAATTCGTTTCACTCTCCTGAAATTATATCGAGAAGCTTCTTTCGAATTTATTCTTGTCTAAGAAGCCCGACCAGAGCCGGGCTCATCAGCAACTACTGAATTTGATCAGTTGGCACCAGCGTCAAAGTCGACGATATCTACCAGCTCAGATGCTTTTTTACGAGCGTCTGCCACCTTGTTGAGAGAAAGGCTATCCGCTTTGAAGGACCCCCAACTCTGCACCAGCTTTGAAGCTTCAACACCATCGAGAACCGGATATTCGTGGTTTGCCTCGGCATAGATTTTCTGCGCTTCGCCTGATGACAGGAATTCCATCAATTTAACAGCATTGTCTTTATTCGGCGCATACTTCGCCAACAGCATGCCGGAGATATTGACATGAGTGCCACGATCATTGGTGTTCGGGAAGAGGATGCGGACAGATTTCGCCCAATCCTGTTGCTCTGGCTCTTTGGTATTGGTCTGCATTTTACCCATATAATAGGTATTACCCAATGACAAATCACATTCGCCGGAATAGATCGCCTTAACTTGAGCGCGATCATTGCCGGTTGGTTTGCGCGCAAGATTGGCCTTCACACCTTCCAGCCACTTCTTGGCTTCTTCCTCGCCTTTATGAGCGACCATGGAAGCGAAAAGTGCGATGGAATAAACATGCTGACCAGAACGGGTACAGATCTTACCCTTCCACTTTGGATCGGCCAGTTCTTCATAAGTGATACTGTTCTGCTCCACACGATCATTGGATGCATAGATCACTCGAGCACGGGTTGTCAGACCGAACCATTCGCCGTCTTTGTCGCGATACTGAGATGGAATGTTTTTTTCCAGAATGTCAGATTTAAGAGGCTGAGCAATACCAGCCATTTTCGCGCCGTGAAGACGGCCAATATCTACGGTCATCAGGATATCAGCGGGGGAGTTTTCGCCTTCTGCCTCAATGCGTGCTTCAAGGCCTTTCTTTGCGAAAATAACGTTGGTTTTAACACCGGTTTTTTCAGTAAAGGCTTTGAGAAGCGGCTCAATCAAAAATGGCTGACGGTAGGAATATACATTCACTTCACCTTCGGCCATTGCCGGGGCTGCAATTGCGGACGACATTGCAAGCGCCGCAAAAGTAGCGACAGTAGACTTCTTCATCATTCTCTCCAATCAACGGGGTTCAAGGCCCCACCATCGGGCATTTTGCCAAACAAACTGACCGGGCCTGTCCCGTTGAAACTCTCTTGTTTGCGCATTCAAAATGCTGCGAATGGTTCGCATTGTCAACGAAGAGAAACTAAAAAATCAGTAAGTTAGCTCATATCCTGACTTTCACAGTTTAGAATTCCTCAAAGTATCTTCCCTAAACAACTCATATTTATCCACTTTCATTTTTGTAGCACATGGCAAAATACAGATCGTTTTTTGTTGAAAAAAACCTTCATATTTATTTTCTGATCAAAATTACCCGATATCGACGATATTTTCTCAGATAGTTAACGCACAAAATGCGTTTTCAAAATTGAGATGATACCAACATCGCGGACCGCCGGGTGGGAAAGAATTGTCTCACGCAGGCAATGCAAGGCGTCTTCCTTGAGTGTCACCGCCTCCAAGACAATATCGATATCTCCTGCAAGAGACTGCATGCGAATGATTTCTGGCATCCCCCTAAACCATGGCTGTAGTGTTTCGCAGGACGGCTCAGAAGTTTTGACCATAAGAAGCGAATGTTTGGCATGAGGGTGAGGGCTGGCTCGGATGGTGAAGGCTTCGATCGCCCCTGATTGCTTAAGTTTGGTCAGGCGTTCCGTTGTCGCAGTACGTGACAAACCAATATTGACGGACAAAGTCTTGATGCTGGCACGACTATTCTCTGCCAATAATGCCAGTAATTTTTCATCTATCTGATCCATGGCCCGTCCCTATCGACTTTTAGTTCAGAATTGCAATGCAGCCTTCCGGAATCCGATCAAACTGCATAATCACTGCGGAAACCGTCGGAATGACACTGGCATTACTGCACTATCGGGTCTTTGCTTGGTGAAAAGCAACCGGTTTTACCAAGCCATAAAGGAGAGCAGCATGCGTTATTATCGTGCCAATGAATTTTCAGCTGACAAAGCATGGGGAGCGCTGGACATAACCAATATTGAAGGAGCCAGCGTACGACTACACTGGAGTGACGAACCGTATATCTGGCATGAGAATGACGGCGAAGAGATATTCGTTGTTCTGGACGGTATTGTGAACATGAGAACTCGCACAATAGATGCCAGTGGCAGCTTTCAGATCCAAGAACGCATCATGGAGATCGGGGACATATGTCATGCCGAGGACGGAGATCAGCATGTCGCACATCCACAAGGTGTTGCTCGGATGTTGGTTATCGAGAAGATTGGTAGTGTCTAATCGCAGAAAACAAGACAAAGCCAAAATGAAACAGGCTATAAGAGCGGCATTCTGCCGCTCTTATAGCCTGTTTCAAAAGAGTAAGGAGTGCCAGATATTGTAGCACTCCTTTATTCAATCGGTCCCCACTCAATTGAAACTCTCAGGTCCATCTATTGGACCATGAGGCACAAATTACCGGTATTTGGTAAAATTAACAAGAGAAAATACCTCTTTCGTTTATAGTCATCCTCAACTGACGTGCTGTTTTCTATGGGTTTTCCCTTAGTTCCTCCTCTTCTGATCAAAGAGAGGAAAAAAAATCTTGCCCCATACCAATTTGTCGCTAGGCTCGCTCTTGTTTCGAATATGACAATGGTGCCTTTGAATGTCTTCTAGTTCTGTGCCTCGCGCCTGGCAACGTATGTTGTCCGGTCGCCGTCTGGATCTGCTTGATCCTTCTCCCTTTGATATAGAAATTGAAGATATCGCTCATGGATTGGCCCGCGTAGCCAGATGGAATGGGCAAACCATAGGTGATCACCCTTTTTCAGTTGCTCAGCATAGTTTGATCGTCGAACAAATTCTCGAAATCCAGAACGAAAGATGCCCACCTGTCGAGAGCTTGATGGCCCTTCTTCATGATGCTCCTGAATATGTGATTGGCGATATGATCTCGCCTTTCAAAGCGGCGATTGGCCTGGATTACAAGAAAGTCGAAGATGGATTGGAAGCTGCTATCCATTTGCGGTTTGGTCTTCCATCCAAACCATCGGAACATTTGAAGAAACAGATCAAAAAGGCAGATAAAATCTCGGCTTATTTTGAAGCAATTCATCTTGCCGGATTTGACATGGCCGAAGCTGCCGAGTTGTTTGGCCGCCCCAATGGTATTACACCAGATCATCTGGATTTTACTCCATGGGGTACCCAACAAGCCGAAACTGCGTTTTTGAAGCGGTTTTCTCAATTGGTTGCGCAGATCAAGTGATACCCAGGTCGTCAGGCCTATCCGATTGAATCCGGATAATCTATATTGATGATTTGTCGTCCTCTTTCTCGTGCTTTTCAATTCTCAGGATGTTTTAGATGCTTTATGTCTGCTCTCTTGCCAAAATGCCGGGTCTTGTCGAGGAAGTCGGTGCCCGTCATCTGGTCAGTGTGATCAATAGTGACATGGCGGTTCAACGCCCTGCCTGCATCCGTGAGGAGAATCATCTGTTTCTCGGCATGAATGATATAGTGGTGTCCATGCCCGGGTTTGAGCGTGGAAGTCAGCAACAAGTCAGCAAGCTGATCTCGTTCTTCCGCAACTGGGATCGCGAGCATCCGCTGGTACTGCATTGCTGGGCTGGTGTCAGCCGTTCCACCGCCTCTGCCTATATCGCCTCTTGTGCCTTGAATCCAACCATGGATGAAGACAGAATTGCGCAAGATTTGAGAGCTGCGTCACCATCCGCCACCCCAAATCAATGGCTTGTGGCGCTCGCTGACGATATGCTCAATCGTGACGGTCGAATGGTCGCTGCAATTGAACGCATCGGTCGCGGTGCCAATTGCTATGAAGGTGATGTATTTGCAATGCCCCATATCGGTCCTGCTTGAACTGCTTCTTCCGACTGACCTTCAACCGTTCAAAATCGGCATTCATTTTTCTCAAAGTCGTTTTGTCATGTTGGTTTCTTTTTAAACCAATTGCGGCACATCATCCCTTATGGTTTGATTATCCAAGATTTTCCAGATCAAGGTGATATGTGTGTCTGATTCGACGCCTCGCTCTTCTCGTTCCATTGCAATCGGCCTGAACGCCGCCATCATAGCCGTTCACGACCTCATGCCAGTCATTCTGGAAATCAATCTTTCCGTGTCCAAAGACCAGGCAGACAAAACCGCTGATGGCCAGTCCATTCTCGGAGCTCTACCTTATGGTCCTTTCGATCCAGGTCGCCACCGAACACTGGAAGCTGGCCTTCGAGCATGGGTAGAGCAACAAACGGCGTTGAAACTCGGCTATATGGAACAGCTCTATTCCTTTGGTGATCGCGGACGCGCTTTTGATGCCGAACAAGAAGGCCCTCATGAAGTCTCCATTGGATATCTTGCCCTTACTCATCGTACTGACGGGCCGCAATCCAGTGACTCCAACGAAGCGCTGGCAGCCCTAGGCGCACAATGGCGTAGCTGGTACGATTATTTCCCATGGGAAGACTGGCGCAATGGACGCCCCGCCCTGCTCGACAAAACCATCCTGCCAGCACTGCTGGATTGGTTGAAAAGTGCTGGACCAGAAGATGCACATCGATCGCTTAGCCGCGAAGAGAGAATGCATCTTTTCTTCGGTATGGAAGGCACGCCTTGGGACGAGGAACGGGTATTGGAACGCTACGAGCTTCTGTATGAAGCTGGTCTGGTTGCAGAATTCTATTCCGATCGTGGGGCAAACCATCAACCAGAGAATTCGGTATTGTTGGGCCGCGCCATGCAAATGGATCACCGGCGCATTCTTGCGACTGCAATTTCCAGGTTGCGCGGCAAGATCAAATATCGCCCCATTGTCTTCGAATTGATGGCAGAGACTTTTACGCTCACCCAATTGCAGGCCAGTGTCGAAGCCATTTCCGGTCGCCATTTGCACAAACAGAATTTCCGTCGGCTTGTGGAACAAGGGCAGTTGGTGGAACCAACGGGCATGCATTCCACGGCTACCGGTGGGCGACCTGCTGCTCTGTTCCATTTTCGCAGAGATGTCCTTGCCGAACGCCCGGCACCAGGCCTCAAGCTTGGTGGCCGTGGAAACGGATCTTCACGATAAAGCTTCAATTGATGACAAAATCCGAACAGCCCAAACATTCAAAAAAATCCAAGTCCAAAGCACGACAGAGCGATTTGTTTTTCCCAAATCAGGATGGCCCGGACGCCTCTCTTGAGGATCATGGATTTCGATTAAGTGGCGGTCCGGTTGCCGGGATTGACGAGGTTGGACGCGGACCATTGGCAGGGCCAGTGGTTGTTGCAGCTGTTATATTGGATCGTCAGAACATTCCTGTTGGATTGAATGACTCCAAAAAGCTAAGTGAGAAAAAGCGCGATGCTCTTTTTGAAGAGATTTGTCTTTCAGCACATGTCGCCATAGCCTCTGCATCAGCTGCACAAATTGATCAGATGAATATTCGTGCAGCCACTTTATGGTCCATGAGCCGCGCTCTTCGCGGCCTTGCCGTTCAGCCAAGTTATGGTTTGTTCGACGGACGTGATATTCCCTCCGACAGCCCTGTACGTGGGGAAGCCGTCGTCAAAGGAGATAGTCGCTCTGTATCCATTGCAGCCGCCTCAATCGTTGCCAAGGTGGCACGCGACCGGATGATGAAACGGCTCGGGTTGCTCTATCCCGGTTACGGGTTCGAAAAACATATGGGCTACGGCACCAAGGCTCATTTGGAGGCCTTGGATACGCTTGGCCCATGTCCGTATCACCGCTTCAGCTTTCGCCCGATCTATGAGCGCAGTGATACGTCTTCAAATTGAAGGTAAGGAGGGTGGTTTACCAGCCGCCGCCGCCACCGCCGCCGCCGCCGCCGCCGCTGGACCCACCACCGCTCGAACCCGAACTGGAAGATGCAGGCGGAGTTAGGCTTTCGCTCAGATCACTGGATAATGCGGAGTTCATATTATCAATGTCTGAGCTTGAGAAGTGCCCATCACTATAATCCCCGTCATACCAATCTGGGTCATAATGCTGTTCCGGAGGCAATTGACTGAATACCAAAGTCTCAAAGTTCTGTGTCCATTCCTTATCCACGCCAAGCGCAATGGCATAAGGTAACAGCTCTTCATAGAGATCAGGGGTCAGCTCAGGCATATCCATCGCATCAACCTTCTCGGCAATCACCACAGTCATGAAGAGTTTCAAGCCGTTGAGCTGATCGATGATCTTCTGCCCATCTTCCGTTGGAGCTTTCATTACATCAAAGGCAAATGGCACAAGCAATGCCATGCCAGCAAAGACACCAAAAACCAGAAAATTGGCCAGGCTTGATGGAGTTAGTCCACCCTCCTCGGCTACAATCATGAAAACGAGACCGGCAAAGATTGCCACAAATGCCATCACAATTATCGCGGCCAACTTGCTGGAACGCCATAGCGCCCAACATCCATATATAACGCCCCCGGCAATAACACCCGCAATAGCAAGACCGATACCAATAGCGTTATAGGGATTGAAGGCGATGGTTGAGCCAATGAAACCAATCAGGGCAATAATGATGAGAATGATGGTAGGAACTGCGGTTCCATAATTGCGATTGAAGTATTTTTGGTTGGTTATGGTTTCAATGTCGCGCGTAAATGCACCCATGGCACCAGACATGACCGAATAGCTGAGATTGGAAAAAATCAGTTGGTCGCGCCCCTCTTTCTTTCTTGGACTTGCACTACTGACATCATCATAAAACAGACTGCTCATCAGGCTGGTTTCACCAACCGGCAATCGACGCAATTCACCTGAATAGATTTTATCCAGACTGTGTACCTTCAGTTTCGAGCCTGTTTTATCCAACCGCAAAAAGCCTTTGATCGACAGGCTCACCAAGCTGGCCATGAAAGCCTTCTGGCGGGATCCAACAAAACTGCCTACTCCATGAATGTAGGAGGCAAGTGCTGGGGAGATATCTTTCGGAGGATGGAAACGCGGTATGATGGTTCCCGCTCGCGGATCCTTGCCCCATTTGCGCCAAGTGCGATAGAACCAAGCGAAGTTGCCCAATGCCAGCAAGGCCAAACCGTAGAGAGGGCTGTCCTTGACCAGTGCCTTCATCCGCAACTCTTCCTTGGTCGGCGGGGCAATGAGTCCTTTTTCCCAACCAACAGCAACAGTCATACCTTCACCGATCTTGAGCGGGCGGTTTGCACGATAATTTATATAGGTATCGCTTTGTTCGGTAACGGAACCATCCTGCGCCTCACTGCCGTCGGTACCGGTATAGACCACCGATTGCAATATTTTGCCACCTTGCGGGATGGTGACGGAAACATTGGCTTTACGAATGGGGAAATTCCATCCCGTGCCAATCGCATTCCAGTAGATTTCATCGACATCATCGAAAAAGGCAACAAAATCATCGACATTATAGGAGATTCGATAGGTGTGCGGCTCGTGAGACAGGTAACGATCCTTGTCCCCGATCTTCATGCGAAGATAGCGGCCGGTATAACTCGTCTGAAACGGCTCGGATCTGCCATTTCTCTGGATACTGATATTGCTGACATCCAGATTAAGTGGAGAGCCATCCTCCAATACATATTTGACAGTCAGATCACGAAAAATACCACGCCTTATCTCCTGACCTTTCACATCCACCTTGATAGTCTCGACAACATCAATCGAGCGATCAAGATTGACCGTCACATCAACTTTGTAATCTAGAATTTCCTCTCTCGCCCAAGCGGACGAGGTCAGGAAAACAGCGGCCAGCGCGATCCAGGCAATCGCCAGAATTCGCGCAGGGCAAGACACACTCGGCATAGAAGCCTCCGGAAAAATTAAATGTAATCTATTGGTCGCTTAAAAGATTGGTTTGGTTCAAAATTTGACTTCAGGGGTGGCGCGGTCTGCTTCATTGTTCAGCTCAAAATAGCTGCGTTTCACAAACTGGAACATATTTGCCACGATATTGGATGGGAAGCTTTCCACCAGAATATTCTGACTGCGGACGGTGCCATTGTAATAGCGTCGAGCCATCTGAATATCGTCCTCAATGGAAGACAGCTCTTCCTGCAAGTTCAGGAAAGTCTCGTTTGCCTTCAGATCAGGATAGTTTTCTGCAACGGCCATAAGCGAGATCAGGGCTTTGGAAAGATCACCTTCGGCCTGGGCACGCTCTGCTGCTCCCCCCGTTGCAGCACCAGCCGCACGAGCGCGCATTTCCGTTACTTTTTCCAGGGTTTCCTGTTCATGGCTGGCATAACCCTTGACCGTTTCCACCAAATTGGGGATCAGATTGGAGCGGCGTTTAAGCTGAACATCGATACCCGACCACCCTTCATCGGCCATTTGTCTTCCTTTGACCAGCTTGTTGTAAATCGAAATTGCATAGACAGCCAAGGCAATCAGGATACCCAGCAGGGCCCAGGAAACATCCATCTTTTCTCTCCCAAAATTGGGCGCGGATAGTGCAGCCCGATAGTCTGTAACAAAATGTCAGCTTGCCGTTTTGTGCCTCTTGATGCAACCTTCAATCAAGATGAGCTACTGATACCTGTTTGAAAGTGCCTAAGTACATTTTGGATCTTTCGGTGCCGTTCAATGCCCAGACCGAGCAACTCTTCAGGCAAGGACACGCAGTAGCCCGCCCAATTATGGCCTTATAGGGGCATGAAGATATCTGAACCCTGTCGATTGATTGAGGATTTTATGCCGATTTCCAGATTTGCGCCTATTGCCTGCCTGTTGGGGCTTTTTCTTGCAAACGATCCTGCTGTCAACATGTCGGCTTTTGCTGGCGAACGGTCCGAACCGAAGGAGAGTGCTTTGCTGTTATCCGATCACCCTCTTGTTGATACGATCTGGAACACCAGCACATCAGCCAGTATCACAAAAAAAGCTCTAACCGAGCAACTTCATGAAAACGACTATGTTCTTCTGGGTGAAAAGCATGACAACGTACGCCATCACAGTGTTCAAGCAGAACTGAGTGCTTCAGTGATGGCCCACAGCTCCAAACCAGCAGCTCTGGTATTCGAAATGCTGGAACCAGCACATCAGGATATTCTTGATCAGGCTGATAGCTTCAGCCTCGCCGAGTTGGGTAAAAAGGTCGAGTGGGAAAAGCGTGGCTGGCCGAGTTGGGCAAGTTATCAGCCAATTTTCGAAAGTGGATTGAAGGCAGGCTCCCCTATTTTTGCCGGAAACCCCGATCGTGCGACAATCATGGATGTGGGGCGTGGCGGCAAGCTGCCAGAAAGCGACCTTGTCGATCTACGTTGGGATCAGGATTATGGTGACGGTCAGCGTGAAAGCCTTCTGACCGAACTGGTCGACTCGCATTGTGGCATGATGGGGCGCGAGAGCATGGGACCTCTGGTTACCCTGCAACGATTGAAAGATGCCTATATGGGCCGAGCCATTCGCAGAGCAGGAAACGAGCGCCCTGTGGTTCTGATTGCTGGCAATGGCCATGTGCGCAAGGACCGTGGTGTCCCTTTCTTCCTGGATGGTGACAAGAAGACCGTTTCTGTTGCGATTATTGAAGTTGCGCGAGATCAGCTGGAAGCGTCCAGCTACTCGGCATTTGATCCAAAACTCTATGACTATGTCTGGTTTACACCAAGGGTCGATGAGATTGATCCATGCGATAAGTTTCGCGAGCAGTTGGAACGCATGAAGCAGAAAATGAAAACCAAATCCGGCACAAAGGATCACGGCAAAAGCTGATTACGCTGATCGCATCATAGAAAAAGCCCGCGTCACTCATCATGGCGCGGGCTTTTTAAATCCATTGGCTGACTTGCTTAGCCCTCAAAACCAACGCCACCAGCCTCAGTCAGCAGGAAGGCTTCACCACAGGCTTTGGCCAGCTCACGGACGCGCAGAATATAGCTCTGGCGCTCAGTCACGGAAATCACACCGCGCGCATCCAGCAAGTTGAAGACGTGAGACGCCTTGATGCATTGGTCATAGGCTGGCAGCACGCAATGATGCAGACCTGCTTCGCTTCCCGCAGCTTTGCCCTGTTCCAGAATGGATTTGCATTCCTCTTCGGCATCTTTGAAATGGGAGAAAAGCATTTCGGTGTTGGCATATTCAAAGTTATGGCGAGAATATTCCTGTTCAGCCTGCAGGAAAACGTCCCCATAGGAAATGCGATCAGCACCATCACGGCCATTATAGTTCAGATCATAGACATTATCGACGCCCTGAACATACATGGCCAGACGTTCCAGACCATAAGTCAACTCACCAGCAACCGGAGAGCATTCAATGCCAGCCACCTGTTGGAAATAGGTAAATTGGGAGACTTCCATGCCGTCACACCAACACTCCCAACCAAGACCCCACGCACCAAGGGTCGGGCTTTCCCAGTCATCTTCAACAAAACGGATATCATGAATGGAGCTGTCGATACCGATGGCCTTCAACGAGCCGAGATACAGATCCTGCAGATCTTTCGGGCTTGGCTTCAACAGCACCTGAAACTGATAATAATGCTGCAGCCGGTTCGGGTTTTCACCATAGCGACCATCAGTTGGACGGCGGGAAGGCTGAACATAGGCGGCGTGCCATGGACGAGGTCCCAATGCTCGCAAGGTCGTCGCCGGATGGAAGGTACCCGCACCAACTTCCATGTCATACGGCTGGAGAATTGCACAACCATAATCAGCCCAATAGCGTTGCAGAGCCAAAATCATGCCCTGAAAAGAACGTTCGGGCTGCATGTGGGGGGCAAGCGTATCAGTCATGCGAATGCGTCTCGTCTTGAATGTCTCTGTGGTCGGCTTCCTCGCCGATTGGCAGGCAATCCCGCCATTTTCTAGCGCGGACCCTAGTCCAAACTGCCGGGGATTGAAATATCTTTTTTGAAACTTTCAAGGGTCTGTCTGATCCATCACCTGGTATTCAGAGATGGCGGAGCTTATTTTTAATATTCGAATATTTTGGCAGATGAATTATAGATGAATAACAATCTCAGGATGTATTCAGATTATCTGTTCTAAAAGAATATCAGGCAGAACAGGAGATGCGGCAAGCACACTCTCTGCTTGACGTTCAGTTATCTTCTTCGAGGCCATTGGAGAAGATAGATCTGAAACACTCCCACGCGTGGCGTGGATCAAGGCTAACTTTCAATCCGTCTTTGTGAAGATGGGGCAAAGAACAACCAATTCGCTCTGACCCATACCCCTGCTTGGGCAGAACTGGATCTGCACTATGCGCTGGCAATATAGTGCATTCTTGTAGAGTTGCTGTTCTCCTATTCTTCCAAAGACGGATCTTTTTTATCCCATTTGTCATTCGAGTGTGGTCGATCCAGACGGACGCAATCAACAAAAGACGGCTGAGCTATTCATTCAGAGCCACATGATGTCTCCCCACGAACAATCAAATCCCACGCTGCAAGCAAATCTTCGGCATCTGCTCTCTTCGGATCAAAGAAGCAACCATTTCAGATAAAATTAAATAATTATATCAATAAGATAATAGAATTATCGATCAGATTTCGTCACCATGATAGCCATGAAAAGTTCGTGATATATCTCGATCAGTTCATCAATGCATACAATTATTCAATACCATTGCCTCACCGAAAAGCCCTTATTGGGGCCAATGAATATGCCGCCAAATCAGCTTTGAGACTGATGGCGGCATAGAGCCAAATAGAATGCTCGGCATCTCGCAAGAATGGTTTCGAAGCTCACATACAATACAATGCGGACCTTCTCTTCCGGTGATACTTCTTGCGAGCCTTCCGATTGAATGCCTACGTTCTGGATTTTTAGGGCCTTAGGCTGCTTCTGCCGGATTGCTCTTTTCATTGATGTAGGCAAGACCAGCGAGATCTTCATTGGCCCAGGCAACGCGCGCTTTGATGCGGTCACCATTTTCCCTGATGAGTTCAAGCGTTGCACCCGGTTTGATGCCGGGAACAATCGAGATTGCTGCACCGTTCGGGCTGTGATTGGCTATCATTGTCTCATGAGAAACACCATTCATCACGACGGATGCCGGTTCATTGGCAACGCGGCGAAGGCTTTTGCGACGCTCCACGACATCTTTTGCAACATCGGCAAGGAATTGCTCGACTGAAGTTGACAGATTTTCGCCAACTTCCCGCAATTCGCTTGAGACACCAAGAACGCCATCTGCCTCCTGACTGGTCTGATCGATAACGGCAGTTACGCCATTCACGTTCTCGGATGCGGTCGTACTGCCATTGGAAGCCAGAGTGATACTGCTGGAAATTTCCCTGGTTGCAGAATCCTGCTGTTCTGCGGCACTGGCAATTGCCGCTGTCAGCTGATTGATTTCGGTGACAGAGTCGGTAATCGTATTGATGGCAGATACAGTGTTGCGAGTGGACGCCTGTACTTCACTGATCTGCGACCCGATTTCCTCGGTTGCCTGAGCTGTTTGCCTGGAAAGCTCTTTCACCTCAGCTGCAACAACGGCGAAACCTTTCCCAGCATCTCCGGCACGAGCTGCCTCAATTGTCGCATTGAGTGCCAGAAGATTTGTCTGTTCGGCAATGGCACGAATGATCTCTACAACCTCTCCAATCTTGTCAGCTGTCTCGGAAAGTGCCGATACGTCATCATTTGTGGACTTTGCGATTGTCTCGAGATTGGAAACAACGTTATAGGCATTGTTGGACTGGCTGCTGATTTCCTGAATGGAAGAAGATAACTCTTCCACAGCCGCTGCAACTGTCTGAACATTTTCAGACGCATTGCTTGATGCCTGCAAAGCAGATCTTGCATCGGAAGATGCCTGCCCCGCCATTTGGGAAAGGTTGTCAGCTGATGAACGCATTTTGTCCGTTCCCAACCCCATGGATTCAAGAACTGCGGAAATGGAGTCTCGAAAGTCACTGATCAGTTTATCGAGCTGATTTTGTCTAAGGGCTTCTTTCTGTCTTTCCAGAGCTGCATCTTTTTCCAATTCGGCACGTGCAATGGCATTGTCTCTGAAAATGGCGACAGCTCTTGTCATATCACCGATTTCATCTGCCCTGTCCGCATCAGGTAACGCAATCTGTGTGTTGCCGTCGGACAATTCACGCATGGCTGTTGTAATTCTGTTGATGGATCCGGCGATCATTCTGCCGATGAGCCATGCCAATACAATACCCAGAACGATGCCGGCTATGCTGGTTGCCGCAGTCAGGAAGATGCTGTTCTCGATATCTGCAGATGTTGACCGTGCCAATTTCTTCTCGTCGGCTACCGCACTTGCCTTGACTGATGCTGCATGGGTCAGAATACTTTCGCCTCTCACCACCAGAGTTTCATCACGAATTGTATTTCGCTCGGCAATCAACTCTCCAATGCGTGTAGTCGCATTCTGATAGGCTGAAAGTTGTGTGACAACTTCTTTCAGCAATTTTTTGCGGCGGGGATTCTGTATTGAGCGATCCAGCTGTGATGCGTTGGCCTTGGCCTGATTGAGTTCATCAATGGCCCTCTCGATATTTTTATGGCCATTGGTCAGTAGAAATTTCGTAACGAAGAGCCGTCCCAACAACACCTTTTCCTGCATGGCACCAGCCGCGTAGGCAGCTTCATAGTCACCATCCCGGGCTGCAGTTGTTCCGATTTCGGTCAATTTCTTACGGACTTCCGGACCAATGACATCAAGTTGAGCATTGACGATTTTATCACGCTCTTCATACAGCACCACAATTTTGTCTACACCACCCGCAAAATCCGTGATCTGGCTGGCCATCTCGGCTACTCGCGCGGCTCGTTCCGGTTTTTTAATTTCATCAACAGCAATCGTGACCCCTTCGCGAACCTGTCTGATGAACTCCCGGGAGGCCGTGAGATCATCATTGGAGCGTGATCCGATATATTTGCGTGTGTTCAACAAGGCCTTTGACATATCGGCATTGATTTCCGACGCGAGCAAGGCGTCTTCTGCCATATCCTCAAAGACATGGAAGGAGTCATTGAAAGAAAACATCGACAGGATGGCCCAGACGCTTGCTATTGCTGCAATCGTGATAACAGCGCCAAAACCGCCGAACAACCGGCCTTTGATGCCTAACGTTGGGAGAGGTGATTTAGCCATGTTACTGTTCCTTGACTACGCCTTATCATGCGTTTTGGGATATATGTCGAAGCTGAATATTTTTACCTGTATATTCAGAATTTCTGTTGCAAACAGGCACCCTACAGGCTCGTTTGCTGTATCGAATAAATTTCAACATCGTCAGTTTTAAAAAATACTTCATTCTAAACAGAAGTATTCAAATCCTATATTCATCATTTTGAACCTTATTGTACATTAAAAATACAATTTAAATTCATGAATACTTTCTAATTTTATTATTAATTTAATATTAATAGATATATAATGCTGTTTAAATTTCCTATATTTAATATACTTCAAATAATACTCATAAATTATATTTTTCCATTTTATTTTCCGATTTTATTCTGTTTTATTATGCTTAAAACTATCGAATGAACGCTTTATCAATTCACCCTATTTTGAATCTCTATTCGCCAAGCTTGGTGCACTGACTTTGCCGACGTTCTGTCTCGCATGTGCGAGCCTGCCAAGGCGTTTCCAGAAATTATTGCCAATGATCTCCGTGCCATGGTTTGGTGGGACTGGGTCCGTACTATGTGCTGGCAACATAATGCATTCCGATAGAGGTGCTGTTCCTCATTCTTCCAAAGACGAACTTCCTGATGTCCTATCTCTGGATCGTTGATTTCTGCACTGCCTTCTTTACAGCCTCGAGAAGGCCATCCAGCTGTTCTTCTTGCAGTTTATAAAAGACCCAATTCTTGATCTTCTTACTCTCAACCAAACCTGCTTCTTGTAAGATTTTCATATGACTCGTGACCGTTGGCTGGCGCAGGCCAATCTTCTCGGTGATGAAACCAACGCACACCCCATCCTCAATCAGATCACCATCCTGTTGTGGCGGAAAGTGGCTCCCCGGATCAGCCAGCCATTGAATGATGCGCAAGCGATTTTCATTGGCCAGCGCTCCGAGCAAGCTTGCAATTGACACCAAAGTACTATCTGTATAGTTATTCATCTATATAGACTCTCCGCTATGTAGGTTATACATGCCACAACCCGATCAGATGTTCAACTTCGTCCATTGTGATGTCTTTACTGCCAATCCCTATTCGGGCAACAGCCTTGCCGTCTTCATGGATCGCTCGAACCTGAGCGCGAAACAGATGCTGTGCATCACGCAAGAGCTCCGTCATTTTGAAACTATCTTTCTAAAGGAAGATAGTGGTCAGCTCACAGCACGCATTTTTGATCTGATAGAAGAACTCCCCTTTGCGGGCCACCCGATCATTGGCGCGGCTTGTGTTCTTCACCGACAAGCCAAAACATTTGAGAAATGTGTTTGGGAATTTGGGCTCGAGAGTGGACGCACAGTTCGTGTCGTAACTCATTATCAAGATGGTCGCTATATCGGCACCTTGGATCAAGGGCGACCAGAGATGGTCTGCCTATTGGAAGAACATCACAAATCCGCTATCGCAGACATCTTTTCCTTGGCTTCCAATGACCTTGCTGATCTCCCCTTGGAGGTGATTTCTACTGGTTTGAAATATCTGGTCGTGCCAGTCAAAGGCGGCCTTGAAACCGCCTGCATCACCATCCCTGATCTTGAGCAAAAGCTCGAGGCTTTGGGAGCAGCGTTTGCCTATCTGTTTGATGTGAATAGCTTTGAAGGTCGCCACTGGAACAATGATGGCATTATGGAGGATATTGCAACAGGTAGCGCCGCAGGAGTGATTGGGGCCTATGCCCTGAAACATGGCTTGGTCACCTCGAATCAGAGTTTCATCCTCCGTCAGGGCCATTTCATGGGCCGCCCGAGTGAAATCATCGTGACAGTTTCAGGCATTCCCGAGAATGTTAAGAGCGTAACTGTTGCTGGTGCCGTCGCATTTGTCGGCCATGGGGAGGTCATTGCACCATAAGCTTATTTGATGCGATATGGAACAGAGGAAGGATCAAAGGCTTTTCAGATAGTCCGAAAACTCCTTTCCCTTGTCTCGTTTGAACTTTGTTTGGGTAACTTCAAAGTCGGAAATACGATCCAGTCTGAAATTACGGAAATCATCTCGCGTTTCGCACCAGGCTGTCAGAACCCATACCTTTTCAAATGCAGTTAGTCCCAATGGCCGAACCAGGCGACTTGTTTTGCGCTGCTGTCCATCAAGATATTGCAATTTCACCTTCAAACGAAGCCGTATGGACGCTTTCAATTGGCTCATACCAAAAGCATGGTTTGGCTTTGCGACAGGTTTTACCGCCAGTAAGGGCTGATCCAGATTGTTCTCACCGCCCTTAAGTACATCCTCAATTTTACCCAACAATCGGTCTGCGGTCTCCGCAAGCTCATTGTCGCCCCTTGCAGCGACCATCCGAATACCCAGGAGCAATACATCCAGTTCTTGCGGTTCGAAATGAAGAGGTGGCAGAAAGAAGCCATCCTCAAGTTGATATCCCAGCCCTCCTTCTCCTCGAATGGGTGCCCCCATGGATTGGAGAGTTTTCATATCCCGATAGATCGTTCTGACAGACACGCCAAGCCGTTCTGCCAAATTCTCCGCTGATATCGGTGTTCGCCTCCCTCTCAATTGATCAAGGATGGAAAACAGTCTGATTGTTCGCATGACTACCCCTGACAAAAATTGTCAATCACTCAGTCTAATAATCGGTCAAACATCCAATGAAAGGAAGCATGATGTTGAAACGAGATCTTGGCCCTGTGAGCATTATGGGATTTGCACGATACAAACTGAAGAAAAATGTCGATCCTCAGTCCTTTGTCAGCGCAGCCCACACTTGGCAGACGCAGTTTCTGGCACAGCAAGATGGCATCGCAATGCATTGCGTGCTCGGCAATCTGAGCGGAGAGTTTGCAGATGTAATTTTTGCCACTGACAACGCGGCCTTTGCCGCCATGTCAGAAGCTCATTTGCGGCATTCAAGTTCAGCAAGCCTCATGGCAATGCTGGATAAGGAAAGCATTCAACTGACCAGGAACGAATTGATTGGAGGGCCCCATTCCTTTCCCGCGAGTTTTTCCTGCGTGGAGTTTGGGAGCTTTCATCCCGAGGATACAGCTTCATTTTCCGAAGATAAAATGATGGCAGCCTCAGCGATGATCGAACAAAACTATCTGTCTCGCTTCAACGCCCCCAAAGCGCATTTCATGGGCAAGACCGGTGAGCATAGCTATTCCGAGATTACATTTTTTGAGACCTTAGGAGAAGCACAAGGGATCTGCCAAGGTTATGTGAATGATGATGATTGTCAGCCTCTACTGAACCTTATTGATCCCGCATCGGTGGATCTCGACTTCTGGTTTCTGCTTGCCTGATAGCCTTGTTAGGGATAGGGCAGCTAAAATTTCCAATTGATCATCGCCACTTCCCACAGAAAAGGCCCCACAGTCTTTCGAAGATTGACTTGGGGCAATTGCATCTGATCAATTGTCTGAGAGAGTGGTACAGATTAATCTTACACTTGCTCAATGTTGCAAAATACAGGAAAAACCAATGGCGCATTATACCGGACCGCGTGACTTCATCCCTGTGAAGATTGCCATTTTGACCATCTCTGACAGTCGTACACTGGAGGATGATCGCTCCGGCCAGACTTTGGTTGATCGTCTCGAAAAAGCCGGACATGTGCTGGCTGACCGGGCCATTGTCAAAGATGATGTCAATACCATTCAGGCACAGACCAAGGCCTGGATTGCCAATCCCGATATTGATGTCATCATCTCCACTGGCGGCACCGGCTTCACCGGCCGGGATGTAACGCCAGAAGCCATGATGCCGCTGTTTGAAAAACAGATGGACGGCTTCTCCTGGCTGTTTCACAAAATCTCTTTTGAGAAAATTGGCACCTCGACCATTCAGTCGCGCGCTACAGGTGGAGTCGCCGGAGCAACCTATATTTTCTGCATTCCCGGCTCCACAGGAGCCTGCAAGGATGCTTGGGATGGCATTTTTGCTCAGCAGTTGGATTATCGACATCTACCCTGCAACTTCGTCGAGATGATGCCGCGGCTGGATGAGCATTTGAAACGCGGTAAGATGCAAGGCAAATAGGCCTTTGCCATCGACATTCTTGATACAGAAATGCCCGCTTCAAGCGGGCATTTTCTCTGGCTATCTTGTGTTGATCAAATGATCAGGCAACCTTCTCGTCTCGATCTGAAGCATCCAGATCGGCTAGAAAGCCTTCTTCGTCCAGCAAGAATAATGGCTCGTCTCCCTCAACTGACCATTTGATCTCCCCACTATCGTCACCAAAACCTGTTGCCTCCGGGTTTTGTTGAACCACTGCCTCAGACTTTTCTTCCGGCAGTTTGATCTGATCAAGCGGAATGACCTTGCCGATTTCACTGGACATTTTTCGAAGTGCTGCAAAATCATCGAGCTTGGCGCCTCCCTGCGGGAAGGCTTCCAGCATGGTCGCGGTCAAAGCGATGAAGAAGCCATCCAGCTCCTCGCATTGGTCCAGCTCACGCAACAATTGCATGGCGTCGATCATGGATTGGCAACTGGTATAGCAAGGCTCACCTGACGTTCCACACCAGACCATTTTCAACAAACCACCATAGCGCGGGCCACTGACATCCCCATTGTCAATCTTGGCTTGCGCATAGTCGGCGATGGAGCCGACCAAGTCCTTCAAGGCATCATTTTTAACCAGCATTCTTACGTCCCCCGTTTGCCAGATATCTAAGGGATTTATGCTTACCAAAATCTAAAGATGCCAATTGTAATGACTGCAATTTACATTCATGCCCAAGCCTTTTGTCGCATAACGGGCAAATGGGCAGAAAATGCTTACATGGAAAGACCAAATTGATCGGCAAAATCGGCATAAGCAGGAATGGAGATAGAGAGGGAAAGTCCTTGTTCGCTCTGAACTGTTTGTCCTTGTCCCAGCGCTGTCGCCAAGCGATCCAACCTGATCTGCGCCAAAGCAACATTTCCCTGAGCCAGACCGATTTGGCCGATATTTTTCTCGCCAGCCAGAATTGCTGCATGAGAGGTGAGAGCTTGATCAGCACTCACCGTAACAATGCGCTTTCTGGCAGTGCCCCGGTGATGCATGCGCGAGACAACTTCCTGACCGACATAACAACCTTTGTTATAGTCAATACCACCAAGCTGATCGAGATTGACATCATGAGGAAACGCATCGCCATACAGGAAATCGCGTGACGTTTCTTCTGTTCCGCCTTGCGGAACACCGCAGCTGATATGTGCAGCAAGGACGGCTTCACCACCCGTCTTGGCTTCGCTCAACTCATTACCAAACGCATAATGGCGATATCCAAGACCTTCGTGGCGAGGGTCCTTCACGGTCAGCGCGATTTGCTCGTCTCCGTCACCCAAAGACACCGCAACTTCCAGATCGCTTTTCTCAATGGTAACATCTGAGCGCATTTTATAGAGTGTCATCTTCTTGATGAAACCATCGACAAGCTGGCTATCCAGATCAAACAGGAAGCCGTCATCCTGACGAATGACGAGAAAGTCCATCAAGATTTTACCTTGAGGAGCCAACAGAGCCCCAAAACCAGCTTCGCCCATTTCCACTTGGTCCAGATTTGTCGTGATAAGACGTTGCAGCAATTCTTCACAGTCAGCGCCACGCATGGAAATCACAGAACGATCGTGGCAAGCAAACAAAGGCATATGTCTTTTCCTGAAATTGACGGGAAGGCGTAAGGAACTATTCGTCAAACTAAGTTAGGTATTTCCCCCTAGCGCTACAAGGGTAGAACATTGGAAGAAGTAGCAGCGGAAGAAACCTGCCGCTCGATCTCCTACCATGCAAGGCTTGGCATGAAGCCGACAGCTTGAACATCTTCATGATCCAGACGATGCTGAACACGCTCAGTGTCTGGCGCATCTGATGGACCGAAATCAGCTGCATGAATGCCCGCGGTGATGAAGATAGCATCAAGCTTTTGATGATGTGCGCCTCGCATATCCGTTGGCAGACTGTCACCGATGATCAGAATTTCATCGCGATTGACTTCACCACCATTTGCCTTGGTAAGTTCGGACAAGGACGCATCATAGATTGGACCACATGGCTTGCCCACCATGATTGGCTCGCCCCCATAGGCCGCAAATCGCTCCGCGAGGGCGCCTGCGCAATAAATCATCTTGCCACCCTTATCGACAACCAGATCGGGATTGGCGCAGATGAATGGTAATTTGCGCTTGGCAAAATCCTTGAGCATATCGTCATAATCGTCCGGCGTTTCGGTTGCGTCGTTCCAAAGCCCAGTACAGCAAATGACCTCTGCGTCAGATTGCTTTACTAGTTCAACACTTAAACCTTCATAAAGAGAAATGTCACGTTCGGGTCCAAGATGATAAACTCTTTTTCCCCCTATCCGTTCGATTGCATCACGACTAACATCTCCTGAGGTAACCAAAGCATCATAACACTCACGTGGCACCCCCAGATTGTCCAACTGCTCCAGAATTGGGCCATTGGGACGCGGTGCATTGGTGATCAGAATAACTGGACCATGATCCGCCCGGAACTTCGCCAGTGCTTGAACAGCTTCCTTGTTATGGGCGACGCCATTGTGAACAACTCCCCAAATATCGGACAGCACGCCCTTATAGTTGGAAGCGATAGAAGAGAGGCCGGTCAGACGGGAAGACATTTGGGATATTCCTATGATCTGTAAGTTGGCGGATATGCGATAAATCAGCGCCAGCCTTGGCTCCAATTGCATGCATTCCTTTGTCACGTGTGCGGGAGGCAAGGTCAAGCGCAAGCTCTGTTTATCGCCTGATATATTGTCGCGAAAGGATGGAAATATCGGTCATCAGAATGTGCTTAACGGATCACCCGCTGCAGTCTTGGTTGCCCCTGAGCGGGTGTATCACTTGCCTGTCGTTCCGCTGAGCCGGGACGTGTTGTTTGTGGGTCCATCAAACCTGCCGCCTCCGCAAGCACATTACGGAAATGATCGCGAGTTGGATTGGCTTCGCCATCCTGCGCCGACATCGCCTTCAAAGCTTGGGCTACACGCGGGTTTTGTCCCAAAGTTCGATCACTCGTCGGAGCTGCTGGCATGGGAGCAGGTTCATTCATGCGACCGCCTGCCCCATGTACGATGGGAGCAGGTATATTTTGACCTGTCGCGTTCATCTGGCGAGAGGCCAACCCTGCTGCTCCATTTCTACCTTTACGAGCTGCCTGAGCTGCCGCATTCGTCACCGATGCCGGAATGGATGTTTCTTCAGGGCGCAACGGTTTTGCCGGAGCAAAATGGTTTCCTTGAGCCAGTTTGATATTGTAATCAAGCAACCCAACCAGAGCGCTCTCTGTCTCAACATGGGTAACAATCAGATCCAGCCCTTTGCGTGACAAGACACGTGAGAAATCTGCAGGATGAATGTCCATGCCACGACCTGCATCACGATGGGTCAGGATTGGTGCAGCCACCTTGGCAAAGCGGATGCCGGATCGAACCATCTGATCAAAATCAGCTTTGAGGCTGGTAAGTTGATCAACGGAGAAACGAAAGCCCATGCTTTGCATCAATTGCATGGTTTCCTGTTCCAAAACTCCGAACGAATTGAAACTCGCAAGGTTGAATTCCAGAATGATATTTTCAACCAGGTCCGTATTTTGCTCATATAACTCACGTAGATGAGCAAAGAAATCCGGATCTGACATGCTCTCAAGAGAAATATTACAGAAACATGGCATACCATGACCACGATCTGTCAGATTGCGCAGCATCCTGAAAGCCTTGTTAACCGCCAAGCGGTCCAGAAGCGATAGAAAATTCAATTCTTTACAGACCGGCAGAAAAACATCCGGTGTGATAACCTCACCTTGTTCATCAAGCAAACGGGCCAGCATTTCATACAGGGCAGGCTTTCGCATTGGCAAGGTTACGATTGGCTGCAGATGCAATTCCATCTTACCCATAGCAAGTGCACGGCGAACGGCCTGTTTTTCATCATCCGAAATGGTGCTTTTATGTTGGCCATGATGCAGATTGGCAATAGATTCCAATGCCTTTGCTGCTTCTTCCGCTTTGGCACGGCTTGCAGCCAACGTGGAGGCTTTTTGTTCTTCCTCACTGAGTGCCGGTGGCTCGTCATCAATTGCCATGGGCTCAGGCTTTGGCTCCGATGGTGTCACCTCCGATTGTGATTGAGCTTCGTCTCCTTTGGCCTTGTCAGCGACGGCCACCTTTGTGGCCTGCAACTTTTCCCGCGTCGCCAATGCTCCATTACTCAGACTTTTCTGAATTTGAGCCATGGTCTTTGTGGCCTGATCCATCTTGGATTTCAAAACCTTTGCACGCTCTTCGTTCAGCTCAACTCGCTCATCAATCTCGGCACAACTTTCCGCCAGTTGCTTGACCAAGGTTCCCATCAGATCCAGTTCGGCAAGTATGGGGTCCATCTCACCGCGCATTCTGCTCGCAACAGTTTGTTCGAGCTGCTCGGTCAGCTCGCGCACATCTTGCACATCTTTGGTCAAAGAAAGTTTGAGACGCGTCAGATCATCCATCTGCTCATCAATGATCAAGCGATCGCGCACACGGCTGATTTGATAATGAACCAACATCAAAGTGAGTAGCACACCCACAGCAAAAGGCGCAGCTTCGAGAATAGTCAGCCCGAATTTATAATTCAGGATCACTCCAACTGAGGCAGAAATCACCACCATACAGATGGCAATGAATAGTGCACCCAGACGCTGCATAACTTTCTCCGCCCTTTAATCGATATCTGCGCCCACCAGACAATCCGCCAGTTTGGGCGACACAATCAACATCGATGCCGATATAGCCTGACGCCCTACCCGTGGCCATGGGTAAAAACCGGGGCGAATCAAAGCTTTTAATCTTTCGTTAACCCTAGCTTGCCGGAGCGTCAGTGAAAAGGGGGGATCTGTTCACGCTCCGATCTACGCCAAGCTTATCGACAAAGCTCTGCATGAAATGGACAAATTTTCTCACCTTTGACCCGCACATGTCAAAAAAAGCTGCCCTGTTCCGGCGGCAACCGGAACAGGGCAGAGTTGAGGCGTCACATATGAAAAGCTGCATATGGAGCACGGAGTTGGGAATTCAGAATGATATGAATGGTTCAAATCGAATTATCAGAACAAACTTAGCTGTTGCTCCTGTGATTGAGGGGCAATGAAATGATCGGTGCTAAGACGTAGTTTTCTTTTGGATAGCCCCAAACGCCTGATGGCCACTTCAAGCCGTTTCTGGATCATATCGGCGTAAGGCCCCTGCCCTTTCATGCGCTTACCAGGAGTGGAATCATACAGGCGCCCACCGTGCATGGAGCGAAGAACGTTGGTCACATGGCGATAACGATCCGGGAAATGGTGCAACAACCATTCCTGAAACAGATCAGCCACCTCACGCGGCAGACGTAGCAAAATGGTACTAGCCTCCACGGCGCCGGCTTCAAAACAGGCTTCCAGTATGGCTTCCAGCTCAATATCATTCAGGGCAGGAATGATAGGAGCCATCAAAACCGCGGTAGGAATTCCTGCACTGGATAATTGCCCGATTACCTCAAGCCGCTTTTGAGGAGCAGCAGCCCTTGGCTCCATGACAGCGCATAATTTGCGATCAAGGGTCGTGACCGAAATTGCCACTTTGACCAAATCCCGCTCGGCCAATTGCTTCAGCAAATCCAAATCCCTCAGAATAAGGCTGGATTTGGTGACAATGGAGACAGGATGGCCCGTTTCCAGCAAAACCTCCAAAATTCCACGCATCAGACGATAATTACGCTCTATCGGCTGATAGGGATCGGTATTGGTTCCAATGGCAATCGGGCGAGGCTTGTAGGTTGGGGCCGACAACTCCCTTTTCAACTGCTCCACTGCATCAGGTTTGGCAAAGAGTTTTGTCTCAAAATCCAGACCGGCAGATAATCCCATATAGGCATGGGTTGTTCGGGCAAAACAATAGGTGCAGCCATGTTCACATCCACGATAGGGATTGATAGACCGATCAAAGGGCAGATCAGGGCTATCATTGCGGGTGATTATGGTTCTGGATTTCTCCTCCTGCACAGTGGTCTTCAGAATTGTTTCTTGCTCTTCATTGTTCCAACCATCATCCACCGGAGCTTTGGCATAGGGCTCAAACCGACCAGATTGATTGGTCAATGTTCCACGCCCGCGCGTTCGGCCATTAAGCGAGCGGGCAAGAAGCGGATCTTTGAGGGATGCAGTTGCCTTGGCTGCTGGACGCGCTGCTGGCCGAGCATTTACGGTTTGCCGCTGGTTCAATGCCATGATTTTTCTGTCCCACATTCTTGTGAGCAACCGTTCAGAATTGCTCAATTCAAACTTGATAGTTTGTTTTCTTTTTGTTCTCTTTCCAAAATGCCATTTTTACAGAACATTTCAAGAACAAAATTAAGACCAGAGATGATCTGTTGGTAACAGGTGGATAATTTGATTTGAATGCAGTCGATATCCTGGCAGTTTCGCTACTTCTTTTCCTCAAAAGAGCCGGAGTCGGGATCGACCTCCAGATCAATAATATCGGCTTCTCTTTTCTGAAACTCCGCTTCCTGACGACGCTCTTCGCGAATCCGTGCAGCCTGCAATTTTGTTGACTGAACCTTGAGCTTGCTACCCAGTTTGAAAAAGGCCCAGACGACTGCCAATGCCGCAGCAAGAACGAGCAATTTCGTGACCATGTCTTATGCCTTTCAAGGGTAGATATCACACAGCTTCATGGCTCCTCAAGGAAACCGAAGCTTTCTTATGTCATGAATAATCACTCTGGAAAAGACCTCAAGCGCTGAGTTTTCTCAAAAGCCGTTCAAGAGGCCCAGCACCCAGATAGTGATGCCATGTCACCGCATAGATCATGCAACCAATGAGAAAGAAGCCTGAATAAAACGAGACTTGCTCAAGAGTTGGAGGGTCTGGTTCAGATCCGGCCATCGCAATCCACCCCATTGCTTCCATAATCACCATTCCGACAATGATATGAGCGATATAGAGCGTCAGTGCTTGCTGACCTGTCGTCAGAATTGGCTTCATCCAAGCTCGCTGACCGAACCAATCACCAAGCCACAGACAGAACACCAATACAACAAGTGCGGCACCTGAGGCGGAGATCATATAGATTGGAGACGGTGGAATAGGACTGGAGGACATCAGAGCCTGGACTAGCTCAACAAATTCCTGATCCTGAGCAACCTCAGGCAAAGCAATGATATCTCGTCCCATTTGAGCAAACAGAGCACCCGCAAACATCAACGCAAGCCCTGCACCAGCTATCCGAAGTCGCACCGTTGCGCTTTGCAGATTGAGTTGTGCCAGAGCCATTCCGAACAACAGGAAGGATATCCAGGGAAACACCGGGTGGAAGCCGTTATAAAAGGTATTTCGGATAAAGCCGTCAGGCGACCAAAGGCCTTCATATTGAAGAGTTTGCCAATCCCAACCAGCTTCATAATCAAAAACAAAATGCAGCGCAGGTGAGAAGAGAATGATGACAAAGGCAAGAGTAAGAAGTGACTTGCGATTTCCTGTGAGAGCGATGCAGGCCAACAGGAAGTAAATCCCATAGAAGTGCAGGATATCAGCATCAAAAATGATGAGATTGAGCAAGCCAAACGCAAAGAGGATGAGGCCGCGCTTAGCTTGTTTTTTGCGTATATCCGCCGCAGATACGCCTTTGTTGAACGCTTTTTGGGCGCCGAAACCTATACCAAGTCCGGCAAGCAGGACAAAGAGAGCAGCAGCCCTTCCCTCCAGCAATGGATGCATTGAAGCCAACCATGACGGAGTTTCAGCACTCATGCTTGCATTTGTGGCTACTTTGAAATTTACCAGCACCATGCCGACAAATGCTAAAAAACGGGCTATATCAAGCCCCGCCAAACGAATGGCTGGCGGGGTTGAAAAGGAATTTTCTAGAGGCCCAGACGAGACCATAATGCGCGCTCTTCCAAACTAGCCAGAATAGAATCAGCGGACAGGCCAGCAGCAATACGATCTATTGGATCGCCACCTTGCGCTGCCATCATCATGCCGGGCATACGAAAGCGCGAGAAGAGACCGCCACCAGAGGCAATAAGTTTGAGCTTGGTATCTTCACCATATTTTTGTTTGAGATAGCCACTCATATCGCCCAATTCATCGACAAGGCCGTATTCCTTGCCTTTCTTTCCGGTCCAAAAGGCTCCAGTGAAAAGCTCGTCCTCTTCCTTGGTCAGTTTGTCACCACGACGATTGCGTACCAAATCCTTGAACGTCTCGAAAAGATCCTCAAGAAGAGCATTGAGATGTTTGGTGTGATCCGGGTTCTCCGGCTTGAACGGATCCAGCATGGCTTTTTGCGTACCAGCGGTATAAACGCGACGTTCAACGCCCAGCTTCTCAATGGCATTGACAAAACCGAAGCCACCAGACACGACACCAATCGAGCCAACGATCGAACTTGGATCTGCTACGATCTCATCGCCTGCAATTGCAAGCATGTAACCACCAGAAGCGGCAGCATCCTCACAGAAGGATATTACCTTCTTGTCTTTTTCCTCAGCCAACTGACGGATACGTTCATAGATCAGCCGGCTCTGAACAGGAGATCCACCAGGGCTGTTGATCGCAATGGCAACAGCTGGCGCATCCTTGATGGAAAAGGCTTTGTGCAATTGGCCTGCAACGGATGCCATGGAAAGGCCCGGGCGCATTTGGCTTCCTACCATGATCGGCCCGGTCATACGCACCACCGGGATAATGGTTGGTTCCTTGCGATATTTTTCCGGCAAAAACTGTTTCAGCTTTTTCTTCAGGCTCACGATCTTGTCCTATGGCAATTCTGGTTGAGGAAACCTGCAATGCAAGTCCTTTGTCATTCCTTATCTAGGATAGGAGACACAGAATTTCCAGAGGTCAATGTCTTTTGGCTTGCAATGGGTGGCAGAGCATCGCACAAAAAGGGCCTTACCTTTTCTCTCCAATCCAATCGGACCGTCCCGGAGATCTCTGTATGCTTTCCAATGAGCAAATCTCAAGCCTTGTTGCTTTTCGTCACGCCCTTCACCGCCGCCCGGAACTATCTGGCGAGGAAGTAGAGACTGCGAAACATGTACAGGAGATGCTGGCTCCTCTTGGTGCAGATGAGATTGTCACGGATCTGGGACCCTGGACTGAGCCAGATGGAACCAAGCTGGGCGGAACCGGCATAGCAGTCAGTTTTGATAGTGGTGTGGAAGGACCAAGTCTTCTATTTCGCTGTGAGCTGGATGCTCTGCCTATTGATGAGATCAGTGACATTGATTACCGCTCGGAAATTGAAACGAAAGCCCATCTTTGTGGCCATGACGGCCATATGGCAATCCTCACCGGCCTTGCCATGCGATTGGCAACCCAACGTCCCCAAAAGGGTCGGGTTGTTCTTCTTTATCAACCTGCTGAAGAAACCGGCAAAGGTGCGAAAGCTGTTCTGGAAGATGAGCGCTTTGCCCCTTTTATTCCAGATTTTGCCTTTGCCCTTCACAATATCCCTGGCACACGCCATGGCGAAGTATTGCTGAAGTCCGGCAATATGTGTTGCGCCTCCCGCGGCATGCGTATTCGCTTTGAAGGCAAGACCTCCCACGCCTCGATGCCACAGGATGGCGTCTCTCCTGATGATGCCATTTGTGCCAGCATTTCCGGTTTGAAAGCCCTTGCCAATGGCTTGAACCCTGAACAGGCACTGGATGATGCGTTCAAGCTTGTGACCATCACGCATTGCCATTTGGGCGAGCCTGCTTTTGGCGTCTCGCCTGCCGTCGGTGAAGTCTGGGCAACCCTTCGTACTGTGACTGACGCTGCCATGGGCGATCTGATTGAGAAAGCAGAAAGTCTGGTAAAAACCCAAGCCGAGAAATACGGTCTACAGCTAAACATCGACTATGATGATGTCTTCCATGCTTGCAATAATGCTGTGGAGACCAGTGACATGGTGAAAGAGGCCTTGATCGAGACTGGTACAATCCATCACGAGCAACCTGAGCCAATGCGCTTTTCAGAAGACTTTGGTCTGATGGGGCATCACTGCCCCTCTACTCTCTTTCTGCTTGGATCTGGTGAGGCGCAACCACAATTGCACAATCCAGATTTTGATTTTCCGGATCAATTGATTGCGACGGGCGTCTCTATCTTTGAGACCATCATTCGCCAAAAGCTTGGTTAGAGCCGGGCTTTAGCTCAAATCAATCGCAGCGCCGTGGCGATGGATGGCTTCGACCTTCTCGCCTGGCTTGTCACTGCCTTCATCATGCAAGGCAATGGGTGGTAGCAACCGGAATGGCGCACGGGACTGCTTTTTGCCCTGAATGACCACGCGGTGCGCAGCTTCTCCCACTCTTGCGGCAAAAGGCTGAACCGTGATGCCACCGAAACGCCCTTCCATCAGATGCAAGAGCTCCGGTAATTCGTCTGCTCTTTGCACCACAGTGAAAGTTCCGCCTTTCTTGAGAATGGAGACAGCGGTACGAAACCAGGGCTCCATTCCTTCATCTGTGAGCATATGGGCCATTGCACGAGCCTCATTAGGCGAGGTCTGAAACTTTTCCGGCCGGTAATAAGGTGGATTGGCAATCACATGATCTGCGATATTCTCAGATAGCCCCGCTTCCATCCTCGCAACACCACGCAAAGCTATATCACAATTGAGAACAGAGGCCCGGTTCAGAAATGAACGACAATCTGACCGACGCATATTCAAGTCAGCCAGCGCTGCCACGGTCTCATCCAGCTCGACAGCCAACAGATCAATCTTGCCAATTCTAGCCGCCACACACAGTCCGGCGGCACCTACGCCAGAACCGAGATCCGTTACGACCTGTCCTTGCCGAGCTGGAACACATGCCGCCAAAAGCACCGCGTCAGTGCCAGAACGATGATGACCCTTGCGAGGTTGAAACAAGCTGAATTTGCCGCCAAGAAACTGATCCTCGGACAGATCCAGATCGCTTGGTACTTCACTCGCATTAACGAGACAGGCGCTCTTCTCGATCAAGGATGGCAAGCTAGATTCAATCATGGAATTTTCGACTTAGAGACAAATCTATTTGGATTTTTTAGGTGCGCTGGTTTCATGAGCCAAGCCAGCATCTTCCATTAAACGGCGCGCTTGATCCTCATATTCCTCATCCACCAAAATCCGGCGTGGCAGTATTCCCAAGGACCCTTCCAAAGTGCTCATATTCAGATCCAAGGCCTGAAAAGGAATGTTAGAATCCCGCAGCAAGGCCTCGACATATGACAATGTCACTGCGTTATTGGTCTTGATCAGCTCTATCAAAAGACGCCCCTTTGGTGCCAAACGTATCTGTTGTGATATTTAGGCTGCTTTACCCAGATTTAGCAAGAGCTGACAATCTCACAATCAGGACATCATTCACTGGCAGGAACAGTCACACCTGGTTCATTTGCGGCTTTATTCTGGCCTTCGATCTCGTGAAGTTGATCGATGGTGCATTTTTCAAGGCTGAAGCGCCTGCTGAGCTCTGCTTGGGCTGCCTTGTCAATCTCATTTCCATCAATTGATGCAAGGCTCAAGCGACCATTCATGTGATAGGTAAAAGACCATTTTTCCCAATCTTTACCGTCGCTTGCCGCTTTTCGCATATTCACCATCATGGAAAGCAAGCCATTGGATTGGCCCTTCGCGGGTGCCTTATACAGCACATCACGATAATGAAAAAGAAGATCGCTGGCGGGTTCATAACGCGCCAAACGCAGTGCCAAGCCTTCATGAAACTGGAAATACAGCGCTGTTTCATCACAAGTTGCCCCACGAGGTGCCCAATTCCCTTCTATCGACGTAAAAGGAACCGGAGCTATTTCCGAGCAGGATGCAACCAGTAACCCGATCACGCAAATTGCAGATACACGACGCTGCATGCGCCAGGAAACACATTTAAATGGAACAGAGAAGAAGCTAGCCTGCATGGATATAAACAACATGTTGAGCAAAGGATATCTCGCCTTCTAACACCCTGAGGGGTGATTGCAAGCCACCAGTTATGGTCCGTTGCTTGCTCCCCTGCGACATATTGCGCCTTGGACCTCATCAATATGGTTCAATAAACGCATAATTTACCTTGATTTAATCACAAAAGCGGGGACGAGCTCTTGCTGTTGCCTGTTTGCCCCCCTATTCTCCCGCCGAGTTGATGGAACCAATAGCTGGAGCCAACCTGTGAGCGTTGCGATCTCGATGGACCAAAAGAAAAAATCACAAGCCAGCATTCAGCCGCTGATTGATCTGGTACGCCCTGACATGGGGCGAGTGAATGAGTTGATCCTGGAAAAAGCCGGATCCGACGTTCAGATGATTCCGGAAGTGGCCAATCACCTGATCGATTCCGGCGGCAAACGCCTGCGCCCGATGCTGACTTTGGCTGCGGCTCAAATGTGTGGTTATGATTCTGAAGGCCAGGGGTTGGATGGACATGTCAAACTGGCCATGGCAGTCGAGTTCATGCATACCGCTACGCTGCTTCATGATGATGTGGTTGATGAAAGCGATATGCGCCGTGGAAAACTGGCAGCCCGCATGCTCTGGGGCAATCAGGCCAGTGTTCTGGTTGGAGACTTTTTGTTGGGCCAGGCCTTCCGCGTAATGGTGGATGTTGGCTCGCTGCAAGCTCTGGATGTTTTATCGACTGCTGCTTGTGTGATTGCCGAAGGGGAAGTTCTGCAGCTATCAGTCGCACAGAACATGAAAACCACCCGTGCAGAATATATGGAAGTCATCCGATCCAAGACTGCAGCACTCTTTGCTGCTGCTTCCGAAGTTGGTCCCATTCTGGCTAACCGACCGAACCAGGAGATTGTCGCTCTGCGCACCTATGGTCTGGAGCTGGGCAATGCTTTCCAGCTCATTGATGATGCGCTTGATTATGGTGGCTCCGCCGCTGATCTTGGCAAGAATGTGGGTGATGATTTCCGAGAAGGGAAAATCACCCTTCCTGTCATTCTGGCCAACGAGCGCGGTTCTGAAGAAGACAAAGCTTTCTGGAAGCGTGTGATGGAAGATCGCAAATTCGATGAGAGCGATCTTGCCCATGCCATGAAACTTCTGGACGAAACCAAAGCACTGGAGGAGACCCTGCAACAAGCGCGTCAGGCTGGCGCAGATGCCATTGCAGCACTGGATGTCCTCCCGGATAGTGCACACAAGTCCGCTCTGATTGACGCAGTCGAGTTCTGTATCAGCCGAGCCCACTAGGCGCCGAATTCCTTATGTAAATTACAAAGCCGCCCGGATCTCGCTGGGCGGCTTTTCTTTTCTGACAGGCTAGACCTCGTGGAAATTCTTGCTGTCTGCGGGTGCCTGTTCTCGCTGGTTCTTGCCATAGTCCCGAATGACCGAAGCTACACGCAGACGATAACCGGCAAACGCTTTACTCCTTCCAGCCACTTGTGCTGATCTGTGCATATCGAGATTACGCCATCTGGCAACAGCCTCTTCATTTTCAAAGAATGACAAGGACAGGATTTTTTCCGGATTGGTCAGGCTTTGAAAACGCTCAACTGATAGGAAGCCCTCAATCTTCTCAAGTTCTTCTCGCAAGTTGGCAGCGATATCCATATAGAGCATCTTGTGCTCCTCATGAGGTTCTACTTCAAAGATCACGGCAATCATGGACTATCCTTCCTCTTTGGAATGAGCAGGCAAAATAAGCGAGCTGTGTGGTGCTGATGCCAGTTTCAGAAAAGTTCTGTCTTCTCTCAACAGAAACTTCTCGCGTTGAGCAAATTTATAATTCTCGATTCCCAACGGGTCATTTGCCAGACGTTTCCTATAGGCTTCATAGGCTGCCAGGCTTTCGATATGATAGACACCATAGGCTAAAGTGGCCGAGCCTTCATGAGGTGCATAATAACCAACCAGATCTGCACCATTCCTCGGAATGGCTTGCCCCCAGTTCTGGGCGTATTGCTCAAACAGATGCTTTTTGGTTGGATCAATATGGTAGCGAATGAAGCAGGTCAGCATGAGTTAGTCCTTTCAATGAACATGTTGATGTCTTCATTTCTTTTGCCATATTGCGCTTCTTTCATGCTTCGATTAAGATCGAAGCATGAAAGAAGGACCCGATATAGCCCTACTGGGTAGCTTGATTGGTGACCCCGCTCGCGCCAACATGTTGGTTGCCTTGCTAAGCGGCAAGGCACTGACGGCCAGCGAATTGGCTCGCGAAGCTGGCATCACATTGCAGACAGCAAGCTCTCATCTCAAAAAGCTGGAAGCTGCAAACCTGCTTGCTTTGCGAAAACAAGGGCGGCATCGCTATTTCGCATTGGCAGATGAAGATGTGGGAGCGTTACTCGAAAGCATGATGGGATTGGCTGCCAAACGCGGGATGCTACGCACACGCACTGGCCCCAAGGATGCAGAGCTGCGTCATGCCCGTATTTGCTATAATCATCTGGCGGGAGATATGGGCATTCAAATGTTTGATAGCATGGTCCATCAAACCTTCCTCGCCGAAGCGGATGAAGTGATTGACTTAACCGGCAACGGTGAGGCTTTCATTCTTGGGTTGGGGCTTGATCTGAAGGCGCTCAAAAAGCAACGCCGCCCGCTTTGCAAAGGATGCCTGGATTGGTCCAATCGTCGCACTCACCTGGCCGGTTCACTCGGGCAGGCTTTGCTTGAGCATTTCCATGCTCAAAAATGGGCACACAGAGAGGAAGGCACTCGTATCATTCGCTTCAATGACAAAGGAACAAAGGCGTTTCACACCCTCTTTCCCATGCCTTCCGGTCACAATGGCTAGCTTCTAATCCAGGCGACCGTAGAAGGTCTTGCGGGCATTTTCTGACAAAGCAATGCCGGGCTCAGAATTATAGGCCAACACCGCGAGCATTCGGGTGCGATCGCCTTCATTGGGGGCAACACGGTGAATTGAATTTCGGCCACGGAACAGGCTGAGTGTTCCCGGGGCGGCATTAAGAATCTGAACCGGCTCTTGCCCATCCAGTACGCGCCCGACTTGTGCAAAATTCATCTCGCCTTTGTCAGCATCGCGAACATTCGCAACATATTCAAATGCACCACCAGATTCGGTGTCCTGAATCATCAAAGTGATAGCGAAAGACGAATTATCGAAATGCCACCCCAGTTCCTGTCCTTTTTTTGCGTAATGAAGATTGATCGAGGACACATTATCGGCATAGGGATAGAGGGCATTTTCTCCAAAAATTTCACATAGAAAACCCTTGAAAACATCCGACATATATAGCTCCCGCAAAGGAGAGCTTTCATCAATCACATCATCAGGAATACAGCCTTTCGTGGAGATAACTTCACGATTTCGTGGATGATCCATAGGATATGAATCATCACACGGTGTAAGATAGACATTATGTTCCTGTTTGCAGAAATAGGCATGATCTTCACTTCGGACACCCTCATGTCTCACCGCTTCGATTGCCGAAGGGGTAAGGAATTCACCCAGCATCAAGACCCCGGTATCATCAATCTGTTGTCTGCATCTGGCACGGTATTCGGCTTCACCAATGGGATGTTTGTCGAGATTGATAATGGAAGATAGCTGCATTGAAATACCCTGATGATTTACACTGGCAAATAATTTTCCAATTTTGTGTCTGCCAATTCCTGATCTGCAATTATACCTCACCAATTTGGGTGGGTCTGATTTTCAAAACCACTGCCTCGTTGAGAGGGAAGCCTTTTTACCACTTTCCAATGGTCCTTGCCATCCCCCTGTTATTGCAACCCAAGCAATACTGGAACCTGATTTAGGAAGAAAAACAGCCGTCTGCCTGTGGGTCCAGCAGGTTGGCGCTTGCCCCTTTGCCCTAAAAAAGCCATGCTGGATTCTTAGCAGGTAATACTATTAGGCCTTGGCATTTCGTTTACCTTCGCTGCATGCTGTTGGCGTAATCCATCATACCTTCCAACTTTGGTTGACCTGGCATGTATCGATAGGTCGGTTGGCCTGCATATAGTTTGAGTCTAGATTTGGGGTCCTTTCGTCCATGGTGCATCTTCACATCTTTCGTCGATTTCTTCTTTCCGGCGCTGCATCCCTGCTACTTGTTACCTCTGTCTTCGCCGCTGAAGATGATAAGACCTCTCCAGAGACCGACGCACAAATTATTGAAAAACTTGAAGGGTTACCGGGAAATTTGACAGCCAATTATCTGTCTGCCCGCTTGGCTCAACAGGAAGAAGATCTTGGCCTTGCTGCTCATTTCTATTCCAAAGCCCTGGAGTTGGAGCCTGACAATCCGGTTCTGCTTGAACGCAATTTCTCCCTGACCCTCGCAGTTGGTGATCATGATACAGCCTTCAAGCTGGCAGATCGCATGACCGAAATGATGGCCAGAGCAAAGGCTCAAGCTGAGGAACGTGCGCGCGAAAAAGCACTCAAGGACGAGCAAACCAAGGCCGAAGTTAAAAAAGACGAACAGACACTAACTCCCGCAGAAAAGGCAAAAGCCAAAAAAGAAAGAAGCCAGGAAAAGACAAAAGCTGTTGTCAAAGATGAAAAATCTGACAAGAGCAAAGATGCCTTGTCAAAAGAGCTTTCCAAAATCGAAAGCAAGGCCGATATGGCCAACGAAGAGCTTGCCGAGCCAATTCTCGATAGCAAAGTCGAGCCTATGGTTCACCTTGCTTTGGGCGTTAAGGCTCTGAAAACGAAAGCCTATAGTAGTGCTACAAAGAGCTTCGAAGAAGGCATTCATATTCTGGTCACACGACCTGCTGATCTATTGAGCCTTTCGGGTGGGCATCGTCGTGGTATGAACAGTCCGCGCTTGCTGTCCGCGTCTGCACAATATGGTCCGTTTGCACAGATCACTCATACCATTCTGCAAGCCTGGTCCCTGATCGGACAAGGTAAAGAAAATCTGCCACGAGCTCTGAAACTTCTGTCCGATATTGATCGCTCGGAAGTCGATCAGTTCTTCTTTAATCTGCATTCTGGTCTGATTGCCGCTTATGCCAAGGACTATAAAAAATCCATCTCGTTCTTGCAGGCCAGTTTCGATGCTGATCGTAACAGCTTGCCAACCGCGCAGGCACTGATCAGCACCCTACTGAAGGCTGATCGCAAGGAACAGGCACAAAAGACACTGGATGAGTTCCTGAAAAGTGCGGCAAGCATTGATGAGAAAACCTGGCTAAAACTGACCTACGGTGGAATGGATCAAGCCCCCAGCTTCATCCGCACACCTCAGGAAGGGGCTGCTGAATTATTCAGTACACTCGGCGACGCCCTTTCTCAGGAACAGGCTTTGGAAGGTGGTGCGCTTTATCTGCAGTTTGCCAATTATCTGCGTCCCAAACATCCAAGAACTATGTTTGCCCTTGCCCGCCTGAATGAGCGTATGGAGCAAGATGAAGGTGCACTGGCTTATTATGACACTGTTCCACAAACCAGCCCGCTTTATCGCGACGCAATGCGTCAGTCCGGTTTGACGCTGTCCCGTCTCCAGCGTGGCGAGGAAGCTGTTGGACGCCTTGAAGGATTGTTGAGCGATGACCCCGGTGATCTGGAATGTGTTTCCATTCTTGCTCGCGTCTTGCAGGCAGAGGACAGATTTACTGATTCCATCTCCGTACTAACCGAAGGATTGAAGACTATTCCCAAGGAAAGAGACATTCACTGGTCTCTCTATTTCCTGCGTGGCTCTGCTTATGATCAGATCAAGCAATGGCCAAAGACTGAAGCAGATATGAAACGGGCACTGGAATTGTTTCCCAACCAGCCAACTGTTTTGAACTATCTGGGCTATAGCTGGGTTGATCGAGGCCTCAATCTGGACCGGGCTTTGGAAATGATCCGTCAGGCTGTCGCACTACGCCCTTATGACGGCTTCTTCGTCGACAGCCTGGGCTGGGCACATTATCGTCTCAAGCAATTCAAGGATGCTGTGATTTTCCTTGAACGGGCAGTAGAATTGCGTCCGGAAGACCCTACGATCACAGATCATTTGGGCGACGCCTATTGGCAAGTGGGCCGTAAGAATGAAGCACGTTTTCAGTGGGAGCGGGTCAAAACCCTGAATCCCAAGAAAGATCTACTTGAGAAGATCGAAAAGAAACTGGCCAAAGGCTTTGTGGAAGAAAAGCTGATTGGTCATGGCAATGACAAGGACGACAGCAAGACCAACTAACCTCTGCTCTTTCAGACTATCTTTGCCAAGTACTTGGGCTCTGATCAGAGGATGGTGTCAGAAAGAAGAAACAAGCATGACGATCCATATGCAGGATGAAGCGGTCCTGACCATTCCGGCTCCGGCCAAGGTTAATCTGGCCCTGCATATTACGGGACAGAGGGATGACGGCTATCATATGCTAGACAGCCTTGTTGTGTTTGGTGGTGCATCTGATGTCATTCATTTTCGTCAATCCGACCACTTGCATCTTTCTGTTACCGGCCCGTTCAGTGAAGACTTGCGGCACGAGCCGGACAACCTCATGGTTCGTGCTGCTCGTCTATTAGCTGAAGAATTCGGTTTGAAAGCCAAAGCTGATCTAACTTTGGAGAAAAACCTGCCTATTGCAGCTGGTATTGGCGGTGGATCTGCTGATGCAGCAGCAACCATAATGGGTTTGTTTCAATTATGGGATCGCACGGTCAGGGACGAGACACTGCGTGCCATTGCCTTGTCTCTCGGGGCAGATGTACCAATGTGTCTGGAGGGTAGCTGTCTTCGCGCAGAAGGTATCGGTGATGAACTCACATCCGGGCCGCGCTTGCCAAATGATCTCGGATTGGTATTGATTAACCCGCATATCCCGATTTCAACACCAGATATTTTCAAGAATTTGAAATCGAAAGATAATTCACCGATGGGACCGATTCCCTCAGCCTTTCTATCGGCTACGGCCCTTGCCGAATGGCTATCAGAACAGCGTAATGATCTGGAATTGGCTGCCATTGCCCAGGCCCCAATCATCGAAAATGTCTTGCAAGCCTTGAATGATGATGGTGATTGCCTCTTGGCTCGAATGTCCGGCTCTGGTGCCACCTGCTATGGCATGTTCGCAACGAAGAAACATGCCGAATATGCTGCAAGACGCATGGCCTTTTCCCATCCCAACTGGTGGGTCAGCCATGGTGGTGTGCAATAGCGTTCATCTCTCTGCTGAAAATGCTTTGCGTACCAATCGAATGAAGGTTTGAGTTCCTAAATAATAGAAACTGGCATCGGGAAATTCCGTCGCTAGATTCATCTGAATTGTGCGTAAAGCATCGACATCATCATATGCCAGTTCGGCCAGATGATACCCCGCCAGATTTGCTTGCTCATAGTGCAAATATCCTCGTGTTCCAGACAATGTCAGCTCATAAAACGAACACTGAAGGTCTTGCGCGACCAAACTACGCAGTCCGTCACCATCCTTGTCATCCGGAAGAGAAGCTATGGCAATGATCTTGCCATTCGTTCGCAGTGTCTGAAAAAATGCCACATCCAAAGATTGGGGCGCGATACAGGCGTCAAAATAAAGCCGCTCCCCACGCTCACCTTGCAAAACTCCAAATGCGGCGGACATAGCCCGCAAGTCATGAGATTGCACGATCTTGCGTTCAAGAAAGAGTTCGGCAGCTCTCATTGCCAAAGCCTGATTTTGAGCAAACCACGCTGGCATACCTTTGTCTTTGGCAACGCTCTCTGGCAGTTGGATCTTATCGGCTGCAATCACGCCAAGATGATCATTCCATTCCCTGCAATTTTCATCCATCACCAAAAGATCGGAGGTCAAACCGATGGCCAGCTTGTTGTCAGCGATATCTTTGAGATCTGGCCCCAGATAGCCTGGATGTTCTAACAGAATGGACGTCAGAACAGACACGTGGGATGGCAGATTTCCGACCTCATCATAGCGAGCTCCCCTGCCGGTCTCCAGAACAAAATAATCGACCTTTTGTTCCTTGAACCAGGATAGAGCAATCAGAAGAAATGTCCCCATTGGCGACAGATAGCGTCCCCTTGGCAGGTCTTCTTGCAGATCTTGCAAATGCGGCTGCAGTTTCAGGAAATGAGCAATAAAGGCATCTTTGGAAGCAAACTTACCATTTATACGCATGCGATCATTGTGATCGAATTCTTCTGGTGAGACAAAAAGGCCAACCTTGGCATCGGTTTCTTTTCGCAAAATTTGTGCAATCATACGCGAGGTGGTTCCCTTTCCCTTGGAACCAGTCACACGAATGATGCGTTGCTTTTGGGGTATCAAGTCCAGCTTTTTCGCCAGCGCCACAAGCAGGCTCGGGTCACGAATATCCTTATCGAGCTTTCCGGCTACCAAGTTCTTTTGTGACATGAAAGAAGCATAGATTGCATCCAGCACCCCATCAAAAGCCACTTTCTTTCCCGATAAACCGCCCATATTCGTCAATGATCCTTTTGACCATCACGAGAGATATCAGTTCCTTTGCGGATCAGCTTCTCTTTGAGGCGATGCATGGAAATCCAGACGAAACCCGCAACCGGCAAAACCAGACCGGCCGCCAGCATGGTTTTGCTCATCGGTAGCACCTTGGTCAGAGGAGCCAACAGATAGGTAAGCAAACTCACGGCATAATAGGAAATGGCAACAACCGAGATGCCCTCTACCGTTTCTTGCAAACGCGCCTGTTGCTCCGCACGTCTATCCATCTTGTGAAGCAGCGCACGGTTCTGTTCAGCCGTTGTGACACTGACACGTGTACTCAATAGATCAGCTGCTTTGTCAGCTCTGTCTGATGCATTTTGCAAAGCTTCATGGGCAGCGTGACAGGTCCTCATTGCCGGATCGAAGCGACGTGTCATAAATTCTACAAAAAGCTGGCGGCCCAACACTCTGCCCTCACGCAGAATATTGGTTCTATCATGCACCAATCGCTCATAGGCTCGGGTGGCTGAAAAGCGAAAAGCCGAATTGGTGTCAAGCAAGGCGATTTGTGACGACAGCTTTTGCAATTGCTGCAAGGTTTCCTTGTGATTGTTGTCGACTTTGGCCATGGCCTCGACTGTACGGGATAATTCCCGATTGATGCCTTCCAGGTCCGAAAAGATCGAACGAGCGATTGGAAGCGTCAGCATGGCAATGCTTTTATAGGTTTCGATTTCCAAAACACGCTGGATGATACGACCAAGGCGGCGTGGGCCAATGCCCTTTCGCCCCAGCAGAGCAAAACGGATATGGCCTTCCTGATCAAGATGAAAGTTTCCTGCCAATACGGCCATATGATCGGAAACCCAACCAGCAGCAAAACCTTCATGCATGAACCAGCTACGCAAATCGGTATTCACCCGGTGCTCAATCGCCATGATGTCCGGTTCTATTTCGACCTGCACCACAGCGGAGGTAATACGCCGTCCTGGATAGGTCGCTATCCAGTCTGGAGCAAAATAGTCATGCAAATCCGGCGCAAACGGCTCTGCATCCATATTGGAAGAATAGAGAGTATAGGTCGCAAATTCCGTATGGTTTTCCCATTTCAAAGTGAGCCGGTGGTCCGGATTATCAATCAAGGTGGCAAAATGATAGACAACCCCGGGGCGTTCAGGATGGTCTGCACCAAAGCGGTCCAGAAAATCAACAAGCTGTCCATGTGCCAGCGCCTGATCATGCAAGCTATCTTCATCAGGTTTAAGCGCTATGAAGGCAACCCGGCAAGGAGCTTGCAGTTTGGCAAAGGGGCGCGCATGCAACTCATCGGTCATGGGCACACGCATATGGTGATCGAGTGACGGGTTTTCGGTCAACTGATTGGCGCTGCTTATGTTTGTCACGGCCCTGCCCTTCATTGCCAGCCTCAGTCCAAGGCTTTTAATAAAAGGAGAAGAGGGGCAAAGGTCAAGAGACGATTGCCTGCTCTGCTATATTCTCATCAGCTTTGTCGGGATGACTTACATGAGGACCGTGCGTTCTAGTCTGCGCTCTCTTCCAATAGAAACTTTGAGACGATAATCGCAAGGCCCATTCCCAGCAACTGCGCAGCAATGAAAAAAGCAGCATCTTCCGGGCGAATGCCGGCAAAGGTATTGGAGAAAATACGCGAAATAGCAACTGCCGGGTTGGCAAAACTGGTGGAGGAAGTGAACCAATAGGCCGCTGTGATATACAAGCCCACAGCCGCAGGAATAGCGGTTGGTTTGGATTTCAGGCACACAAGAATGGTAAGCAGAAGACCCACAGTTGCAGTGATCTCGGAAACCCATTGTGCAGGCCCGGTGCGAACTTTTTCCGAGATCTGAACCACATCCAGCTCAAACATGAAATTGGCGATCAAGCAGCCAAGTATGCCGCCAATAATCTGGGCAACAACAAACTGTATGGTCGTGGATGCTGCCAACTCTTTGCGCAGGAAAAAAGCAAGAGAAACCACCGGATTGAAATGCGCGCCGGAAATTGGCCCCAGCATGGTGATCAGGACAAACAGGATGGCTCCGGTCGGGATGGTGTTGCCAAGCAGCGCAACAGCCGTGTTTCCCGCTGCCAGATTCTCGGCCATGATACCAGACCCGACAACGGTTGCCACCAAAGTTCCCGTTCCAAGGAATTCTGCCAAAATTTGTGCTCTATGCGTGGACGCCATTAACGGATCCCCCCAGTCGCTCCGCTGAATGAACCAATCTCTTCCATCAGTTCACGGATTTCTTTTTTCTTCATTTCTTCAATCGGCATGGATACGAAGCGTCCAATGCGGTCCGATAATTGAGCATATGCAGTCAGGAAAGCAAGCTGGATGTCTTTCTCTGATCCAATGGCAGCTGCCGGATCGGGAATACCCCAGTGACCGGACGCTGGTTTGCCTGGCCAGATCGGGCAAGCTTCGCCAGCTGCATTGTCACAGACCGTGATGATATGGTGCATTTTCTTGCCATCCAGATCGGTCGAGAATTCTTCCCAGCTTTTGGAGCGAAAGGAAGAGAGGCCGTAGCCAAGTGAACGCAGCAATTCCAGCGCATATGGGTTTGGCTCGTGCTTGGGCTGGCTACCGGCAGAGAAGGCTTTGAAACGTCCCTTGCCGACGCGGTTCAGAATCGCTTCGGCCAGAATTGACCGTGCAGAATTTCCGGTGCAAAGGAACAAGACTTTTTGCATGACTTTGGCTCCTGATATGAGGCGATGAAGTAGGTTTTGCGAAGGACCGCGAGGTGTTTGGGGACAAACAAAGGGCGATCAACTCTGGTTTTCGTCTGACGGAACAAGCTCTGTAGCGCGCGAAATGCCGTCTCTTTTCTGTTTTTGGCCATTACTCTTTACGGCAATCCTGAAGCAGTGAGGTCACCAAAGATTGCACTCTGTCTCGCCGAACAAAATAACGGACATTGCGACCCTCTTTGCTCTGACGGATGAGGCCGGCACGTGTCAGAATGGCAAGATGCGTGGAGAGCGTGTTATGGGGAACCGAAAGATCTTTGGAAATGACCCCTGCAACGAGCCCTTGCTCACCAGCCTGACTGAGCAGGCGAAAGGTTCTCAGTCGGGTATTCTGCGCAAGCGCGGCCAGTGCCTTGACCTGATCTTCATCAAATGCAGCATCGGCATTGTCCTGTTGTCTCATCTGTTCATCCATCCAAGATTCACTCACTCGTCGATGATTGCCGACTTGAATGCCAAGATTGCATGACAACGAGATGACAACAGATCTTCTTTTGATATCTTGTTGTTGGAAGCTGTCCTTGTTTTTCAAAAATGGTCACAACACTGCAAAACGACAAGTTCTGGCTTAACCTTGACATCAGGCTGGGGCGTAAAAACCCTGACTTTTGTTGCATCGCAACATTTTACTGGTTAAACTGTGATGGTTTTGCGACTCATCTGATACACTTTGCGAACTTGCAGCATCGGTTCAGATTATCGAGAGTGGCAACATCATGGTGGCGAACAGCAAGGCAACCCTACCCATTGCTGTGGAGCCCTAGCGTGTGAGTTAGAGGACTGAAAGATGGCTCAGTGGGTCTATGGTTTTGGCAACGGATCCGCCCAAGGTGACGCAAGCATGCGCAGCCTGCTTGGCGGCAAAGGAGCCAATCTGGCGGAGATGAGCAATTTGGGATTGCCCGTACCTCCAGGTTTTACTCTTACCACCGAACTATGTCGCTACTATTACGACAATGGCCATTCCTATCCTGAAGACCTGAAAGCGCAGGTCAAGGACGCTCTTGCCAAAGTTGGGGAGCAAACTGGTCGGCGGTTTGGCGATGCCGAGCATCCCCTGCTGTTGTCTGTGCGCTCAGGTGCCCGTGTTTCAATGCCGGGCATGATGGATACTGTTCTCAATCTCGGCCTGAATGATGTCACTGTCGAGGCCCTTGCACAGGCTTCCGGTGACGCACGCTTTGCTTATGATAGCTATCGCCGTTTCATTCAGATGTATGGCGATGTGGTCATGGGTGTCGATCACCATGATTTCGAAGATATCATCGAGCAGATCAAGGATGAGCGCGGTTATGTGCTGGACACTGACCTTAGTGCAGATGACTGGAAGAATGTTATTGCCCGCTACAAGTTGCTGATCGAAGACGAACTGGAGGAAGCTTTCCCTCAAGATGGGGAAGAACAATTGTGGGGAGCCATTGGTGCAGTTTTTTCCAGCTGGATGAATGCCCGTGCCATCACCTATCGTCGCCTTCATGACATCCCTGAAGATTGGGGAACTGGCGTCAATATTCAGGCTATGGTTTTTGGCAATATGGGACAGGATTCAGCCACTGGAGTTGCCTTTACCCGCAACCCTTCCACTGGCGAGAAAGCATTATATGGTGAGTTCCTGATCAATGCCCAAGGTGAAGATGTCGTCGCGGGCATTCGCACGCCGCAGGATTTGACACTTCAGGCACGTTTGTCAGGGCATAATCAGGCTCCTTCAATGGAAGAAGTGATGCCCAAAGCATTTTCGGAATTTTCCGATATTTGCCAGACTCTTGAGCATCACTACAAAGACATGCAAGATCTCGAATTCACCATCGAGCGTGGTAGATTATGGATGTTGCAGACCCGCATTGGCAAACGTACCGGCAAAGCAGCTTTGCGCATAGCCGTTGAAATGGCCAACGAAGGCGTCATCAGCCGTGATGAAGCCATTTTGCGCATTGATCCTCGCTCTCTGGATCAATTGCTACACCCTACAATCGCGGAAGATGCTGAACGTAATCTGGTCGCAAAAGGCTTGCCTGCCTCCCCTGGCGCAGCTTCAGGTCAGTTGATATTCCATGCCGATGAAGCGGAAAGTCTGGCGGCGCAAGGCCGCAGGGTTATCCTTGCAAGGGTTGAAACCAGCCCGGAAGATATTCATGGCATGCATGCGGCACAAGGCATTCTGACAGCGCGGGGCGGCATGACGTCTCACGCAGCAGTGGTTGCCAGAGGTATGGGCAAACCATGTGTTTCCGGCGCCGGGTCTTTGCGCATTGACTATGACAAGGAAATTCTATCCGTTGGTCATATTACCCTTAAGAAGGGAGATGTCGTGACCATTTGTGGTAGCTCGGGTGAAATTCTGCTTGGAGATGTCCCCATGCAGAAGCCGGAATTGACGGGCGAATTTTCCACCCTTATGGGTTGGGTGGATGAAGCCCGCCGCATGCGTGTGCGTTGCAATGCAGAAACACCGCAAGATGCCAAGTCTGCTCGCGAGTTTGGTGCAGAAGGTATCGGCCTTTGCCGGACAGAGCATATGTTCTTTGATGAAGATCGCATTTCGGCCATGCGCGAGATGATCTTTGCCGAAGATGTTGAAGCACGTCGCGATGCTCTCGCAACCCTGTTGCCAATGCAACGCAAAGACTTCACCGAACTCTTCGAGATTATGGCGGGACTGCCAGTCACCATTCGACTATTGGATCCTCCATTGCACGAATTTGTGCCACATGAAGTGGAAGATATCGCCCATGTGGCACCATCCTTGCGTCTGACACCAGAAGCTTTGCAGGCGCGTATCACCACCTTGCACGAATTCAATCCGATGTTGGGGCATCGTGGGTGCCGTCTGGCCATCACCTATCCCGAAATTGCCGAAATGCAAGTCCGAGCCATCTTTGAGGCTGCAATCACAGCAGCGGTAAAAACCGGACGAGCGGTGCAACCGGAAATCATGGTGCCACTTGTCGGCTTGCGGGAGGAACTCGATTATGTGAAGGCACGGATCGATGCGGTTGGTGCCGATGTGATGGCAGAAGCAGGTCGTAGTGTCGATTACAGCGTTGGCACCATGATCGAACTGCCAAGAGCTTGTTTGCAAGCACGCACCATCGCTGAGAGCGCTGAGTTCTTCTCGTTCGGGACCAACGATCTGACCCAGACCACCTATGGCATCAGCCGTGATGACGCATCGCGTTTTCTAGCCGACTATCAACGCTTGGGAATAATTGACCACGACCCTTTCATCAGTCTGGATACCAATGGAGTTGGCGAACTCATCGAGATAGCAGCCGAACGCGGCCGATTTGCCCGTGACGATATCAAGATGGGGATCTGTGGCGAACATGGAGGTGATCCGGCCTCGATCGAATTCTGTGAGAAGATTGAGCTTGATTATGTCTCCTGCTCGCCTTTCCGCGTACCGATCGCACGCCTGGCTGCGGCGCAAGCCTATCTCAAAGCAGCCGAGCATCGTTAGGTTTGTGCCCCCAATCAGCATGCGCAAATAGTTCTACAGATATGCGCTTTTGTCTGGTTCAGACTGTCACTTGAGATGTGTTAGCACTGAGTGAAGATGAATTGGTGTGCAGGAGACGAGTGTGTCACAGGATTTGTGGTGTCTGGATGCAATACGTGATGGCGGCAAGCGTGCCCTTGCCCGTGCGCTTAGCAATATAGAAGCACAAGATGGTCAGCTGAAGACCGCCCTGTTGCTTGATGAAGCCGCTCGCAATGCGAAAGCTCACGTTGTTGGTCTTACCGGCCCTCCCGGGGTTGGCAAATCGACCCTTACCAATGCCCTGATCAGAGAATGGCGTCGACGTGGCGAAAGCGTTGGTGTTGTGGCTGTTGATCCTTCTTCTCGCTTTTCTCTTGGCGCGCTCTTGGGAGATCGTACGCGTCTCGATACAGATCCTGCAGACAAGAATGTTTTTGTGAGATCCATGGCAGCGCGAGATCGCCTTGGAGGTCTTTCTCATGAAAGCTTGGCAGCTATAATTCTCATGCGAGCCGTATTCGATCGGGTTCTGGTCGAGAGCGTGGGAATCGGACAATCAGAAGCCGACATTGCCTTCGCAGCCGACACCATCGTGCTCTGTATTCAGCCTGGCTCTGGCGACAGCTTGCAATTCATGAAAGCCGGTATCATGGAACTGCCAGACATCGTCACTGTAACCAAGGCTGATATGGGTGCCCCTGCCCGGCGCGCCAAAGCAGATGTTCAAGGAGCGCTTTCACTTGCTCTAAAGAAAAAGGAAGATTGGTCAACTCCCGTCCTGATGACATCCTCCCCTACCGGACAGGGACTGGACTTGCTGATTGAGCAGGTCGATCTGCATAGAAACTGTCTATTGGAGAGTGGAAAGTTTTCAGCTCACCGCCGCGAACAGATGCGACTATGGCTGCGTGACCGAATTGGCATGAAATTTGGACAAATCGGCCTTCTACATGCCCAACTGGATGATCATCTGGATGAGGCTGGGGGGCCTTTTGAGGCTGAGTTCAAAATTACAGAGGAATTGACGCACCGTCTAACGCCCTAGCTCAGCCCCTATTCGTTGAGTGAATTCTGCGAGGATAATTTTGCCCGGTGACGTGGCGACAAACCGCAACAATGTGGCGTATCTTCAAGATCTTACAATTCCGCCAATGGGCAAAAGTATCTCGCCCTTCGGATTTCCCGGAACCCAACCATTGTCACAGGCTATTTGTTTGCAAACACTATTTCTTACTGCCCTCACTTGATGAACCTGCACCGTTTCGATCCGTCACACGGTTGTTCATTGCATCTTTCAGATGGAGGACAAAATTCACTATTGCCCCACCTATTGTCACCAGAACCAATAGGTAGGCAGGCCAATCAGACAGCCTGGCTTGATATATGAATACAAAGACTAAAATCGCCAGAACGCTGACAGCATTGAGCAGACGCAGCCAAAGAGGCTGATTTTTGCGATCCATTTGGTTGTCTCCCAATCCGACAGTTTCATAGCCATAACAGAGACGACTTCAAAATACGAGTTGCGATCCCGGAGGGGTATAGTTTAACAGCCTCGTTTTTGACCGAAAGGTCACATTATATCCGTACCAATAAAACGCTTGGCTCCCAAACAGATATTTACAATACATCCACAGGGAAACACACTTATAAATACGAATCGCTTTCACGTACAACCAATTAATCAGGCGTACACAAAAATACTGAATTGGATACAGAATTATACACTTAAGATGCATAAGTGTTGCAAATCAGCCAAAACACCCCCCAATTTTTGGGGGAAAATCCTACTATTCATTGAATTTTGGGGGATGATTTAGGTTTTGAAAAGCGTTAGTCTGGTTTTGCTTGGCTTGTAAGGCTGGACGCTCCACCTTTCTTGGCTCTAGGTGCGAAACGCGAACATTCTGCGGGGACTGTTCCGATTTTCGTGTCCGACTGAAGACGTTCTTTGCTGGTTTGAACGTGAGTAGGTTAGCCCTTATTTGCTTAGTACCGACAACTTGCCCGGACCTCGGTCCGGGCATTTTTCATTTCCAACTTTCCTTTTCGCCTCTTTTGTCTAACTGCGTGGCTCATACAACCAAGCAGTCGTTCACAATGCCTATCTGCGAGAGCCCTTGCTGCCTTGATCATGGTTAAACCGAATTAACATCCCATCATTGCTGCCAATGCAATTTGCCATTCAACATCACCCTATTCTTCATGATGCCTTCATAATTGAAGTGAAGCACTGACTATTAGCCATATCTTTGCCTGCCTTATCCATGCCCCATTGCCATGAGAGAGAGCCTGCACATTCCAGTCCTTAACCACCAGAACAGTGCTCACAGACTGGATTTTCTTGACATGCCATGGTCGGCAGTACCCATAGAAAGCGGGTTTTTCGTTGGCTAAATTTTTGATCCGGCTGTTAACTGTCTTTCAAGGTTAATAGCCCATTATCATACGCGATCAGGAGTGATCTGTATCTCATTTCTGACATTTGCGTTCGCGGCATCTGCGTTTTCTAGAGTCGTGATTGTGTAAATTAGTTGCGTATGTGTAAGTGGTGACGTGATGTCAAAAACTGCTTTGGGCCGTGTGAGCTCTCGCTTTGTATCGGGCTTGCTCGTAAGCACAGGCCTTATCCTGTCTTTCACCCAGCCTATCCCGGAAGAAAGCCGTGCCGGTCTGTCACTGGCCCAGGTTCGCCAGCAAGCATGGACACACAGCCTGTTTTCCGGCGATCAACTGGGAATACGCGGGACGCAGCTTGACTTTGCCATGACAGACGCCATCGCTGGGAATTCCGGATCACATCGAGCACTTATCAAGATTGCTGAAATTATCAAGGATGACCCGCAAGCTGGACGCTATGATCCAGACGCAAATCTTCCGATCCTCTTTATCGACAAGAAGCAAGATCTGGTTGTGAACCGTGCCGCCAAGGGAGATAAGCGCAAGGCTTGGGGATGGGAGCCGTATGAAGTCGCCAGCGGTCGAAAAGCTATTGGCTTGAACTGGTCCGGTTCCCTTTGGAACATGGCAAGCCTGTTCCAAGATCCGAAACGCGAAGCCCTGCCAAGACAGGCCTTTCACCGGGCCAAAGATCGCCGTATCATGATGGCGGATGCCAAAGCCTTTGTATTACCACGGCCTCCCAAGATAAAACGATCGCCGATAGCGTTGGCACAGGCAAATACCCAGCCGTCTGGCAAAACTGTCACAACTCGTCCTGCAGATGGTCTCGCAACAGGATCTACATCGCTAGCCTATGCCCCGAATTCCTTGCAAGCGCTTGAAGAGCCATTTCGTGCCATCCTGACAGAGCAGAAAACCGGACAGGTCATCGAGGATAATCCTTACCTTAACCCTGAACCGACCGGTAGTGCCGAGGCTGTTGGCAAGGCTATCTCCAACACAGATCGCAACCCTGGCAAAACTGCAACTGAACGCAAGGGACCGCTGAACTTGATTGCCGCCTTGCCACGTACCAAGCCTGCAATAGGCAAAAAAGCAATCAAATCCACCATCGCTTCCAAGTCTTCTTCCAAGCCGATGGACACCAGCGCTGTTCTGGCAAAAGCTAAAAACAGCAAGAAGGTACCAGTTAGAAAACAGGAACCGCGTATTCAGGTCGCATCCTTGGCGCCCGTCAAAGTGAAGGCAGAAAAACCGAAGAAAAAGTCGCGTTGGGCAAGCTGGTTCAATTTTGGCTCTTCCAAGAAAAAGAAGGTCAAGATTCCAGCCAGAGGTGAACATGCCTGGGTGACCAACAAGCTGCCGAAATCCAGCTATACCAAGCAACAAAAGACCTGTTTGGCAAATGCCATTTATTTCGAAAGCCGATCTGAGCCGATCAAAGGCCAGATTGCCGTCGCACAGGTTGTAATGAACCGGGTGAAGAATCCGACCTATCCAAACACCATCTGCGGTGTGGTCTATCAAAACAAGCATAAGCGGAACGCTTGCCAATTCTCATTTGCCTGTGATGGCATTCGGGACCGGATCCTGTCCAAGAAGGCTTGGGATACAGCCTGGAAGTTATCCGATCAGGTGATCAATGAAGAGGTCTGGCTGAAGAATGTTGGCTCGTCCACCCATTATCACGCCACCTATGTGCGCCCCAAATGGGCTCGTACCATGAAACGTCGCGGTAAGATCGGCCTTCATATCTTCTATAAAACATATGGTGGCGGCTGGAGTTAGGCCCCTACCCGCAACAAAACAAACACAAGGCGGTGCAGTGCATCGCCTTTTTTCTTCAATCACTCATAAATGAAATATGCTGCCCTGCATGGACTTCCAGGAGCAGTCAATTCAGCCTGACAATCTGGCGGAAAGCTCTCCGACACCTATTCTACCATGAAAGCACAGGCGTTCAGCTATCATGAATTACGAAGTTTGCTGGAAACTTCCAGAAGATCATGCCAGGCAGCCCGCTTTTGCGCTGGTGTTCTTAGCAGAAAAGCAGGATGCAGGGTCGCCATTGCCGGGATTTGTCGGTTCTGGCCGGATGGATCTGCGATGGTATAGCTTTTCCAGCGCCCGCGCAGGCGCATGATACCGTCCTTGCTTACCAGCAATTGCTGAGCAGCTGTGCCTCCCAGAAAAATCAGAATATCGGGATTTACCAACTCAATATGGCGATGAATGAAAGGACGCATCATCTCGCTTTCATTCAGGCTTGGTTTCCGATTGCCTGGTGGACGCCATGGCAGGATATTGGTGATGTAGCAACTGGAGCGGTCTCGCCCAATGGCCGCCAACATCTTGTCCAACAATTGCCCTGCCCTCCCAACAAAGGGAAGTCCTTGAATATCCTCTTCCCGGCCCGGCGCTTCACCAATGCACATCAGGCTGGCATTTGGATTACCATCACCAAAGACAAGAGACTTGGCTGAAAACTTCAGGCTGCAACCTTCAAACTCGCTCAATGCCTGGCGCAATTGATCCAGGTTCTGTGCCTGCTGCGCCCGGCCTTTGGCTTCTTCAACCTGTCGTCCCATGCCAGCCAGAGCTGGTGCACCGAGATGAGTGTCCCCAGATCCATTTGGCGCACGTGCCTCTGCAGACCTATCCGAATTGGGGAATTGATTATTCATTGACTTTGACGTAAACGTCGAAGTGGTTGCATTGACGCCTTGTGGATCCGTCTGAGATGGATGAGGTGCCAGTGATGCACCTGCAGAAAAATTGTGAGGAGAATGAGCGGAATTTCCGCACCCAATATTGGGCGCAGCATTGGGAGAGGCCTGAATATGCGCCTTGGCCTGCTGACGAGCGGCAATCTGACGTTCCGTCTCCTTAAAACGGTTCTGGGGATCTTCGTCCAAGGGACAATCTGCGCCAAGAGCATCATACCATCGTATGAGTTCAGCCAGATCATGAGCAGATGTCACCATATTGGGAGAATTTGGCACGTGGATTCCGATATCTCTTTGCGCTAAAGCATTCTTTATAGCAGGCGATGAACAATGATCAAATAGACTTGTTGTACGCCTCATTATGTGGTTGAAAAGACTTCGGACCATCCGACCTCTAATGAAAGGACCTTTTTGATGACTGCCGATACAGCCCTTCCCGAACGGGAATATATGGAATTTGACGTTGTCATCGTCGGTGCCGGGCCAGCAGGTTTGTCAGCAGCGATCCGCATCATGCAGCTGGCTCAGGAAAAAGGCACCGAGATTTCCGTCGTTGTACTGGAAAAAGGCTCCGAGGTTGGTGCCCATATTCTCTCTGGTGCGGTAGTCGATCCGGTTGGCCTCGACAAATTGCTGCCTGATTGGCGCGAAGATAGCTCCCATCCCTTCCAGACCGAGGTCAAGAAGGATGTATTCCGGGTGCTTGGTCCTGCTGGTAGCCTTACGTTGCCCAACTTCACCATGCCACCATTGATGAACAATCATGGGAATTACATCGTCTCACTCGGCAATGTTTGTCGTTGGCTGGCAGAAAAAGCCGAAGCACTGGGCGTTGAGATTTATCCCGGCTTTGCCGCTGCAGAAGTATTATATGACGACAATGGTGCTGTGCGCGGTGTAGCCACCGGTGACATGGGTGTGGGACGCGATGGTCAACCCAAAGATACTTTCATGCGCGGCATGGAACTGCGCGGCAAATATACCCTGATCTCCGAGGGTGTACGCGGGTCACTCGCCAAAGAAATCATTGCCAATTACGAGCTGGACAAAAACTGTGATCTAGCCAAATTTGGTATCGGCATCAAAGAGCTTTGGGAGATTGATCCCGAGAAACATGATCAAGGTCTTGTCACTCATTCCTTCGGTTGGCCATTGGATATGAAAACAGGTGGTGGTTCCTTCTTGTATCATCTGGAGAATAATCAGGTTGTCGTCGGTTTTGTTCTGCATTTGAACTACAAGAATCCATATCTATCTCCGTTCGAAGAATTCCAGCGCTTCAAGCAACATCCATCTGTACGGGACACCTTTGTCGGCGGCAAACGTATCTCCTACGGTGCTCGTGCCATTACAGAAGGTGGCTATCAGTCCGTTCCGAAAGTCTCTTTCCCCGGTGGTGCCTTGATTGGCTGTTCCGCTGGTCTTGTCAATGTGCCTCGTATCAAGGGCACCCACAATGCCATGAATTCCGGTATGTTGGCGGCTGAAAAGCTGGTTGATGCTCTTGGTGAAGGTCGCTCCAACGATGATCTTATCGCCTATGAAGAGGCATGGCGTGATGGTCCAATTGGCAAAGATCTGTATAAGGTTCGCAATGTCAAACCACTGTGGTCGAAGCTGGGTACCGTACTTGGCATCTCTCTTGGCGGGTTGGACATGTGGTGCAACACGCTGTTCAATTGGTCACCATTTGGCACCATGAAACATGGCAAGACTGACGCTGAAAGCACCTTGCCTGCGGCAAAGTGCAAGATGATCGACTATCCAAAACCAGATGGAGAAGTCTCGTTTGATCGCCTGTCTTCTGTCTTCCTGTCTTCCACCAACCATGAGGAAGATCAGCCGATCCACCTCAAGCTGGGTGACGAAGTACTGCAGAAATCATCTGAACATGATGTTTATGCTGGCCTTTCCAACCGCTTCTGCCCGGCGGGGGTTTATGAATGGATGGAAGATGATGCCAATCCAGGCGAGGTCAAATATGTGATCAACGCTCAGAACTGTGTCCACTGCAAGACTTGTGACATCAAGGATCCAAACGGCAATATCACATGGACCACGCCGGAAGGCATGGGCGGACCAAACTATCCGAACATGTAAGGATGTCACTGTTTGCCTGTCGATACGCTAGTCATGATGCCACGGCATCATGGCGTATCTTTCTCGTCGATACGCTGGCCATGGTGCCACGGCATCATGGCGTATCTTATGACATCGAGGATCCAAACGGCGACATCACTTGGACACGCCGGAAGGCATGACTGGGCCAGATTATCTGGACGTATGGGTGAAAACGGCACCTGTTTGATTGATTGCTCACCACAATGAAACCCGGTCTCTCAAAAGTACCGGGTTTTTCATTATCAATCTCTGGCTTTGATACCTTGAGCAGCAATTCGACATAGCTATTGTATAACCTTGAACCATTAGTCCTGCGGTCCCGTATCCCAAGTATAGACGGTCAATCCCCATGGAGATTGAGTAATACGGCTTTCACAGTTTCTGACTTCACTATCCAAGGTGTAGTACGCGTTGAAATTGCGGGCGATTCCATCATCCAGAACAGAGACCATAACTTGTTCCAACGCCTCTTGATCAGCCTCTGGCCAAAGCGTTGGCAAATCGATCCCCACGATGTCACGCATGCGTTTACGCATCATATTGGACATGGGACGATTGCATTCAATAACCTGGAATTGTTGTTCTCTTTGTCCATCAACCGGGTGCCTCACCACAGTCATCAGTCCGTGAGGCAGAGCATTTAGGAGTTCTTCGAGATAATTCTGCCGATAGACAACAGGTTGAAGGATGGCAATCACTTCGTCTTCATTGATGTCGGTCGAGCGAACCGGCAGGTAAAGCACTTCCCAAAGAGCTACATGCACGGCCTTGATAGCTTTGAATGTTGTATAGACCGGCAGTTGTTTGCTCATTGCCAATTCACAATTGTCTATGTGAACTTTGGCAAATGCCTCACCACCACTTTTCAATGTCTGGCCAGCTAGAGAAAAGCCCGTAAAATCTACCATCCCAGGAGCAAAGTCCGTACAGAACCATTCTCCGCGCTCATCTATGGAAAAACGTGCTTGCTGATTGCGTGTAAGCTGGATTTCGGCCAATTCCATGCCGCCGATTTCAGGGAGCTTGCCTTGCTCCCTTTTCCATGACATCCAGGCATCATATGCGACAAGAAATTTCTCATCCGACATATGCTTTTTGAGATCTTCGGTAATGGAGAATCCGAAACCCACAATACTGTCCTCACCCCACTTGGCAACCAAATCCTTGGCCGCCCTCAAAACGAGATTGCCCGCCTGCGTGGATCAGTTCAGATAAGTTGCAAATAAATATATCTGCCACCGACAGGTTGATTTCGTTCACCTTTACGCAAATAGATTATCAATTTCTGACTGATCTGATTTTTTTTCTTCTTCAGCATCAATTGAGTCAAAATCCATGTCATTGAGCATCTGATCAACATCGTTCTGATCGACACCTTCCCCGCTGTGTTGGGGGCCATGCAGAATTAATTCGCGACGGCGGCGCTCTTCTTCGGTTTCTTCCATCTGCGGGGCATCAAGGTCTTGTACCTTAAGGCGCTCAATGAAGCCTGATACCCGCTCATCAATCAGATTGAGCGTGCGCACAACCTTGGAAATACGCTGTCCAGTGATGTCCTGGAAAGAACAGGCTTCAAAAATCTCGATAATCTTGTCGTTCACCAGTGTAGAATAGGCATCCGCATCGGAAGGATCGGCACACATGATCTCTTCTGCAGCGCCCATGATTGTATTGGTCGCATTTTCAGTAGCATCCACCACTGCATCAAGCTCACGCCCGGCATCAGGAATGGAGTTGTTGCGCATGTCTGTTGGACAAAGGGCAGCAATTTCCTGTTTCATGCTGGTGATTTCTGCAGCTATTGCAGAAAACTCAGAATAGGCGTGTTGATCAATTGCCTCAACATGGGCATCCAGACTCTTCGCCATCACTTCAGCCAAGGACATGATGTCGGTTAGCGAGACATCATCCGTCTTGTTCTGCTCAAGATATTTGACGATCTGCTCAATATTTGTCTTTGCAGCCAAATTTTCGCTCTGTGCCATGTTGTCTACCCCAGTTCTTCCAGTTAGCTGATTTATCGCCACTTATAGCGGTCTTTATCATTCTTTATGCAGATATGCGTGATCCACATCTCAAGGCGTACAGCCTTGCGATTCGATATTCATCAAGTGCTCATCAATGCCAATGGCTTCCTGCATGTCTTGGACATGACAGACGGCCTGACCAAATAGTGGGGCCAATCATGCGAGAAAGGCGCATGGGTCGCCTCATCCTGCAAGTGATCATCGGCATTTACCCATACCGAATATCAGCCAGCCAACCGGGCATTTTCATGCCCGGAGCTGTGGCCCGTTCATATTGTCTGGCAATATGACCCTCAAGACCTAGCTGTCAAAGACGGCATCAATCTTGGTTTTCAGGGTTGCTGCGTTGAACGGCTTCACGATGTAATTGTTCACACCAGCCTTTTTCGCTGCAATCACGTTCTCGGTTTTGGATTCTGCGGTCACCATAATGAATGGTGTCTTGGACAGACTTTCACTTGAACGAACCTGCTTGAGCAGTTCATAACCAGTCATTGGTTCCATATTCCAATCGGAAATAACCAAACCGTAGCGACGATCCTGCATCTTGGCCAAGGCTTCGGTGCCATCTGCAGCATCATCAACATCTTCAAAACCCAACTGCTTGAGCAGGTTCTTGATAATCCGGATCATGGTTTTGTAGTCATCCACTACCAGTACCGGCATAGAAAGATCGAGGGCCATAAGTTCACTCCAAACTCACACTGTGTCCCGCTTAATTACGGGTTTTCACCTATTTATTGTCATAGATCTTACTGGGTTGTCAGCTCTTTCGGCCTCCTGTCACCCAAGCCTCAATCTAGCCTAAGGAGTTAAAAAAGCGGTTAATTGCCACAATCAAGAAAACTGGCCTTTATGTAAAAATGTCTCGTTTTTGGGCTAAATAGCCTGAAATTTCGGGAAATTTAAGAGCTTTGTAGGGATTTTTTCAGTCTTTGATAACCTTGACATTCATTAACCAAAAACAAGTGTGATCGAAACAAAGATTTCCTCTTGCAGAGTTGCTCTACCCTTATCTGCTGCGGCTCTATAAAAATGATTGTCTAAAAAACCATGAGAGTAACCAATCACCAATCCAGTCAAATTCCTTCATATTGACGCTCTTTCTTATTCGAAAGAATGCCTCATTTAATCAACTCAAGACTTGTGGCGTTTGGAACTGCGGCCTAATCTGACCATGCTGCAACGCAACATATTCAGTTCTGGCCAGTGACGCCAGAATAGAGAGTTCAACAGGGAAGAGAAAAATATGACAGCTCCTTTGAGCGGCGTAGAAGCCCGCACCGTCTATTATGAGGATATGAGCGTCGGCCAAACCGAGAGATTTACTCATTGCGTAACAGATGCTGACATCGCAGCTTTCGCTGCAGTTTCCGGAGACTATAACCCCATTCACATAGATAAGGAGTATGGCGCAAACAGCCAATTTGGCTCTTGTATTGCCCATGGCCTTTATACCGCCAGCCTGTTTTCTGCCATATTGGGAATGCGCTTACCGGGACCCGGTGCCATCTATATTGGCCAGACACTGAATTTCAAGGCGCCGGTCAAACCAAACGATGAGCTGACAATCGAAGTCAAAGTGGAAGAGAAGATAGATCGGGGCCGCCGGGTACGTTTGGCATGTGTGGCTCGTGTAGGCGAAACCGTTGTATTAGAGGGTGAAGCTCAGGTGAAGGCAGTCAAAAAACCTGCTGAGTGATCGACCTCCGCAAGGTTTAAAAAAATCCCGCCTTACTTTTAGATCAGCAAGGCGGGATTTTTTGAAACATGCCCCTTAAAGATCAATATCGCAGAAGACCATAGCGCTCTCGCAAGGCGAAGCGAGAGGTAAGCACCACAGCGACAAAGGCCAGCCCGACCGCCAAGCCAACCCAGATCCCAACGCCCTGCCAATCCAATACAAAGCCAAGATAATAGCTGGTGGCCATGCCACATCCCCAATAACCGATGATCCCGACGATCATGGGTACCTTGGTGTCACCAAGACCACGCAGTGCAGCTGCCGACATGGCCTGCGCCCCATCCACCAATTGAAATAGAGCTGCAACAGCTAGATAGCTGACAGCCAGAGCAAAAGGAATGGTGTTGGCAGGATTGCTCTTATCAATATAGAAGCCAATCAAGGTTTCCGGCATGACAATGAAGAGTGCACCGGTGAAGAGCATGAAGCCAGTTCCAGCAACGATGGAAATCCACCCAGCTCTCTTCACGCCCAAAGGATTATGACTTCCTTGAGCAAGACCTACACGAATGGTTGTGGCTTGTGAAAGTCCCAAAGGCACCATGAAGGCAATCGCTGCACATTGCAGGGCCACCGCGTGAGCCGCAAGAGCGTCCTGCCCCAACCACCCCATCAATGCGGTCGCAGCAGAGAACATGCCTACTTCGGTGGTAATCATCAAACCAATCGGCACACCAACCCTCAACAGCTCCATGAAGCGTGGCCAATCGGGACGCCAAAAATTCGTGAAGAGATTATAAGAACTATAGGTCTTGCTGACAGCGACATAGCTGATCAACAGCGTGAAACCCACAAGATTTACGAAGGAGGTAGATATCCCGGCTCCGACCAACTCCAGCTTGGGGAAACCAAAATTGCCGAACATCAGCGCATAATTGCCCAAAGCATTTATGAATATGCCGGTGATAGTGATCCAGAGAATGATGGCTGCTTCGCTATGGGCGTTGACCATACCACGCAAAGCTACAATTCCCAGAGCGGGAAACAGGCTCCAGGACGCATAATAAAGATAGGACGAGGATTGGAGATAGATCTCTTTTTCCTGCCCCACTTGAGCAAAAATCCATTCACTTTGAAACAGCAAGAAAATGAGTAAAGCGCCGAGAATGATGGTGAGCCACAGCCCTTGACGGGCTGTTCTGCGCACCGAGGTATAGTCCTTGGCACCTATGGCCTGCGCCGCCATGGGCGCGACAGCTGTTAGCGCGCCAATCCCGAAAAGCTGGATTGGATGAAGCAGGGCCGTCGCAAGTGATCCGGCAGCCAGAGCATCTTTTCCGAGCCATCCCATCATGATCACATCAGTCGTAAAATAGGCCATTTGGGCTAACTGGGTCAGCACCAAAGGCAAGGCAAGCATGAAGGTTGCCTTGAATTCCTGTCCCCAGCTCAGGGTGTCTTGCGACCTTCCAATCGCAGCATCACCATTGGCAATATCCGTACCACCATCGACGCCATCAGGCCTCTGGTTTTCACTCTTATGCATAGTCTCACCAAGTCATGGAGATCCGACGCAACTTTTTGATCTGGGGGAATGCTCAGGAATAATCCTGGAAGAAGCAGACGCCATAATCGCATAGATGTGTCAGATTATTTGATAAGGCGACCCTATCCTGTCTTCACCAAATTGTATAGTGAAAAGACGCTCGCTATTTAGCTGTATCGTTGATCCGTTTGAGGTTGAATCATGAGATAAAGGCAGCAAATGCCAGATTGGCGGGGGATAGTTGTTCTGTATCAGAAAATATCTTGACCTTATCGTTGCTTTTGGGCAACGTCGCGCCACATATTTCCAACCCCTTATGTCTTTGCCTGGGAGCTCCGGCCAATGGCGTCTGCCCACACGTTTGTCGATTTGAAACAGCCTGTTTTCCCCTTACCTGACTCGGTCCGTGGTGGCGTGGTGGCTATCGGCAATTTTGATGGCATGCATAAAGGGCATCAGGCGGTTCTGGAAGATGCCCTGGTAGAAGCGCGCAAGTTGGGCGTCAAGGCAATCATGCTGACATTTGAACCCCATCCACGCAGTGTTTTTCGCCCCGACAATCCGGTTTTTCGACTGACACCTCATGATGAGAAAGCTTTGCTGGCCGAAGCTTTGGGTTTCGACGGCATGATTTCGCTTCATTTTACCAAAGAGTTTGCCAGCCAATCAGCAGAGTCTTTTATTGAAGATATGTTGATCAAGGCGCTAGACGCCCGTGAAGTCATTTCCGGTTACGACTTTCACTTTGGCAAAGATCGTAAAGGAAGCCCGGATTTTCTGCGTGAGCAGGGACATAAGCACGGCTTTGGCGTCAAGATCGTTGATATGAAGGCTGACCGCACCGGCGATGCTGTTTCCTCCACACGCATTCGTCAAGCCCTGGAAGATGGAGCAACCCATCCGGCCAACCGATTGTTGGGTTATCGCTATTTCTTTACCTCCACCGTTGTTCATGGAGAAAAGAATGGCCGCAAACTGGGGTATCCGACTGCCAATCTGAAACTGGCGGACAATAGTCGTCTTAAAGAAGGTGTCTATGCGGTACGTTTGATGCGATCCAATGGCCAAGTTCACGACGGAGTTGCCAGTTATGGTCGACGTCCGACCTTTGACAATGGCGCTCCAATCTTCGAAGTTCATGTCTTTGATTTTGAAGATGATCTTTATGATGAAAGCGTTCGTGTTGCACTGTATCACTATCTGCGTGGGGAAGAAAAATTCGACAGTCTGGATACGCTGATCCTGCAGATGGATGAAGATAGTGCGCAAGCTAGAGCCATTCTGTCTGATGCGGCAGCTCTTAGTCCTTTGGAAACAACCTTATGGGGTGGGATCTCAAACGATTGAAAATCCATCAAGCCAAATTGTTCAATGGCGTTTTCTCTCATCTGCTCACATTTTTGTTTTCGAAGGTGATTTCCTTTTTTGTCACGGTTTGACTATCCGTAGAGCAACCATTGCTGTTGCTTTCAAGGACTAAACCCATGACTATCGCCAATTCGCCAAAACCCTCCGGCCCTCCCTCTCGTTCTGTGCCTTATCGCTTGCGGAAAAGCTGGCTTTTGGCATTGGCTGGCCTTTTTGTGGCGGGCGGTGGTTTCTTCGCTGCTGGCGGTTTCTCACTCTTCGGACAAAAACTGGAAAGCCGAAATACCGAATTTTACAAAAGCTATGATGGTGCCTGGGATCTGACCTGTGACAAAGCTTCAGGCGAGGCGCAAGCGCGTTGTTATGGCCAGTTGGTCGATGTTTACAGCCCAGACCCGAATTTTCGTGCTGCCATCTTGCATCTGACCTATGAAAAAGAAAGCACGGGATCAAGAATTCCGCAATTGCTGTTCAATCTTGAAGCAGACCTGGATTTTTCCGACGTCAAAGCAACCATTCGCGGTAAGAATGGTGAAGCGAAGATCATGTCTTTGGGGGATTGCAGCGGCAACAGCTGCAAGATCAAAGGACAAGCTGCCGAAATCATTCTAGCCGATTGGCGTGAAGGCGATGCATTGGAGCTGGATTTACCCGAAGCAAGTGGTCGTAGAGTTATCACCTGGCCACTTGATAGCTTCTCTCTGTTGCTGGATGAGCTGACCAAGCAACGAAAAGAACGCAATATATTATAAACGCAATATATTATAAGAGAGGGTAATTTCTCTCTCCCCCTCTCCTTGTTCATCAATCAGGCATTATTTCAAGATCGGGCGCTCTGACCTCGCCCTGATGAGCAATATAACCACCTTCAACAGCAGTTCCCACCTTCATCCCTACTATTGCCAACACCTAATGGTGCCTTGCAGACAGCTTTTGGGACATCACCTGTCTCTTCACTCAACTGATAGCAGGTAATTTTTATCTATTTCCCTTTCTCCAGCTTTTGCCCGCCCATTATCCTTGATACTGGGGTTGCCCTTGGGTTTTTGTTGAATTAATGTCCGCGCAGATATGGCAAGGCCATCCGAAGAGGATGACTGCAAACATGCACACCAAGGCTTATAGGCAAATGACGGGCATCTATCTTCTTGCGCCCCTTCCCGGTTCACAAATTTTACGTCCCGGCGGGTTGATAGGTCGAATTACTGGCCCGGCCTTCGCGTGATCGGCGTCTTTAACGGACGCCCGCGAGGGACCGGGATATAAGGAATTTGATCTGGTGTCTTCAGATCTTTCTTTTCCTAATTCCAATAGATCGCGCTAGAAGTGATCAAGTCTTATAGGTGCCACCAATGTTTCTCCCGATGACACTTGAACGGGATTGAGACAGTCAAGGCGCAAAACTGAACGAAAGATATATCCATGACGGAAAGCCGCGATTATTCCCAAACGCTGTTTTTGCCAAAAACCGATTTCCCCATGCGTGCAGGACTGCCAAAGAATGAGCCCAAAATTCTGGCTCGTTGGGAAGAGCAGAATCTTTATCAATCCTTGCGTGAACGCTCCAAGGGTCGCGAAAAGTATGTGCTGCATGATGGCCCTCCCTACGCCAATGGCCATCTGCATATCGGTCATGCTCTCAACAAGGTTCTGAAAGACATCATTACCCGCTCTTTTCAGATGCGGGGCTACGATTCCAACTATGTCCCTGGCTGGGACTGTCATGGCTTGCCAATCGAATGGAAAATCGAAGAAAAGTACCGTAAGAAGGGCAAGAATAAGGATACCGTTCCAGTCAATGAATTTCGTCAGGAATGTCGTGACTTTGCATCCGAATGGATCGGCATTCAAGCCGGTGAGTTCAAGCGTCTTGGTGTGGTTGGCGATTTCGTCAATCCCTATAAGACCATGACCTTTGATGCAGAAGCACGCATTGCTGGCGAGTTGATGAAATTTGCCATGTCCGGCCAACTCTTCCAGGGCTCCAAGCCGGTCATGTGGTCAATTGTCGAAAAAACCGCTCTGGCTGAAGCCGAAGTGGAATATCAGGATCATACCTCTCACACCATCTGGGTGAAGTTTCCCATCTCTGCCCTTCATGGCACTGTTGCTGAAGATCAGACAGATATGTTGCTTGATGCAGATGTTGTGATCTGGACCACCACCCCTTGGACCATTCCCGGCAACCGTGCAGTTTGTTTCTCCAATGCCATCTCTTATGGCCTGTATGAGATCACGGCCGCTGCTGATGACAATTGGGGCAAAGTTGGTGACAAGCTGGTGCTGGCTGACGCCTTGGCTGAAAGCGTCTTTGCTGCGGCCCGCGTAGAGGGTTATGAGCGCAAGTTCGATGTTGATCCGTCAGTCATCTCGGAATGCGAACACCCGTTCCGCGGTATCGACGGCACCGATGGTTACTTCGACTTTGACGTGCCATTGATTGATGGCGACCATGTGACCGATGATGCCGGTACCGGTTTCGTTCATACCGCTCCGGGCCATGGTGCCGATGACTATGAAGTTTTCGTTGCCAATCGCGAGCGATTTGCAGACTGTGGCACGCCGGAAGTTCCTCATACTGTGGCGGAGGATGGCTCCTATTATCCGCATGTGCCTTTGTTTCAGGGGCAATATATTCTCAATCGCAAAGGCGGCGAAGGCACCACCAATCCTGCTGTTATCGATAAGCTGGTCGAAGTTGGTGCCCTGCTTGCACGAGGCAAGATCAAACACAGCTATCCCCATAGCTGGCGTTCCAAGGCACCACTGATCTTCCGTAATACGCCACAATGGTTCATCGCCATGGATCGCGATATAGATGGCCAGGGTGATACCTTGCGTTGTCGCGCCCTAAAAGCAATTGACGAGACCCGTTTTGTTCCTGACAGCGGCCAAACCCGCCTGCGCTCCATGATCGAAACCCGCCCGGACTGGGTGATTTCTCGTCAACGCGCCTGGGGTGTGCCTATCACCATTTTCATCAAGAAAGATGATCCGGCGGTTGTTCTTCAGGATAGCTCGGTCAATGACCGTATTTTTGACGCTTTCCGTGCTGAAGGCGCTGATGCTTGGTTTGCAGACGGTGCGAAAGAGCGCTTCCTCTCACCTGATTATGATCCGTCTGAATGGGAAAAAATCGACGATATTCTTGATGTCTGGTTTGATTCCGGATCCACCCATGCTTTTTGTCTGGAACAACGCGATGACCTGAAATGGCCAGCCGATCTTTATCTGGAAGGTTCTGACCAGCATCGCGGCTGGTTCCATTCCTCTTTGCTCGAGAGCTGCGGCACTCGTGGCCGTGCACCATATGATGCCGTCTTGACCCATGGTTTCACCATGGCTGAAGATGGCCGCAAGATGTCCAAGTCTCTTGGCAACACGATCGCACCGCAAGATGTGATCAAGCAATATGGTGCGGATATCTTACGTCTGTGGGTGGCCTCTTCCGATTATAGCGACGACCAGCGCATTGGGCCGGAAATTTTGAAAACCAATGCTGATGCCTATCGCAAGCTTCGCAACACCATCCGTTGGATGTTGGGCTCTTTGGCTCATTATGATGGAACAGAAGTAGCTGTCTCTGAAATGCCGGAGCTGGAACGCTTGATGCTGCACCGTCTTTATGAGCTGGATGCGATGGTTCGCTCCGCTTATGACACCTTTGATTTCAAGAAAATCACGTCTGAGCTGAACTATTTCATGGGCATTGAGCTATCGGCCTTCTATTTCGATATTCGTAAGGATGCTCTTTATTGCGATGGTCCAAGCTCCGCACGTCGTAAAGCAGCGCTTTATGTCATCCATGAATTATTCATGCACCTCACTGCCTGGCTTGCTCCTGTCATGCCGTTCACTATGGAAGAGACATGGTTGTCCCGCTTCCCGTCTGACGGAGATTCGGTCCATTTCCGGCAATTCCCTCAAGTTTCATCTGACTGGAAAGATCAGGAACTGGCTGACAAGTGGGCCAAGGTACGTGAACTTCGTCGGGTCGTAACCGGAGCTCTGGAAATCGAACGTCGCGAGAAACGTATTGGTTCCTCTCTTGAGGCCGCGCCGAAGGTTTATGTCACCAATGATGAATTGCTGGGTGCCATGGACGGGATTGATCTTGCTGATCTATCCATCACATCACAGGCGGAGTTGATCAATGCCCCTGCTCCGGAAGGAGCATTCACCCTGGATGATGTTGACGGGGTCGGTGTGATTCCTGCTCTTGCAGAAGGCCAGAAATGCCAACGTTCCTGGAAAATTTTGCCAGAGGTCGGACAGGATAGCGATTATCCTGATCTTTCCTTGCGCGATGCTGCCGCCATGCGTGAGCTGGACACACAATAATAATGCCGCAATTCAAGGTCAGGATTATATAATCCTGACCTTGTTCATTTGTCAGCCTTCCGATCCTTGAGGCTCTTTATCATATCTGGAGTTTGATGTGTCTGTGCGATTGACCGGCTTTATCATTGCAATGGTTGCCTTTGTCAGTGATCAAGCCTTTAAATTCTGGATGCTTTTCGGCTTTGACATTCAATCGCATATGCAGACATTCGGCCCAGTGCGTATCGCTCCTTTTTTCGATCTTGTTCTGGTTTGGAATCGCGGCATTTCCTATGGACTTTTTCAGCAAAACAGTGATTTGGGCCGTTATATTCTTGTCGCCATCGCCATCCTTGCCTCACTTTTCATCAGTGTTTGGATCTGGCGCAATCATGACCGTCTGATTTCAATCGGATTGGGATTGATTCTCGGTGGCGCCCTCGCAAACGGTCTTGACCGTCTTTACTACGGAGCCGTAGTGGATCTGTTTCACTTCTACTGGGGAGAATTTTCCTGGTATGTGTTCAATCTTGCAGATGTATGGATCGTTGCAGGGGCGGCCATACTGATATATGACTCTTTTTTGGGATCTGGTCGCAATGGTGCCGCAAAGCTGTGATCTGTCACCGCAAAGGCTTCGACCATAGTTTGTATTTGCGTATCCGGTGATACTGCCAATCACCATTCAAAGTAAGGCAACATGTCATGAAATCTTCTGTCCGAATTGATTATAAAACCGCATCTCGGTTTGGTCTTGGTGTTGGATTGGCTTTTGGTCTGTCAGCTTGTGCAAATGGTATTGGCGGCACGACCTATGGCACCGGGGTTTCTCAGGAAGAAGCACTGCTTAATGACATTCAAGGCATTGCGGCTGTTTCGTCTGGAGACAAAAATCAGGCGCAAATTGACTATTCATCGCGCCCGGGTCTGGTTGTGCCACCGCAAAGTTCCCAACTTCCCAATCCTCTGAACGCATCGAACACCGGTCGCTTGGTTAATGCGGCAGACTGGCCAAAAGACCCCGACTTGCTTCGCAAGGCTTATCATCAGCGGTTGGAAACGATGAATGATCAGGAGCGGAAGGCTCTGCTTGAGGCAATCCGTCGTATGCCTCCCGAACAACGTGCTTACATCATCAAGAATGATCCGCGCGTGACTTCCTTCACCCAGATTGAGGAGCCAGACTATAGAGAACCTGGCAAACTGAAAGAATATAATCAAAAAGTTCGTGAGAGGTTGGCAGCAATTAATGCAGCCAATGGCAAGTCAGGTGGCAAATATAAACGCAAATATCTGACTCAACCTCCTGAAAAGTATCGTCAACATTCTCCTGAGGTGCAAAGAGAACTCGACAAGGTAGCTGTCGAAGGACCTGAAGAGAAAGAGTCCAAAGGACTATTTTCCAAATTGTGGCCATTCTGATTGTCAGCACGTCACTTTATCGAACCGTTTAAAGCTCGTCCTCTGGCGAGCTTTTTTTCAAATCATACCAGACTTATTCAACCGTGCTTCTTCTTGCCAGAGGGAATCATGTCAAAGTGTTTCTTTCCCTTGGTGAATAAACCAACATTGTCCGCCCTGATCCGACTCGATTTGTTGGCGCAATAATTGTCCAGCTCACAGAGGACTACGGGAATCCACGATGACAGATCAATCATTTCAGGTGTTTCCCTCCCCTTTCTCCGTTAACCAATCAGTAACAAAGTGGCAGATTTCCGGGGTTCTTTGCTGTTTTTGTGTTTTTTGTGCAACAGTTAGGTCAAATGGATCTGGGGGAAACCAGCTAGCAATTGATCCCGCTCCAAAAAGGAGTATTGTCACCCTTGTCGCAAGCAGATGACCCCATCGGACTGACTGGAACGGTCTCTGCGAAAAAGTTCTTTATGACAAGAAGGTCAGAAACAATGAACATCAAGAGCCTTATCCTTGGTTCCGCAGCTGCTCTGGTTGCCGGTGGTGCTGCTCAGGCAGCTGATCTGCCAGTAGCTGAGCCAGTAGATTACGTTAAAGTATGTAACGCTTATGGCGCTGGTTATCACTTCATCCCAGGTACCGATACCTGCCTGAAAGTTTCCGGTTACGTACGTGCTGAATTCCGCTTCAACGAGCGTAAAGGTGGTCATACCAACAATCTTCCAGATAACAATGACCGTGCTGACAACAAAACCAACATCTATGCAAAAGCTTCTTTGGAATTCACTGCTAAAGAAGAGACAGAGTTGGGCACTTTGGTTGCTTACATGCGTCTTGAAGGTGCTACCGACACCGGTACTTCTGGAAGCAACCTGACTGCAAATGACGGTTTCAACAAATACTATCTGTCTATCGGCGGTCTGTATGCTGGTCTGACCGATTCTGCTGCTAACATCACTTCAACCGACGTTGGCATGTATGGTTCCACCATTGGTGACCATGACACCGGCGCTATCGGCTACAACATGGATCTTGGCAATGGCGTAACTGCTACCCTTGCTCTGGAAAACAGCCAGCGTGCTGCTATTGCTGGTCTTGCTGGTGCAACATATGCAGGTCAAACTCTTCCTGATGTAGTAGCTGCTCTGTCTGTTGCTCAGGGTTGGGGTTCTGCTAAAATTGGTGGTGCCATCCACACCATCAATTATGACGGCGTAGCTGTCTCTCAGGACAATGACATCGGCTACTATGTAGGCGCTGGCGTTAGCTTCAACCTGGATATGCTGTCTGCTGGTTCTTCCATCGGCTTCTCCGCTGGTTACGGCAAAGGCGCAATGGGCTTCGTTGGTGGCACCAATGACGCTACCTGGAACGGTACTGACTTCAAGCTGAACTCTGCTTACAAGCTTGGCGTTGCTCTGAAATATGCTTGGGCATCTAACTTCAACACCGTTCTGACCGGTTCTTACCTCAGCTACAATGACAATGCTAGCACCGCTGACTACAAGTCTTGGGATGCTGGTTTCATGGCTGAATATCTGCCAGTGAACAACCTGATCGTTCGTGCTGGTGTTAAATACAGCAAAACCAACTGGTCTTCCGCAGCAAATGCTGCTGGTCGTCAAGACGTTGGCACTTGGGAAGGCAAACTGCGTCTGCAGCGTAACTTCTAATCTGAGTTCATCTTAGATTGTCAGGAACCCCGGAGGAGCAATCTTCCGGGGTTTTTTTTGCCTGAACGAAACTTATTCAAATATAATATTAAAGCGAAGCTATCCGCTCTGATCTAGCCTGCCCTTCTTTTATCATGGATGGTGTGAGTAGCTGACAGACTTCGCGAAACATGCTGAACGACTTCCCTGTCATCCCATATGCACTTTTTTCCAAAGCATCATATGCAAGCCTTGTTTCAAAACAGCTTCAATTGCTTTGATGCTGTTTCTTGCTGGCAATCATTGGTACTGGCATCCTTGTCAATCTCCGCTCTATCAAGCAACTTTGAATGGTCATTGGTCACTTTGTTCACATCCTTGGCAACTGGAGTGATCGAGAGATAATCTTCCCTTTGTGCTTTTAGCAAAGGCGTGATCTCATCGGCTCGGCCAGAACTCGTGTCCAACCAACGAGAAAAATCAACCTGCTCGAGCATGACTGGCATCCGATGATGCACCTGGCTCATTGTTTGATTGGAAGCGATCGTGAGAACAGCAACACCGTCTTGCTCCTCCCCATTTGGTCCCATCCAGGTTTCCCAGATTCCTGCTATTGCTATGGGTTCACCAGTGGTGGTGGTCATATAATAAGGCTGCTTGGCCTCTGCCTTTCTATTCCACTCATAGAAACCACTGGCCGGTATAAGACAGCGGCGGTAACGCAAAGCATTCCGGAAGGAGGGTTTCGTGGCAGCGGTTTCCGCTCTGGCATTATTAATCAGAGAAAAACTGGATGGATCTTTTACCCAATCGGGCATGAAAGACCAACGCATCAGAGCAGCCTGTCGCCGTGTATCGTTTCCCAGAATTGTCAGAATCGGTTGAGTGGGGGCAATATTATACCGAGGGGGCATATCATGCAGGCCAGGAAGCTCTCCATTCACACCGAAAAAGGCGAGCAGATCTTCCCGATCAAGTGCCACGACAAAACGACCACACATGCTGCCTCCTATTTTTGCAACTTCGATTAATAACAATGGCTGTTTTTTTCATTTGGCGCACTTCTTGTCAAACATTTGGAAACCATGTTCTGCTTGAATCGAGTGGATGGGATAGTTTCAGCGGTAGGCAGGCTTATGCAAAAGGCACACTCGGTTCCAGAGGATGCTGTTCTAGAGGCATCAAATATCAATTCCGCCACTTTGTTGGCGACGGATTACCTCAACCATTTCAATGAGGTATTGATGCTGATCGAAATGCTGCCCAGCATGCCGGACTGCGCTGAGGATGTTTTTTCCTGGCAACAGATGAGCTATTGCGATTATTTTCTGCAATCAACATTCAAGGGTAAGGATCTCGCCATCTCGATCTATGAGCATGTTGATACTGACCTGAAAAGCCAGTTTGAACTTCTCATAGGCAAGATCAATGAAAAGGTTTTTGGTCTTATTGAAGCCATTGCCGCCTTGAATGGTGATATGAGCCAAAGCAATTTCGAGCCTATTGCCTTCATGGCAACAACAGAAATTCGACCATTGATCGATCAGGCAAGCGCCTTGATCAATGGAAGCCATAGCGAGACCGACTGGATGCTAGCTGTCGATCATCCAACAGCGCAGGATGAAATTGACCGTCTGTTCGATTAGAATTACTCTCAGCTTCCATTTAATGCACTTCTCACAATCGTTGAATCGTGAGTAGTGCTTTAACCCTTTGATCCAAAGCGAGTTCTTATCCGAAAAGTGCTTCAACTTTTCGGGAACACGCTCTAAGCAATCCCAAACCGTGACTATGCCCAGATCCCGAGATTATCCCACTCGCCCATTTTTAGGGGTAAGCGCTGTTGTTCAATCCGATGCAGGTATCCTGTTGATTGAACGGGGCAAACCACCTTTGATGGGAAGTTGGAGTCTTCCGGGCGGTTTGGTAGAAACCGGTGAACAACTGGAACAAGCGATCATACGCGAAATGCGGGAAGAAACCGGGATACAATTCACTCCGCATCACATAGCCGATCTCGTCGAAATTATTCGTACTGATAAAGATGGCAAAACCGAACGTCACTATGTCATTGCTGTCTTTTATGGAACCAGCGATGTGGTAGATCTGATTGCTGGTGATGATGCTTCGACAGCTGAATGGGTGCCCATCGAAAATCTTGCAGATTATCCGCTGACCGAAGGCACGTTGGATGTGGTCAAGAAGATATTGAACACAGTTGAACGATCTTTTCCCTGAATTTCTGCCGATCATCCTTCCTTGTAATCCATACCTCACGCTGCTTTGAGCAGGTGTGATTTGCTATTTTCTGCTCTTTTGTCATGCTGGCTCACACATATCATCGATGAAGGGCCGGATTATGAAAGTGCTATCCTCAACACTCTTTGCTCTCCTGTTTTCCCTTGTCAGCATTTCAGTGGTCACAGCCAATCCAGCTCGCTGGACACTTGAAGGCTGGAAAACCGACTTTGAAAAAAGCAGCATCTCCTTTTCAGAAATCCTTTCTGGCGGTCCTCCAAAAGACGGCATCCCATCCATCGACTCCCCGAAATTCCAGCCCGCTTCATCCATCAAGACACTTGGCGATCGCGACCCTGTGATCAGACTGGACATCAAGGGTGATATCCGAGCCTATCCGTTGCAGGTGCTAACATGGCATGAGATCGTCAATGATGTGGTGGGTGGCGTTCCTGTTGCCGTGACCTACTGCCCGCTTTGCAACGCTTCCATCGCCTTTGAACGCAAAATTGACGACCAAATTCTGGAATTTGGCACCACAGGCAAGTTACGCAACTCAGATCTCGTTATGTATGACCGCCAGACAGAGAGCTGGTGGCAGCAATTCACGGGAGAAGCAATCGTTGGGAGCTTGCAAGGCACAGAATTGACCATGATACCGGTTCGTGTCACCAGCTTCTCCGATTTCAAGACGGAGCTACCAAACGGCAAAGTTCTGGTTCCTAATCAACCATCAGCTCGACCCTATGGTAGAAATCCATACGTCAAATACGATAGTCGTAACACCCCATATCCCCTGTTTACCGGAGACTTGCCAGAAAATATCAATCCCATGGCACGGGTGGTTGTATTTGCAAGTGGGGGCAAGCGCCAAGCCGTCATGTTGGCCAAAATTCGCCAAACAGGAAGCCTGAAAATCGGAGATATTTCCCTGAATTGGGAAAAAGGTGTGGCCTCAGCTCTGGATAGTGCTGATATCTCCAACTCTCGCGATATTGGTGGTGTTCGAGTAACTCGTGAGAAAGGCGGCAAAGCTGAAGATCTTGTCCATGATGTCACCTTTGCCTTTGTTTTCTATGCTTTCCACCCAGACGGACAGCTTCTGCAATAGAGATTATGAGGGCGTATCGCCGCCCTCAACAAGGCTCTATGCTTCATCTTCTTCGACTATCCAAGGCTCTTTTAACGCCTCAGTCACCCATTCCTGCCAAGCGGGCAAGCCTTTCATGGCTTTGCTATAGGCCGATATGGCGGGGTGATTGCTGAGTTCATAGATTTCCAGACGATTGACAACAGGCGCAAACATCGCATCGGCAATGGTGAAATGCCCAAACAGGAATGGGCCACCTGACTGCTCCAGGCATGTTGACCAGATCTGCTCAATACGCTTCACATCCTTGCGCACTGCATCTGAGACTTCAATTGCCTTGACTTCCCGACGAATATTCATTGGACATTCCGAGCGGATCCCCATGAAACCTGCATGCATCTCAGACGCTAGCGCGCGGGCTTGGGCCCGAAGAAGCTGATCCTTTGGCCATAGATTTTTCTCGGGATATAGATCTGCAGCGGTTTCCAGAATTGCCAGGCTTTCGGGAATGGTCACCGGCTCCTTGCCATCTTGTTTGATAACGAGAGTTGGGACTTTCTTGGTTGGAGAGAACTCGATGAAATGTGCATGCCCAGTGCTTTCATCAAATCGGGACAATCGTTCTGCAAACGAAATGCCCGCCACCTTTAGAGCCAGCCACGGTCGCAAGGACCATGAGGAATAATTCTTGTTGCCAATATAGAGGGTGAGGTCCGTCATCATTTTCTCAGTCATTTTGGAAATTATGCATGCGAGCGCATGTCAGGTAGGGAACATGTAATCTCGCAGAGATTTTGCGCAGAACCAATAGACAAAAAAGCGAAGGGCCAAAAGCTATTGCTTTAACCGTTCGAGATTACGGCCCCTTTGTGTGTTATCCAGAACGTATAATTGAAAAGTATCAGTGATCTGCAAGTGCGTTTGCCTGTTGCAATTCCTCAGACCACACTGGAAATACATATAAAGAGGTGAGGAAGGAAGAATACCCGACCCCAAGAGCCCTATCCGATGGGTGCGCGTCGGTGGATAGGCCTCTTCCTGTTGGCTTTTCTTCCTTCCTCCTGCCCTTCCAGCTGATAAGCCAAGGGCAATTCCAAATCATTCCTCAATAGCGCCGCAGATAACGTATATTGACCCAACCAATTGATTTATTTGACCAATGGCTAGTGGTAATCTTACACCAGTTCTTTCTGCACCTTCCTTTTCCGAACACTCCGCAATAATTGGAGGCCAGCCGATAGGTGATAGAATATTTATGAGAAGGTCCGGACCTTACATTGAGATGATCCCATTCAGGAACAGACACACAATGACGTCGATTACCCAATTTATCGCCCCAACGATAATAGCGTTGCTGCGTACCCGGTGGTGCATAACGCAAACTCCCACGCACCGATGGTTCCCCATATTCCGGACTTGCATGCGCGGATCTCCCCAAAATACTGATCAGCAAACACAGCATTGTCATTGGTAGATTTCGCACTATTTTGAACTCCTGATACCTGGCATATAATTTTCAATGCTCATATTTATGAGATGCGATGGGAGGCAAAATGGTTCAAAATTATTTCATTTTTCACGGGATCAGCTTCATCATGACAACAAAAATTTCATGATACTGCCTCTCATATTTGCAAAGCCGGCATTTTGTAACTACCGATCAGAACCCGGTTTTGCAGTCAAAGTGAATGGTTCTAAGCCGCATTCCGATCCGCTCATATCTGATACCATCGTTCTCTAAATCGATATGGCGAACAGCCAGGACCGGTGAGCATATATGGAAGAGCAACGGCCTATGCTGTGAACAGTAAAGCTGCAAGGATTTTACTGGAGACACTGATGGTCATTGAGACCTCTTAAAGCATTTCTCATAATTGTTGAATCGCGAGCAGTATTTTAACTCTTTGATATAAAAAGAGTTCTTATCCAAACAGTGCTCCAACTTTTCGGGAACACGCTATAGCCGTTCAAATTCCAAGCTTTCGCCAAAATCCAAGCCTTTGGTAGTGTACAAAGTTGGAAATTCTTCGCCTTTTATGGCTATTGAAACTCTATCTGGTCTGGAAAAGTCGTCAAATTGGAACGCTTCAGCTCAATCAGACATGGGGATGCCCGGGGGGAATGGATGAAACGGCCTTGGCATCATCTTCCTGTATCATCTCTTCTGCGATTTCAAGATTGACCGATACAAGCTGTGAGATACCGCGTTCTGCCATTGTCACACCAAACAGGCGATCCATACGCGCCATGGTGATCGGATTGTGGGTGATGGTCACAAAACGGGTGTCCGTCAATTTGCGCATTTCTTCCAGCAAATGTGTGAAGCGCTCCACATTGGCATCATCCAATGGCGCATCGACCTCATCCAATACACAGATTGGTGCCGGGTTGGTCAGGAAGACAGCAAAGATCAGAGCCATTGCGGTCAGAGCTTGCTCGCCACCTGAAAGCAGTGTCATTGTCTGCGGTTTTTTACCAGGAGGGCGGGCAATGATATCAAGACCTGCTTGCAATGGATCTTCGGCTTCGGTCAATTGAAGCTCCGCTTGACCGCCACCAAAGAGCTTGGAAAAGAGCGATTTGAAATGTTCATTGACAATATCAAAGGATGCCAACAAGCGTGCGCGCGCTTCCTTATTGATATTGAAAATGCCAGTGCGCAATTTCTTGACGGCTTCCAGAAGATCGTCGCGCTCGGTTTCCATTTCGGTCAATCGATCTGAAATCTCAGTCGCTTCTTCATCTGCACGCAGGTTCACACCACCCAAACGCTCTCGCTCATTCTTCAGACGGTCCAGCTTCCCTTCCACGCTTGGCATGGCTGGCAGCGGTGCTCCAGGTTTAAGCTGAGCAAGTTCGAAAGTTGCCGCAGGCGAGCATTCCAATGTTTCAACAATAAGTCGCTCGACATCCAAACGGCGATTGATCATGCCGTTCAAGCGTTCTTCTGTCCGACCTTTGATTTCACGCGCTTGAGCCAAAGCTTCCAGGGCCTTCTTGGCTGCGTGGTCTGCTTCCATAGCGGCTCGCTCTGCCTCCACCAACTTATCGCTGGCCTGCTTCTGTGCTTCTTCAGCTTTGCCGATTTCGCTCAGCAGGCTGCGGCGCTGCTGTTCAATTTCATCAGGCGCTTCCTGCAGGGAACGGCGCTCTTCCTCATTCTGTGTCAGTCGACCTTGAAGAATAGAAATCTGATCATCAGCGTTGGAGGCACGGGTTACCCAACTCTCGCGCTCCCGCTCAATTGCAGCCAAACGACGCTGACGCAGCTCGCCTTCACGTGTCAGACCCTGCACATAGGCACGGGCTTCTGCCACCTCTGCCCGTTTTGCGCTTTGTGACAGTCGCGCTTCATCACGTTCGATCTGAAGCTCGGATAGATCGGGCAAGTCAGTCAATTGTTTTTGTGCTTCGATCAGAGCTTCATCGGCTTCCTGACCATCTTCCTTCAAACGTTTGCCCGTTTCCTCCAAAGACGCTTTTCGAGCCAGCAACTGATTGGCTGCCTGCTCGGCTCTTGCCAGTTCATCCCGCAATTGCGACAGCTTTTTCTGACTATCTCGCCATTGACCACGGGCGCGCTGCTCTGTCGTGGCAAGATGGCCCACCTCTTCGCGCTTTTCATTAAAGACAGCGCGAGCGTGGTTGAGATCATCACGTGCCGCATCAACCTTGGCTTCCAGCTCTTCCAAACGATTACGCTGTTCCAATCGTTGAGCTGCCGCAGTTGGAGCTCCCGCTTGAATGACGAGACCGTCCCAGCGCCAGAGATCACCTTTACGGCTTACCAGTCTTTGCCCCTGCGCCAACTGCTTTTGCAGCCCTGCGCCATGGCCTTCGCTTACCAAACCAATCTGTTTCAAACGTCGCGTCAGTCGGTTCGGGCCTGTGACATGATCTGCGAGACTTGGTAGATCATGAGGCAACCCCTGATCACTCTCAGGTATGATCATGTCTGCCCAGTGGATACCAGCTTCTGAGCTCAAGGGCGCATCAAGATCATCACCTAAAGCAACGCCGAGGGCTGTCTCGAAGCCAGCATCGACTTTCAAACTATCAAGGATTGGTGGAAAGCGAGCATCTCGACCTGCATTGACGACTTTGGACAGAGTTTTGGCTTCGGTATCCAGCCGATTGAAAATGCTTTCGGCTTCAGCGCGGGCACGGCGAGCTTTCGTCTCGGCGTCGCGTCCCGCCCCCACCTTTGCAGTTGCCTGCTCGGCTATCTGTTCGGCTTGCTCCAAGTTTGTCTTGGCCAGTTCGATTGCTGCGCGTTTCTCATTCAGTCCAGCGTCACGTTCCAGCTTTTCAATTACTTGAGCCAAATCCCGTTCGCAAGATTGCATTTGCTGATTCAACTTGTCCTTGCGGCTTTGAGCTGATTGTACTGCTTGCTGAAGCTGGCGTTCGGTGCCCTGTGCTTCCGCCAATTTCGCAACGAGGCCAGAGGCTTCGCTCTCAGCCTTGCTGAGCAACTTCTCAAGATCTGAGAGATCACTTGCTGCCTTTTGCGCTGTTTCTTCGGACGCAGCTTCTTCGGTTTTCAAAGCAGCTTCTTCATCATTCAGAGTTTTGAGGATGGTGGTATTTTCATCAATCAATTTCTGCTCACGAGCAGTATCGGCTTTGATTTGTTCAATTCGTCTGTCCAGATCAGCAAGCTTTTCACGGACGCGTTGTTCTGATTGGTCCAGCTCATTCTTTGCCAGCGTCAACCGCTGCATACTGGCTGCTTTTGCAGCTTGTTCGTCTCGCAACTCAGGTAAGACATGCGCGGCCAATGCCTCATCTTTTGCTGTTTGAGCCTGGATGGACGTCGCCTCGGCTACTGCAAGATCAGCCTTGCGCAGCTCTCCTCTTGCCTCTTCTTCCTTGTCCTTGGTCTCTTGCCAACGCAAGTGATAGAGGGTGGCTTCCAGCTTTCTGATTTCCGAGGACAGATTACGATAACGGCTAGCTTGCCGGGCCTGACGTTTCAAACCATCGAGCTGACTGGCAATCTGTGCCATGACATCTTCTAGGCGCTCGAGATTGGTCTCGGTTGCTCTCAGACGCAGTTCAGCTTCATGACGACGCGAATGCAAACCGGAAATACCGGCAGCTTCTTCCAATAGTCCACGACGTTGCGTTGGCTTCTGACTGATGATTTCACCGATTCGGCCCTGACCAACCAGAGAAGGAGAACGGGCGCCGGTCGAAGCATCGGCAAAGAGCAATTGTACGTCTCTTGCTCGTACATCCTTGCCATTGATCTTGTAATTGGAGCCGCTTTCACGCTCAATACGGCGCGAGACTTCCAGATCGTCCGTGTCATTGAAACCAGCGGGTGCCGTGCGATCAGCATTGTCCAGATAAACGGTCACTTCCGCGGTATTGCGCGCGGGTCGATGGGTAGAGCCAGCAAAGATCACATCATCCATACCGGACGCACGCATATTCTTGTAACTGTTTTCCCCCATCACCCAGCGAAGAGCTTCCACCAGATTGGATTTGCCGCAGCCATTGGGTCCGACCACACCAGTAAGACCCGGTTCAATCAGGAAATCCATGGGTTCAACAAAGCTCTTGAACCCCAAAAGGCGCAATTTGACGAACTTCATTGGCAGGTACTCCTGCCATTTTTATCGCTCACGGCTATTTGTCGCTGTGCGACAGCCTGCGCGGGCGCGGCGTAAAAACGCCGGTCACCTATCGGTTCCCGGGCACAGGATATCTGTACCCGATTGCTATCGCTCACGGCTATTTGCCGCTGTGCGACAGCCTGCGCGGGCGCGGCGTAAAAACGCCGGTCACCTATCGGTTCCCGGGCACAGGATATCTGTACCCGATTGCTATCGCTCACGGCTATTTGTCGCTGTGCGACAGCCTGCGCGGGCGCGGCGTAAAAACGCCGGTCACCTATCGGTTCCCGGGCACAGGATATCTGTACCCGATTGCTATCGCTCACGGCTATTTGCCGCTGTGCGACAGCCTGCGCGGGCGCGGCGTAAAAACGCCGGTCACCTATCGGTTCCCGGGCACAGGATATCTGTGCCCGATTGTTATCGCTCACAGTCAGTTGTCGCTGTGAAACGATGGGTTGAGAGCGAATATAAGAAAAGCGCCCTCCCATGAGGGAGCGCGCTTGTTCATGTCCGGTCACGGGCCGCAACCAAATTTTATTTGATAAGGGGAGCAACGATTTTGTCGATGTCCTCAATAGAAAGTGCCCCGCGATGCAGTTCGCCATTGATAATGAAAGATGGCGTTGAATCAATACCGAATTTCTCACTACCACGTTGGCTGACCGCACGGATATTATCCAGCAACTTTTGATCCTGCAGGCATTTGGTAAAGCCGTCCTGTGTAAAACCAACCTGCTTGGCAAGCTTTAGGAGAGCATCGACCGGATTCGGGCTGGCAGCCCAAGTACGCTGGGTTTCGAACAACAAATCATTCATTGCATGGAAATTATCGTTCGGCGCGCAACGCGCTAGCATCGCACCACCGGCTGCCAATGGATCCAGTGGGAACTCACGGGTGATATAGCGGATCTTGCCGGTATCGATATATTTCTTCTTCACCTCTGCGTAGGTGGAGTTGTGAAAGGCTGCGCAATGCGGGCAAGTCAGGGAAGAATATTCAACCATGGTCACAGGAGCATCGGCTGCACCCTGAATCTTGTCTGGCAAAGCGCCTTCCTTGAGCACTTCATCCATATCGACTTTATCAGCAGCAAATGCTGATACCGGCAAGGCAGTGACGGCAGCAAACCCTGCAGCTAAAGCTGATGCGGAGGCCAGAAACTCTCTACGTGAAATTGCCATGGTTCATCCCTTCTTGGCCTGTTCTCTTCGCGCAGGCATGTGTTTGGTCTTACCCCAGATCCTGAATTTGCTGACATTGTAGTCGGCCATAACCTTGCAGCAAGCTCAGATCTTGTCTCATAACTTTTATCCAATCACATTTTGGCGATGCTGGGGCAAGTTCCTTTGCAAAAATCAATCATTACTGATTTGTAATTTTCAAAAATGAACAAGTTAGACCTCCTGAAACCACACATTCAGGGGGACCTGTTACATGCCAATAGCTCAATTTGCTCATCTCCCGCTGTCTGGGAGTTCAAGAAAATCTGCGATTGCATCTACAATCTGGCGATGAATATCGGCTCGATCCGTCCCAGCGGGATCGGTACAGATCGGATCATCCTCTTCTTCTTGCAAAATTTTGGCTCCATTCGGCTTGCAAACCGGCAAGGCAGTAAAGTGACTTGCCGGCGCCAGTTTCACATGCCGAACATTGGAAAGATTGGAGACCAAAGCACTGCCTGTTGAAGAGACATCCGCAGCAACCAACTGGGTTTTGTCATCCCCCAATGAGACAACCAATATGGGTTGTTTAATGGCTTTGATACTCTCTTTCGTCATTCCATAGGTCATGCCCGGATCTAGCGCGATGATACGCTTGATACGAGGATCAGACAGATCTTGAGAAAATTTTTTGGAATCAACCAGGCTATAATCCACGCCGCCTTTTGCGAAGAAAATGCAATCTTCGGCTACCTTTTCGAATTTCTCGCAATAATTCTGATAGCGTCTCAGATCCGCCCGAGCACCAGCCAAGGACAGGACCGTGGCACCACCAAGCGAGAAACCCGCCGCAGAGATATCTTCTTCATTGATAAATTGGCTCAGGAATTTATCTGCCATTGCAGCATCCAGGATGGCAGAGACATCTTTTGGACGGGTCCAATGTTTGATAGAGCGACGTGGAGAACTATCCCCCGATGTACTTCCCGGGTGATTGAAGACCAAAACCAGAGCGCCTCTTGTTGCAAGACTTGAGGCAAGCCAGGCCATACTTTGTTTGGCACCACCTGAACCATGAGAGATCACAACAAGAGGGTGCTTTTTCTTCTCCATTGCTGCGCCGACAAAAGCCTTCACACCCTGAAAAATTGCATTGTCCGCAACCAGACCTTTGTAGGTTTTGGTTGCAACCGGATACCAGATATCCGCATTCAGCGGATCGGTATAGTGTGGCACCTTCAGTTCAACCTGGTCATAACCTGCATATTCAATTTTTGAGTTTGCTTTGCTTGGCATGACCATCTGCAAGGTACAAAGCGTTGTTGCGAGTGCGACCGCCAGAATGGATTTCCTGGTATCGTTACAGATATGTGAGAGTTTGGGATGTTTCAGCATTGTCTTTTCCATTGGCATGATAAGTGATGTGTTCAAGCTGGTGGAAAAAGTCAGGCTTTGCGTCCTGAAACCGGATTTAGGTCGAGCAAAACCGGATAATGTCACAGAGTGTGTATTCGCGATTGTCTGATTTTGAGATAACCGAGAGTTTCTGAATGCCTGTCTTACCCATTCCGGCCATTGTGGCCCTTTTGCTGTTCTTCTTTGCAATCAAAGCGCATGTGAGCAAAAGCAGCTCTCCACTTTTCATTCTATTGATCCTGGCGATGGCAGTTCAGAATCTCATTATCTCTCTAAATCTATATTATGGTGTGACCGCACTACGTTGGGTTCAGCCAGTCAGTGCAAGCTTCATTCCTGCCCTGGCCTATATGGCCTTTGTCAGCTCTTCCTTACGCTCCCTCTCCTGGGCCAAGGATGCCTGGCATCTGGTGGGGCCGGGCTTGACGATCTTTGCTTTGTTCGCAGCCCCCAGAAGTTTGGACTTTGTCCTCCCTGCCCTCTTTGCAGTTTATGGCCTGACCTTGTGGCTGGCGGTTTCAAAAGGACAGGATAGCCTGGTCAAATCCCGACTGGACGGTGGAGATGTTCCCGTTCTGCTGTGGCGTATCATCGGGGCAGCCCTTGTTTTCTCAGCTCTGAGCGAAGGCGTTATCTCCCTTGACTATATTTATAACGATGGTCGCTGGAGTTTGATGATCATTGGTGGCTTCTCATCGCTCATTTTGCTCACCATGGGTCTGCTTAGTCTCTCCCCTTTGTTGCAAGACGTAGGCAACGAGGTGATCGAAACCGATCCAGGTCCAGCTCCGGAACTTGAAGAGCAGAGCGCCGCTGCCGAGCAAGCATTGGTCAATCGGCTTGAGAGCCTTTTGCTTAAGCAGGAGCTCTTTCTCGATCCATCTCTAACATTGGCGACGCTTGCGAGAAAACTTCATGTCCCGGCAAAGACACTTTCAACGGCAGTCAACAAAGTGAGCGGAGAGAATGTTTCGCGCTATATAAATGCCTACCGTATTCGCCATGCTTGCAAGGAATTATCAGAAGGCTCGAACATCACCCAAGCCATGCTGAACTCGGGTTTCAACACCAAGTCCAATTTCAATCGTGAGTTCTTGCGGGTTATGGGATCAAACCCAAGTGACTGGATCAACAAAGTCCGAAATGCGTGATGTATTCGATTTCGATTAGAAAGCTCTCGACTTCCATCGATAGCCCATTATGGTTGTGCTCTCTCTAACAGGAAAAAGATGATGACAACCAAAGATAGTAATGGCGCTGAACTGGTGGATGGTGACAGCGTTCAAGTGATCAAGGATTTGAAGATCAAGGGTATGTCCAAAACCCTGAAGCGTGGCACGGCAATCAAGTCCATTCGTCTCACTGGCAAGAGCGAAGAAGTCGAATGCCGCATTGGTAAAAATACAATTGTTTTGAAAACTCAATTCCTAAAACTTGTGTGATCCTGCTGGTCGTCATCCGAGTTCGGTTTCACATACTCATATGCTTTGGGGGGATTTACGATAAAGAGCAATAAGTGCGCCTTTTTCTTGCCTCTCTTATTTGATCAGTCTAAGTTGCCCTCAATATTCAAAAGTCTTGAATTAGTATCAGTGCGACAGGACAGAAAAGTAGGTAGATTATGGCCAAAAGCGAAAACGTCAAAAAAGACACCAAGGCAGGCGCTAAAAAAGCAGCTCCTGCAAAGTCAGAAAAGAAGGCCGTGAAAAAGCCTGCGAAGGCTGCAAAGAAGCCCTCCAAAACTGACGCCAAGAAAGCCTCGAAAAAAGCGGCCGTCAAAGCCAAGAAGAAAGTACTGAAGGCTGAGATCAAGTCTCTTGAAAAAGAGATCAAGAAGCTGGAAGGCAAGGTCAAGAAAGCCAAGAAGGCACTCGACAAGCTCGACTAAGTCTTGCGAACGTCTGAAGACATTTCAAAAGCTCCGACAGCGATCTGTTGCCGGGGCTTTTATTATGTCTGCAACACATTATTTGTTTTTGACAGCAATTGCATGGCCAAGTCGTTTCAGTGCTGCAGCCATACGATCATTTTCCATGCCCTGTAGTTGGTTATCAAGGTTTGCTTCTTCTGCTTGCGTCATGGCCCGCAAAGGTGGTGGCTGTACAGTGCGGCGTGGTCGAACCGGCCGCTGCAAGATCTGGATCTTGTCAATCGCCGGATATCCGAAATAAGCATTGACCCGTTGGATGACGCTTTCACGCTCATGCTGAAAGAACACCGATTGCGCCCCTTCGCAATGAACCACCAAGGTACCAGGATGAAATCCATCCCCCTCTCCACGGCGTGGCCAACGGATTTTGTCTGGTTCTGTGCAATGGGCAAATTGTGGTCCGACAATCTCGGCCCAGAACTGTACGATATCGGCAGATGCAAAACCCTGTTTGCGACAAAGTGGTGTCAAAGACTGACCAATCAATTCCCCAAGACGTCGAGAGCCTTTACGCTGTTTGCGCGCGGCCGCCTGACTTTCAGATGTGGAACTGGCAGCCTTTTTCGCCTTCTTCCCTGAAGTTTTGGGAGAGGCATTGGATTTATCAACACTCTTAATCATATGATTTGAGCAAGCCTTGATTGTCACGATCAGTCTTCGTTCCAGCAAAAGATCAATTGATGCATTGCTGTCCTCTCGTTCATACACCGAGCTGATCTGTCACCACAAGCTCAATCATTTTGGCACTACATGACTACAAATTGAATGGAATGCCAGGGAAAGCTCAACTTATGTGAATCCTGCTTACCTTTTGTGCTTTGCGGCAAATTCATCTCGATCACAACCATCTGAATCCTTTCCCAAAGCGTTGCATGCATTTGTTGAATCAATTTCTGAAGTGATGCAAAATGAGACAGACTTGCTTACCAAATACTTAAAATAACCTTTCAGTAACTACTCTTAACCTTTTGTTATCTATAATTTTTTGGATTTTGCGATTCTTTGCCTATTTATGGCGATCACACCCTCATTATTTAACTTGCGGTTTACCATGTTCGGCCACGATGAGATCCAACCGAGGGGCTGAGGCCTCTTACTTGTGTGGTTCTACTGGTTTGAGTTAAGCGTATGCGTTCTGTTGTTTCTTCACCTGCGAATGTCGATTTTTCCTCCGCTAACAAGCCAGAATGGCTCGATACAATTTTAAAAGGCGACTGCATCTCGCAGTTGGAAAAACTCCCCAAACATTCCGTGGATGCCATTTTCGCCGACCCACCCTACAATCTTCAATTGGGTGGCGGCTTGACCCGTCCGGATCAATCCGAGGTGGATGGCGTTACCAACGCCTGGGATCAATTTGAGAGCTTTGAAGCTTATGACGCTTTCACGCGTGCCTGGCTTCTTGCGTGTAAACGCGTGCTGAAACCTGCCGGTACCATTTGGGTGATCGGCTCATATCACAATATTTTCCGCGTTGGTGCCATCATGCAGGATCTGGGCTTCTGGATGCTGAATGATGTGGTTTGGCTGAAGACAAACCCGATGCCAAACTTCCGCGGCAAGCGCTTCACCAATGCACACGAAACCATGATCTGGGCATCAAAAGACAAAGACTCCAAGGGCTACACCTTCAATTATGAAGCGCTGAAAGCTTTCAACGATGACACTCAGATGCGTTCTGATTGGACCCTTCCGATCTGCACCGGACATGAGCGCCTCAAAGGTGAAGATGGCAAGAAGGTCCATCCTACTCAGAAGCCGGAAAGCCTGCTTTACCGGGTGATGCTGTCTTCCACCAATCCTGGTGACGTCATTCTGGATCCTTTCTTTGGAACCGGCACCACTGGTGCGGTGGCGAAGAAATTGGGTCGCCATTTTGTCGGTGTCGAGCGAGATCGCGACTATATCAAAGCGGCTCAAGAGCGTATTGATGCGGTCGAACCAGTTGAGATGAATAGCCTGAAAGTGATGCAGGGCAAACGCGCAGCTCCACGCATTCCGTTCGGTCGTTTGCTGGAAAATGATCTTCTGAAGCCTGGCTCTGTTTTGACCGACAAAAAGGGTAAACATTTCGCCATGGTCCGCGCCGATGGTTCACTGGTTTCCGGTCCTCATACCGGTTCCATTCATAAGGTTGGTGCGCTGGTGCAAGGCTTGGACGCCTGCAATGGCTGGACCTATTGGTATTTCGATAAAGACGGAGAGCGTGCTCCGATTGACGAGCTACGCCAGATCATCAGAGAGGCAAGTTAAGGCCAGATGGTCAATAGGCAGATCATTGCCAACCCATCTCAATGAAAAGTTTAAACGAGGAAGAGTTCTGAGTTCCTGATTACCCCGGTGAGGGTCTGTTTTCCGTCTGGCAAAACGATGCGGATAAGGTTTTGCGTACCCATCGGCCAGACAGAAAACAAATGGCGACAACATGACCATCACCCACTTGAGGCGGCCTTGTGCCGCCTTTTATTTTTTTGGGAAGCATAATTTATTGTTCGGCCTCGATCATATGTCGCCAAAGATCTGGACTGTACTCTCTTACATTCGGGTAACCTTGCTCAGTTAGCCAAGCATTAGTGGCTTTCAGGCTTCCACCTCCCCATAATCCGTCAATTTTTCCGGTATAGTGACCTGTCTCAGCCAATTTTTCCTGCCACTTTGCAATACCGACATAGTCAACTTTGGAAAGTGATCGATTACGGTGAACCTCGTCATAATAGACAATCTGCTTGGGAGCTTCTGATACTTCGTTCCTATTCTTGTAGCGACTGATAAAGCTCCGATAGATCCCAAATTTGAAAAAGCTTCTGTCACCCTTGGCTATAGTTTGACCTGCATACTCGTATTTTAGCTTATGGTTGTGGTAAATCTTGAAAAAACCATCACTGCTGTGAGACCAACGGGTATGGATGAGTATGTCCTGCCATTTTCCTTGATAGTTACGCTGCGGGATGATGTTTCGAGTTTCACGAGTGTAGCCGTTACCAGGAACCTGATTGTCAATATAGTAGCCAGCTAATGACCATGACATCAGCAAAAGAACATTGTTATTTTTCTGTTGGAACTGCCCAAGATGAACCTTTGTCGGTGAAATGCTAGGGGTATCAGTTGGCACGAAAATCGACCACGAATACCAATATTCATCGCCATGCTTCTGAAGTGCTTTGTTCTGAGAAAGCTCGTGACGCTCTCTGTCATTCGCACAATCATCCCAACCACCATTATTGCCACAATCACCAGGCCTGACTTCAAATTTGATGAACTTTTTACCAAATCTCGGCCCGGGTGCGGTCTGACTGTCGACTATCTTAAATCCATAAGGTTTATAGCCATTTTCCATGCTTTTGAGCCAAACATTACCCCAACCGCTTGCAACATCTTTGGGTAAGGAAGTTCGACTTCCTGCCATCCCCTGTGTAACACAAATACTGAAAAGCAAGGCCAGTGCGGTCAAAACCACTTCTCTATTCATTACAATCTCCCAACTACGCTCAAAAAATACCTGAGTGTATCCGACTTTCATAACACGTAAAATTCTTTCATCTCTTCGAATTGATCGATATCAGAGCTGACAGATGAGGAATTGCAAGTCGTAGCTAGCTTGGAATATGGCCATACTCCGAGCTCCTCAAAAGTCATCCGTAGAACTTCAAATCAAAGTCTTGTTCTCTCTCAGGACTCACTCGTCACTTAGGCTCAGGTCTTTGCGCATGGTGATGTAAGTGGGGCGGTCATATCCGGCGTGAGCACTTTCCGCGCATTTCACAAAACCAAAAGCCTCAAAGATTCGATGATTTTCGAGCAATTCTATGCGGGTATTCAGCTCCAAAGCCTCAAAACCAAGCGCTTTAGCGCGACTCTCCGCCAATGCGATCAGATCCCATCCATATCCCTTGCCTCTCGCCTCAGATGCGACGGCCATTTTTCCAAGATACAGGGAGTTTTTCTGGTAAGTCAAAAATATGCAGGCTTGTACTGGCTCTCCAATCGTCCAAACCTCTCCTGTTTCGCATTGCTCGGAGATATTGGCGAGCGTGAGCTTATACATTGAGCTGGGAGGATCAATCCGACTTTCCATATAGGCAAAGCTGGCCTGAATTAGCTTCAGAACTTCGCCCAGGACCGGATCGTTCGGTTCACATCTTCTGGGTCTATCAGCGCTCAAGGCCCATCTCCACGACCTTGCGAAACACCGTCGGCAAAGCCTCATCTTTTAGAGATTGCGGTTCTGACCACCATCCCTTGTTCATAGGCTCACTATCAGTACTGGTCGTTTCATAAACATCCAGCACCAAATGAAAATGCGTAAAGGTATGGATGACCTGACCAACCAGTTTACGGAATTCCAGACCTTCGGGGGCATGATCAAGGGCGCTGGCCAGTTCAAATTTCTCTGCAGATTTTCCGAACCAATCACTGCTCGGCACTTCACTCATGGAAGCGAGCAAGCCTTTATCGGGGCGTTGTCGCAACCAGATGGCGCCGTCTTCTTGTCGCTTGATCAGAAAAGCAGCCCCATATCGGGTTGGCTTCTGCTTCTTCGGTGCCTTGATCGGGAAGCGCTCCTGATCACCAATTCCTTCTGCCTCGCATGTGCCGGAAAACGGGCAGAGCGAACAAGCTGGTTTTTTGGGGCTACAAAGGCTTGCCCCCAAATCCATCATACCTTGGGCAAAGTCGCCGGGACGCTCTGATGGTGTCAGTTCAGCAACCTTTTCCTTGATCGGTTTCTTGGCTTTTGGAAGGGCTTCCTCAATGTGATAAAGGCGCGAGACTATGCGCTCGATGTTTCCGTCGACCACCGGCACCTCTTCATCAAAAGCAATGGACGCAATCGCTGCCGAAGTGTAGTCACCAATGCCGGGCAGTTCTTTCAATGCTTTGGCATTGTCTGGAAAGCGGCCATTATGATGCAATTGCACATGATCGGCGCATTTTTTCAGGTTTCGGGCGCGAGAATAATAACCAAGGCCTGCCCAGGCTTTCAGTACATCTTCCTCACTTGCGGCAGCCAGGTCAGACAATGTCGGCCACATGGTGAGGAATTTCTCAAAATAGCTTTTCACCGCGCCGACAGTGGTTTGCTGCAGCATGATCTCGGACATCCACACATGATAGGGGTCATTGACCACGCCCACCGACCGATCCTTTGGAATGACGCGCCAAGGCAAGGTTCGATGGTGACGATCGTACCAAGCGAGCAATGCCTCGGCATTTGGTTTGTTCAGTTGTTGGTTGGTCTTATTGGTCACGCCTGATTCCTGCTTTTGGTCCATGGGGCGCAGTCTCAAAGTCTTTGTTGATGAAATCAAGGGCCTTTACGTATTGCCCCGTAGCACCCACAATGGACAAAATTACTGATAGTTATGGGGATGGGTGCGTCATTGGGCTGGATATCACCCTCCAACACCCCTATTTCTAGGGATCAGAACACAAACTCACTGGACCAGACCATGACCAACACAGATAATCAGCCTCTTGATGCAGCTCTCAATTCAACTGACAGCGGTGACTTGCTCGAGGCCCATGGACTGGATCGGGAGAGTGTGTGCAAGCTTCTGGCCGATACGCTCAGCAATGCCGATGATGGTGAGCTGTTCTTTGAGCAATCCCAATCTGAAGGTCTGGTTTTCGACAATGGCCGATTGAAAAGCTCCAGTTTTGACAGCAGTCAGGGCTTTGGCATGCGCTCTGTCGCTGGTGAGGCCGCTGGCTATGCCCATTCCGGGGAGCTTTCCATTGAAGCGCTGAAGCGTGCCAGTGATGCCGTTTCTTCCGTTGGAGAAGGTTATAGTGGTGTTACTGCAGAAGCACCACAACAAACCAATCGCCGGCTCTATGGCGACCTCAATCCTGTCGATGACATGAGCCTTGCAGAGAAGATTTCTCTGCTGGAAGAAATCAACCAATATGCTCGCGATAAGGATAACCGCGTTCGGCAGGTTTCAGCCTCATTGGCAGGTAGCTGGCGCAAGATTGCTATCCTTCGCGCCGATGGGCAGATATTCCATGATGTCCGCCCTCTGGTGCGCGTCAATGTCAGTGTCGTGGTCGGTGAAGGAGACCGTCAGGAAGCGGGAAGTCACGGCTTTGGTGGTCGGCATGGTTATAGCTATTATCTGAACGGTGGAATTGATGGTGGCTGGCAGGGTGCCACCGACGAAGCTCTGCGTCAGGCTCTGGTCAATCTGGAAGCTATTGACGCGCCTGCGGGTGAATTGGATGTCGTGCTTGGGCCGGGCTGGCCTGGCGTTCTGCTTCACGAAGCCGTCGGTCATGGTCTGGAAGGTGATTTCAATCGCAAGAAAAGCTCAGCCTTTGCCGAACTCATGGGCCAGCAAGTGGCTGCCAAGGGCGTCACAGTGGTGGATGATGGTACCATTGATGGTCGTCGTGGATCGCTTTCCTTCGATGATGAAGGCACGCCGACCCAACGCACGCCACTGATCGAAGATGGTGTTCTCGTCGGCTATATGCAGGACCGCCAGAATGCGCGATTGATGGGTGTGAACAGCACAGGTAATGGTCGTCGCCAGTCCTATGCCCATATTCCAATGCCACGCATGACCAACACCATCATGGAAAGCGGTGATCATGATCCGGCAGAGATCCTGAAATCCGTCAGAAATGGGCTTTATGCGGTGAATTTCGGCGGTGGTCAGGTGGATATCACCTCAGGCAAATTCGTCTTTTCCTGCACCGAAGCCTATTTGATTGAAGATGGCAAGGTCACCGCTCCGGTGAAAGGTGCCACCCTCATCGGCAATGGCCCGGAAGCCATGAAGCGCATTTCCATGATCGGCAACGACATGCAATTGGATACCGGCATTGGTACCTGTGGCAAGCAAGGCCAAGGCGTTCCAGTAGGCGTTGGGCAACCAACTTTGCGCATTGATGGCATTACTGTTGGCGGCACGGCGACTTGATATTTCTGACGCGCTATTCGCAGCAAAGCTGCGGCGCTGCGAAGGCCCGGGCTATACAGCCCGGTCGCCTATCGGCTCCCGAGCATGAAGGATTTCATGCTCGATTTCTTTTTCCACGATAACTGCGAGAGCGCGCTTTGCGCTTGATTATCGTCCGTCACGGATTAGCCCTAACTAATCCTTGGAGACCTCAGAAAACATATTCACGCAGCGTGTGAAACAGAGAACCCTTACCCCCATGCGGCCATTGAGATATTACCATAAGTGAAGGAGCTATGGAGCTTCTTTGGTGATAGATCCAACGCTTCATTGACACCAAGCGTGATAAAAAGCGGACGAAGATGCTCATCAGTGGGATGAGCACGTTCCGCATTTGGGGCCAAGCTTCGATAATTGAAGAGACTTTGCCAGTCTTTTGCTTCAATATGCTTGTCCAGCCAGTTCTCAAACTCTCTCGCCCAAGGCTCGGTTGCTTCATTTGGTTCGTTCGGGTTTGCAAAATCCAGCTCGAAGAGATTATGCACCAACCCTCCAGACGACATGACAAGGATGTCCTGCTCCGACAAGCTTGCAAGCACTTTACCAAGATTGAACAAGTCTTCCGGGTTCATGCTCTTGTCCAGGGACAACTGTACCAAAGGGATATCTGCCTCTGGAAATGCCAACATCAAAGGCACCCAAGCCCCATGATCGAGACCACGGCTGGCGTGAAGACGTAATGGATGGCCATTGGATGCCAGCAAGCCCAGAAGATTTTCTATCAAGCTGGAAGAGCTTTGGGCAGGATATTTCAGCTCATAAAGCTCTTTGGCAAAGCCGCGAAAATCATAGATGGTTTCCAATTCCCGGGCAGCTGTTACCTGCAATCCCCTTGTCTCCCAATGGGCCGAGACCATGATGATTGCTTTGGGTTTACGAGAAATATGTGTTCCTAAATTTTTCAGGAAACTAGCTGCTTCATTATCTTGTAGAGCAAGATCTGGTGCCCCATGAGGAACGAAGAGCGCGGGTATTTTTGTATCAAGCATGAAAACACCTTGGGATTTGGATCAACATTTGCGTTGATCCTTATGTAAGGCATCTCCAACGGAGCATAAAGATGATGGTCAGTAAGTCATTCTCAACATGACATTGATAATTTATACCGGTGACTGGGCTTTTACTGCCTTCAGCCATTGAACATACCCATCAACCGGCTGCGCACCGGTCGTAAGAAACTTGCGATTGGCAACAATGGAGGGCACGCCAGAGATTCCTTGTTGTTTCCAACCACTAGCGGCGGCTTGCACTTCTGCCAATAAAGCATCCTGCTTGAGCATTTCAGATGCTGCCTGACCATCCAGCCCTTGCTCCGTTGCCAAGGCTGCAAGTATCTCAATATCAGCGATGTTTTTGCGATGAGTAAAGAACGCTTCCAACAGGGCAAGCTTGACGGCATGGCTTTTATAAGAACCAAACTGTTTGGCCCAATGCACCAACTGGTGAGCACGCAGGGAATTCTGGACCTGCATATCATCTGTATAGTTGAAGCTAAATCCTACTTCAGCACCCAGACCGGTCAATTTGGTGCGCATCTCACGCACCTGATCTGGTGTCATGCCATATTTATAGATGATGTTATCCATCAGATTGGTGCCTTTGGCATCCAGATGCGGATTGATTTCATAGGGATGCCATACAATCTCTGCTTCCAGTCCCATTTTATCAAGAGCCGCCTTGAGTCGATAATAGCCAATCGCACACCAAGGACAGGCAATATCGGAAATAATATCGAGAGTCAGGTTATTGGATGCTGACTGGGGTACTGCTTCGGTCATTGGTCGGGCTCTTTTCGGCAAAACTGAAATGATCGTTCTTTAGTTTTACAGTAGACTTCAAAGACAGCCCTACTCACAAAGATGTTATCAGACCATTTGTCCCAAAAAATAACCCCCCATGAAAGCGGGTTATCATTCTCACATCAATGAAGCACGATACTTGTTCAGGCCAGCTCATCCTGAATGGTCAGGAGCTGATCGTTGAACTGGATTTCCTCGAAATCCCAAAGCATATCAAAACCCTGATCATTCCAGACAATAACACCGACGCCGTCATCCGCTTTTGCGATCTGATAGTCATCTGAATTGCCATCGATAACAAAGGTATCTGTGCCTTCTGTTCCACTCAGATATTGCTCTTCGCCCTTGATATCCTTGGCAACAATCTGCCCAAGCTTATCTGCGGTCAGATCAATATCACGATCCTTGAACCGCAAAGTTTCAAAGTCCCACAAGATATCAAACCCATCATCATTCCAGACCAAAACTCCCTCCCCATCATTGGCACGGGTCCAGTTGAACTCGGTCGAGAATGCATCGATGACAAAGGTGTCAGTCCCTTTGGTGCCGGAGATATATTCCTCAACACCTTTTTGATTTGCCGCAATCAATTGCCCAACTTTATCGCCGGTCAGATCGATGCTGGTGTCGGTGAACTGAATGCTCTCGAAATCATACAGGATATCGAAACCATTCTTGTTCCAGACCATGATGCCCTGACCATCATCGCTTGGCGCCCAGTTGTAGTCCGTTGACTTCCCATTGATCACGAAGATATCGGAGCCAGCACTGCCATTGAGATATTGTTCTGTGCCAACTTCATCCTTGACGATGATCTGGCCAACTTTGTCAGCCGTCAGATCAATAATTTTATCGGAGAAACGGATCGTCTCAAAATCATAGAGAATGTCAAATCCATCCTCGTTCCAGACCATGATCCCTTCGCCATCATCCGACAGTGACCAGTTATAGTCCGTGGATTTCCCTTTGATGACAAAGGTGTCCTTGTCTCCAACACCGCCGAGATATTGGACTTCTCCAACAATATCAGCGACTTCCCCTTCCGCCAATCCGTCCACTTCCTCGGTCTGCCAGGCGACTGTCCCGAGGGTGCTGCGGCTCACACCACTGTCATTGCTCACCAAGGTCATGGAGAAGGAGCCATCGGCATTCAATGTGCCTTTATAGAGCGCTGCTGTGCCGACGCCATCATTCAGCAATTGATAGAAAGTCTCACCGTCAGCTGTTGCCAATGCAATGGTATTGCGGCTTAATCCTGAGTTTACATTCAACAATTCGGTCGTGAATGTACCATCTTCCTTGCGGGTGGATTTATAAATTGCCGCAGTGCCTGAACCATCATCATAGAGCTGATAGAAGACGCGGCCATCAGCGGTGGCAAAATCAATGGTCTGATCACCAAGCCCGGAATTGGAGCTGAGACGGAACCATTTGAAGGTACCATCGCCATACGCAACCGCACGATAAAGAGAGGCAGATCCCGAGCCATCATCATAGAGATGATAAAAAATATGGCCATCGGCGCTGGCAAGGCCAACTGTCCTGGAATTGGACAATCCCGAGTTGGAATGCAGTAGTTTGGACTCAAATGTTCCATTTTCTGACAAACCGCCTCGATGGGTCGCTGCAGAGGAATAGTGATCATTGACCAGATGCAGGAAATCAACTTCACCATCAGCACCAGCTTCATCGCCCGGATGAATGATGGTGGCTGATACGATACCAAATGGCTGACCTTTTTTCGCATAGGTGAAATCTATCCAGCGGGGTTCGTCGGTACGCTCCCAACCATCGTGGATCAAAAGTTTGTTGGTCGCGCTGTCATAGCCAAACACCACCACATTGTGGTCATTGCGACCATCGGCATTACTGTCAACCGACAGAATAACCGGGCGTCCTGCATCAATCTCATCAGAAATGGTTTTGAAATTAAAACCACCCCAGTGTTTCAGTTTGGTGACGAAATCATCATAGCCGCGGTGGGTAGCCCAACCATGTACGCCCAAGCCTTCCGTCCCATAAAGGGACCAGCCAAATTTCAGGCCCAATTCACTGCGCGAGGTATAAAGGAAATCTGCGACCGAATTATTCTCGTGACCTTCTCCGCGCTCGCTGGCATCCGGCAAGACGGACGAAGAGGAACCATCATTCGGATTTGCATAATCCCGATAATGCTCGTCAGAGGACATTACCTTTTTGACATCCTCGGAATAGGTAGTTGAATCCCCCTCGATCAGATTGTCATAACCGTGACGATCCCAATATCCCAACACCATGGTCACAGCGGTGGGTGTACAGCCAACCAGCCAGTGATATTCCACCTGGTCTTTCAATTGACGCTGTGTTGACGAGATTTCAAGGACAAGATCAGTATTGACTGCCATTTGCTCTTCCTAACAATGGACAAATTGTTCCAAAACGGGATGAAACGCCCGTTGACCGTTCTTTGGCTGTAATCATCCAAATGGCATGCCAGTTCGGGCTTCATCGCTACGCGATCTGGTTCGATAGTTAAAGCTTTATGAATATACGTAGCGTCCCTTACACTTCCCGTTCAGAAGGCATCAAGCCGATCAGATCAAATAAATGCTGCACAAAATCGGGATTTGGTGGTTATTTTTCACCAGAGATTTGACCTTTGATCAGCTCTCCTCTACAAGACCGGCCTAACCCGTGAAGATGATGCTGATTTGAATGCGAGTTTTAGCCCTGCAAATGTAGCGGCTCGACTTCTCGCTGGCAGGGGGAGCATCTGGATACGGGACCATGTGACCTAAAACCAGGATCTCAGTTTTCTTGGTATACAATCCCGAAAGATGTCTTAATGACCTTGCATAATGCCGTGCATCCATCCTTGGCTGCTGCCCTTAGCAATCGTGGCTATGAAAGCCTGACACCAGTCCAGACCGCAATTCTGGATGCTGACGCAGGACAACGCGATTTGCTGGTATCCGCCCAGACTGGATCAGGTAAAACTGTTGCCTTCGGTCTGGCCATGGCCAATGGCCTTCTGGCTGACGGTGGTCGGCTCTCCAAAGCTGCTGAACCTCTGGCGCTGGTTATTGCTCCAACCCGCGAACTTGCCCTGCAGGTTAAAGCAGAACTGACTTGGCTCTATGCCGATTGTGGTGCGCATATTGCCAGCTGTGTTGGCGGTATGGACATGCGTCGTGAACGCCGCGACCTGTCAGCCGGCGCTCATATCGTCGTCGGCACACCGGGCCGCCTTCGCGACCATATTGAGCGTGGTTCGCTCGACATGACCTGGTTGCGCGCCGCTGTGCTCGACGAAGCCGATGAGATGCTGGATCTAGGCTTCCGTGAAGATCTGGAATTCATCCTCGGCGCTGCACCGGATGAGCGTCAAACACTTTTGTTCTCTGCAACGGTACCGAAACAGATTGCCTTCCTCGCCAAGACCTATCAGCGCGATGCCCTTCGCATCAGCACAGCAGAAGAACGCGAGCAGCATAGCGATATTGAATATCACGCCCATCTGGTCAATTCCCGCGACAAGGAAAAGGCAGTCATCAATGTTTTGCGTTATTATGAAGCGCAAAGCACGATGGTATTTTGCTCCACTCGCGAAATGGTGCGCCATCTGACGTCTCGCCTGTCCAACCGTGGCTTTGGTGTGGTGTCTCTATCGGGTGAACTGAGTCAGGCAGAACGCTCGCAAGCATTGCAAGCGATGCGCGATGGCCGAGCCCGTGTCTGTGTGGCAACCGATGTGGCCGCACGCGGTATTGATCTGCCAAATCTGGATTTGGTTATCCACGCCGATCTTCCTACCAACAGTGACACCTTGTTGCACCGCTCGGGTCGGACCGGCCGCGCAGGACGCAAGGGCACCTGTGTGTTGATTGCACCAACGAACAAACGCCATGTTGTCAATCGGCTGCTGAAATTTGCCAAACTACGCGTCAATTGGGGATCCGTTCCTAGCACAGGTGACATTCAAGCCAAGGACCAGGAGCGCATTTTCGCCAATGAGCATTTGCAGGTCACTCCAACCGGCGACGCATTGCAAGCAGCAGAAAGTCTTCTGGCGCTTTACGGTCCTGAGCAAATTGCCGCCGCCTTCATTGCCAGCCAGCAATCAATGCGTCCAGCACCTGAAGAAATTCTGGATACCGGCGGCAGCTTTGACGACAAGAAGCCGGGACGCGAGCGTTCTGATTTCGACGATGGCGTCTGGTTCCGTCTGAATGCTGGTCGCAAACATAATGCGGAGCCGCGTTGGCTGCTGCCCATGATCTGCCGGATCGGTGGCTTCACCAAACGCAAAGTTGGTTTCATCCGTATTCTCGATAGCGAGACCGTATTCGAGCTTTCGGGCGATGTTGCTGGCAACTTCCAGGACGTAACCGAGACTGAAGGTACAGGGGAAAAAAGCCTTCGTATCGTCAAATTGGCCGAGCGTCCGAAGGAAGTTTCCGGTCCGCGCGGCGGCGGTGGTGGTCGTGCTGAGGGTCGTGGCGGCCCACGCGGTGGTAAGCCTGGTGGCCGTGGCGGTCCACGTGGTGATCGCAAAGGCGGTTTCAGGAAAGATGGTGATCGTCGCGATGGCGACCGCAAAGGCGGCTTCCGCAAGGATGGCTATCGTAAGGATGGCCCCAAAGGCGGCAAGAAGCCTCATCGTGGCAAGGGTGGCAAAGACAACGGCTGACCGTGAACGCAGCCACAGATACCAAAAGAGGCTCAAATGAGCCTCTTTTTTACTTATTGTCGCTTATAAATCATGCAACAGAATCAGCGAAAGATAATTCCGCCTTCATTGTCTTTGTATCCTGCACCTGACGTTTTGTAGGAGTAACATTTAGGTTTTCCCTTGCGGACCTTGGAATATTGAGAGCACAAGGTATTGCTTTTGATCCACCATTTACCGTTGTCCTTTTTGAGCTTTCCCTGATCAATCGTGACGGTCACTTTGCCACCAGTCTTCATATGAATGGTTCCGGAAAATTTGCCTTTTTTCCATTTCATCTTCTTCCCAACCATTTCCTTTTTGATTTCCTCACCACTCAGAGTTCCAGCAGAGGCAGGAAAGGCAAAGGCAAGACAAAGGAGACTGGCACAAATCGTTCTTTTCATCTTTAAAACTCCCAATATTCATTTCATCGTAAAAATGCGTATATCTCACCATAAATTCACCAATCTCTCAAGCGCCCTATCTCCGAAGGACAGCATGAAAACTCGATCATACGGCTGGTAAATAAAACCAACAGACCTTATGTTTGCGAATGAGAAATTCCCTCTTCCTGCACCATGCCCCGACAAACAAAAGTGAACCTGATGGATCATCCAGAAGAAAAAAAGTCAAACAACAGCATGTCCGCAAAGCCATCTGGAAGCCGTAAAGCCAAGTTTGTCGAGGGATCAATCCTGAAGCATGTCGTCAATATGACCGCTGCTGGATCTGTTGGTTTGCTTGCCGTCTTTGCCGTTGACTTTGCCAACCTGTTTTACATCTCGCTTTTGGGTCAGACAGAGCTGGCTGCTGCCATTGGCTATGCTTCGACGATCATGTTCTTCAATACCTCGGCAAGCGTAGGATTGATGATTGCCGGTTCTGCCGTGGTAGCACGAGCCTTGGGCGCAGGAGACAGGGATCTTGCCAAACGACGGGCCAGTTCCGCCATTGCAGCGGTCATACTGAGCATGGTGCTGATTGTCATGCTTGTCTTCCCACTGATTGAGACATTGCTCTACTATATCGGCGCACGCGGTGAGACCCTGGAAGTCGCCGTTGGCTTTTTGCAAATTGTCGTACCATCTCTGCCGCTTCTTGGTATTGCCATGATGCTGGGGGGGCTTCTGCGTGCCTCAGGTGACGCTAAACGCTCGATGTATGTGACCCTCTCAGGTGGCCTTGCATCAGCCATTCTCGACCCGATTTTCATCTTTGGTTTTGATCTTGGCGTTACAGGTGCAGCCATCGCTTCGGTTCTGGCACGTGTTGTCATGATCCTTGTCGGCCTTTATAGCGTGATCAAAATCCATAATCTTCTGGGCAAGACAACGCTTGCATCTATCTGGGAAGATTGGAAAGCACTTTTTGTTATCGCCATTCCAGCTGTGCTGACCAATGTTGCAACACCAGTGGGCAACGCTTATGTCACCGCCGCCGTTGCTCCCTTTGGTGATGATGCCGTTGCCGGCTGGGCAATCGTAGGAAGGATCATCCCGCTTTCTTATACCGCTCTCTTCGCCATTTCAGGATCTGTTGGTCCGATCTTCGGACAAAATCTGGGGGCTGGTCTGACCCATCGGGTGCGCCAGACCCTAACGGAAAGTGTGAAGTTCATTCTGGCCTATTCCATCCTGGTCTGGTTGATCTTGTTCCTGGCACAGGACTGGATATTGCTCATGTTCAGTGCGACAGGTGAAACAGCTGAATTTGTAGCTTTCTTCTGTAGCTGGATTGCGGCCAGCGGTATCTTCATGGGCTTTTTGTTTGTATCCAATGCCGCTTTCAACAATCTGGGCTATCCGACCTATTCCACGGCCTTCAACTGGGGCAAGGCAACTCTTGGAACCATCCCTCCCGTTATGCTTGGCGCGTCCCTCTATGGCGCAAAAGGTGCTTTGGCCGGGCAAGCAATTGGCGCTGTTGTCTTTGGTCTCGCCGCCGTTCTGACTTGTCTCTATGTCATCCGCAAAGCGCATAAACCGGAAGATATAGATAAGGACGATACACCACCACTTTCGCGCCCCGCATTGTCTCCATTCTCATCAGGCAAAAGCAATATGTAAATCCGAGCAAGGATATGACGGCAAGATAGTGAATGCTTCAAAACCGGGGTGGATTTCGCTCCGACGACAAGCTACAAAGTTTGCAAGACACTCAACGTGTTTATTCTGAAACGAGTTCCTGTCTGAAAAATGCTTCAACTTTTCGGGGATACGCTCTAATCAAGACGGATCAATCCATGATCAATTTTTCCAATGCAGGTAAAGAAGCCAAATTGCGCTATCTGGATGGCGATTATCAAGTCGTTCAAAGCGGTTCCTTTGTAACATGCGCTATCACCGGACGCTCTATTGCCTTGGAAGATCTGAAATATTGGAGTGTTGATCGTCAAGAAGCGTATGCCGATGCAACAGCTTCCTATCAAGCATATGTGCAAGCGGAAAAGCCCTGATCCTTTCCTTCAAAGACAAGAAAATCAGTCGCTATTTCTTAGCGGCGGCTGAATTTACGCTGGGTTTGCTCCAGAACCAGACGCGGGAATGCCCGATCATCAAAGGCCATCGAAATCTCGATCACCTTCGCGGCCCTCGCCAGATCTTCGCCTGCCCCTGACATGCTTTTCAGACGCACATGATCCTTGGCAGTGGTTACAACCACCAAATTCTGGTCCTTGGCCTTGTGCAACACCTGCAATGCATCTGCATTGGTGTAGGCATAGTGATCAGCCACCTCATATTTGTCCACAATCTCGAGCCCGAGCGAGTTCACTGTTTGATAGAATTTCTCCGGTCTACCGATTCCACACAATGCCAGAACGCGGGTCCCTTCCAGCAAACTGGTCGGCTCTGCCGAGAAATAGGCATGGCTTGAGGCCTTACCCAGGCGCGCTGCCATCTGGCGTAATTTGGGAGCACTATTGCCCTCTCCAATCACCAGAAACTGATCTGCCCGACGGACCTGTGGTAGCAGTGGCGCGCGCAATGGACCAGCAGGCATGACAAAGCCATTGCCAATCGCCTGTTGGGCATCAATCGCCACAAGGTTAAAATCTTTATAGAGATAAGGGTTTTGAAAACCGTCATCCATGATCAGGATATGGCTCTGAAGGCTTTCAGCCAATTTCGCACCTGCCACTCGATCAACACTAACGATGGTTGGAGCTGCCTGCGCCAGCAACAAAGCTTCATCTCCGACATCTGCAATGGAATGCTTTTCCAGGTCCACCATCACCGGGCCTGTAAGTTTCCCTCGATAACCCCTGGTCAAAAAAATGGGTTTCAAACCCAGCTTGACTGCGGCTTTGCCTATTGCCAGAGCGGTTGGGGTCTTGCCAGCACCACCAGCCACCAGATTACCGATACATAATACCGGTAAACGTGCCTTGTAACGAGCGTTGCGGTTAAAGCGCGAGAGAGCAAAGCGCGCATAGATGAGACTCACCGGATAAAGCAACAATGCTTTCAAGCCTCTGGTCTTCCAGAATTTGGGTGCTCTCATCGCTGCATCATCCCCGATGCCTTGTTCAACTCGGCGTTGATCTTGAGGGGATTCAGGAAAGGCGTCAATGCCATCATGGTGCTATCCAAAGCACCAGAAAATGGTCGCAGGGCTTGTTTTGCCAACTCGGAGCGTCGATGAACTTCTGATGGAGCTGAGAACAGGCGGGACAGTGTATTGATCAGATCTCGCTCGGAAGAAATGGTCTCTCCACCACCACTGGTGTCCAGAGCCTGATAGATATCCTTGAAATTCTGGATATTGGGACCGTGAAGAATTGCGCATCCCAACCGAGCAGGTTCGATGGGATTTTGCCCACCGTGGTTGATGAGAGATCCGCCAACAAAAGCAATGCGAGACAAACGATAGAATAGACCCAATTCACCAAGAGTATCGCAAATATAGATCTCGCTACTATCCTGTAGCGGTTCTTCACCGGTGCGCAGAACGGTTCTTGGTACAATTTCGCGAATCTGGCCCGCCAACTCTTCACCCCGGTCTGGATGACGTGGAACAAGAATAGTCAGCAGTCCAGGAATGCGCATCGCCATACGCTTATGGGCTTGCGCAAAAAGCTTTTCTTCTCCCGGATGAGTACTGGCTGCTATCCAAACTGGACGATCGCCGATCGACTGATGCAACTTTTCCAATTCCTGGATATCGGCCGAAGGCGGAGGTGCATCAAATTTCAAATTCCCTGTTACTTCAACATGTTGCACACCAAGAGCCTGATAGCGTTCTTTGTCATCTTCGCTCTGCGCCAGACAAAGAGGCACCGAACCAAACATCTGTTCGATGGCAAATGGCATTTTCTCCCAACGTCGGTAGGAGCGCTCGGACATGCGACCATTGACAATGATCAACGGAATATCGCGCCTGTTCATTTCGGTCATCATGGTTGGCCACAATTCCGATTCAACAAAAAGCGCAAGATCGGGTTTCCAATGATCCAGAAATTTGCTGACATAAGGTGCGACATCAAGAGGCACGAACTGATGTATCGCTCCTTGTGGCAAGCTCTTTTGCGCTATGGCTGCAGAAGTAACTGTGCCAGTCGTCAACAGAACGGATGTACCAGTCTCGGTAATTTGATGGATAAGTGGCAGAACGGCATTGGTCTCCCCAACCGAGGCCGCATGAACCCAGACGAGTGGACCCTCAGGACGAGATTGGGCAGCTCGCCCATAACGCTCTTTACGCCTTGCACCATCTTCCTTGCCACGAGAGCGACGAACGGCCATCAACAAAGGCATGAGAGGACGAAAGGCGTATCCTGCCGCGCGGTAAATCGAAAGCGCCATGCGTCCAGACATATCCATTCCAGTTTCTCTCCACTTCGCCCATGCCAGATGGACCATGATCAACCCAACCAGTATGAGTGAGCTGGATCAATCGGCCAATCCCGGCACCAAAGCTTCATTTGGTCCCCATCAAATGCCAGAACATCCTAGAAAGAACCGCAGATATTGCAAGTTATTTCAAGATTTTGCGACTATCTGACCAGAGCCATGGTTATTTTTGGCGACACACTATCCACCGACATTCCGATAGGCTTCTTCCGTCACCGCATTCAGGGCTGCTTCAACTTCCTGGCGCTTGGCCTCCAGATGCTCTTCTGATGCATCTTCATCAACAAAGATTGGATCACCTATGACAAAACTGGCGCGAGAAAACGGCAGATTTAAGGACGCCTTGTCCCAGGCATTGATGAAATCCTTGCGACGTGATGAAGCATAAGCTGCTGGAACAATAGGGCGTCCGGACATTTTGGCAAGCATGATAACGCCCGGACCACATTCACGCGCGCCACCCTTTGGAACATTGACGGTCATGACCACACTGCGATTGTTCTTGAGGGTCGACACCAGTGTTTTCAATGCTGCAACGCCACCTTTCTTGATGGTCTTGCTACGAGCTCTACCGCCCGAACCGCGCACCACTTCAACTCCCAAACTCTGTGCAGCAATGGCATTGACCTCCCCATCTGCTGATCGGGAAACAAGGGCATTGGCCTTGTGATCCTTACGGCGGACAAGCGGAATCATGAAGTGCTGGCCATGCCAAAGCGCTACAATGGCCGGAAAATGCTCACTCGCCCGATCATAGCTCTCGTTATAATCGTTGACCATACGAGAGGTATAATGCACCAATCGAAGATAAGAGGCGATGCTTTTCCCTATCAGGCCCAAAACCGTTTTTGACTGGCCAATTTTTTTCAATAGTGACATTGAAAGGCCTTCCTTTGATCTTGACCTGTCGATAGGAGCAGTAGCATTCCGGGTCTCTCAGACATATCGGAATCGAGACGCACATGGCTCTGAATATGCAATACCAATCCTTGAAAAATCTGGCAGAGATTTACACCAAGAGCAGTTGGAGGGAAAGACAAAAACAGACCTGGCAATTGCAGGTCCATTTCCATCATGAACAGTGATTGCCGAATGGCAAATCTGCCGGGCAATTACTCACTGGCTTGGTCTGGTTCCAGCAAGCGATGCATATGCACGATGAAATAACGCATGTGAGCGTTGTCAACGCTGGACTGTGCTTTAGACTTCCATGCGTCATAGGCGGTTGCATAATTTGGATAGATACCCACGACATCAAGCTGATCCAGGTCTTTGAATTCGGTGCCATCCAATGAGGATAATTCACCACCAAATACCAAGTGCAAAAGCTGCTTGCCTTGTTCTGCTGCCATCTTTTGGTCTCCAATAATGACGGCCTGATCATGAAGAGAATGACAGGCCCAAAAAGCGAATTTGATCAGGTGCACTCAAGACGTCCATTCAGCGCCAGATGATCTGCGATACAATATGCACCTCTCAAGTATCGCACGGCTCGATCAATTTGGTCGCAAACCGGAAAACGGACAGTACCAGACAACCTTTATCTCCCCCGAGCAAGTCAGGTGCCGGACGGTGGCGAACCTAGCCGCTAAAACCATGCACGGCTAGGGCAAAGAGCTATTTTATCTCGCAAAGCAGCAAAAAATCGCGCTTTCCCCAACAAGATTTACAGGGCTATAACCAAGGTACATTCAAGCTACGGTCTGGGCGTTCGCGCTGGGAATTTCAGCTTCGGCATAATCGGCTGAATCACTGGTTCCAGTTCGGGGCTACAAGCATAAAGAGCTCCATGGCGAGGCACGGATTTATTGTAGGTAAGTATCTTGCCCAAATCTTCGCGCAAAATGCCACCGGCCTCTGAGATGATCAGATCTGCTGCAGCCAGATCCCAGTCGTGAGCGCCTGATCGTGCCAGAGCCAGATCGGCCTTGTTATCTGCCAACATGGCCACACGATATGCCAGAGATCCTATATAACCAGTCCAGTTGGCCCCTTTATCATGGATTGGCCCTTTGCGAATGACCGAGCTGGGACCAACTGCACGAACACCGGATAAGTCTTTTCTTTCCTTAACTGAGACGGCTTTACCGTTCATGAATGCTCCATCCGCATGACTGGCCAAGTACATTTCGTCACGAACCGGTGCGTAAAGAGCTGCCACGACAGGTCTGTCATCCCTGACGATTGCAATTGAGATTGTCCAGACATCTTCACCATTGATAAAAGCCCTCGTACCATCAATTGGATCGACCACAAAAACCATGTCTTTCGAGCGGCGCTCAGCGCTGTCTTCGGTTTCCTCGGATAACCATCCGAAACCCGGTCGCGCGCCTAACAAATCCTTGTGAAGCATTCTGTCGACCGCCAGATCTGCTTCCGTTACAGGACTATCATTTGCCTTGGACCAGACTTGAGGATCACGATTGAAGTAATTTAATGCCAGTTGTCCGGCTTTACGGGCAGCCTGTTCGAGCAAGTTCCTCTCTTGTTGCCAGCTTTGCGCCTTGGCGGGAACGTCATTCATGCATCAGGTTCCTTCAAATCTATCGGTGCTTATCGACCTGCTACTGCCATGGCTTCGATCAGACATGTCGGAGCGTTGGTTGACTTCTCCAGAACCAAATCACTTGCCGGAACAAGTCGGGCAAACATGTCATGCAGATTGCCTGCGATTGTAAATTCCGAAATTGGTTCCGCCAGTTCGCCATTGCGGATACGAAAACCCGAGGCTCCACGAGAATAATCACCAGTCACACCATTGACGCCTTGCCCGATCAGATCTGTCAGATATATACCATCCTTGATATTGGCCATCAGATCTTTCGGACTTTGTTCACCTGCTTCCAAGGTCAGGTTTGTGCTGCCGGGGCGAGGATTGGCACCGGAGCGAGCAGCCCGGCCATTGGTCCTCAGATCCAGTTCCGCCGCCGTTGCGCTATCCAGAATCCACTGGGTTAGTTGTCCGTCTTCAATCCAGTTCAGTTTTTGAGATCCAATGCCCTCCCCGTCAAACGGGTGAGAGCCCATACCACGCGGGCGCAGAGGATCGTCTGAAATGGTCACGCCTTTGGCAAAAACCTGCTGACCGAGCATGTCTTTCAAAAAGGATGTTTGCCGAGCGATGGATGCACCATTGATGGCACCCACAAAATGCCCAAGAAGGGAAGTCGCGATCCTTGGATCAAACAGAACATCATAGGTTCCGGTTTCGATCTTCGCGGGGTTTAGCCTTGCAACAGCGCGCTCGCCAGCCTTCAGGCCAACCGCTGTGGCTGTTTTCAAGTCTTTATGATGAATGCAGGCAGAATAGTCATAATCTCGCTCCATGGACGTTCCCTCCCCTGCAATTGCAGTGGTTGAGAAGGAAAACTGAGATGACAAATAAGAACCGGTGAAGCCGTGAGACGTCACCAGCACCATGCCACCAATGCCATGGCCTGCGCTGGCTCCACCAGATTTGCTGACGCCTTCCACAGCAAGCGTGGCTTCTTCTGTTTCCTGAGCCAGCTGTCGCAGGAAAGCGTGATCGGGCATGAATTCATCAACCAGATCGAGCTTTTCCCGCAAAGTATCAATAGCACCAGATGTCATGAGATCTTCCGAGGCCGCCAGTCGTGCATAGGGATCTGGTGGGGAGAGCTTTGCCATGGCAACCGCACGTTCCGCGAGCTTGGACAGCTCTTCGTTATCTCCTGTTCCATTTGTGGAGATAGACGCCTTGCAGCCATCAACAAAAACTCGCAGAGCAATGGAATCATTCTCCGAATGCTCATTTTCCTCCATTTTGCCTTCTCGATAGCTGACCGAAGTAGAGGCGCTACGCGCTGCAATGGCATCAGCAGCATCCGCACCGGCTTTGGTTGCCGCTTCCACAAGTATCTCAGCACGCTCCAGGGTCTGAGACTGGTCAAAAAGGCTGGACATTATTTGTGCATCCTGACTTGGAGATGAAGGAATGGTTCCTTTGAACCTTGCTCCATATGTAGGGTGTTGCTTCAAGCGGGGCAAGGAAAAAGCAGACTGTTCCCTTGTGACTTTGGATCAGATTTTTCTTCCCCTCACTTTTGCTCAAAGTAAACCAATGATGAAGAATACCGATCCAGTAAGATTTGAATAACCCTATAAAATATAAAGATTTTTTAACCTAGAAACTTAAGCAATTTCACATGCCATCGCGCTAGTGTGTTCTTATTAAAAAGAAGCACCCAAAAGGGGCTCGAAGGAGAGGCACGTGAGGCGTCAAAACAAAAATCTATACACGGAAGCCACTCCGTACAGGGATGAGGGGTCGATGCGAGTCGACCCCCATGACCTGAACAAGCGATTTCATTCTTCCAAATTACGAACCAAAGCAGCTGAGCTAACCGGGCAGTCTGAAACAGACCTTTTTGGTGATCAGGTTCCTGGCCACGTGCAAATCAAGGAAAATCAGGTTCTGGTGGAATGCAGACTCTCATCAGGCTTACCGCTGATCGTTCGCGTCCCGCTGTCCTATTACAGGGGCATTGGGGCTCGCTATCTGACTAGCAACCAACCCGGTTCACCTATTATTTGCGTGTTGGAATTGGTGCATAACGATCCACATCTCTGCATACCATTGTTTGCAGGAGGCGATCTTGAAGACGCAGCGGTTGATTGGCAAAGCTGGTCCCGTCGATATGGACTGGTCCTGTTGCATCAACCATTGGGTGTTGAGAACTTTGTGCCTGCCGATGGCAGCGTTCATGGACAATGTCTCACCGAATCCTTGTCGAAGGCAAGGCGACATCACAGCCATTTCGCAGCTCGCCGACCACGTTTTCTGACCCGTCGCAAAGTGGGAGTGGCAGGAGCCATGCCTTTGGTATCCGGGCGTGAAATGATCGCTCGAAATTAGATTTTTAGATTTCAAGACTGACCAGTCTTGTGTCAGGACTTTGTGGGATGGAAAAGGGTCGATTATCGGCCCTTTTTCTTTTGACAGGATTACCTATTCAGGCTGCTCGAACATTGCCATCATGGGATCGATTGCCGATGAGCCTGTGCTATGGCACATGGCAGAGAAATCTCCCTCTCCGAACATGGCCTTTCCAGCATCCAGAATGACCCGATGTGTGGCACGTGCCAAAGCAGATCCCAGTGAAATACGTGCGACGCCAACATTGGCAAATTCTTGAAGATCATGAGCAAGAAAACCACCGGCAGCCAGCGCGTTGACAGGAGCAGATACAGCTTTACAAATCGCTGACTGTGCTTCCAAATTGCCAGGAACAGGCACATAGAGACAATCAGCACCAGCTCTCTCAAAGGCCTGGATGCGCCGGATTGCTTCGGCAACATCATAAGTACCGAGCATCACACCATCTGCTCGAGCAGTCAGAACAAAGTCGCTTTTCGCTGAGCGAGCTGCTTGAACAGCCGCTTCTACCCGTTCGACAGCCATCTCAAAGGCATAGGGTTGATCGGATGGAAGATCCGTATCTTCAATACAAGCACCATTCAAGCCAAGCTTGGCTGCTTGTTCAATGGTTTTGGCCACGTCATTCGGGATTGCACCATAACCATTTTCCAAATCACCGCTCACCGGCAGTGGCGTCGCCTGCAGCAAATCCACCGCATGGTCCAGTGCTTCTTCTCGACTAACATATCCCATATCCGGGCGCCCAAGCGTAAAAGCATGAGCTGCTGATGAGGTGGCAATTGCTTTGGCCCCCATCGCTGCCAACATACGGGCGGAGCCTTTGTCCCATGCATTGGCCAGAATGAAGGGATTGCCTGGCTGATGCAGGTCGCGGAAGGAAGGAAGTGTTTGGCTCATTGGTCAACTCATGGAATTTTAGCTGGAGATAAAATCGGCGGGTATGATTATTCAGTCTAGATCTTATCTTCCTTCCCCACAGAGCCAAACCTCCCAAATTTACGGGACCAATTTAGCCAAGTTTGGCTTCCAGTGATCGTTTCAACTCATCCTTGGCTGCTTCGGATGCCTTCAGGATATCCTTAGCTTTCAAAAAATCCAACACACGAAAAGATCCGATTTCAGGATGGATCAGTACATCCACCTTATCATGACGCATTTTCTCGCGCTGGATGGTTTGCATCAAAAGCTGCGTGGACCCAAAGCCAACTTCCCATTGGCTGAGCTGGCCTTTCTCTGGCCTTGAAGGCAATCCCACCACATCAACAGCAACAACCAGATCGGCTTTATCACGTACATGGTCTATTGGCATAGGGTTGACGCAAGCCCCATCGACCAAGGTTTGGCCTTGATATTCAACAGGTTTGAACAAGGCCGGAATTGCCATGGAGGCAGCCAAGGCTTTTGGCAAATTGCCCTCATCGAACACCACTTCAGCTCCAGTAAAATAGTTGGTCGCCGAGAGGGATGTCGGAATGGTGAGATCAGCGAAGTCGTTACATAATTGAGTGGGCAGAAAAGCCTGAATCACTTTCTCTGCATCAAACTCGCTTATCTTGGTATCATTCTCAAACCAGTCGGAGAATGTCTTTGGACGCATTTTCCAAAAACGCCCCAACACTTCATTGGTATTGCCCAAAAGCGCGATCGCATAATCGTGCAATTCCCTGCCCGACATGCCTGAGGCATAAAGACAAGCGGCGATGGCCCCGATGGATGTGCCCGAGATAGCAACCGGCTTGATGCCCATTTCGTCCAGTGCATCTATGATCCAGATGTGCGATAGACCACGCGCTCCCCCACCACCAAAGGCAACTGCAATAGATTGGTCATTCATCATCTTGGCTCCTAACATGAACATCAATAGATTTTGGCAATATTGTCGTCACCACTCGACGGCACATAAACTGAATATATTGAACAACGTTCACTCTTCAATAGCTGAAATCTTCATTGCAAAAATATTTGCAAAAGCCGCAAGCATATGCCACCAGACATTCATCCTTTATCCATAAAGCCTTTCGGATGATCGCGGCATCATCTGAGTGGCTTCACATCTTTGTTTTAAAGTGGGTTCTTATCCGAAAAGTGCTGCAACTTTTAGGGAGCGCGCTATAACATGAAAGACATGTATCATGATCACACTGAATGTTCAGGAAATGGCCTGCGGCGGCTGCGTGAAATCCATTCGTGAAGCAATCGAAAGCAAGGATTGCTCTGCCACGGTTGAAGGTGATTTGGAAGCTGGCAAGATCACAGTTGAGACTGTGCTGAACCCTGAGATTGTGCGCCAGACCATCGAAGAGCTGGGTTTCCCCGCCAAGCTCTGAGAGCTTGCTGAATATGGTCGTCTATCAAGCAAAATCGGATTGAGCGCGTTATCTTTCGTGTTCTTTTTCCAGCGCCATCCAGGTTCGCAAATCAGCGATCTGTTGTTCTAAGGCTTTTCTGACCAATGGGTCTGTTACCTCTCCCATTCGCTGGATAAGTGCCTGCATTTTTCCGTTCTGTAAAACAAAAGCGGGTTTCCCACCCTGTTCCCTTGCAACGCGAGCCAGACAATCCTCGAATGGCTGGTCCAGGTCGGCAAGAGGTTTGCCTGAACAGGAAAGCCGATCAAAATCGCCTTGCTCAATTGCTTCTTCGACACGCTTTTGGATGAGATGATCCAAAGGATGAGCCATGGCTCTCTTCTCCCACCTACATCAGCTCTGCCCTCAACCGTTTCAGTCGAAGATGAGGCAGGCCTCTTAGTTTTATCAAAGCGTTAACCAATTCCAACCGCTTTTTTGGGGATTAGAATGCAGAATGGGAGAAAAAAACCTCAAGATTCGCCCAGAACTGCCTGTTGCAAAGATTTTGTTTACCCTAACCGGTCAAAACTGTTTTCAGGTTAGAGCGTAGCATCGGATCTGGCCAGACACAATTTTGATCGGTTTGATCTAAAAGAAAGGCATCGAAATTATGACATCGGGACCAGCGGATCATTCTTCTGTCCGCATCGCAGTTGTGAGTTCTGACCCTGCCTTTCGCCGACTGATCAGCGATCAGCTCTCGGTCCATCTGGATCGAGAATGCGATTTCCAAATCTATGATGGCGAGGTGCCTTCGGCTTTTCTGATGGAGCCAGCCTGTGCTTTGGTTACTTTCGAGATGGAAGAAGAACTCTCGCACCTGTCTCGCTTGGCTTCGCGCCACCCCAATATGATTTTGCTGGCCTTTAGTGAGAATAGTAGTGTTTCGCGGGCCGTCGCCGCCATGCAAGCCGGTGCCCATGATTTCATCGCTCGCCCTGTGAGCGCCGAGGCACTTGGCAAGCGTCTGAGCGAGCTTCTCTCTCAACACCGCCCTGCCCCAAGTCAGGATATGAAGAGCATTCCATCCTCTGCCCCCGCTGTCACTCAATCTGATGACAACAATAGCGATGAGCAGGATGCATTGAAGGATTTTGAGGGCTTCATTGGTCAGTCTCCTGCCATGCAGGGTATCTATGACCAGATCTTGCGCGTTGCCTCTTCCAAGGCCCCTGTCTTTGTGACAGGAGAAAGCGGCACGGGCAAGGAAGTATGTGCTCAGGCTCTTCATGCTCGCTCCAACCGTGCCGATGGTCCTTTCATCGCCATCAATTGTTCAGCGATCCCAGCAGATTTGATGGAATCTGAGATTTTCGGTCATATACAAGGCGCATTTACCGGAGCCACCCAAGATCGCAAAGGGGCAGCCGAGCTTGCCGATGGCGGCACCCTGTTTCTGGATGAAGTAGGCGAAATGCCATTGGATTTGCAGGCCAAGTTGCTTCGCCTGATTCAGACCGGTGCTTTGCGTCGCGTTGGTGGTGCACAAGAAATACCGCTTGATGTCCGCTTTGTGGCTGCGACCAACCGAGAACCGATGGAAGAAGTGCGCGTCGGACGTTTTCGCGAAGATCTATTCTATCGTCTTCATGTACTACCCATCCATCTCCCTCCCCTACGGGAACGACGTGGCGATATCATGCCACTGGCCAATTCCTTCCTGAAGCAATATGCCAGAGAAGAAAATAAACAATTCTGTCTTTTTTCTACAGAGGCCGAGCAGATGCTCACGGCCTATCGCTGGCCGGGCAATGTCAGACAATTGCAAAATACGATCCGCCGTCTGGCTGTCATGTATGACGGAACCGTTGTCGAAGACGAACATTTTCCTGAATTGCTGCGCAAGGATGAGAGCTTCGAGCAGGAACTGAACGATGCCATTTGCGGCTTGCGCCAGATGGGACACGCCATGGCGGATGCCATTCTACCTTTCTGGCAACAGGAAAAACAAATCATCGAAGGAGCCTTGCAGGCATTTGATGGAAATATCTCACGTGCCGCTGCTGCTCTCGAGATCAGCCCATCAACCATCTATCGCAAACGCATGAGTTGGGCGCAAAAAGAAGCCGTTTAACGCAAGTTACCGAGCTTCTTTCTTCCAGACTGCTCTATTCACACTCGACAGCTTGCCTCCGTCCTATTAAGACAGAGGAAAAGTATGATTTTCTACATCGGGCTCATGCAGCTGACATTGCTCGCCTGATGCAAGCAAGTGCGAGTGGATCTATGATTATTTGTGTTCAGGGCCGTTTGACCGAGATGCCAAAACCGCCACAAACCGAGAAAATTCGTCGGAATTTCATCGTGGCCGTGGATTCCAATTCGGTACCTGAGGCAGAAGCGCAAGCAACTCAGGTTCTGACCGAATCCGGTTATGGCTTCATCACTATCAATCAGCGTTTCTCTGTTGAAAAAGCGAGTGGCGATCCGGTAATGGACAAGATCGTCGACGAAGCCCGTCGCGATGGCTTGGCAGTGGCAATTTATCAATAAGCCAGGCGCACCATCCCGGCTCTTCTGAGAGGAATTACCATGTCTTTCAGCTTCATTCGCTCCGCGCGTGATGATGATGGTCCGCTTCTGGCGAAATTGATCGCCGGAATTTTCGCCGACTATGACAATTGCATTTTCGAGCCAACCGAATTCCCAGAGTTGGATCATCCTGCCAGCTATTATGCTGCTAAGGGCGGGCAAATGTGGGTTGTTGAACAGGACGACAAATTGGTCGGCAGTCTCGCCATTTCCGAGACCACTGACGAAGGCATCTTTGAGCTATTCAAGGTCTATGTCGCCAAGGAAACCCGTGGCCAAGGCCTGGCCTGGTCCATGTTCCAGCAAGCCACCGATCTGGTCGATAGTCGTGATGGTCATGAAATCAAACTCTGGACTGACACCCGCTTTGTTGAAGGGCATCAATTCTATGAAAAAATCGGCTTTGAAAAGATGCCGGTCATTCGCCGATTGAATGATGTCTCAAATACTTGGGAATTCTGCTATCGCCTGCGCGCCAAAGAGCCAAGCTGATCAGACTCCCTCTTCTGTTATACATAAAAAAGCGCAGCCATAATGACTGCGCTTTTTTCTTATCCACCAACTTCATTCCTATCAAACCATAGGCTCAACGCCCATGGAGTTGTCGACCGGGTAATGGCATCACCAAACCTAGCTGTTGCCAGAGTCAGCTTGCGCATTGCCACCCTGGCCATTTGGTCCACGCTTGCCAAACCAACCACGTTTCTGGCCGCGATCATTTTTATCAAGCTTGCCATCATCGTTACGATCCATACGATCGAACATAGACAATGCAGGTTCTTTCAACTCTTCAGCAGTCACAGTGCCGGATCCGTCTCGATCCATGCGCTGGAAGGCACGAACCATGCGATCCTGGGTCTGTTTCTGCCACTCGGCCTGGAATTCTTCCAATGTGATGGCTTTGTCGCCATTTTTGTCATTGTCGGCAATTTTCTTGTCGATACCAGCGGTAATTTCTTCCTTGGTCAATGCCTGGTCCTTATTGGTGTCGAACTCTTTCAGCATTTTCATTGGGCCGCGGGAACCACCGCGTTTACCCATAAAGCCCCCTTTATGGCCACCTTTGTTGCCATGCCATCCCTGCTCCTGCTTTCCGCCACAATCGCCGCCGCCGAAGCCGCGAGCCAGAGCATTGTTTGCTGTCAGAGCAGTTGCAGAAACACCAGTGATCAAAGCCAGAGCCAGAGCGATTTTGGTTACAGATTTCATTTCATTATCCTCTCGTGATGGCCAATTCCTCATCGGCCGTTTTGAAGTCATATATGCAGGGCCATTTGGCCGGATTATTGGAATGGACCAAGCTTGGCGGGTCAGGTCCGCCTTGCTTGTCCCGAAGTCTTCGGTTTGCCCGTTTGCGCCCCGTCGATAAGTTGAAATTAGTGAGGCTTTGTCGCAGATGTTTGCCCAAAAACAAGATAAGTGTCGCGCTCTGTAACCGATCAGAGTCATGATACAGTTCGATACAATTTCCTGATTTTTATTTGGAAAAATTAGCTATTCTAAGCTTGTGGACCTGGTGATGAATGGAAATAAGTCTTTACGCTTCCTATTCTATAACCACACCCTGAGACCGAGACCCTTAACCCGGATTTTGATATGGACTCTTCTGCTCACATTCTTGTTGTCGATGATCACCACGAAATTCGCGACCTCTTGTCGAAATATCTTAGCCGCAACGGGTTTCGGGTGAGCGAGGCAGATGGCGGCACCAAAATGCGACAAGTGCTCAAGACCGCTGCCATTGATCTGATTGTGCTGGATGTGATGATGCCAGGGGAAGATGGCCTCACGCTCTGTCGTCATGTTAGAGAAACCGAGAATATTCCCGTGATCCTTCTTACAGCTCTTGGTGAAGAAACAGATCGCATTGTAGGATTGGAGATCGGAGCTGATGATTATGTAACCAAGCCATTCAACCCACGTGAGTTGCTGGCTCGTATCAAATCTGTCCTGCGCCGCAGTCAGAGCGTCCCTGCTGCTCACCAGATCCAGCATGATGAGGACATTCTGGAGTTTGATGGCTGGCGCCTTTATGTGGCGCGACGCGAGCTGTTAAGCCCGGCTGGTGTGACGGTTCCACTGAGTGCGGCTGATTTCCGTCTGCTGGTTACATTTCTGCAGCGCCCGTCTCTGGTTCTGTCGCGCGACCAACTGCTGGATCTGACATCCGGGCGCACTGCGCAATTGTTTGATCGGTCCATCGACAATCAAGTTTCACGCCTTCGTAAAAAAATAGAAGAAGACCCCAAAGCACCCAAATTCATCAAGACCGTACGTGGTGGCGGCTATGTTTTTGCCGCCAAAGTCTCCGGAAAGGTGGAAGACGCGCTAAAAGGACTGGATGCCGAGGACTAAGAAGATGGCCGAGCAAAGATCACATTCTGCGTCTGATGCGAAGCGCGAAAGAGGCTTTCGTCTACGTTTGTGGCCCCGTTCCATTACGGGTCAACTGATGCTGGCTATCTTTCTGGCCGTCGTCATCGCACAGATCTTTGCCATCTTTCTCTTTTCCAAAGAACGGCTGGATGTAGCTCAGAATGTGGTACGCAAGCAGGTTTTGGATCGGACAGCCTCTGTTATCACTTTGCTCAACGAAACCGATGCCAGTCTTCATCGCAATATCCTGCGAGCCGCCGAGGGCACTGGAATTCGCTATAGCTTGCGCAAAAGAACCAGACTTAAATTACCCCGTTCAGGCACACCTGAAGCAGCTTTGGCGAAAAGCTTGCAAAGGCGCGCTGGACTTGAAAAACAAAGTGTACGTGTTCGGGTAACCGATCGTAAATTTTTTCATGGTTGGGGGCGCTCCAAGAGCAAACCCAATAATGACCCATTCTTTGACAGTTCTGCGCGTCAGAGTTTGAGGCTAAATGATAGAGATCAGGACAGCCAGTTTAACCCTCATCCTCCCCGTGATCAGAGAGATAGATCCGCTTCCTTCGGCTCCAAACCGGACAGGAAATGGCCACGCAACAATCATCACAGAAAGAATTTTTCCGCTTGGGATATGGCGGTCGCCGTACCTCTGGATAACGGTGAATGGTTACATGTACAGACTGTGGTTCCCAAGCCACCCAAGACCTGGGGTTTTGTTTTTCTTGTCTCGATGCTGCTGTTGATGCTTCTTATGTTTGCTGCCGTGTTCCTGACTGTTCGTAAACTGACGGCGCCTCTGCGTTCTCTTGAACATGCGGCCCGCAAGTTGGGGCGAGGTGAAGCTCTAGAACCTTTGGAAGAAAAGGGACCTAAAGAACTGGTTGGCACCATTTCCGCTTTCAATAACATGCAAGATCGCCTGATGCGCTTTGTGCAGGACCGTACGCGCATGCTGGCGGCCATCAGTCATGATCTGCGTACGCCCATCACGACCTTACGTCTGCGAGCAGAGTTTGTTGATGATGATGAGATGCGTGACAAGATCCTCGCAACATTGGAAGAGATGCAGGCCATGACCGAGGCTGTTCTGGCCTTTGCTAGAGAAGACGCATCCACCGAGGAAACCAAATCAGTTGATATCGGTGCACTGCTCGCGTCCATGGCTGAGGACTTTTCCGATATGGGCAAGGATGTGTCTTTTGAAGAAAATGGCACTGTTGTTTACGACTGCCGCCCAATGAGCCTGAAACGGGCATTGCGCAACCTGATAGAGAATTCCATTCGTTACGCGGGTTCGGCGGAACTGAGGTTGACTGAAACTTCAGACAGCCTTGTCATTGATGTTCTGGATCATGGTGATGGCATCCCCCAGGAACAAATGGATCAGGTTTTTGCTCCTTTCTTCCGTGTTGAAGCCTCCCGCAATCTTGAAACAGGAGGCGTTGGCCTTGGGCTTTCCATCACCCGAACCATTGTGCGCAGCCATGGCGGTGATGTCAGCTTGGCCAATCGCGCAGAAGGCGGCTTGCAAGCCACCATCACTCTGCCCAAATAGACAGTTACAGTCTCTTCTCTTTACACAAAACCTGTGATTACACAGATTTTGTGTCTTTGGGCTGTCATCATTCTGTCACGCATTCTATTGCATAAAGCCCGGTGAAACTTGGTATTTTCAACATATTGCGGGTCTGCCTGCCATACGGGCGGGCATAGACAGAACCCGGCTAGAACAAGGAATGCCGCAATGGCACAGAATTTTCGTCTGGCCAAGCCAGACCAATGCACTGATATTCGACAGCTTTTCTTTACAGCACTGGCCCCAATGGCCAAGCGCTTGGGCAATGTCATTCCCAATGATGCCTTTAGCGAATTGGCGGACAAAATTGGTGAGCGGAATCTTTATATTCTTGAAGAGGATGGAAAGATTCAGGCCGCAATCGCTTTTCACGAAGAAGATCAGGCTCTGTATATCGACACGTTGGCTGTGCAGCCTGAACTTCAAGGACAGGGACTTGGTTCTCAGCTTCTCAAGGAAGCAGAAATGATTTCCGAGAGCCGCGAGCTGTATCGCCTGAAATTACATACACCAGAAATCATGGATAAGCTGCTGACTTTCTATCATGGCCATGGATATTTCGAGAGCCATCGAGCCTTTCCAGACCACGGGAAAGACAGCACATTGCGGGTGCATTTTACCAAAGAGCTGGTACGTCACGGCATTTCCGCCGACATGGCCCATGAGCATGACCGGACTTTGGCTGACTGTTAAAATCCGCGCACTTGATTTCTCAATGATGACTTGATTAGGCTGGTCGCATCTTTCTTGCCAGCCAATCAACGATACATGCTTGCCAATTCTTTACCCAGACTGATCCTGACCGGACCGGAAAGCACCGGAAAGTCCACCCTCGCCACAACCCTGGCACAGAGACTGGACGCGATGGTCATATCGGAATATCTTCGGGACTATTTCGAACTGCACGGAAGTATCGGTCAGGAAGATTGCATTCCCATCGCTGAAGGACAGTGGCAGCGGGAAAGTGATGCTGCAAAGTTGGCCGATAACAATGGCCAACCTCTTATTTGTGATTGCGATCTGATTTCTTCGTTGGTCTATAATGATCACTATTACAAAGACGGTGATCCGGACTTGAGGAAAGCCTGGGAAACCTGGTCCGGTCGCCATCTGAAAAGTCTCAAACAGCCACCCCACTCTCCCAGGCTTTATCTCTTATGTGGGGTCGACTGGCCGTGGATGGCAGATGATCAACGCGATGCCCCGGATTTGCGCGCATATTTTTATGATGCTTTCAGAACCTGCCTTCAACGCAGTCAGCTAGACTATCTGGAACTGACAGGCAGTCTGGAAGAGCGCCTTGATCAGGTGCTCATCCATTTTCATTTGAGCTCATAAGGTTCCATCGGCTTACTCTTAAACCAATCTGGTTTCTTTTCTGCGCGCATCCAAATCTTGCTCCACGGCATTGAGGAAGGATGTCATGGAACCGGACAAGGCCACAATCACATTATCCAATACAACTGAAACCGCCAGGAAAGCCTTGGCTTCCTCATGAGACGCTGTGATGGATTTGGCTGCTTCATCGACATTGTGCTCGACATCTTGCGCGCCATTCAGAGCTGCCTGCATTTTGCTGGCCATCTCGCTAGCAGAGGAGTTCTGAATATCCACTGAATGTGAGATGACGTTCGTTGCCTCATCCACGCCTCCTATCATTTGGGTGATGGCTTGCAGTGAGGTCGCTGTAGCCTGCGCCGCTTGCTGGATATTCGATATTTGAGTAGCAATCGTTTCCGTTGCTTTGGCGGTTTGACCAGAGAGCTGTTTGACCTCTTCCGCAACCACCGCAAAACCCTTGCCCATTTCTCCGGCTCTTGCCGCCTCAATGGTTGCGTTGAGTGCAAGCAAATTGGTCTGAGCGGCAATTTTGCCAATCAACTCCACGATATCTCCGATCTCCTCGGCAGACTGGTTCAATATATTCATGGACTGGTTGGCTTTTTCTGCGGTCTGACCAGCATGCGTGACGACATCTCCCGCTCTATTGGTCTGCTCCAGAATATCATCCGCTGCTTGCTCCAATTGAGAGGCATTGTTTGACATTTCGCCCATATGGGACGTCGAGACCTGGCTGGATTGGCGTGCAAGATCTGTGCTTCCCTGTGCACGACTGGAAAGTTGATTCAAGCGCTCTGCAGCATTGGAGACCTTGACCGCCTCGCTATTCACACTCTCAATGGCTGCATCGGTTTGCTGGCGGAAAGTATCCAGCATTCGCGCCAAATCATCCTGCCGTTGCAACTCTTTGGCGTTGTCCAATTGTGCCGATTGCTGCAATTGCGATGCTTCCACTACACTGATGTGGAAATTTTCTGCTGCTTTGGCCAGCAATCCCAGCTCGTCCTTGGACCGGATTGCTGGCAATTCAACGCATGCATCCTTGCGACGTATCGCATCCATTGCAGCTGCCAATATACTAAGTGGTTTTGTGATGGATCGGGCAATCAACCAAGAGCTCAGAGCCGAGGTGACCAGCAGGACCGCGGCCAGTATGTAAAAACTGGTTTGAGCTTGTTCCTGAATAGCTACACTTTCTTGCATTTGGATGTCTGCATCACGCATTGCCAGTTCGGCTTGGCCTATCAGCAACTGGATTGTTTCGGACATATGCTCTCTGTGGCTTTTGATCTTTTGCTGAAGCAGTTTTTCGCTTTCAATCCAGGCCAGAAAGTCTTTGCGATAGACCTTCAAAAACCCTTTTAATTCCATACGAGCAACGATCTTGAAGCCAGCAGGTTTCAGAGATGAGACTGTTTTTCTATAAGCTCCCTCAAACTGCTGAACTGCTTTTGGATCCCCAAAAAGCATATAATCTTTTTCGATCTGGCGCATACGCAACAAATGGGCACGTACATTGCCGGATTTATCATCGATGCCTGCCTTCTTAATAAAGAATTCCAGCTTTTCTTCCGCTCGGCGTATTGCAGCACCCAAATACCCCCGCAATCCGTCATCCTGACCGAAGCCAACCCCTTTTTGTAGATCGACCAATTCCTGAAACTGCTCTGACGCCAAGGCCAACCGCGTTAATTCCTTTTTCAGATCTGAACGGGAAGAAACAGGCATCTGAATTTTTCGTATATCGGTGAAAATTTGCGCAACTTCATCTGCCCGTGCTTGCCCTCTCTCAAGCAAGAAGATTTCAGTACTGCGCGCTGCCTGAAGGCTCTTTGCCAGCAATTGCTCAAAAGTTGCGGCCAGATGAAGCGCTTCACTTTCCTTGGCCTTGAGCATCTGGATCGTTGATGTTGTTTTCCAGTTGAGTGTGATTATGCCCAAAAAACCGAAAATCATCAGACATACCAGAGCTGCAATTCTCTGGCGTACTGACAGTCTTGCAAAACCATTGGAGACCATGATTCCTACGCCGTTACTAGTTGCTTACCTACCGGCCACCCTGGTACTGCAAAATTTAATGAAAATATAATTTCAAGAATAAATTTCAAATATACTTGTATTATTCATGTAATTGTCATTATAAATTCTTCTATCTTACATAAATAAAATATGTCTTATATTATAGACATTATGATTTATACAATATTTCCATTGATATCGACAATTTCTTCATCCCTCACCCCACATCGAATTCCCCAATAGCAGGTTTGCAGATCAGAGCTTATCGACAAAAAGAATCTTTTCCGCTTTCTTGACTTCTCATCTCAAGCTGCCTAAATGAGTATCCGTCGTTAGCACTCAATATTGGAGAGTGCTAACACACTTGTTTTTGAGGAGCAGAGTTTGCTCAGGTGCCGCTAATTGGGCTTGGGTGTTCTGCATAACAGACATAGGAAAGTTCATACAATGAAGTTCCGTCCTCTGCATGACCGCGTCGTTGTTCGTCGCGTGGAATCCGAAGAGAAAACCGCTGGTGGTATCATCATTCCAGATACCGCCAAAGAAAAGCCATCTGAAGGCGAAGTAGTTGCTGCAGGCAACGGCGCCCGTGACGAAGCAGGCAACCTGGTTGCTCTGGAAGTCAAAGCTGGCGACCGTGTTCTGTTCGGCAAATGGTCCGGCACCGAAGTTAAAATCGACGGTGAAGATCTGCTGATCATGAAAGAGTCCGACATCATGGGTATCATGGGCTAATCCGCTGAGCTTTTGCTCGTGATTGACCCGATCCGATCCGGATCCCCTCCTTATATACAAGTTATCTAGATTTCAGGAAGAGCACATCATGGCTGCTAAAGAAGTCAAGTTCGGCGCTGACGCGCGTGAGAAAATGCTGCGTGGCGTAGACGTTCTGGCCAACGCTGTAAAAACCACCCTAGGCCCTAAAGGCCGCAACGTGGTTATCGAAAAATCCTTCGGCGCTCCACGCATCACCAAAGATGGTGTTTCCGTTGCCAAGGAAATCGAACTGGAAGATAAGTTCGAGAACATGGGCGCACAGATGGTGCGTGAAGTGGCAAGCAAAACCAACGACGTTGCTGGCGACGGCACCACCACTGCTACCGTTCTGGCTCAGGCTATCGTTCGTGAAGGCTCCAAGTCTGTTGCAGCTGGCATGAACCCAATGGATCTGAAGCGCGGCATCGATCTTGCTGTTATTGAAGCTCATAAGTCTCTTGAAGCTGCTTCCAAGCCAATCAATTCTTCTGAAGAAGTTGCGCAAGTAGGCACCATTTCTGCAAACGGTGAAGCTGAAATCGGCTCCATGATTGCAGAAGCCATGCAGAAAGTTGGCAATGAAGGTGTTATCACCGTTGAGGAAGCCAAGTCTCTGGAAACCGAGCTGGAAGTCGTTGAAGGCATGCAGTTCGACCGTGGTTACCTGTCTCCATACTTCGTAACCAACACCGAGAAAATGATCGCTGATCTGGATGATCCATTCATCCTGCTGCACGAGAAAAAACTGACCAACCTGCAGCCAATGCTTCCTATCCTGGAAAGCGTTGTTCAGTCTTCCCGTCCTCTGCTGATCATTGCTGAAGACATCGAAGGTGAAGCACTGGCTACCCTCGTAGTCAACAAGCTTCGTGGCGGCCTGAAAATTGCTGCTGTTAAAGCTCCAGGCTTTGGTGATCGTCGTAAAGCCATGCTCGAAGACATCGCTATCCTGACCGGCGGCACCGTGATCTCCGAAGATGTTGGCATCAAGCTTGAGTCCGTATCCCTCGACATGCTGGGTACCGCCAAGAAAGTAAACATCTCCAAAGAGAACACCACCATCGTTGATGGCGCTGGCGAAAAAGACGGCATCGAAGCTCGCGTTGCTCAGATCAAGGCTCAGATCGAAGAAACTTCTTCTGACTATGATCGTGAGAAATTGCAGGAGCGTCTGGCTAAACTGGCTGGTGGCGTTGCTGTTATCCGCGTTGGTGGTTCTACCGAGATTGAAGTGAAAGAGCGTAAAGATCGTGTTGACGATGCTCTGAACGCTACTCGCGCTGCTGTTGAAGCTGGTATCGTTCCAGGTGGTGGTACTGCTCTGCTGCGCGCTTCCAAAGCTGTTGAAGCTCTGTCTTCCGACAATGCTGACATCGCTGCTGGCATCAAGATTGTTCTGCGTGCTCTGCAGGCTCCAATCCGTCAGATCGCTGAAAATGCCGGTGTTGAAGGTTCCATCGTTGTCAACAAAGTGCTGGAAGGCGACGATACCCTTGGTTTCGACGCTCAGTCCGAAGCTTACGTAAACATGATCGAAGCTGGCATCATCGACCCAACCAAAGTTGTTCGCACTGCTCTGCAGGATGCAGCTTCCGTTGCTGGTCTGATGGTTACCACCGAAGCTATGGTTGCTGATGCACCTGCTAAAGACGGTGGCGCACCTGCAATGCCTGATATGGGTGGCATGGGCGGCATGGGTGGCATGGGCGGCATGATGTAATCATGACGCTTGGCTAACCTAGCTAAGACTTACAAGAAAGCCGGATCGTTCGATCCGGCTTTTTTATTTGCCCCATGCCCATGCATTCTTAAGCTTTGTGCGCATCCGCGCACGTGTGGCGGCATGATGTAATCACGTAGCTCTAAGCACCTCGCTTAGATTTACGGAAAAGGCCGGATCATTTGATCCGGCCTTTTTCTTTTGCCTCACGCCCATGCGCATTTTGCTTTTGCTCGTCCTCGGGGCTAAAGCCCCTGCGGGCGATGCGGGGACGGCATGATGTAATCATGACGCTTGGCTAACCTAGCTAAGACTTACAAGAAAGCCGGATCATTCGATCCGGCTTTTTTATTTGCCCCATGCCCATGCATTCTTAAGCTTTGTGCGCATCCGCGCACGTGTGGCGGCATGATGTAATCACGTAGCTCTAAGCACCTCGCTTAGATTTACGGAAAAGGCCGGATCATTCGATCCGGCCTTTTTCTTTTGCCTCATACTCATGCGCTTTTTGCCTTTGCTCGTCCCCGCCTCTCCTGTGACCCATTCGAAGATGAAATAATGGAAACTGCCAGATATCTAAAGCGACCCTCAGGGATTGCAATCTCCGCAAGGCGCCCCACATTCAAATTTCAATGATATATTTTTTAGCTTGTTGAGGCTTTTCCATGTTTCCAGACAATCTATCATCCAGCAAATTTGCCAGGCGAAACTTCATCTATGTTTCGCTCCTCATATTTCTTTGTTTTGGAGCGATTATCGACGAGTTTTTTGGTCTTTGGAATGCCTATAACCTGACATGGAATGACGCAGTCCAAATGATAGGCGTCATTATTCTTACTCTCCTATGGCAGCAAGCAGATGCTACTGCTCTCAGAATTCGCCCAAGTTATACCAGCAAATTTTTGACGGTCATCTTCAGTCCTTTGGGTATGGCTGTTTATCTTTTTCAAAGTCGAACATGGAAATCGGCACTCCTCACCTATTTAGTTTTCTGCGGCGGGATTTTTCTAGTTTTTGGGCTGTTCAGTGTTGCTCTCAGCTGGCTGTTTTAGGGCTTTATTCTCAAACATTTGAAATTTCTAAATCTTTCGCGCCACTACAAAGCGGCAAGGCGGATCGGCAGGGTAATTGCCGGTCTCGATGATTTTGAAACCGGCGTCTTCAATCAATGCTTCCAGTTCCGGGGTTTCCATGAAATTGACATAAGGTGCTTTGCCAATCAGCTGCATCAATGGAAGCACGGCTATCATCAGTCGGAATTTCAGTGAACTGCTTTTGGATGGACTGCAGACCGTCTTGGAAATGAAATATCCACCGGGCTTTAGAAGCGTGTGAGCCTTGGCCATCGCCTCCGCAGCATTATCCAGCAAATGTATGAGATTGTAAGCGAGAACGGCATCCAACGGTTCCGCTTCAATGTCTGTCACACCCCCGGCCATGAATTCAATATTCTCTGCCTTGGCATCGAAAGCCTTCTCCTTAGCAATCACTATCATCTCTTGCGCAATATCACTGCCAGTATAATGAGCGACCTTGTCCGCCAATCTAAGCGCTGTTGTGCCTGTTCCACACCCCAGCTCCAACACTCTATCATTTGGCGACAAGTAAGCCGCTGTACGCTCCATGGTATAATCATAGGCCTGCATGTCCCTGATTGGGGAGCGCGCATATTTGGCCGCCACACCATTCCAGAATGTTGCTGCGTCACGCATTGGATATCTCCTGTACAGGCATTCAATCAGGCATCGCTATTATTCAATAGCAAGTGGTGATTTGGACTTTACTTGGATGCGCGCTCCTGTCCTGAAAGACTGCTGCTTTTCGAGAGCGCGCTTTAAGCTGTTCACACAACCTATTCATACAAAAACAAAAGAGAAATTGCCTAAATCTGCATTTTTGATATACGAATATGTATGAACTGGCAGCAAATATCCTTTGATTGGAATCAGGTCAGAGCCTTTCTCGTGACCGCAGAAGAAGGCTCATTGTCTGCGGCTGCGCGCGCTTTGGGTCTGACGCAGCCCACATTAAGCCGGCAGGTCATGGCGCTGGAAGAGCAACTTGGCGTCACATTGTTCGAACGGGTTGGCAAGACGTTGCGTCTTACCCAGTCCGGGAAAGATTTGCTGGATCATGTACGTGAAATGGGCGAGGCAGCGCGCAAGTTCTCCCTTGTGGCCTCCGGTCAATCGCAATCAATTTCTGGCACTGTCAGCGTTACAGCCAGCGATACAATGGCCTATGAAAATCTGCCAGCCTTTCTTCTTCAATTGCGGAGCGAAGCTCCGCTCATCGACATAGAAGTGATTGCCGACAACGAGATCAGTGATCTATTAAGACGTGAAGCTGATATTGCCATCCGCCATGTTCGACCTGAGGAACCAGATCTGATTGCCCGTCTTGTGGGCGAAATTACTGGTAGTTTCTATGCGTCTCATAACTATCTGACAGTGCATGGTCGCCCTCAGAGAATTGAAGATTTAAGCCAGCATCATTTTGTAGGATTTGGCGACAGGGACAGGATGGTTCAATATTTGCTGGCTATGGGCTTACCCATCAGCAAGGAGCAATTTCATGTCACCTCCAAGAGTGGAATTGTCGCTTGGAAGATGGTTTGCGAAGGGATTGGCATTAGCATGATGTCCGATCAAGTCGCGCTTTCCTATCCAGAGGTCGAACGCCTGTCTCTACCGATTGAGCCGCTTCGCATTCCGATTTGGCTAACTACTCATCGGGAATTGCATACCAGCAGAAAAATCCGCCTCGTCTTTGACAAGTTGGCGAACTATCTTACTTCATTATCACCGTGAGAATAGCTTCCTATCGTAGCTAGCCGCCCAAAAGCGGCAGCAAACCTGTCAAACTTAACGTATCCCTTACATTTCCATGAGTAGCTAACTCAGGGTTGTATTTGGGAGGGACAAATGGAATTTTTGCCACGCGCTGACCTATTGGAGCGCAATGGATATTTTGGTCGATTTTGCAGAAAATGGCAGGAAAATCGCTATCACCCCAGCTTTAGCACTTTTCGCCCGGACGAGATGATCGTTGATGACGATGGAAAAAGTTTGGTAGTTGATCAGGAAGAATGTGATCGTCTCAATGCAAAAATGGAGGAAGAATATCTAGCGATGCTCGACCAGGCATTTCCCGATCATATTCTGCCCTCAAGGATGATCGAACGCAAAATCACTGCCGAAGAAGAAAGCAAGGATGAGAAAATCGCAGCCTTGAGCCGAGGCCTGTTTGATATCATGAACCAGCTCAATTGGACGCAAATACTCTTGATCAGTCTTCATCCACTCAGTCCATTTCTGGAGATTGGGCAGGATTATGAACCTTTTAAGCAAGCCAGACTGACATTGGAATCACAAGGCATGCCTCATGACTTCAAGGGTGGGATCATTCTGGAGCGAGCAGAAGTGGTAACCTATCTCCCAATGCTTCTTATTGGAGTGTTTGTTCAAGCTGTTCCATTGGCATTCGCTCCCTCTAAAGATCAAGGAATTTTTGGAGCCTTTTCAGATTGCGGCATGATTCATACATTTTTCAGCGGCCTGATTGAACAGCGGAGTTTTGAAGGTGCGGCAACATCCGCCGATCTGATACCCGAGCCTGTCTGAACCAAGCGAGATGTTGGCCTCAATCGCCAACACTCCAACCGCCAATCCGGGCAAGCGTAGCCTCCACCTCATCCTGGATCGTTTTATACTCGGGATCAGAGGTCACAAAGGCATGCCCAGGGCGATGGGCGTCTGCTCGCTGCAAAAGTGTCTTGTCTTTATCTCTACCAAGATCGGATGCAATCAGGATCAGCTCATCGGAAATATCCCGATCCAATAGGGCTCGGTAAGCTTCCATAAGATTGCCCCCCTTTTCCTTGTCCTTTGGTTCAAGACACTCGCTCGGGCGAAGCTTGGAGCTGACTTATGGCACATGCGCAAATCAAAAGGGCCAGCATCGTGGTCATGGTGCGAAATGTGTTCCAAAATGTCCAGGTGGGTGCGTAAGACCACCAAAGATCCGAGGTCGCAGCAAAATCAGTCGGAACGCTCTGTATTCCCAATGCGTCATTCATGGGAACATTGATCATACCTGTCGGAATGACAGCTCCAAACAGATAGATCAGGCTAGCCAGAGCAAGCCAGATAGACGCTCGTTTCTGATGATTTCGCCATAATAACAACGCCCCAACCAAGCCCACAGGAATGGTGAGGAAAAACGTCGGATTGCGGATTGTGATATTGAGACTTTGCATGGCCGCAATTGCCACCTGAGGTTGCGCATGATTAAGTCCCGGCATGACCGACACACTATAGGAATAGAAAAACCCTGCCATCAATCCGAGCATGATCAATAGAACAAGAATATATTTATTTGTCAAAAGGTTAGAACACGATATCATATCAGGATCCTTTATCTGCATAAAAGTTGGGTTTGACCGCAAGAATTGATGCCTGACTCATCCAGCCTTGCTGATTTGTCGATATCACAACAGTACATATATATACACTTTATTTCAAAAAACCTGGCAATATAGACCATACATGGCGGGAACTTTGGAATATTTCCGAAGGAACCGCACATCTGCGCTGACCTGACCATATCTATCTCGCTGAAACCATATGGCCGAGGCGAGTTACAAGGGAACCGCAAACACTTTAAACCACTTTATCACCAAGCAATTTTGAGAAAAACAGAACTGAGTAGCTTTCGATCTTCTCATATATTTTCACTCCTCTGTGCATTACCATTCCCCAAAAGCTTCGCCATCATTCCAGCTGCACATCAGTCAACAACCTTTCTGACATCGGTTCACAAATCGCCAAGCACCGTGGAGCAATGGGTGAAAATTCGTCGTCCTTTCATTTGGTATTGCCGGCCTTGTCGAATTTGGCCATGGTCGATCTTTACCCTGTTTTAATACTCTTGGTTGCTTTCACTTGAATTTACACCACCAAATCCGTACACTGATATACACCAATTTAGATTGTAGTCTGATGGGATGCCCCGATAAATGAGTTGTCTCGGCTTTTTTCTGCCGCTAACTATCAAGCGGGTTCCTTTTATAATGATGACCAGTTTCCCGGGAGTGGGACGTGCAGGCGAAGACACGTGAGCAACGGCAACAGGAGATTATGGAGGCCGCTTTTCAGGTTCTGGCTGAAAAGGGCTATCGTAGTACCTCCATGCTGTCTATCGCCAAGAAGGCCAACGCTTCCAACCAAACACTTTATCGCTGGTATGGTTCCAAGGAGGAGTTGTTTTCCTCACTAGTGAAAGCGAATGCCAGCGAAGCAACGGAATTACTTGAAAAGACGGTTCAGACCCATAAACCAGTAGAAGAGACCTTGACCAAACTCGGTGTGGTATTGCTGCAACTTATCACCAGCAAACGGGCAATTTTGTTGAACCGGGCTGCTGCGGCTGATGCTTCTGAAACTGGGAAACTGGGGAAGACCATCGCCGAATTTGGTCGTTCTTCAGTCCGCCCCCTACTCATCCATTATCTTCAGCGGGCCAGCGAGGCCGGTGAACTTGAGCTCGGCGCCGCCGCTGATGTCGATGATGCTGCTGAAACATATTTCAATCTTCTGATTGGCGACATACAAATCAGACGGGTTATCGGCGTGGTCGAAGTGCTGAAGCGGCGCGAGGCACAAGCTCGATCTGAACGAGCCTGTCGACAATTCTTGCGGCTGTTTGGCCCCAAAGCACTCTGATCATTGTTCTTTCAGTTTCGACTGTCAGATTGAATTAGTAGTGAGGAGGCTTCTTATTGGCGGATGGCGCTTCCATACCGTCTTCCAATTCGGCCAATGCTTCTTTCAAAATACCAACCTGACGACCAAGGCGATCTATCATATCCCATTGCTTTGCCACCATTTCCGATAATTCATCAATCGTGCCGGACTGGTGGGTAACCTGAATTTCCAGATCGACAATGCGTTCTTCCAGTTGCTCTTCCATTCCTGATGCCTTCTCGTAAAAATGATATTCTTATCTGATGTGCCAGATTATCAGGGCCAAGAGCAAGCCCGGATTGATCCGCTCACACACAAATAATTGCTCAGATCCGACTTGCTATGCCAGCTCCCTTGCTAACCCGTCATTGTGCAGTTTGACCATGCTCAAGGAGAGAACCGGGTCGGTCCATTATGAGCAAGAGAGTATGAAAAGGATACCGGTATGAGACTTGCCCGAGGAACCGATTTTGCTTATCGCATCTTGATGCTTGCTGCCATGAACCGCAAACGTAGTCTGACCATTGAAATGGCATCTCAGGCTCTTGGTTTATCTCGGGCCCATTTAATGAAGTTGATCGCCAAATTGTCAGCTCATGGCTTTCTGGAAACCACCAGAGGGCGTGGTGGTGGTATGGTCCTTGGCAAGGAACCAAAGGATATTCGACTTGGCGATGTCGCAGAGGTCATGGAAGCTGATTTTGGGCTCGTCGAATGTCTTTATCGTGATGAAAGTCATTGTGCCATGTTTGGCGGATGCGAACTGACCTTTATCATGCATCGTGCCGTCCGTGGATTTCTGGACCTGTTGAATGATTATAGTCTGGACGATATTTTGACCAAATCACAAAATTCTGAGGATCTGATATTGCCTGCTTGCTTCCAATGCGATGGCCAGCCCGCCAAACCGGAAACTACAAACAAGCCCAATTCCGAAAGCTGACTCAGCGCGCCTGCTCTTGCCGGGCTTCATCGATTATATCCTGTTTCATAACACCATTTTCGAATGCATTGGGGGGAGCAATGACCCCTTTCAGAAAAATTGCCATTTGCAGACTTTTGGCAATTGTTTCCGCCCGGTTGATGAATAAAGCAGCAGCTCCTGACGTACAAACTTCATGCGCCGTTTCTCGGAAAAGTTCCAGCCAGGTCGCAAAATCTCCGGGCTCGAGATCTGTCATTTTCATATGAGCAGGCACGGGACGTCCTTGGTACTCTGCGGTTTGCATGACAACAGAACGCCAGAAACCTTTCATTTGATCAAGATGTTCCGGCCACTCCTTGCTCATGTCTTTTGCAAAAAGCCTTGCCAATCGCTCATGCTTGCGAACTTTGGTGTAGAATGCCTCAACCAGACGATCAACCATCTCATGTGTGATAGATGGTTCCAATGGTTTCCCGGATCGCGTGAATCGGGTTATCGGGCGACCGCGAAGTTCTTGCTCATCAATCATTTTGCCTTGATCCGACATCTGCTTCCCAATCCTTATCATTCGCGCCTTTACAGTTGCTTCGACATCAGAACTGCACCGGTTGCGCTCCACATAAAGCAGAGTAGGCACAAGTGCAAGTCGAGTGAGAAACTGGCGCCTGTGGGGACAGTCTGACTTTTGCTTGCACTCATTGTATCGAGCTTTTAGGGTCGAGCGGAATTTTCTTGCCCGCTTTGCGCGAAAGTCCCATCATGACCAAATCCTCCCCTTCTTCATCGACCAGCATTTCTGGCCCTTCTGCCCAATTGCGCAAGCTGCTGGATGAACCACGCTGTCACATCATGCCCTGTGCTTTTGATGCCCTGTCCGCACGCATGATCCAGCAAACTGGTTTTGATATCGGATTCATGACCGGATTTGGTGTTTCCGCTTCGCGGATTGGGCAACCCGATACGGGTCTGATTTCCTATGGAGAAATGATCGATAGCGGGCGCAATATCTGCGCTGCCGCCCCTCAATTGCCACTTATCGGCGACGGAGATACTGGATATGGGAATGCTCTGAATGTGAAACGAACTGTCAAAGGCTATGCCCAAGCTGGCTTTGCTGGAATCATGATCGAAGACCAATTGGCCCCCAAACGCTGCGGACATACGAAAGGGAAGCTGGTCGTCGAGCGCAACGAGGCAATTTCCCGTATTCAGGCTGCGGTGGATGCAAGGGACGAAGGAGCCGACATTCTGATCATGGCCCGCACTGATGCCCGTCATCAGCATGGTCTCGATGAAGCTTTGGAGCGGGCGGCAGCTTTCAAGGAAGCTGGTGCTGATATCCTGTTCGTGGAAGCGCCACACAGTCTGGCAGAATTGAAAGAAATTGCCCAAGCTGTACCCCACAAACATATGGCCAATATGGTAGAAGGTGGCGCAACGCCAATACTAGATGCCAAAACTCTTTATGAAGCAGGTTATAATCTAGCCGCTTACCCCCTTACGTTGCTATCCGCTGCAGCCAAGGCGATGCAGTCCGCTTTGACAACACTTAAGAACGGGGGCCATCCCGCAGACCTGTTGCTGGAGTTTGATGATCTCAAACAGGTAGTTGGCTTCGATGCCTATTATGAGGAAGAAAAGCCTTATTCAACATCACGAGAACTGGTTTAGAATGACGCACTGTCTCCAAAATGCAGCATAGCCCAGTCTATTTGGGTCAATATTACCGAAAAGAAAGAACGAATCTGCAATGCGGAGAATATCAACCCAAATGAGGTTCGCCCCTCATTTGGAGGGTCACTTTTTCACAGTACTATAGTCGACTTCACGCTTTTATGCTTTCATTCATGCCAATTTCAGGCATTCCCGCAAGAAGCGAAAAGCAACCATCCTTTCTCACATTCCGACAAAGGACGAAGCTAAAACTCCTTTTTATGTCATTTTTTAGAATTTTTTTCTACAAAATAGTCAATTCCCTAACTGAATAAGGTATCATTGCGTAATTCGGACTGCAGAAGACAGTCTATACATAGTGATGCAAACACATTTCATATGGCAAAAGCACCTGTCCTGACCTATACTATTTATAGAAAGTCGAACGTTGCTAGTGACCACATTCGTCCCCCAAATAGTGAGTGCTGGACAAAAGCAACATCTGTGTTGGCTTTCGAAGAGGCGGTCCCCACAAAATTACCGTCTTGAGAGGTCGTCGGTAACGGCGGCCTCTTTTATGATGATACCCGAAAATTCCTTCATATAGATCACCATGCTTGCGGAGACCATCATCGATTCCCAAATCGAGCCTTAAATCTGTTGGGTATGCAAGACTAAAGTCTTGATTTCTTCGTAAAATCGCCATAGTGTGAGGACTTCATCAAGAGAAGGGCTGGCGCCCTCGCCAACCTGCCAACCGCGGCAAGGTGGCACCGATAATCGGGATGCGGCAAAGTTGGTTTCTTTGCAAGTCAAGCGGACTATCTCCCACTCGTCGCCAGTCTTCCTGAATTCGGCCAGTCTGGCCAGTTTGGAGGATTTGTATGTTTGAAGCTTATGACCCGGAACGGGATTTGAAATTCGAGGCCCTGTTTTCCCAGGTTTCTCACCAACAAGCGATCAAAGAGGTTACGTTGCCCTCTTATCCTGACGACAATTGTCGGATAATCTTGCAAACGGGTTTTCGTACCCGTGTTATGTCCTTTCATTCAGCTTACGCACTTGGAGCGCGGTCAGGTTTTTCACTATCCAGCCTGAAAGAGAGGATTCCTGTTTGTGCAGCCATGATACGAGCGGGCCTGTCTTGTGCGATTGACGAAACCCTATTTGCCGCCCTTGTCTATCATTACGAGGCAGAAGCGCGCCGTATTGCTAACGCCAACAAGCCAAAGCATAAATAGCAAAAAAGCTGCTAACTCCTTCGTGAACGCCATACCCGCTCGGCAGATTGTGCAATCTGTCTGGCGGGTATACGCCCGTCCTGCACAGCCTGTCTGATCCAACCAATCGCTTTTATCGGGAGATCCGGGTCGGGTTTCAAACTGTTGGAGAGAAGCAGCAGATCATAGCCAGCTTGCGCCGCACGGATCGTTGCTTCCGGTAGAGACGCTATCTTTCGGACAGCGCCCATATCCAGATCATCAGTCATGGCCATACCCTGAAAGCGAAGACCGCGACGCAAGACATCTTGAACCAACGGGCGGGAGAATGTGGTCAATTGTCCTTGATCCTGCTCTGCTACACGTACGTAAAGATGGCCAGACATGACGATGTCGGCGAGGCCATGTTGAATTAATTGGGTAAAGGGTTGAAGTTCCTCAGGGTTCCAACTCTGACGAATATCAACAAAGCCCTTGTGACTGTCCTTTTTGGATAAGCCGTGACCAGGGAAATGCTTCAGTGCTGTGTGGATGCCATATTGTCGATGCGCCTGAACGAAAGCTCCGGCATAGGCAGTAACTGTTGGGGCCTTTGCGCCATAAGCCCGGCGATTGCGCCCGATCACCGGATTTGTCGGACGATGCAAATCTACCACAGGCCCAAGATTAAGCGAAAAACCGGCACCTGCCAGCTCTCTCGCTGCCTTGGCATATAAAGCTTGCGCTTGTTGAGGGCTAAGGGTTTGCGCCACCTTCAGTGCGGAGGGCAAGCGCATGAAACCATGCTGTTTGCGAAGACGTTGGACCGCACCACCTTCATGATCAATGGCAATATGCTTGACACCAGATGAAGCAAAGAGCTTATTGAGCTCACGCACATCACGACCAGATCCGATATTGGACCCAAGATAGACGATGGAACTCGCCCGCCCTTTGGCAATATGCCCGGCAATCTGACGCGCAAAGCGACCTCTGGCACTTCTGCCATTGAAACCAACCATCAGGAGAGCACCAATCTGACACTCCAAATCAGCAGCGTTGGCTATCGTGCTGACAGAGAGAAGGGCCGGAGCAGCTAGAGCTAATTTACCCGAATAGCTCAAAAACTCCCTACGAGAAGGGCAGCCTTGTTCCGTCAGCTTTGCCTTCACCATACCGCCTTATCTCCTGCCTGTGATTCATCAAACGTCAACAACCGTTCCGGTTGTTGACGTGCAATATGGTCAAACCATGTCCGTGGGTCTTCCGACGAAGAATATTCAAAGTAACCGGTATCAGAATTTGATGTTCAACCGGGTACGGATGTGATCGAAAAGTGGATTTTGTGCTTCAAAGATATAATCCATTTTCGAGACAGAAACCGATAAAGCTCCCATTTGGCGGAGTTTAGCCGCTACCGAATAGACCGATCCCTCAGCAACATGCAGCTCAACCATCTCTTTTTGCTCGGCGAATGGAGAAGCGATCTCGTTCCTTTCAAATTCACTCAGAAGCTGAGCCGATACTGTTGGAGCATCTTGTATATGGGCACGCACAAGACGACGGGTTCTCGCTGCTTCCTCAGCCTGAATTCGATCAAGAATGGCAGAGAGAGCAGATAGCGCCTGCTCTGACCAGTTTGCGGTCAGGGAGGCCACCAGATTGGCCTCGGAACGCAGCATGATACCGTCGTCGAGAATCTTCAGATTGTTGGCTTCCAGCGTGGAGCCAGTTGAAGTGATATCGACAATCACGTCGGCTGAACCAGCGGCCGGAGCCCCTTCTGTTGCACCAAGGCTTTCAACGATTTTGTAGTCAACGATACCATGACGAGAAAAGAATGCACGGGTCAGATTGACATATTTGGTGGCCACACGCAGACGGTGACCATAGCGAGCAGGCATATCCAGAGCGACATCGCTCAAATCTTCCATACTACGCACATCAATCCAGGCCTTTGGCGCAGCAATCACCACATTGGCATGGCCAAAGCCGAGTTTGAGCAGAAGGTCGACATAGCTTTCCGGATTGGCGAGATGCTCTCGGACCAAATCTTCACCGGTTACACCAAGGTGAACGGATCCAACCTTCAATTCTTTGGCGATCTCGGAAGCCGAAAGGAAGGCAATCTCAACATTATCGACGCCCTTCAGATGACCACGATAATTTCGAGAACCACCGGGGCGGGCGACCTTCAAACCAGCACGGGCAAAGAATGCGTTGGTATTTTCCTGCAAGCGGCCTTTGGAAGGCACTGCAATGATCAATGGGCTGTTGCTCATGGTCAAAATCCTTCCCTTTATGCCTGAATCCGGCCAAGCCAGATTGAAAAGCCGACCGCTGGAACCGCATGCACCGTTGCACCTAAATCCTGTTTTTCGGCTAGCAAGCCGAGCAGACGGTCATAGCGCCCTCCCCCGGCCACAGGCTTGGCTTCACCTTCCAGACGCAATTCAAAATTGAAGCCGGAGTAATAATCCAGACGGCGGCCAAAATCCGCCTTGAAGGCAACATCACCCTTGCTATCTTGCGCGGAAAGCATGTCAGCGATCTGGTTGCATGTCTCCAGGAAAGCTTCTTTCGCCTTGCCTAACACCATACCATGACGGCTTTCAAAGTCTGAAAGGCAGGAAGCCAGATCGTTGATGGAGCATTGAAGGTCCAGATAGTCTTTTAGAATGGCCAGCTTTTCACTGTCCCATCCGGCATTCGCAGCCAGTTCAGCTTTTTCCAAATAACGCTCGGCAATATCGCTGATCGAACGACCACCAACGGCGGTAAGACCGGCTATCTCGAGCATTTCCTCCACTGCTGCTGAGACATCTTCAGCTGCCTTGTCTTCCAAAATGCGGGCAAGGCCAGCAGATGCACCATGATCGTGCGAACCACCAGTCGCCAGACGGCCCAGCATCCGATCCAACACATCACGTTCACCAAATGCCCCTTCCAGACGGCGTTGCCAAACCTTTGGTGCGTTCAGCTCTTCCAGCAATGCCGAGAAGAGCGCACGATCACCAATGATGACCTCTGCATCCTTGCCGGAGAGATCTTTTACGGCGGACACAGACAGAGCGAGACTGCGTGCATTCAGTGCAGCTCCTCCTTCCGGGTCAATCATCTCAATGCCAGCTTGATGAAACTCGCCCGGCTGATCATCTTCACGCTGCCGGAATACCGGTCCAAGATAGGCGTAACAGCCTTTGCGGGCAGCATCGCCTGTTTGCAAATGATGCAAACAAGATGGAATGGTGAATTCTGGGCGCAGTGCCATTGTCTGACCATTGGCACCAGGAGCTGCGTATAAGCGACGACGGATATTTTCACCAATCAGGTCCACGAACAGATCGGCGTGATGGAGAATGGGCAGCTCAATTGGAGTGGCTCCGGCGCTTTGAAACAAAGCGGCAAGCTTGCTGCGCATTTCTTCGCTCACATAAGTCACGGTGACGACCTTTCTGTCCTTAACTCACATCTGTCATTGGATTGGGATAGGTTACTTTGCGCTCTCGCGGTCCTTGGCCTGAGCTTCCAGCATTTCTTTGACCTTGGAGACCAGATCCCCTTCAGGAACCTCGATCTGTGCCGGGCGGCTTTCTCGCCAGGTCTGGTTGTCTTCGATCTCTGCCGACAGGCGCTTGCCTTCTTCCAGATCCTTGATCTGGATAACACCTTGCTCACGCTCGTCAGATCCTTGAATGATTGCAAGCGGACAGCCACGCTTATCGGCATATTTAAGCTGATTACCGAACTTCTTCCAGTTGCCCTGATACATCTCGGCGCGAATGCCTGCGGCACGCAGATCCATGACCATTTTCTGATAATGGCCAAGAGAGGCCACATCGCCATCCATAACAGTGACGAGCACTGGTGGCAGGACCGTATCATCACCCAGTTTACCGAGATTCTTAAGTGCCGACATCAAACGGGACACACCAATGGAGAAACCCGTTGCTGGGACATCGCGCCCCACAAAGCGTTTCACCAGACCGTCGTAACGACCACCGCCACCGACGGAGCCAAATTGCACGACTTCGCCTTTTTCGTTGGTCACATCAAAGAGCAGCTCGGCCTCATAGACCGGACCGGTATAATATTCCAGACCACGCACGACTGACGGATCAATTTTGACCCGATCCTCGCCATAACCGCAGCTTTCGAAAATGGAACGCATGGTCTCCAACTCTTTTTGACCGTCATTTTCAATAGTCTCGCTGCCCGCCATATAACCAAGCACCAAATCTGCATTCTCATCGGAAAGACCTGCACCTTTTGTAAAGTCACCAGATTCATCCTTACGGCCTTCTCCGAGCAGAAGCTTCACGCCTTCAGGGCCGAACTTATCGAGCTTATCGATAGCACGCAGCACAGTCAGGCGGGTTTCGGCATGTTCATCACCATCAAGGCCGATAGCATCCATCAAACCATCGAGCACTTTGCGGTTGTTGACGCGGATCACATAATTGCCGCGCTCAATGCCCAGAGCCTCCATGGTGTCAGCCATCATCATGCACATTTCAGCATCGGTCTGAACGCCCGGCGAGCCAACGCTGTCGGCATCAAATTGCATGAACTGGCGGAAACGACCTGGGCCAGGCTTTTCATTCCGGAACACATAGCCAGCACGATATGAGCGGAAAGGCAGCTGAATTTCGTTGATGTTTTCTGCGACATGACGCGCCAACGGAGCCGTCAAGTCATAACGAAGGCTCATCCATTGCTCGTCATCATCCTGAACGGAAAAGACACCTGCATTGGGACGGTCGGTATCAGGCAGGAACTTGCCAAGACAATCGGTATATTCAAAAGCTGGAGTCTCAATCGGATCGAAACCATAATGCTCGTAGACAGCCTTGATTTTGGCGATCATCTCTTCACCGGCGCGAATCTCGCTTGGCATCCGGTCGACAAATCCGCGCGGCAGGCGGGCCTTGAGCTTCTGGGGCTTGTTCTTCTTTGCCATTTCGGTCAGGTCACTTTCGATCAGATGGACGGAGTTTGCCCAAGATACACCACGGGCTAGATGGGTTTGTCCTAGCCCGAAGCGAAGTGATCTGCAAGAGATGAGGCAGCCTCACATCGAGAATGAAGCCGAAAAGTCACGGAAATGCCACATAACCAGAAAACAACCTGGGAAAAGGCGGAATTTTCCCGCCCTTTAGAGCAAACGTATCTCATCAAATCGGACGCTTGAAAGCGGCTCTAGCTGCTTCGATTTTTTCTCTGCAATAACATCCTTCCAGATGGTCATTGACCAGTCCCATCGCCTGCATGAAGGCGTAGACCGTGGTTGGGCCGACGAAAGACCAGCCACGCTTTTTCAGATCCTTTGAAATCCGGGTAGAGATATCTGTCTTGCCCAGAGTTCTGGCCGTCTCATAATCCAGCTTGGCGGGACGCTCTTCCGGTTTCGGCTCCTGACGCCAGAAGTAAGCAGCCAGTGACCCTTCTTCCTTGATCAGTTCCTGCGCCCGCTGGGCGTTGTTGATGGTGCTTTCGATTTTCTTGCGATGGCGAACGATACCTGCATCTTCAAGACATCTCTCGACATCCTCGTCGGTAAAAGCCGCTACCTTGTCAATTTCAAAATTGGCAAAGGCTGCGCGAAAATTTTCGCGTTTTTTCAGGATCGTGTACCAGGAGAGACCGGACTGAAACCCTTCAAGGCAAATTTTCTCGAAAAGAGTACGATCGTCGCCCGTAGGATTGCCCCATTCATTGTCATGATAAGCAATATAGTCTTCCTTGCCGCCATGCCACCAACAGCGCATTCTTCCGTCTTCGCCAAGGATCAAACCATCGGACATGATCTCGCTCCCAAATTGAATTGTTCTTTCTTTGTTCTATTTACATGCAAGGTATATTGTCAAGACGAAATTATCTAAGACATGCTTTAACGCGGTATGATTGTAAAGATAGTCGGTTTTCTAACCATTCTTATAGGCAAGATCGAAAAATTGACGTTCAAGAGACATCGCCTCGATGAAAAGAACTTTGGCAGCTTCCTGCTCATCGATGCTCGCAGCCTCCCAAGCTTTGTCCAGCTGATCACGCAGATAGGCGACCACTCCCTCGAACCCTTCACCCGCATGTAGAGTAATCCATTCGGAGAACCAGAATGGCAAATCGGATTTTGGGGGATTGAACGGCGTCGCCCAGGTCAGATAAGACCATTCAGCCACATTGAGGACAGCCAACATCTGCAGATATGAGCCAGAATTTGCGGCTTTTTTCATCACATCCTGAAAGGCTTGGGTTACCTCTGATGCTGACGCATTTTGGTCATTTGTGCTGATATTCAACGCCTCAAACGAGCGCAAGAAATAAGTATTCTCTGGCCCAGTTATGACTGCGAGAAATTGTGCAGCCGGAACACTATCCGCAAGGCTCGGAGCATGGGCAATCATTGATGCCAACAACCGTACGAAGCCATCTACAAATTTATAGTCCTGCACTAGATAGTAACGCATTTTTTCCAACGGCAAAGTACCGGCGGCCAACTCCTTGCAGAAGGCATGGGTTGTCGCTGCTTGCCAATCTTCATGGGCAAGAGAGCGCAAAAATTCACTTGGACGCATGGAAGCTCCTCGATGAGAAAACTAATCGAACAGGGCGTCGATATCGTCCTGGCTTGCAACACCTTCTTCATCCTGAAGGGCAGGACCGTTCAACAGGGCGGCATCACCGGTTTTCTCCATCGGATTATCGACTTCAATTTCCTGAAAGTGGTCGATACCACCCCAGATTTCCATCATGGATACAATCCGATCTTCGATGAAACGCAAGACATTGACCACCTTCGTGATGCGCTGACCGGTCAGATCCTGAAAGTTACAGGCTTCGAATACCGAAACCACACTTTCGGAAATTTCATGTGTCCAGTCGTCTTCTTCACCTGTCAGGGTTTTGGAAAGTTTGGAGGCATTTTCATCAATAACTTCCGCTGCGGCAAGAATTTGCTCCGTGGCTTGTTCTGTTCCATGAACAATGGCATCCAGTTCATCGGTCACCTTGTTCATTTCCGCACTATGCAGGCCATTTACATGGAGCGTCGCAATTTCGCGCTTGGTTTCAGCAATTGCAGAATAGATTTCATCCATCTCCGCCTTGATCTTGAGCGCTTCGGTCATCTCGCTTTGATAGTTCTCAACTATCGAATTGTTCAATTCCTGAGCAGGTTCAATCAATCGACGAAGGCTCGCCAACTCGGACATGATCTGTCCGTGCTGATCGGAAGACATGACACCAGAGCCAGATGATGAGGCAGAAACAGGTTGATCCGGTAGTGTTTCACCTAAAATCTGCTCGATCCGAAAAGGTCTGTTCGCCCGCGCCATCCCACTCTTCTCCATATTTGCAAAGTCATTTGCAGAGGACCAGCTTTGCACTTCGGCAAAGTTACTGCCCCGACTATAAAAGCAGCTTGGTTAAAAATGAGTTGTCCTATTGTGTAAAAATATCACAATCTTGTTAGCCATATATAACGATCAAATTTGGCATGTTATTGGCCAAAACGAGCTGTTTGACAGACAAATTCCACATTCAGGGATGAAACAGAGCTCCGTATAAATGACATGCAAAAAGGTCACGACCAATTGTAAATCAGCTGTCGTGTGACAATAAATTGCAAGCCTCTTCCGAACCATGATTGACCAACATGCCACAAATGGGCAATTGTTGTGTCACGATATGGATCGCACTCCCAACCTCGATCCAACGGACATGCATATATATGTCTGGACCCCGTAAAGATAAATGTCGGCTTGCCTGTCATTATCTGTTGTAAAGAGTAAAATCTTGTGACCCTAATCATGCCGACCAGACAGATTTCATACCCGTTGGACCGCTTTGTACCCGATGCGAGCGCATTCTTTTTTGCCTGTCTTCTTGGCCTGATGGTCCTTTTTACTACGGACGTTGCTCAATCAGCCCCGGCAAAATATCCGGACGCACTGGTTGCCGATGGCTTTTATCGCACCGTTTTTGGATCTGAAATTCGTGCCTTGAGTTGGGGAAGCCAAACCAACAGGGTCAAGAAATATGTCACTCCCATCAAGATTTGGATTGATAATCGCTCCCGGATCAACCGCAAGGCTCTGGTTCGCCGCTTTGTCTCATCATTGCCTCTTTATATCCCGGCCTTGCAGCTCAGTCTGGTTCGAAACCGCAAGGATGCCAATTTTCGTATTTTCATTGTTGATCGCGAAGACTATGCCTCCACCGTACGCAGGGAAATTTTCCGCAACAATTCAATAGATGTGCCTGGCCAGTGCATTGTGAGAGTGCTCTCTCGCCGATCCGGAATATTGGGAAGCGATGCAGTACTGGTCGCCAATCAAGGCAAAAACCTGTTTCGTCGCTGTATGGTCGAAGAAATTCTGCAAGGTCTTGGTCCTGTAAATGACGATGACAGCCTGATGTATTCCGTTTTCAATGATCGCTCACGCTTTGATCATTTCACCCGGTTTGATCGCCTGATCCTCAACATGCTTTATAACAAGCGTGTAAAACCGGGCATGACTCGTCGACAAGTGGAACCCATCACCATGGACATTCTCCGTGATGCAAAGGCAATTGTATCGAGACGACCATAAGGTCATCTGGCATTTCAATCATGACCACTACCCGGATCCGTCCATTAACCAGTTATCTCTGCAATTTTACGCTTCATTTACGCTGACTCCAATTGATGAGCCCTGCAAGCTTTGATTAACCAATTGCTGGCGTCTTTGCTTTAATTTGAAAGTCGAGGCAAGGGCTGGGTCACTGGAGCATTCGTATTTGTGTTTCAATGGGCCATGCCACCAATGTTGGATGGTAGATATGGTCAATATGACCCAATCAGTCCTGCTCCCTTTTTTGCTTTGACACAGTTAGTAGTGAGTATGTCGATGAAGCGCCTTTGTATGTTTGCCTGTGCCATGTCGGTGGGCCTTTGTGGTCTTACAGTTCCGACACTGGCCAGTTCCGTGCGGTACGCCGCTCCTCCACCCGTTATCTTGAGCCCGGATCGGATTGACCCTTGGGTTTTACAGTTGCGTCCCGGGAAGGCTCGCCCGACTGTGCGTGATAGCCGCCCGCAGGTTTCACGCCGCACAGTTCGGATCAACAATCGTAACTCAACACGAGTACGAGGCCGAACCGAGCGGTTGTCTGCCAAGAAAACAAAACCACGTGTTCGTCAGATGGATCCCCGCTTTCTGCCAACTGTCATAGATTATGACGGCCCGCATAAAGCAGGTACCATCATTGTGAATACCAATGAGCGGTATCTCTATCTGGTCGAGAAAGATGGTACAGCCCGCCGCTATGGTGTGGGTGTCGGCCGTCCGGGGTTTGAATGGGCTGGCAAGCACAAAGTAACACGCAAGGCAGAATGGCCATCCTGGCGCCCACCTGCGGAAATGCGCGCTCGCCAACCTGGTTTGCCTGTTTTCATGGAAGGCGGCCCACGCAATCCACTGGGGGCCAGGGCCCTGTATCTAGGCTCTACACTTTACCGTATCCATGGCTCCAATGAACCCTGGTCCATCGGCAAAGCGGTGAGCTCTGGTTGCATTCGCATGCGAAATCAGGATGTCCAGGACCTTTATGAACGTGTTCGTGTAGGCACCAGGGTGATTGTGCTTTAAGCACATTCACCTTTTTTCAAGACACCCAAAAGGCAGCCATTGGCTGCCTTTTCTCATTTGCATCATTCGTCTGTCATCCTTGGAGCCACAAGGACCAAGCCGTAGAGCCGACCATCAAAATCGCCATGCTGGTAGTGAAGACATGAAAGGCTCGGCCACGCCCCAGCATGCGCATAATGGCAGCGCCAGCCAAAGCCCAGCTGGAATGAAAAACCAATCCCCCCATCGCAAAACCAGCCGCCAAAAAAAGTGCCTCATCCCATAAAGGGCCTGTCGGAGTGAAGTAAACCGAATATCCAATCACACCCATAGCCCAGGTTTTCGGGCTAAGTGGATGGATCAAGGTCCCTTCCCAAAAAGACAATGGTTTGGCTGTTCCTGCTTCCCCCTTTGATAATGTCAAAACCCGCCAGGCCAGATAGAGCATATAAGCCATGGATGCCCCCTTCAGCAGCCAAGTCAACCATCCACCATTCGATAGGACTGCGCCCAGCCCATAGGCAATCAGGATATTCATACCGATAGCAGATAGCACCGCCCCAAGGATTGGACGCAAGGCTGCCTTGGCACCGATCTGCGCTCCAATAGCCATGAATGCCAGATTACCTGGCCCCGGAGTTCCGGTCATAACAGCAACAAAAAGCATGAAAGGGAGTAAGGTGGAAAAATCCATGAGATAGCCTTTAGATACAATCGATACAATTTTCTTGTTTTAATGCTATCTATTGATTTATTGTTTGGTCAAAGATTACATTGTCTCTGAGACAATATTCTGCTCAGAATAAATATCAGACCATTGGCAGCTCATTGCAAACAAGAGATCTATCATGGCTCAAACCCTTAGCTGGCTTCCTGATTTATCCAAACGTGAAGGTCCACTTTATCAAGCACTGGCAGATCAATTGGCCAATGATATTGCGTCTGGACGTCTGGAAGTTGGTACGCGCCTTCCCCCTCAAAGAGCACTCGCGTGGGAACTGGGATGCACCCATGGAACTGTAACCCGTGCTTATGAACGAGCAGAAAAAATGGGATTGGTTCAGGGAGAAATTGGTCGCGGCACCTATGTCAAAGGGCACGAAACCCTCCCCTCGCCTCTTTCGCCGCCTGCCAACCAAGGGGCAGAGCTGGATTTCGCACGAAATTTTTCACTACCACATCTGGATCCGGATCTATCGGCAGCTCTTGGGTATCTTTCCAGCCAATCAGGCCTGAATAGCTTGCTCAATTATGTTCCGGCGGATGGGTTGTTGAGACATAAGGAGGCTGGAGCATTTTTTTTCCGACATTTCGCGGTGACATGCTCCGTTGAGGATGTATTGGTAACTTCCGGTGCACAGCACGGATTGCAGGTCGTGTTGCAAAGCCTGTTTCGCGAAGGAGACTATCTGGCCGTTGATGAACTCAGCTATCCCAATCTGATCAGTGCCTCCCACAGATTAGGCGTTCGTCTTGTTCCTGTTCGACGCGATTGTGAGGGTATGTCGGCTGATCATTTGCAAGATCTTTGCAAAAGACGCTCTATCACCGGTTTGATGGTGCTGCCCAATGTTCACAACCCTACGGGCGAGCAATTGTCCAGATCTCGCTTCGAGGCCCTTGCGGATATTGCAGAACGCTTTGATCTACCCGTTATTGAAGATGACCCTTACAGTGCATTAATGCAGGGCCACAAGCAAAGCCTTACCCAACTCATCCCAAACCGGGTTTGCGCAATTGGCACGACTTCCAAGATAGTGGGCGGTGGCTTGCGCACCGGCTTTTTGTATGCGCCGTCTCGCTATCGCGCAAAGCTGGTAAGAGCCATTGCCGATACCAGCTGGATGGCTTCCCCGATTCTTGCTGAAATAGCAAAATACTGGATCGAACAAGGAGAAATGGAACGCACTTTGGAACGCAAACGCAAGATCCTGCAGCAACGACACAAAATTGCCAAACAAGCCCTTGGACAAGCCGCATTTTTGCTGCCGGACCGCCTATCCTGCTGGTTGGAATTGCCTGATCACTGGAATCCGGCTGTTCTTGAATTGGAAGCTGAGCGACACGGCATTAGCCTGCTGGGAAGTCATCATTTCGTGGTGGGAAATAGTCAAGCTCCAAAAGCTGTGCGCCTGGCGCTGGGCACAGTGGCTGATGATGAGAAATTTTCCAAAGGACTGAAACTGCTTTCCACAATCATACAGCACAATCCGGAATAGAGCATTCCCAATCCTTAGCTTCATGCAAAATGGAGAGAGCGCATTTTCTTGTCGTGATACATACGTGCATCCGCCAAAGCCATCAGAGAGGAATAAGTCCCATCTCCCTCAAAGAAATGCACGACACCAATACTAATGCCCAGATCATTAAATCCAGCCTTGGTCAGAGACTCCTCAATGCTGCTGACCCAATGGCGCAAGTCATCTGATTCCAGACTTCCCGCTCGTGGAAACACTTGTACAAATTCATCTCCACCCAATCTGAAAATCTGAGCTTCTGGTGATCTGTGCTGACGCAAACAATGACCAAACAATGCAAGAGCACGATCGCCTTCTGCATGGCCCATTGTATCATTCAATCTCTTGAAGCCATCAAAATCCGCCAACATTACAACCGAATTGCGCATGGCATGAGGGTCAAACATCGTAGAAATTTCGTCTTTGGTGCGTTCACGATAATCTTCATCCAGACATTCCTTGATGAAAATCTCGCACGCTCTGCGGTTCCCTAGCCCGGTGACAACATCGGTCAAGGATTCCTTTTGGGCTTTTTCTGCCTCTTCTCGAGCCGTGCTTGCTTCAAAATATGGGCCATACAAGTCAGCCATCACTTCCAGAAGAGTACCAACTTCTTTGGCATCCTGAGGGTCACCTTCATGACCAATTATCGCATAGCCAACACAATCACCTTGATGGTTCTTCATCGACATCCCAACGACATACCCCATCCCAGTTTCCATAAAGGGAGCCGGGTCAGCAAAGATGTCACTCAGTGCCTGAAAATGGACAAGCCCGGTACACGGGCAGAATGTTTTCACCGGTTTCGCCGGCTGGAAGAGAGGCTGTTTCAACACATCACCCTCAAAACCAATATCAAAGATGACCTGCTTGGTTTTGTGATCGAGACTGCAAATAGCCATCCAGCGCCAGTCGACATGACTGCGCAAAGCCTTGATTGCAGCCTGTTGAGCGCTTTCATTATCACCGAGATAGGTCATGAAATCCTGACGCATGGCCCGGATCTGGTCTTGTTGACTGGCCTTATATTTACAAACAAAGATTATGTGATCAGACAGGTAGCTGACGGAAATCTGCCAATTATCAAGGCCAATTTCAGGGCTTTTATCGTGATTGGCCTTCGATTTGCAAAGCTTGATCAGGCGATCCAGATGTCTGGATGGAAACAGATTGGACTGATTATTCCGATAGATGCACTCTCCCTGCATATCTATCACAAAAACAGCATCGCTGACCTGATCAAAAATGGTGTAAAGACTATCTGCGATAGTCTTATCCTGCTCTGCCATCACACAGTTCCTATCATCACTCAAGGTCAAGTATGTGGCAAATTGTCTAATATCGAATTAAAAAACGACCGTTTTCTGCGGGAAGAGCAATAATTGGACAATTCAGAACAGAAAGGCACAAAACTCTTCTGTTCCGAGTGCATATTATTACCGACCTTGTCTCAACAAACCATCCAGTTTTTGTGGGATTGGCCCACCATAAGCCCAATCCAGCAATTCGATGGTATGCACGACTGGTGTATTCGTTCCCGCTCCGATTTGCGTGATACATCCGATATTACCGGCTGCAATCAGATCGGGGCGCGTTTTGTCAATATTGGTGATTTTGCGCTCCTTCAGTTGCCCCGCAATATCAGGTTGCATGATGTTATAGACGCCAGCAGATCCACAACATAAATGCCCTTCGGGAACATCTTTTACCCGTAACCCTGTCCGATGCAGCAGTGTTTTGGGAGCAGATTTCACTTGCTGGCCATGTTGCAAGGAACAGGCTGAATGATAGGCCACTGTTAGACGTGGCAACGCTTTATCGGGCTTGGGCAGTTCGATTTCTTCCAGAAATTCACTGACATCACGAGCAAGCACCGATACCTTTTCAGCCTTTTTCTTCAGCTGGGCATCATTGCGAAACATATAGCCATAATCCTTGACAGTCGTTCCACAGCCAGATGTCGTAATGAGAATCGCATCCAACCCATCTCCTTCGATTTCACGGCTCCAAGCCTCTATATTGGCGCGAGCCTGTCCATGGGCCTGATCTTCTTCCCCCATATGATGGACCAATGCCCCGCAACATCCCTCACCTTGTGCCAAAACAACCTCATAACCCAGGCGATTGAGCAAGCGGATGGTGGCTCCATTGATATTGCTATCCAGTGCTGGTTGGGCACAACCGCTCAGCAGAGCAACGCGCTTGCTTGGTGCTCGAATGGCTACATCTGCAGGATCCCTGGGGAGATCGGTCTCGATCATGATCTGCTCATCGGCCTCAAATATGCCTGGCATGGTGGTTTGTGTGGGACCCTCAATCTTGCTTGGTGCCAATCGCAACATGGCAACGATCCGCTTGCCCAGCTGCGTATTCCCAATCAGCGGTTCAAGCACAGGCAATAAGGGCTTTGACAATTTGGCCCCCAGCAGCGCCAATCGGAAGCGGTTCGGGTAAGGCAACACGGTTTGTAGCAGACGCCTCATGACCTTATCGCCAAAGCTTCGGTTATAGCTTTGGTTGATATGGCTACGGGCATAGTCCACCAGATGCATGTAGTGCACACCTGACGGACAAGTGGACATACAGGATAAGCATGACAGGCATCGGTCAACATGGGTTACCAATTCCTTGCCTGCCGGTTTGCCGTTTTCCAACATATCCTTGATCTGATAGATCCGGCCACGCGGACTGTCCAGCTCATCCCCCATCAAAACATAGGTGGGACACGTCGCGGTACAGAAACCGCAATGAACACATGTTCGTAGAATCTTCTCAGCTTCGGCCAAACCATCATCGCGCAATTGCTCAAGAGTGAAATTGGTCTCCATACCTAACGCTCCTCGCCTGAAGCCATAAGGCCTGGATTGAAGATACCAAACGGATCGAAGCTCTGCTTTACCGCTTTGTGCAGTTTGCTCACACCATTGGACAGTGGCTGAAAACTGACACCTGCACTTCTTGTGAGCTCTGGTGCCCGTATCAAAGTGGCATGCCCCCCCAATTTGGCGACCTCATTGCGGATCTCTTGTGCCGAGCCATCCTGTTCATTTTGGTGGTGACATTCAAACGCTGCATAGATTAGACCGCCCGACCAGTCATAGAGCAATGATGCATCCATCTGATTGTGTAAATATCGGCCAATGGTCGGCGCATCTGTCGGTTTGACGGAGATCTTCCAGAGGAGCTGACGGTCATCATCATTGACGATGGAAAGATCTGCGACCTTATCCCAGATTTCCTTGCTCTCATGATCGTCTAGATGTACGACTTCCCCAAAATCCAGATTGTCTGCATCACAAGCATCCATCAACAGATCCTGAAGCTCTTGGACGCGATAATTCAAAGACTCTGCAAAGCCTTCAATTCTGAGAATAGTCCTTGCCCGGATATCATCCTTGCGGGCATCAGGGTAAAGGTGAGCGGCAGAGGTAATCTCAAACGGACTACCCATGACCTTGCACATCAAAGGCACGGCTTCGTCCTCATAGAGACCATCGATCAGCAACGTGCGTTCTTGCTCTGGTTTTGGCTGAACCTTGAAACATACCTCTGTCAGAAGTCCCAATGTTCCCCATGATCCGCAAACAAGCTTGGTCAGATCATAGCCTGTGACATTCTTCATCACTCGGCCACCATTCTTGATGATTTCACCTTTGCCGTTGATCATCTCGATGCCGATCAGGCTGTCGCGGGCTGCGCCAAAAGCAATACGACGGGAGCCAGACAAATTACAGGCTGCAATTGCCCCAATAGTGGGCATACCATCTGAGCCCAAAGCCCGTTGATAGGTTATCGGATCAAAAGCCAGACGCTGGTTATGCTTTTTCAGCTCTGCTTCAATCTCCGCAAGAGGCGTCCCAGCTTTGGCTGCGATGACCATTTCCGATGGTTCATAGAGCGTGATACCGCAGAGCCCTGCGCTCGATACGATCTGTTCGACCTGCATAGGCGTACCGATTTGGGACTTTGTGCCCCCACCGCGCAATGCTATCGGGGTTCGCTTATCGGCTGCGTCTCGAATGATCTCTGCGGCCTTCTGATTAGAAGCCGGCGTCAAAATATTGGTCATGGCCTGATCCTGAAAAATAATGATTGCTCACTCAATGCAAAGCTTATTCAGCCGCTTCAAAAGTCGGATGAGCCAAACTTTCGACTTCGGGCCGACCTTCCAACGGGAAGACCTTGACCGGGTTCAACAACCATTGAGGATCCAACGCTGACTTGATCGTCATTTGCTGATCAAGATCCACCTGATTGAATTGATCATTCATCAGATCGCGCTTTTCGATGCCGACACCATGTTCTCCGGTCAGACAACCGCCAACTTGGACGCAGAGCTTGAGGATATCTGCCCCGGCATCTTCCGCTTTTTGGCATTCTTCCGGATCGTTGATGTTGTAAAGGATCAGCGGATGCAGATTGCCATCGCCTGCATGGAAGATATTGGCCACACCCAAATTGTAACTATCGACAATTTTGCCAATTCCTTCCAATACTTGTGGCAAGGTGCTGGTCGGGATGGTTCCGTCCATACACATATAATCTGAGATCCTCCCCATGGCACCGAAGGCAGATTTTCTGCCCAGCCAAATGCGACTACTCTCGGCCTCTGACTGGGAAACCTTCGTTATGGTGGGGTTGTAATCCTTGGCGATTGCAGAAATCCGCGACAGCAGATCCTCCATTTCATCATCCGATCCTTCCACCTCGATGATCAGCAATGCTTCAACATCCATTGGATAGCCCGCATGGGCAAATTCCTCGCAGACTTTGATGGCGGGTTTATCCATATATTCAATGGCGACTGGAATGATGCCCGATCCAATGATCGCAGCCACGCAAGCCCCTGCATCCGACGGAGACTGGAACCCCATCAGCATGGGGCGTGCACCTTCAGCTTGGGCCAGAATGCGTACAGTTGCTTCGGTCACCACACCCAACTGACCTTCGGAACCAATGATGAGCCCCAGCAGATCATAGCCTTCGCTATCCAAATGCTGGCCACCGACTTCGACAATGGTTCCGTCCATCATCACAATGGTAACGCCGAGGATGTTATTGGTGGTCACACCATATTTCAGACAATGAGCTCCACCAGAATTCATGGCGATATTCCCTGCGATGGTGCAAGCCAGTTGACTGGAAGGATCTGGTGCATAGAAGAAGCCATCAGCGGATACAGCATTGGTGATGTTTATATTGGTGACACCTGTTTGCAGCTTGGCAGTGCGATTGAGATAATCGATTTCCAATATCTGGTTCATCTTGGAAACGCCCAAAACGATCCCGTCTTCGACGGGCAAGGCGCCCCCCGCCAATGAGGTCCCTGCCCCACGTGGGACGACTTTCACACCCTGTTCATTGCAGAATTTCAGGATATCGCTGATCTGCTGGGTGGTATGTGGCAAGGTCACGGCCATCGGGATTCGTCGGTAGGCCGTTAGGGCATCGGCTTCATAGGCCCGACATTCATCTTCATTGCTGATTAGACATTCAGCAGGCAACAGCCTGGCCAATCCTGCGACAATCTGCTCGCGTCGTTGCAGAATTTTTTCATCAGGTATTGGCAATTCTATCGACATATCGATCCTCCCAGTCCGATCAGCAATTCATTTTCTTATTGGTAAAATGTATTTACCATTTTATCAATAGCGCAAAATTACCCAATTGGACGCATTGGCAGGAAATAATTTGCCAGCTATACCTTGGCATAATTAGAGATAATGAAAATCATTCCTTCCACATAGGAAATAATTGTATGGCGCCGACACGCGATCTGTTCGAGATGGAAATCTTCGCACGCATTGTTTCATTGGGCAGCATGACGGCAGCCAGCCAATCTCTTGGCATTTCTGCGGCAGTTGTCTCCAAACGCATGAAAAAACTGGAAGATCGGCTGGGAACACGCCTCCTGCAGCGGACCACACGTCAGATTGCCTTGACCGAAGCTGGACAGGATTTTTATGATCACGTCCAAATCATATTGGAGCGCGTGGAAGAGGCGGAAGCCGCAGTCACTCAACGCTCCAGTCAAGTGCGTGGGCATTTGACCATCTCAATCCCTACATCATTCGGTCGTATGCATGTCGCCCCACATCTTGGTCCATTTTTGCGTGACAATTCCGGCTTGTCGATTGATCTGCATAGTTCCGATGATTTCATTGATCTGGTTGGAGATGGCTATGATTTGGCTATCCGTATTGGCGCTTTGCCAGATTCCTCACTTGTTGCACGCAAATTGGCTCCTATTCATCGTCTGTTATGCGCCAGTCCTGACTATTTGGATCGTTATGGTGAACCTGCCAACCTGAATGATTTGGCGGATCATGTTTGTCTTGCTGCCCACAATCAGGATCCCTGGCGACTGGAAGGACCTGATGGTACCGAAATCATCCGTACACAGGGCATATTGCGCAGCAATTCTTCCGAAGTCATCCGCTCCGCCGTCATTGCAGGCATTGGAATAGGTCTCAGATCCAGCTGGGATGTGGGAGATGAGTTACGCGATGGACGTTTGAAAGTGATCCTGCCGCAATACCGGGCGTCCAGTCAGATCGGGCTCTATGTAATTTATCCGTCCCGACGCTTCTTGCCCGCCAAGGTCCGCCTCTTCATTGACTATCTGGCAGAGCTTTATGGCACCAATCCCTATTGGGACAATGGGCTGGATGCTTTTATTTCTCTTCCTACAAATTCCCAATAGTTCCCAGGCTCGGGCATTTGCAATATTCATGAGTAGAAGTATCAAGTTTGCGCCAGAATGTCGCAGGCAAGCCAATTTCATGAAACCAGTATTCATATTATAAACCTGAATGGTATATTCCACATTTCTTGTTTGCCCGGTCGCCGCAAGGCGTAATCCGTGTCTTGCTGGCAATGCGAATAATGGAAATGGGTGGAGCCATGCCAATTGTTTGTCTGGATCAATCCAGACATATGTCAGGAGCAAAATTATGACTTTTACCAATACGATTCCTCTAGTCACCAGCATGGCAATCTTGGCTGTTGTCACCTCTATCGCTGCACCGGCTTTTGCCGAGACTTATGAAGTTCAGATGCTGAACAAAGACCCGGAAAACAAAAAGAACAAGAACATCTTCAAACCGGCATTCCTGAAAATCAATCCAGGTGACACCGTTAAATTTGTTTCCGCCAACAAAGGTCACAACACGCAATCTGTAAAAGGCATGATCCCTGAAGGTGCTGAAAAGTGGAAATCCAAAATCTCCAAGGATTTCGAGATCACCTTCGATGTTGAAGGGACCTATGGCTACAAATGCACTCCACACTATGCCATGGGCATGGTTGGTGTGATTGTTGTTGGCAACGGCAATGGCAATCTGGCAGCTGCCAAAAGCAAGAAAGCACCGAAAAAAGCAGCCAAAGCCTTCGAAGCCCTTTATGCTCAGGTTACAGAATAAGCTTCCCAAATCGTTGAAAACTGAAAATGGGATCGGAGATATTTCCGGTCCCATTTTTTGTAGCAAGGCTCTGGCCGCAACCATCCCAGCGTGACGAATGGCAAAATGACCACTTGCTCCGCTCGTTATTTTCAATATTCTGCATCTTTCTGCCTTACTCATCCTGATGTGCTTGAGGGAGCCATCTGGGTGAATAAAGTGTGCTGCTCTCGTTGAAAGGACCCCGGTAGATGCAGACAAGAATTCAAAGTTTCTTTCACCGGACATCTGGTGCTTGCCTCCTTGTGCTGATGATCGGACTTAATAGTCAGGCTGTACAAGCGGAAGTGATAGAAGTTCAGATGCTGAACAATAATCCCGACAATCCGCGCAGCCGAAATCTGTTTTTGCCCCGCGTGGTCCATATTCAACCCGGGGACGTTGTAAAATTCATTCCTGTCGATTTTGGTCATAATGCGGAAAGCATTGATGGATTGGTGCCAAAAGATTTTCCCAAGTTCAAGAGCAGGCTGTCGCAGCCATTTGAGCAAGCCTTTGAAAAAGAGGGAGTTTATGCATATAAATGTACGCCTCACTATGCCATGGGCATGGTGGGTATCGTCGTCGTCGGAAATACCAAACCCGATATTGATCAGTTCAAAGCCAAGAAGATGCCAAGACGGGCTGCAAAGGCTTTCAGGAAAATGTTTAAGGAACTGCAAGTTCGGGACCATTAAGCAACAAAAGCAAGCTGCGACAATTTGGCTCGCTTTTGTTGCGATAATTTTGCCGCATTTCCTGCTCAAAAGGTTTAATCAGATCGGGACCCCATGACGAGCATCCCTCTCGAACCTTCATCCTATTGGATGGCAAGACTTTGATAGGGGTTTTGGTATATTGGAGGAAAGAGGCTTGAGACCAGAGATATGAGCCTTCTTTCGGGAACAATGAAAAGGACCAGAAATATGAAACGCTTGATTGCTGTTGCTGGCATGGTTGTACTTGCCGCCACCGGATCCGCACTTGCCGATGGCGATGCTGAAAAAGGCAAAAAAGTCTTCAAAAAATGTAAAGCGTGCCATCAGGTAGGCGAAAAAGCCAAAAACAAAGTCGGCCCAATCCTCAACGACATCGTTGGTCGCGAGATTGCTACCGTTGAAGGCTTCAAATATTCCAAAGCTTTCAAAGCCAAAAAAGAAGAAGGTGGCTTTGTTTGGGATGACGCGAACCTGGACGGTTATCTGACCAAGCCAAAGAAATTCATTCCTAAGAACAAAATGGCTTTCGCTGGTCTGAAAAAAGAAAAAGATCGTGTAAACGTCATCGCTTATCTGAAAACCTTCTCCAAGCCTGCTGAATAAGGTTTTCATTCTTCGCCTTGGCGAATGATTGATGTATTTTACGCCCTGTCGGACCTTTCCGGCAGGGCGTTTTGCTTTCAGGCTTTTTCTGATTGGGTCTATACAGGCTTCACTGTCAACTTCGCATGCAAGGCACGCAAGTCCGGCCAGATATAGGCTTTTTCGCGAAAGACAATCTTGTTGCTACGCCGTTCTACGCGCTTGGGACCTTCCTGACCACCAATCCTCTCATAGAAACTCTCAGCCTTCATATTGCCACCGACAACCCATAGCGCCACATCTTTATAGCCATGATCGATCAGGTCTTTGGTCAGAGCAGAAACAAGCATCTTGCCATGCCCTTGCCTCTGATGATTGGGATGAAGATAAATGGCGTAGATCTCAGAATCGGCCAGATCAGGCATTGGCTCAACCTCGTCATCAGACTTTTCCAATGAACGAAATGGACCGGCCAGAGCGTAGCCAATCAGGTTTTGCCCCTCATGCAAAACATATGCACAAAGCCCCGACTTCTCGTCGCTTAACCACTCTCGCCAATGCGGTTCCTCTGCTTTGGCATCCAGATTATCAAGAGCTGGGTCAGGCATCAAACCCTTGTAGCTGTCTCTCCAACACAGAACTTTAAGTCTGGAAATGGCTTTCGCATCATCCGGATTGGCCACACGCAGATTGATGATGGTCATAGGGCAACTCTTTTGAAACTAGAGGCAAGGAAATAGAATAACGGCCAGAATAAGGAAAAGCTGGGGTCCACAACTCCCCAGCCATCCCGGCCTCCCCCACGTCCGCAATACAGAAAGACACTTTCTTTCTGCTCTCGCATCGCCAGATGAGCGAAGTCATCGACATATCATGGACCATGCAGCATCGAGGACTTTTCCTCTATTCACGCACTCACTAAGGGCCGGACAGCTCTGGATGGTCTGAACTTGGCGAGATCTTGACTACATTCTCTGCATATTCGCCTCAATGTGCAAGCCCTCAGATGAAAAATCTTGACCTATGGCCGTCTTGGGACCAGTGGAAATATCGTCATCGATAAACTGGCTAAAACAAATTACCTGTTTTGCTGGATTGGATTCTAACGTGGATCTGATAAAATAAGACCATGTCTCCGATCACAGTGGCCTTTTGTCGCTCGCGTCAACATGCTCCGAGCGATGCATTCCTCATGCAATCGCTTACTGTTTGGAAAGAATGGGAAATTCATGATCTTCAGAGCCATTAGCCAAAATAGAACCTCGGATGCAGTCATTGATCAGATTGAACGCCTGATCCTGGAGGGTGTATTGCGCTCGGGAGACCAATTACCGGCTGAACGAGAGCTGGCTGGAAAACTTGATGTCTCACGCCCGGTGTTACGTACGGCGCTGAAGGAATTGGAAGAACGGAACTTGATCCGTACCCAACATGGTGGCGGCACCTTCATTGCAAATGTGGTTGGCACCGTTTTTTCCGATGAAGTGTTTGAGTTGATCCGTCGTCACCCCAAAGCCCATAGCGATTATTTCGAATTCCGACGCGATCTGGAGGGCGTAACTGCAGAACATGCAGCCCGTCGTGCAACTGATGCAGACAAGCTCATTCTGACGCGCATCATGGAAGTCATGCGCCAACATCATGCCGAAGGCGACATCCACAAAGAGAGTGAAGCCGATTTTGAGTTCCACCAGGCAATTGTGGAAGCCAGCCACAATATGCTGATGCTACATACCCTTCGTTCCTGTTATAAGTTGCTTGCGGAAGGTCTTTTCTATTCTCGCATTCGCCTTTATGAAACACCCGGCGTACAAGATGCCTTGCTGCAACAACATGAACGCCTTTACAAAGCAGTGATGGATGGCAACCCTGATGAAGCGCGAGAGGCTGCGAGACACCATATGGATTATGTAGAGAAAACCTTGGCTCGCACAAATCAGGCGGGTATATGGGAAGAAATCTCGCGCATGCGGCTATCCCAAATGGCCGATCGCAGCGATAAAAGCCCGAAAGCACGCAAATCTGCCAATGGACGCTCGACCACAAAAGCATCCAACAAAACCGACACACAGCTCGCGTCTGCCCATTCGGCGCGAAAGACACGGAACGCCAGGGATGAGATGACCGGATAGATCATTCACAACCACTTGATTTGGCTTCTATTTATCGATCACCATATTCTTCAATCTTTGGACAGCCCCAATTGCATCCCCTGCAAATGGACTGACCAATCCGGGCATATTCATCATCGGATCGCTTATCATGGACCAGCTAGAATTTGATTTCGATGTGCCCGAGATCGACCATCCAGCCCGGAAAGGCAAGCAGGTGGGCCTTTTTGTTACCTGTCTTGTCGATCTCTTACGTCCGGTGGTCGGCTTCTCATCGGTCAAATTGCTTGAAGATGCCGGATTTGACGTTGTGGTGCCCCAAAATCAGACGTGTTGCGGTCAATCGGCCCACCATTCCGATGACAAGAGTGATGCACAGGACCTTGCTCGAGACGTCATCAAGACATTTGAACCCTATGACTACATCGTCACCCCTTCCAAATCATGCGCCGCCATACTCCAGGACATATATCCCGACCTGTTGGCTGATGACCCCGCTTGGCAGCAACGTGCGTTGCAGACAGCAAAAAAAAGCTTTGAGCTGATCACATTTCTTCATGATGTCGCAGCTACAGAGAGGTTTTCATCCCGTTTCCAGGGTTCAATTACCTATCATACTCATTGTGAGGAGCAGGATGTTCCATCTACCGATAAGTTAGCAAAGACGCTGCTGGGCAAACTCAGCTTGATTGAGCTACGTGAAATGAACGAGCAAACAAACGCAGCTGCTGATCCATCATCCTCTCATTTGACAGGAACTTTTGAAAAAGAAGCTCATTCTGACACCCAGATTCCAAAGCGAATTATAGCGGCGGGTGCTGGCACGGTTTTATCGAACGATATGGGACATTTGATGAATCTGGCCCGATTGTTGAAACGAGATGGATCCGCCATCGAAGTTCGACATGTTGCAGAAGTTCTGGCCGATATGGCTGATGGTCCTGCTATTGGTGAGAAACAATTCGCAAATCGAAAGACCTGATCAAAGCATCTGTCACGTGCCTGATCTTTAAAAGCTACCCTTAGTCTTCTTGACGATATCCTGACTTGACTGCATTCTGAAACTGAATGGACAAAGCGAGGAGCGCAACATGACCGACATGTCTATGAATTTTCTGGATTTTCTGGATAACATTTATGGCAAGGCTGTTCGAGAGCAAATCGCCACGGCCACAAACATGCAGCCAGCTGATTTACAAAAGGCAGCTGATGCCTTTACTCCCGCCTTTCTACAAGGCCTCATGCAAATGAGTAAACTTGCTGCTCAATCCCCGGAAAGCCGTGCCTCATCCTCGCCTGATTTGATGGATTTGTGGCCTGATGAAATGCGATCAGCCATGCAAACTCTCATTGATCAGGCACAAAAAACAACACAACAATTGGGTGGCTCTGCTTCCTCTTCTTTCCCATTTTCTCTCTTCCAGCAGTCAGATGCTGCTCATCAGATGGAACAATTGCATCAAAGCTTCATGGCTTATAGTGCGCAAAGCCAGCTATGCGATCAAGTCGCCAAAGCAACGGGGTTGCCCATAGATCAATTACAAGCCTTGTTCCCGATGCTGACGGCTTACGGCCTCATGCCACTTATGCCGCCCAAACTGGATGATGCGGGAGGATGGATCGACTATCTGGGCTCCCTGGGACGACAGAATTTTCAGCGTGCAAACAAGGAGCTCGGTGATATGCCGAATCCGTTTGCTGCAGCGTTTGAAGGATGGCGTTCTGGTTTTTATCCAAAAACCGGCCCAGAACCAGCCAAGCCAGCAGCCTTGAGCGACGAGGAGATCGCGGCAAAGAAGATGGCTGAGCTGAACGATGCCGCACTGGAAATGCAGACCAATTACATGAAAGGCCTCAACTCCTTGTTCGAGAGCTACCAAACAGGGTTTGACAAAGCACGCGAAGAAAAAGAATAAGATTTTTCCTTTATGCCGGGTTCCGAACAAAAAAAGACCCGCCGGGTTAGGGCGGGTCAAGGATTGGGGACCATACGGCCATGATCCCCGGCTGCTTAGCGATGTGTGACATAGTTAGACCCAAGATTGCGAGTCTGGGGCGGATCAGGTCATGTCACATGGCGGAGTGCTAACTGATAACGGCTGCTAAACTAATCAGACAGCAACTCCTGTCAGAGGTGAACAGCATGGCTGCTCAGTCTGCGCCTGTGCCTGGAGGTTGTTGGCAAAGGCACTCTTATTGCCGGCCGTCGGGATAATACGGCGCCGCTCGGCAAAGGGAGAAAGAATATAAGGATCTGTATGCCACGGCACGGCATGCGCGGAAACCAGATCAGATCGTGTCAGACCAATATCCTTGAGCATATGATCGTCCAGATTGTCCAGACGTCGCAAGGCATATCGGTTTTTTGTCCATGCAGTTACGTTCGTTGCAAGGCGGCTGATGCCTTGCCTGGCAATATACAGAGCGCGGATGAAAGCGGCTGTCAGCATTGGTCATCTCCTTGGTTGGATGCAAGAACTGCATCTAATCTTTCCTTGAACAGATACGAACTACGGACGTTCCGTCCGATGTATCGTCATTTCGCTTGATGACGTCACTATTTCAAATTCTTTTCAATAAATCCAACGAATGTTTTTTATGGAAACCATCTGTTTTTGTGATATATAATGGGGAGAGAGAAATTTTCCAAACACGATCATGACGTTAGGGAAGTTGGCATTGCCCCCCTTCGTTGCAAAAATTCGTTAGATATTAGGAGAATAGTATGAATGCTCTTCTGGATCTTGATCAGTTGCGTACATTTATTGCGATTGCAGAAACAGGAAGTTTTACACGTGCCGCCAGTCAAGTGAACAAGACACAGTCGGCAGTCTCCATGCAAATGCGCAGGTTGGAAGAGCGAATTGGACAGACCATTTTCGTCAGGGACGGTCGTCAAAGCCGGGTAACAGATGCAGGTGTTCGCCTGCTTGATTATGCTCGCCGCATGTTATCACTCAATGCAGAAACCATCGCAGCATTTTCCGCCGACGCCATGTCCGGTACGGTTCGATTGGGCCTCCCTGATGATTATGCCCCTCGCCTTCTGCCCACGGTTCTGGCCAGCTTTGCAACTACACACCCCAATATTGAAATTGAGATGACATGCGAGCAAAGCTCCTGCATTCATCGCCGGGTGGAAGATGGTCGACTGGATATTGGAATTGTCACCCATGGTGATTGCACCAAGGGCAATATAGGTCGCATCATCCGATCAGAGCCCCTGCTTTGGGTATCCTCTGCACATCATTCCGTTCATTGCCAATCCACGATTCCTCTCGCCCTTGGCACTCCCAACTGCTCTTGGCGACATTCTGCAACTGAATCTCTTGTTCGTTCTGGCAAGCAATATCGTGTGGCTTATGTCAGTTCGTCTGCTGCTGCCCATACCGGCGCGGTCATGGCTGGGCTTGCTGTATCCGTCCTTCCGGAAAGCGCTCTGACCTCTGACATGCGTGTGCTCGGAGATCGGGAAGGTTTTCCCGAATTACCTCATTGCGACATTGCACTTTTGCGCTCCAAAACGGCCCAGGACCGCATTCACAACGCACTTGCCGCTCACATTGTCAATGCACTGGACAACGTATCAGGTAGCGGATCATTGGCAGCTGAATAGGTTTTGGGCCCCAAAACCTCAAATCATTTTCACGGCTCATTTTGTTATTGATCTTGTAAAGAGCTATGAAAGCATCCGAGTGAGCAGATTTACCCTTCCCGCACTCAGCTTTTTTTACCGCGCATCACCAATATATTGCCACCAAGAATGGCTGCGAGACCGATCAAACCGGGTAATGTCCATTGATAACCTTCAAAAATCGTGGAGATGGCCAGAGCCACGATAGGGAAGAGAACCGTTGCATAGGACGCTCGTGCCGCACCGATATTTTTCAGCAATGTCAAATATCCGGCGAAGGCAATCACGGAGGCAACGATTGCCAGCCAGATCGTTGCACTCCAATAGGTCCATGTCCATTCAATAAGAAATGGTGTGCCTGTTACCGTTGCGACGAATATCATCCAGAGTGTGCCATAAAGCATGCCCCAGGCGTTTGTGCTGATCAGAGGCAACTGAAGTTTCTGATTGGACGCGGCAACCATGTTACCGATGCAAAAACAGAGCGTCCCGGTCAACCCCAGTCCAAGTCCGGTCAAGATACCATCATTGCCCGTTGATGCGGATACCTCCGGCCAGAAAATCAATGCTATCCCGGCAAATCCCATAAGCGAACCCAGGGCTGCCAATGGTGTCGGCCTTTGCCCGAATACAATAGCGGTAAGCACAATATTGATCAGGCTTGCCAGTGAAAAGATAACTGCCATCAGGCCAGACGCCATATAACTCGCGGCGTAATAGAACATTACGAAATTGGTCGAGAAAATGAACATCCCTAGCAACAGAAAACGCACATGGATACGCCAACCAAAACGCATGGGAGCTTTGGCGAAGAGCGCCCATGCCATCATGGCCACAGTTGCAATTGCAAACCGATAGACGCCTGTCACCAGTGGCGGCACGATCTCAATTTGAAATGTCATCGCAATCCAACTGGTACCCCAGATGAATACCATGAGGATATACAGCCCAAGATCAGACGCGGACATGACACCAAAATGTGGAGCTTTGGCAGATTGAGAATATGTGGTGGCGTTGCTATCACTCATGACAGATTTCATTCCCATAGACCTCACCCACATTGGGGTGGAAGGTAGAGATTTCCAGTCTGCCACGGACCGTATCAAAATCAGCCCATCAATTCCAATGACAATAATCATCCGATTGATAAGAAATTTTGATCAAAATTAATCTCAAAGCGCCTTAGTGCTGCAAGGATTGTTTGGATGTCGCGCAATATTGGCGAATTTCACCCTTGATCTTTTCGGGATGCTCATCCTTACAGGCCGCCTCACTTTTTTGCTCAACCAAGGTCAGTTCACCGCCTACAATCTGATTGAGGTAAGCCGTGCGCGGAGCGTCTTTAGGTGGGCGGTGCTTGAATTGCGTAATTGCCTGTTTTGTCATCACACAATCAATTGTGATGATTTCGACCCCGCCATTGGTCAGGATCTCTGTCACCGGAGGAATGGACGCTTTACAGGTATCCATGTCAGCCTTTGTGGTATAGGCCGTCGACTGCCCACCTTCTGCCATTGCAGTCAGAACAAACAAAGTGACAATAGAAGATGCCGTCATGATATTTCTCGTTGATTGGAACCAATTGTCCTTATCCTACAAGAGATATCCGGATTGGCGCCTTGGCAAAGATCAAATTTTCAACACCCCTTCCTGTCCGGTGGCAAAATGCAGGACCGGTTCAATTTGTTCATCCAATCATCAAAGCGATCACAATGATGGGATCAACCGAAAGTCAAGAAATTGCAACATCCCAAGATTTGTTAAAAACGAACAGAAGAGTACAGTTTGATGCTGGCCTCTTCTGTTCAATCATCACTTCACTTCCCGTGCCAGTTTGCCTGCAAATACAAGCAGCAGAAAACCGGATGTCACACGAAAGGTCCGGTAGCGCGTTTGGGTTAGAAAGCGCGTTCTCAAAAAGGCAGCTATGCCAGAATAACTGAGCAATGAGGCTATTGAGATCGTGCAGAAGGTGGCAATCATAATGGTGGATTGCAACCAGATTGGGCGCGATGTATCCATCACTTGCGGGAAAATGGCCACAAAGAAGAGAATTGCCTTCGGATTGGTCGCTGCAAGCGTGAATGCCTCAAAGAACAACACTTTATTGGGAATATGCGGGCGGTCTACGCCATTTTCACCCAAATCCAATTCTTCCTTGATCCAGATAAGCTTGAGACCAAGCCAAGCCAGATAGACGACACCCAGCCAACGGAACAATGTCCATAAAATCTCTGATGCCAGGACAAAAGCAGCAACGCCACCGGCACAGAAAGAACCAGCCACCACCAAGCCGAGAGCGTTCCCAAAGATCGTTGGCATGGTGCCCTTGACGCCCAACTGGGCCGCTCGGCGAATAGTATTGAGAATGGCAGGTCCGGGGGTGACAATATTGGCAGCGGAAATCATGGCGAAAGATGCCCAGACGAGAAAATCCATTGATTAAATGGCCTTTATGCAAGATGGCTCGGCGGGTTGGAATGAATGAGGCAGATATAGATCCTGAAAAAGGATCGCCGCGAGCCTGAAGGTGGGAAGGGTGTGCATATTAGCTGTGTAAAGCGCGATTTGTCCATCCCTGAAAACGACCAAAGAAAAAGCCGCCCAAAGAAGAGCGGCCTTGAATTCTGAATTGGTTGTTTGAAGGAAATCAGTAAGCGAAATCCTCAAAAACACGATCAATATTGCCACCCCATTCGTTGCAATAGCGTGAAAGCAGCATATCGGATGGCGTCATGCCAAGCGCTACGGTTTCTTCCAACGCCGCCAGATACTGGGTTTCGTCAAAGCCCGCACCGTTTTTCTGGCCTCGAGCAGCAAGACCATTTCGAGAGAGTTCCACAACACGGCGAGCAATGGCTTGAACATTATCACCACGGAAAGGTGTTCTCAGACCATCTTTGGCAACGCCAATACGCAGCGCATTACGCTCTTCCTCTGTCCAATCCTTGACCAGATCCCAGGCTGCATCCAGCGTCGTCTGATCATATAGAAGGCCGGTCCACAACGCAGGTAGAGCGCAGATACGGCGCCATTGCCCGCCATCAGCCCCACGCATTTCGATATAGCGTTTCAGGCGCACTTCGGGGAACAATGTGGTCAGATGATCTTCCCAATCCTGCATGCTTGGCAGAGTATCAGGAGTGTCCTGCATCCGTTTGCCGTTCAGATAATCACGGAAGGTCACCCCGGTCATATCGTAATAAGTGCCATCACGGATGATGAAATACATCGGGACATCCAGCGCCCAATCAACATATTGCTCATAGCCGAAATTCTCGTCAAAGACGAAAGGCAACATGCCAGTCCGGTCTTCATCAAGATCTTGCCAGATGGCACCACGCAGGGATTGATATCCGTTTTTCTGACCATCCAAAAATGGGCTATTGGCAAACAAGGCTGTTGCAATAGGCTGAAGAGCCAGACCGACCCGCATCTTCTTTGCCATATCCGCTTCGGACGCGAAATCGAGATTGACCTGAATGGTGCAGGAACGGAACATCATGTCCAAACCACGGGTGCCGACTTTTGGCATGTAGTTCATCATGATGCCATAGCGGCTTTTCGGCATGACCGGAGTTTCTTCCAACGACCATTTCGGCGATGTACCAAGACCGAGGAATCCGATTCCCAGCGGGTCCGCAACTTCGCGCAATTGTGCCAGATGGCCATGCACTTCGCGACACGTCTGATGCAGGGTTTCCAGCGGAGCACCAGATAGCTCGAACTGGCCACCTGGCTCAAGTGAAATAGCCCCCCCTTCGATAGGGTCGATCAGGCCAATGATATTGCCCTTATCTTCCATGCGCTTCCAGCCAAGAAGACCTTCCATGCCTTCCAGAAGACGTTTGATACCCGCTTCACCCTCATAGGGGACAGGTGCGAGATTGTTCTTGTAAAAGACAAATTTCTCATGTTCAGAGCCGATGCGCCATTGCTCTTTTGGCTTTTCACCACTGGAGATGGCTTCAATGAGATCGGCCTTGTTCTCAAGGCTTATGCTGGTCTGATTTATATTTGCGCTGGCCATGAATGCGGCTCCGGGGATGGAAGCGTGAGGACAGGAAGGTTGATATGTCCGTTGGGCAGGCGTCCCCTCATGCGATCTGCCGTCTCACCAAATTAGGGATTCTTGATCAATCTACAATGGGAGAATTGGGATAAAGTTGCATAGAGCAAAATTATTGCGCGCGCACCCTTGAGATTGATCAACATATTGTGACGTAATAGAGTAATCAGCCTCATTGAGAAATGAAATTCCCCTAAGCATCATTTCTTACACAGCTTCGCTTGCTTCCTTGCCTGGTGCACGCTGCTCTCGATAGATGATGTAAAGCCCCGCCCCCACGGTGACCGCGATACCCAGCGTCGCCAGAAAATTCGGTAGATCGGAAAAAATGATCCAGCCAATGAAAGTGGCAAACGGGATTTCGAGATATTGCATGGGAGCAAGCGTGGCACTTGGAGCATAGCGCAAAGCAACTGTGAAAAGCAGATGTGCAAAGGTGCCGATAATACCAGAGCCAATCAGATAAACCCATTGAACGCCCTGTGGCATCACCCATGCAAAGCCATCCCAAATCCTGTCATCAAGCACCAACATGCAGAAAAGAAGTGTGATAACTGCCATGAATCCAGACAGGGTCTGAATGGAAACCGGGTCAATCTCGCGTGTCATTTTTCGTGTTACCATCATGAAAACCACAAAGGTGAGTGCCACGAAAATCGGCCATAGAGCATTCAAGCCAACGGCAACGAAATTGGGTTGAACCACCATAAGTGTACCGACGAATCCAATGATGGATGTTATCAAACGATGCGGGCCGACATGCTCCCCAAGATAAAAATGACTTACCAGTAACATCAGAAGTGGAAAGATAAAGGCGATCGCAACGGTATCTGCCAGAGGCATATATTTCAGACCGAAATACATGCCGACAATCCCGGCTGCATGAGTAATTGTTCGGATTGCAAGCAGGAAATAGATTCGCCTGGAATATCGCAACCAGGCTCTCCCCTTCTTGAACAAGACATAGGGCAATAACAGCAAGCTCTGCGCCGTAAAGCGAAACAGCAGAACCATCATGATTGGCACAGAGGCACTCATGAGTTTGATGAGGGCATCACCAAACGGGATCACGGCGCAGAAGGAAATCATCAGAAAGATGCCCAACAAGGGCTTATCGGAGGTCATTCGCGAGAGCGTAGTTGTGTTGGATGATATTTTCAATGCGATTGTTCTACCAACAGGCAATTTTCTTCGCAGCACCCGGATTTGGTCATTATTGCGTAGAAAGTTCAAAATTCCTGACGATCAAGCAGAAGCTGATGGCATTAAAGATATGAATTCAGACATTCACAGAAGCAGGATTTTTGGAAACAGACTGGACAGCCGGGGGTTGGATCGCTTAGCCTTTCTTCACTTTCAGGCGTTTGTTCTGAAAACCCGCCTATCTGCTGACTGACAGTCTTGCTGCCAGTCCAATCCATAAAAACCAAGCATATCACCATTTCGGTATTCGACTGATATTATAAAGAGAAGGAACATCATGACATTTATTTCCAAACTGGTGAAAGCCACCGGTATGGCTGCTGTCGTCGCTGCCGGGCTGACCGGTGCTGCCAGCGCTCAGGACATCAAGTTCTTCACTATTGGGACCGGCGGCACCGCCTATACCTATTATCCAGTGGGTGGCGTGATCGCCAATGCTATTTCCAAGCCTCCCGGCTCTCGTGAATGTGGCAAAGGTGGCTCTTGCGGTGTAGATGGCTTGATCGCTTCTGCTGTGTCTTCGCGCGGTTCCGTTGACAATGTGAATGCCATCAGCTCGGGTTTGCGCAATTCAGGCTTTGCTCAGTCCGATGTTGCCTACTGGGCCTATACCGGCACCGGCACCATGGAAGGCAAGAAAGCACAGAAAGACCTGCGCACAATTGCAGCCCTTTTCGAAGAGCACATCCATCTGGTTGCGCTGTCTGACAGTGGTATCAACAGCGTTGCGGATCTGAAAGGCAAGCGTGTCTCTCTCGATGAGCCAGGCTCTGGTACCTATGTAGATGGCAAGCTGATCCTGGAAGCCAATGGCCTTTCCGTAAAAGATGTCACCGCAGAAGCATTGAAAGGCAATGCCGCCTCTGAAGCTCTGCGCAATGGCAAGATTGACGCCTTCTTCGTGGTTGCAGGCTATCCAACCGGCTCACTGGTTGAGCTGGCTTCTGCTGCCAAGATCAAACTGGTACCTATTGATGGTGCAGGCGCCAAGGCCCTCACCGATAAATATGGTTTCTTCGCTCAAGGTTCCATTCCCGCTGGCACCTATGAAGGTGTTGGTGAGACCAGTACGGTTGCAGTTGGTGCTCAATGGTTTACCTCTGCCAAAGAAGATGACGAGCTGATTTATAACATCACCAAAGCTTTGTGGAACAAGGAAACTCGCAAGCTTCTGGATGTTGGCCATGCCAAAGGCAAGACCATCACCAAGGAAACCGCATTGAATGGCGTTGGTGTTCCTCTGCATCCTGGTGCCGAGAAATTCTACAAAGAAGCTGGTCTTCTGAAATAGATCTCGTTCCATATTTGATCCGGGCAGTTCTTCTGCCCGGATCTTTTTATATCCAGATACGACTGAAATGGGACGGAGACCACCATGCCTTCAAACCAGCCAACCCCTGATGGTGCAGGTGAATTGACAGCTGAGCAATTGGCTGAAATTGAACGCAAATATGATCCCGAAACGGCCTTTCGTCCGACCAGTGGTGTGGTGGCTCTGTTCATCACCTGTGCGCTGGTCGCAATGTCGCTCTACCATTTCTATGCCTCTGGTTTCGCACTAATCCGCGAGTTACTACACCGTGGCATCCATGTCTCCTTTGTTCTGGGGCTGGTTTTTCTGCTCTTTTCCTTTCATAAGGCGGGTAATGCAACCAAAGCCCAGAAGGCTTGGTATCGCATTGGCGGTGTCTCTTTTCTCGATATTCTTTTCTCCATGGGTGCGGTCGCCGCAGCCATGTATCTGCCATTACTTCCGCCAGAAGTGGTCGCAGAACGCGTTGGCAATCCATCTCAATTTGATGTCTTGATGGGTTCCATCCTGTTGGTTTTGACGTTGGAAGCAACACGTCGCTCCGTTGGACCGACCCTTCCCATCATCGCCCTTATCTTCATGGCTTTCGCCCTATTTGGGCCTTATGCCCCAGGTGCGCTGAAACATGGTGGCACCTCATGGCTTGGCTTGATAAACCATCTCTACATGACCAATCAGGGCATCTATGGCGTCGCCATCGGGGTCATGGCGCAATATGTCTTCCTGTTCATTCTATTTGGTGTGTTGGCAACTCGTATTGGGCTTGGCCAGCTTTTCATCGATCTCGCCATGGTGATCGCGGGACGCTATTCCGGTGGTCCAGCCAAAGTCGCCATCTTCTCCTCCGCTTTCATGGGCACGATTTCCGGCTCGTCCATTGCCAACACCGTGACAACCGGAGCGCTGACTATTCCAGCCATGAAAAAGGTTGGTTATCCGCCGCATTTTTCCGGAGCAGTTGAAGCCACCAGTTCCACAGGTGGACAAATCACGCCACCGATTCTTGGCGCAGCCGCCTTCATCATGGTGGAATATCTGGAGATCCCCTTGCGGGATGTGCTAGCAGCTGCCCTCTTCCCTGCCCTTTTGCACTATTTTGGCATCTTCATCATGGTGCATCTGGAAGCCAGGAAACTGGGTTTGCGTGGCCTGACTGCAGAAGAATTACCAAAGCTTGGCATCGTCCTGAAGCAGCATTGGCTTTCCATCATTCCGCTCGGAATTCTGGTCTATCTGATCATGAGCGGTCGCACACCGGACTATGCAGCTGTTTACGGCATCATCGCCTGTGTTGTCGTTGGCTTTCTCAATCCGACAGATCGCTTGAGCCTGAAAGATCTTTGGGATGCTCTGGCGTCAGGAGCCAAGAATACTCTGGCTGTTGGCGCCGCTGCTGCCACCGTTGGTATCGTGGTTGGCGTTGTAACGCTAACCGGCGTCGGTTTCCGCCTTGGCTATGTGGTCGTGCAGACCGCTTCCGACATGGGGGCGTTTGTCAGCACCATCTGGCCGCTGTCCTTCTTTGCGATTGAGCAATGGGCACTGTTCTTCTCTCTCATTCTGATTGCGATCGCCTGTATCATCATGGGTGCGGGAATTCCGACAACGGCAACCTATATCATTCTGGTAGCAGTGGCAGCACCAGCACTGGCGCAATTGCAGGTGCAAAATTTGGTCAGCCATTTCTTCGTCTTTTATTACGGCGTTTTGGCCGATATCACACCTCCGGTTGCGCTGGCCGCTTATGCTGCGGCAGGCATAGCAGGCTCCAATCCGTTCCAGACCGGCAATACAGCCTTCCGCCTTGGCATTGCCAAGGCCATGGTGCCCTTTGTCTTTGTCTATAGCCCAGCATTGCTTCTGGTCGCTGAGGGCTTCACCTGGTCAGCCTTCATCATCACGCTTTCCAGCGCCATGATGGGTATCGGCTGCATGGGGATTGCCTTCTCCGGCTACCTGTTGGCGCCTCTTCCCATGCTACAGCGCTGGTGGATGGCCTTGGTTGCTCTGCTGTTCATTGCACCTGGCCTGACAACCTTGCTCATCGGTATAGCCTTGGTCGCACCAATAGTATTGTTGCAATTGCGGGATCGGAAAAAGTTAGCTGTTGCAGCAAGCTAGAAGCAATTTCACTTCCTACAATCAAAAAAAGCCGCCGGAGATTTCTGGCGGCTTTCCTACATTCTGTATTTGTGTTCTCATCTCGCTACGTACGGCTTGCAGTAGCCAGACGCGCACCGAGGCCAACCAGTAATCCTCCAAAAGCTCTATCCAACCATAGGGCAAATCTGGAATGTTTCTTGAGGTAAGTCGCCAGCGGCGCAGCGGAAAAGACATAGACAGCTTCAATGGCAAATCCGATCAGGATAACCAAAAAGCCGAGAAAAATGGTTTGCTCGATGACATAGCCACTTTGCGCGGTGATGAACTGAGGCAAAAACGCCATGAAAAAGATCGCCACCTTGGGGTTGAGAATGTCAATCAGCATGCCTTGCCGAAATACTGATGACGCACTTGTCTTCTTGTTTGTTTTATCCTTGAAGGCCAACGCACTTTCCTTTGCAAAGAGTGCCTTGATCCCAAGATAGATCAGATAGGCCGCACCGACATATTTCACCAGCATAAAGGCCGTCGCAGAAGTTGCCAGAATCGCCGACAAGCCCAAAGCAGCTGCAAGCACATGGACAAACGCACCGGTACAAACACCTGCGGCGGCAGTGAGGCCGATTTTTCGTCCGTGGGCCAGTGATTTGGACAGAATGAAGATCAGATCTGGTCCAGGCGATAGCGAAAGCAGGCTGGCAGAGATGATGAACAAACTCCAGCTTTCAATCGACATGATCATGAGCAGTTTCCCCCATAGCGTTTATTTAGGCAGTCTTCTTGCTATCAGGGAAATTGTTCCCATGGCAATCTTTATCTTGTCAATTGCCGGCATGCATTCCATGGTGGAAATCACTCACCCACTTGGACACCCTCATGCCCGAAATTGCCCATCAAGTTGATGTTTCCCGTAGAAAAGGGATCCTGCAAGCCTTTGCCTGTCTTGTGCTGATCAGTGCTATGCCGGTAATCGCCAACACCCGTCCGTCAGATGGCGTTGGAACCGATGCGCTGACCTATGCTTTCCTGTTGTCCGTCTGGCAATTTCTTTTTTCTCTTCCACTCTTTGCAAGAGAAGCTAAGAGTGGACGGAAGGGGTTATTCGATCAGACGATGGAGCGCGCAGTCAAAAAGCGATTGCTCCTGACCATTATTGGCACCGGGATGATGTTCGGGCTCTCGACTTTTTTGTATGTGCTCTCGGCAAGAAAAGCGGGAGCGGTTGGATCTGCTTTGGCCATTCAGGCTTATCCCTTGTTCGCAATATTATTGGAGAGCTTGTTCCTGCGACGTCACAAGACAATTCTTGAACTGGCATTCACCCTCGTACTGATCACAACATTGGTTTATTTGGCAACCAATGGTACCTTCCAGTCGGAAGAGCTGTCCGGCTGGTTCCTGCTTGCACTGACCATCCCGTTGATCTGGAGCATTGCGCATATCATTCTGCGTGAAATGATGGGAAAAACCTCTTTCACACCAGCGCAGATTACAACCATTCGTGCGGGCACCTCGTTGCTGTTTTTACTCGGCGTGATGATGTTTACAGGGCACATCACAACATTGCCTGATGCATTTTTCAATGGTGCCTTACAACAGGCTGCTGCCGCATTGGGGCTGGTCTATTATGTGGAGCTATTGATCTGGTTCTATGCGGTACGACATATTGATGTCTCGCTAGCCAGTTCCATTACCGTTCCTGCACCAGCTGGCACCATGGTGCTTGCATTTATTTTTCTCGGTGACCAGATCCAGACCTATCAGATAATCGCCATGTTCGTGATCATGGCCAGCCTGTATGGTCTGATTTTCGCTGGAAAACGCAAGGCCTGAACCTAGACCCAATCTCCCAGTACGGCCTGAACAATGGCAAGAGAAGCAACAGCCGCTGTGTCGGCACGCAGAATGCGCGGCCCCAAAGGGATAGCTGCAACAAATTCACATGCCAGCAATTCCTCGCGTTCCTGTTTGGAAAAACCACCTTCCGGGCCAATCAATATGGCAAGCGGCGGCACTCCTTCACCCTCGCCACGCAAGGTGTTGAGAATCGCGAGAGGATCAAGATTGGTTTCGGTCTCATCGCAAAAGATGATCAGTCGATCAGGATCACTTTGCTGCCATTGCTCCAGCAATTTTGACAGAGCCACAGGATCATCAACTGGAGGAATGGAAAGGATGCCACATTGCTCGGCAGCTTCGATGGCGTTCAGGCGCATCTTTTCGAGTTTAGGCCGACGCTCCTGCGTATGTTGCGTCATGATGGGCCGCAACTTCGCCACACCCATTTCGACGGCTTTTTGTGCCATATAATCGATACGGGCAGATTTTAGCGGCGCAAAAAGATAGTGCAGATCGCTTGCTTTCGGGTCTGGTTGTGGGCGCTCCTGTTCCATTGGCACGAGAGCTGCTTTCTTGCGCCCCAGGGCATGCAACTCGCATTTCCATTCCCCATCCCGGCCATTGAAGATCAGCATCTGATCGCCTTGTTCCATACGCAAGACATTAAGCAGATAGTTGGCCTGAGCCCGATCACAGGGAATGGCATTGTTCTCAACAATATCCTGCTCGACCCAAAGACGCTGGCTCTTGTAATCATAATGGGACATTTGCGTCTCCTTCTGCCTTGGCAGGGCTTCTCAATTACCCTATTTCTTGTCTTCCTATTGCATTTTTACCAGGCTTCGCCAAGAGCAGATAAAGGACATTGATATTTATGGCTCGTATTATTCTTATGCGTCACGGCCGAGGTGAGTTTGACTTTGATGATGCATATGGGCGCTGGCTCTCTGCCAATGCAATGGCCGAGCTGATCGACAATTATGAAACAACTGGACTGGCACAACCTCAATCACCGCCGGATGATACCAAACATCTTGCTCAAAGCGCCAGTTATGCTGTTTCCAGCCCGCTTCCACGAGCGCTTGCCTCCCTATTGGCCCTCCGCATGGATGTGGAGTTTACAACAGACCCAGTTTTTACCGAAGTCCCAATGGCTCGCCCTGCTTCACTCTCCTTTCTTGGCAAAATCCCTTTACCAGTGATTGTCTGGTCGGTATTGTTACGATTGCTCTGGTGGTTAAGGCTCGCAAAGGGCAAGGAAGGCTATGGAGCCAGTATCATCAGAACCCGTATCGCCGCTCTCAGGCTAGAAGAAACCGCGACACAACATGGTACAGTTTTTCTCAGCGGCCACGGTTTTTTCAACCACATGCTTGGCAAACAGCTGAGAAAACAAGGATGGCTTGAGAAAACTGACGTCATCTCCAGTACAGTTTCGTCTGGATATTGGGCTTGCAAGGTTTTCGACAAGACCCTGCCTTGATCAACAGCTTGTCCAGGACAAGCTTGACCCGCAGGCCAAACGGAGGCACCTATGGTGCTAGCATATTTATGAGCCAGGTCTGACCCTGAAGGTGAAAGCTTTTAACCGTATGTCTCAAAGCACCAACGCCGCAGAATTTACAGTTTCTGAAATCAGCTATGCCGTTAAATCTTCCATTGAAGAGCAATTCGGCTATGTGCGGGTAAGGGGCGAGCTTGGACGTGTTTCGCGCCCGGCATCCGGGCATATTTATCTGGATCTGAAAGACGACAAATCTGTTCTCAACGGTGTCATCTGGCGTGGTGCAGCTCAGAAGATGACTGTTCGACCCGAACAGGGACTGGAAGTTATTGCGACGGGGAAACTGACCACCTTTCCCGGACAATCCAAATATCAGATGGTGATTGATCGCATGGAGCCAGCCGGCGCTGGCGCCTTGATGGCCCTGTTGGAAGAACGCAAGAAAAAGCTTGCGGCAGAAGGATTGTTTGCACAGGAACGCAAAAAGCAAATCCCTTATCTGCCAAGAGTGATTGGTGTTATTACCTCGCCCAGTGGGGCCGTTATTCGCGATATTCTTCATCGTGTGGCTGATCGTTTCCCGGTTCATGTCATCATTTGGCCCGTGCGGGTGCAAGGCGAAACTTGTGCCAAGGAAGTTGCCAATGGCATTCGCGGCTTCAATGCTCTCTCGGAGGGTGGAGACATTCCACGTCCGGATCTTCTGATCGTTGCTCGTGGCGGTGGCAGCCTCGAGGATCTTTGGGGGTTCAACGAAGAAGAGCCGGTACGTGCTGCTGCCGAAAGCGATATTCCCTTGATATCAGCTGTGGGGCACGAAACTGATGTCACTTTGATTGATTACGCCGCTGACCTGCGAGCTCCTACGCCGACCGGCGCTGCCGAGATGGCTTTACCAGTCAAATCGGAACTGCTTGCTACGTTGGGTGATTTGCATTTGCGTCAATCAGGTGCTGTGTTGCGCATGATGGAGCGTCGCCGCTCGGATCTGCGATCAGCTGCACGTGCGCTTCCGCAACCGAAGGATCTTCTGGCTCTCGCGAGACAGCGTTTTGACATGGCCTCGTCTCGTCTGGGCCAAAGCCTGCTGGCCTCGACCATGAACCATCGCAACCGATTTGATACAAATTCGGTCCGTCTACGTCCCGGATTGATGTTGAATAAAATTGCTATCCAGACAGAACGATTGACTGATCGTCAAGATCGGCTGAAACGCATATCGCTGCTCACTGTCGAACAGAAACGCACCCAGTTGGAAGCTGCCAGCCGACTATTGGAAAGCCTCTCTCACAAAGGCGTTCTGGCTCGTGGTTTTGCCTTGGTTCGAAATCGCGATCATGAAATGGTGCGACAAGCCGGGCAAGTATCTGCTGGGCAAGGTCTCAGTCTGGAATTTTCTGATGGCACGGTCTCTGTGGTCGCAGGATTGCTTGATCCGGTTGACTTGACCCCTTCGGATAGCAATCCAGCAACGGGCAATGATGATACCAACGAGCCAGCAGATGACACGGCCAACGGTATCATGGGGGCTGGTGCGATTTCTGCCGAAGATATCGAAGCAACCTTGCGCGATATGGCTGGTGGAAAACGTCGTTCAGCGAAACCAACCAAAAGTGTCTCATCCACCAAGTCAGACAATTCCGAAGCACCTGCCAAGGACAAACCGAAAGCAAAGCCGCGCAAAGCCCCCAAATCAAGCGATGATGCACAAGGTAGCCTCTTCTAGGGTTAGGCTTGCAGTTGCTCGATAATAGCAGCAGCACCAGTTTTTTCGGCAACACCCGGTTTTTCTTCCAGATTGAAATGGGTCACCACACCGTTATCTGCAATGAGAGAATAGCGCTGATTGCGCAAACCCATTCCATGGGCTGACAGATCAATATCGAGTCCCATGGCTTTTGCAAATTCACCACTGCCGTCCGAGAGATACAGCATTTTGCCTTTACCGCCGGTATCTTTGGCCCAGAAATCCATCACGAAGACATCATTCACTGCCACAACCGCTACAACATCTGCCCCCAGAGCTTTCAATCCCTCAATATTATCCAGATACCCGGGCAGATGATTTTGGTGACATGTAGGTGTGTAGGCCCCTGGCACACCAAATAAAATCACCTTTTTGCCTGCAAAAATATCCTGGGTGGTCAAGTGCTCAATATGGTCTTCTTTCAAGACGGGAAAACGGGCAACAGGAATTGTATCTCCAATTTTGATCATGTCTTCTCTCAATCATTTTGATTTTCGTGGCAGTCAGTCAGTCAGAAGGATGGTCTGTTCAACCGCTTTTTCGCCATTGGTCAGTGTAAAAATCAGTTCCACATTCTTGGTCTTGGCTTCTTTGGGCAGACCTTCCAGTCCCAGTCGAAACTGGCCAGCCTGATTTTTCATAGGCTGCGGTAATGGAAGATACCAATCGGTTGGTCCTTCAACAAACAAATCGGACTTCCCCATCCCTTTTGGTATGTCAGCGGTAATGATCAGCTGATCCGGTGCATTGAGACCCTTTTTCCGGATCACCTTGGTTATTCTGAAACCTTCTTCGCTCTTGCCGGGCACAAGAGCCAGATCACGATCAATCACAAACTCCGATGCTCCGTCCTTATCACCACCAGCAGGAACGAAAAGTGATAGATTGGCTTGCACTGGTACGCAAAGATCTGAACAGAGGCCAACATTTGCATCCAACACCAGATTAACCGCCTGGTCTGCTTTATGAGGAATAACACGGATCGGGAAAGTCACCCAATCCTTATACCCAAGCAATTGTGAGATATTGTCCCCATATCGGGTTGGTGCAGGCCATAGAATTTCGACGTTCTTTACATTGGTTGACGCGGAAAAGTCCAAGGTTGGGGGAATACCAGCATCACCGGGCACCTTCCAGTAGGTTTTCCAGCCAGGCTCCATTTCAATTTCCAACCCTGCTTTCACCCCGTCAACGAATTTGCCCCCTGCAACAAGTCGCATTTTGCCGCCATACCCTTCCGACCAAGGTGATTGCGCTGCCATTGATGGAACCGTATTTAGCATTGCGACGCTGACAGCAAACAACATAAGTCTTTTCATGGAATGCAGGGGCATCTGTTCCGGATCCTTTTCATTCAACAACAGGTTTGATCAATTTCGGCTGGCATATATTATCCAACTATCATGGCATAGTGAGGGACGAGATCCAGTTTTGTACCAATATTGTCTTCATTTTTTTGTGATAGCCCAATAGCTGGGCAGAGGGCCTGCTTCCCTCTTTACAGACGCCCTGTCGGGCAGGTACGATTCTGGTATAAGTGATTTGCCAACCATGATGGCAGGAGCATGACAGAGCTAGGCAACTCCAATATAGGTAAGTCTCAATTGCCTTCCAGCCTGGAAGGGCAATTTCTTGTGGCCATGCCCAGCGTCAAGGGCCCTCATTTTGAACGATCCGTCGTTTATATCTGCTCCCATGACAAACAAGGAGCCATGGGACTGATTATCAACCAGGTTTCAGATCAGATCACATTCCCCGATCTTCTCAAGCAAATTGATATTCTTGGTGAAAGTGCCGGGGCAATTAGCTTGCCGTCTCCTGCGCGTAGAATGAAAGTACTGGATGGTGGACCCGTTGATCAAGGACGAGGCTTTGTTCTACATAGCGGGGACTACATCCTCAAAGATTCCACATTGCAGGTTGCCAATGATGTTTGCCTGACAGCGACCATCGAAATCTTGCGAGCACTCGCTGAGGGTACAGGACCAAGTTCGGCTCTACTAACCCTTGGATATGCCGGATGGTCTGCCGGGCAGTTGGAAGAAGAGTTACAAAGTAATTCCTGGCTGACCTGCGAACCTGATCCCACAATGCTTTTCGAATGTGCACCAGAAGATCTTTATGATCGTTCGCTGGATTTGATGGGAGTCGATTTGTCGATGCTCTCCAGCGAAGTCGGGCATGCCTGAATTCCGAAGTCTATCTTCTATACCTTTGAAGACCGAAAAGAAAACCAACCATCTCAGTTTTCAAAAGACCAAAAGCCGGTTCATTCAATATTTTTGAAGATCGCTATACAGTCCGCATGTGACCACACTCACAAGCTAGAGCGTCTTCGCGAAAAACTGAAGCACTTTTTCGGATAAGAGCTCGTTTCGAAACAAAGAGTTAAAACACAACTCACGATTCAACGATTGCGAGAAATACTTTATGTGTCACCATTGGATTTTTTCATGGCATTAGCAATGGCTGCGGCAATGTCCTGATCAATTCCAGACATATCCGGCATCGCAAAAGGCAGATCGCTATCATCTGTCACCCTGTCCTTTGATGGAACGGCTTGACCTGGATTGTTCGAACCTTGCTGTGGCGGCTGTTCGGGAGCCTTCTGTCTTTTTTGTTCAACTGGCTGGCTGTTTGCGCCGACAGTATGCTGCTTTTGAGGCGGAGTTGTTTTGCCAGAAGTCAGTGGGCTGGCTTCCTGATCTGGCTCTGCCTGCCCCGCAGGCCCGCGGTTCGCGGGTTGTGTGGCACCCTGTGGCACTGGCGCATTTGCAATATTACCGGATGGATCCGTTGCCGGGCGAGATGGATGAACCTGTGGCTGCAGGGATTTTTGCTGTAGCGACTGGGTTTGTTGGGCCGTTTTCTCCTGTCTGACCGCAGACCCCTGAGCATTTTGATGCTGTACAGAAGGAGCTGGCATTGCCTGTGATGCAGCTGCAAGTGGTAGTTGTTGACCGCGTACAGGTGCGGCAGGAGCCTGATTTGCAACGTTAGGCTGAGGCATATTCGCTTCAACAGGCAATGCCGGGGTTGCCCGAGCCACCCTGCTATGCTGGTTGGGGTTGCCTTGCGAAGCTTGGGATTGCATATCCTTGCCAGTCGGATGCGATTTATCCGACTTGGCCTTTTTCTCTTTTGCCTCTTTCAACGCTTCGGCCGAGTTTTTGGCAGATTGCACAGCTGAATTGGCAGCATCTTCTACAGCTGACAAGGCGGACTTCAAAAAGTCTCCGGCCTTTTTTGCAGGCTTTTGGGATTTTTTCTCGGCCTGCTGCTGATCTGGATTTTGCTGACTTGCACCGGACGGTCTGGAAGCTTGAATCTGCTTGCCGGGAGTTTTTGCTTCCGCGCTTGCTTTGTCCTTCTTCGTCTCGCCCTGTTGTCGATCAGCGACTTTCATCAGAGTGGCGCCCTGCTCTGTAACCGCTTGCGCAGCCGCTTCGCTGATGGCGCTTTCAAGCGCCAAATCCATAACATCATCCAAGGCAGCATCGGGTTGTGGAACGGGTTTGGGCGATTTTGGTGGTTCTGCTGGTAGCGGAGTAGCTGCTATCTGGCGAGCATGGGCTTGAGCGCGTTCCAGCTCTTTTGCTTCAGCTGCGAGTTTGGCTTCAAGCTGGCGTTGCTTTTCCGCTTTCTGGCGCGCAATTTCCGCCTTGGCTTCGACTTCCTGACGCGCTTTTGCCTCGGCAAGTGCCGCTTTTTGTTGTTCCAGTTGATGGTGCAGCAACTGGCCAGCGTCACTTGCTGTCAATGGTTTACCGAACAGGAAACCCTGAGCAAGCGGACATCCCATTGCCAACAATTGACTGACTGCTTCTTCATTCTCGACACCTTCGGCAACCAGATTCAGATCCAGATCCTTTGCCAATGCGACGATGGAACTGAGGATGACCGAAGTGACCTGCGAAGACTGACCGATGAAGCTTTTATCTATTTTCAGCGTATCAAACGGAAAATGCTGCAAATAAGCCAATGAAGAATAACCTGTACCAAAGTCATCGAGTGACAATCCCGCTCCCATATTCCGTAGCTTCTCCAGAACCTGGGACGCATATTCGGGGTTCTCCATGACCAGACTCTCGGTCAATTCCAGCTTGAGCGTACCACGTTTGACGTTGGAACGGGACAGAACCGTTTTGACATCGTTGATCAGATCATGACGCAGCAACTGACGGGAGGAGACATTGACGCTCATGAAGAGATCGCCCAGGCTTTCCTGTGATTGCTGCCAAACTGACAGCTGGCGCGCGGCCTGTTCCATTATGTAGATGCCCAAAGGCACAATCAGACCGGTGCGTTCAGCCGCTGGAATGAACTCCGAAGGTGGAACAATACCTCTTTGCGCATGGGTCCAGCGAGCAAGAGCTTCAAAGCCTTTGATCTGACGATCTTTCAATCCAACGATAGGTTGGAAGACAACATCAATCTCGTTTTTCTCCAACGCCGTGACAAGATCCCGGTCCATTGGACCTCGGCTGCGTCCTTGTTGACGCAAGGATGGACGGAATGGCTCAATCCGATCACCACCGAGGCGCTTGGCATGATAGAGCGCCAATTCGGCATCATTGATGACATCGCCAGCCATATTGTGGATCTGAGCGTCATAAATCGAGATACCAATGGAGAGTTTCAGTGACAATTCCTTATCACCAAAAACGATGGGTTCACGCAACTGGCGACGCACATTGTCAGCAAAGATGGCAATACGCTCTGGCTGTTGTTCGGACAGCAGAATGATTGCAAATTGGTCACCATAAAAGCGGGCAATCGTGTCTTGAGGTTTTAGGATTCTGTTCAAACGCCGCGCCACGGTCAATAGCAAGGAGTCTCCAATGGACAAGCCATAGCTATCATTGATGGAACGAAAATCATCGATGTCCACCAGCAGAACAGCAGGTTTCGCGGTTGCTTCCACCTTGGTGCGGATCATCGCACTTCCCAGACGGTCGTGCAGCAATTCACGATTGGCCAGCCCTGTGAGATTGTCATGCACCGCATCATGCAGCATGCGTTCTTCAGCATTGCGCTGGTCCGTGGTATCCAGCAATGTGCCAACACAACGCACAACTTCCCCATCAGTTCCAACAACGGGCCGAGCCCGCAGTTTGAACCAACGATAATGCCCGTCATCGGCGCGTAGACGGAAACTCTGATTCACGCGTCCCCGCCGTTGATCGATAACAGCATCCAACGTCGAGGAAAAACGATCTCTATCCTGAGGGTGGAGAATTTCCAACCAATCACGTGCATGGCCATCCAGAGAGCCTTGCTTCAAGCCAAGAATTTTCTCCGCTTCACCCGATGTATGAATGCGATCACGAGGAATGTCCCAATCCCATACGATATCACCGGAGCCAACGACAGCCAGAGCACGACGTTCGCTATCCGAGACGATACCCTGCGACAGGATGCCGCCTGAAAAGGCATGTTGCATGATCGTGAAAGAGAAGAGCAGTACCAGCAGAACCAAACCGCCATTTAGAGCTGGTTGAACCAGATCGTTGTCCAAAACTCCAATTACTGCGGCACCCGATGCAACCAGCCATAACAGAAGCAAGATCCATGTCGGAATCAGCATTATGGCGCGATCAAATCCATTGAAGGCAAGATAGAGAATGATTGCAAAACCGGCAGATGCGGTTGCTGCCATGGAAAGACGTGCAATACCGGCACCCAACGCCGGATCGAACAGAGCCACTCCCAGTACAACAATCAGAAAAATCATCCAAAGGCCCGAGATATGCGAATAATGCACATGCCATCGATGAAGCGTCAGATACGTGAACAACAAGATCAGGATTGAGGCGGAGAAAACCACTTCCGCCCCCGCACGCCAGATAGGTTCGGCAGAGGTTGATATATCAACCAGATATCCCATGAAGCCGAAATCAATGGCGAGATAGGCTAGAACCGACCAAGCAAGCAGCGCTGCTGCGGGGAACATTGCAGCACCCTTGACCACGAAAAGAATGATCAGGAAAAGTGCCAATAGCCCTGCGATACCGAGTACGATTCCGCGAAAGAAGGTGTAGCTGTTGACATAGTCCTTATAAGCTTGCGGCTCCCACAGAGCCAGACCAGGCAATTTTCGATTGCTCTTTTCCAGAACAAACGTCACCACGGTCCCCGGGTCCAGCGTTACCCGAAAAACATCAGCTTCGGCATCCGGAATACGCTCGGGTGCAAAACCTTGCGAAGTGGATATGGACTTAACACGCTGTGCACCAAGATCCGGCTTTAACAAGCCTGAACCCGACATGCGAAAATGCGGGACCACCAGATAGCGGTCCACCTGACGATCGGTTTTGTTTTCAAGAGCGAAAACGGCCCAGCCCGGGATGACACCAGACTGACGCGCCCGCACCTCGATACGACGAACAATTCCATCCGGACCAGGCGCGGTTGAAACCTGCAACCTATCTCCGTCACCTTCATGCTCTTCATAAATCTTGCTCAGATCCAGGACTTTGACATCGGCCTTGACATCGACGGCTTCCAAAGCCCAGGCAGAAGACACCTGCACAATGGAAAGCACCATGGCAAACAAAATGGCTGTCAGGACAGATACGCGCGTCACAAAAGGCCCCTTTAATTCAAACGTCAGGCGAGCTGAACACTTGTTTCCATAGTTAAATTTTTGCTAACCGTCACACAAGACGAAATTGCATCAGAAGTCGGTTTTTCATATGAAAATCCGACTAACGACTGCTTCCTTTCAGCAAAATTGCTTTGAGGTTGCAAGCCAGCTGCCACTTACCCGCTGGTATAGCCCTCGGCCATGCTCACATCAGGGCGGATCCATGGCTTCAGAATCATCACTTCCTGCAAGATCATGACATGAAAAAGCGCCGTTTTTACGGCCAGTCATTGCCCATAGTCACTTCGCAAAACTGCAAACAACAAATGATCTTCCCATCTGCCATTGATGCAGAGATATTGCCGAGCAAGCCCTTCATGTTGAAAGCCAAGACGCTGCAAAAGAGCAATCGAACGGTGATTGTGCGGCAGACAGGCAGCTTCTATTCTGTGCAGCGCGTTGTGGCCAAACAAATGCGGCAACAACATGGCCATTGCCTCATACATGAAACCTTTACCTGCGTGTTTCTGTCCCATCCAATAACCAACTGATCCGCTCTGGCATACGCCACGGCGAATATTGGACAGATTGATACCACCCAACAGCTGATTTGTTTGGGTTGCGAAAATGAAATAGGGCAACGAACGCCCATCTTTCGCATCCTTGCGATATTGAGCAAGACGACGTTGATATCCCCGCGGGGTCACATCATCCTCAGGCCAAAGAGGTTCCCAAGGTCTTAGAAAATCGGCACTTTCCCGACGCACAGCCAGCCATTGGTCACAATCCCGTTTATCCGGCGCCCGTAAATAGACATTGGGGCCATCAAGAGTGCCTGTCGATTGTCCTTTGGGCAAAATTTGGTAGGAAGATTGATACCATGATGAAAACCCGCCCTTCTTTGCAGATTGGCCAGATACTTGGGGTGTTCCTTGACGATCTGAGCGCAAACGAGAGACAAGACCGGAAATCATCAGACCATCTCTCCCTTGCAAGCGGTGTTCATTGGCGGTTCTCCACCAGCCTAACGACTGCCGGAGACGGGATCAAGCCAATGCAGACAGTCTCAAGCTCCGGTTCCAAGCCGTTTGGAGACTTCATCCAGAGGCATAAGAGCATCAACCGGACCGACGGATGCCATGGAAGGGGATGATTTGGTAAATAGATTGGCAGCCATATTTCTCACATCTTCAACACTGATTGCCTCAATTTTTTCAACCAATTCACTCGTGCTTAATGTGCGGCCAAACAGAAGGCGCTGGCGAGCAATCTGACTGGCACGAGCAGCGGGACTTTCCAGTGACATCAGCAATCCTGCCTTGATCTGTGCGCGAGAACGGTTGAGTTCTTCCAAGGTCAAATCTTCAGAAGCTCGCATCAATTCACCAAGGATCACAGGCATCAACTCGCCCAAATCCTCAGCTCCGGTAGCTGCATGAATGCCGAACAAACCAGAATCGGCGAACCCCCAATGGAAGGCATAAACAGAGTAACAGAGGCCGCGTTTTTCACGCACTTCCTGAAACAGGCGGGAAGACATACCTCCCCCCAGTAAAGAGGCCAGAATCTGTGCGGTATAGAATTCTTCGTTCTTGTAACTTTTGCCCTCAAAGCCCAGAACGACCTGTGCCTCCATCAATTCCTTCTGTACATCGCGGCTCTCGCCTCCCTTGTATACAGCTTTTTGTGGAGCACTGACATCCGTATTGGAGAATTTGGAGAAAGCCTCGCGCCCCAGATTGACCAGCTCATCATGCTTCACGCCACCTGCGGCGCTCAGCACCATGGCGGGGCCATGATAGTGATCATCCATATAATCGTGAATGGCCTTCGGGGTGAAGCTTTGCACCATTTGCGGTGTCCCAAGAATGGTCCGGCCCAATGGCTGATCAGGAAAAGCCTTCTCCTGTACATGATCAAAAACACGATCTTCCGGCATATCATGTGCCGCACCAATCTCCTGGAGAATCACATGCTGCTCACGATGCAATTCATCAGCATCAAACACGCTTTCGGTCAGAATATCGCCAAGAATATCGACGGCCAATGGCAAATCTTCTTGCAGAATGCGCGCATAATATGCCGTACTTTCCAACCCTGTTGAAGCATTGACCTCGCCACCGACAGCCTCGATCTGCTCCACAATATCCCGAGCAGAGCGCTGCTTCGTGCCTTTGAAGGCCATATGTTCCAGCAAATGGGAGATACCATGCTGATCGTCAGTTTCCGAGCGCGACCCAGCCCCGACCCAGACGCCAACGGCGGCGCTTTTGAGATGATCCATTTCGTCGGAGATGACCGTCAGGCCGTTCTCAAGGGTGGTCATTTGCACTGGCAAGGTTTTTACCTCTGTTCGATGATTATTGTTTTTTTGCCGGACCAGTTTGTCCGGATTGCCCCAAGTTCGATAGAGCACAAATCAAAGGCCGCAGACTATACACAGTCTGCGACCCTCTTAATCTTGTCATGTCTTTTGTGCAGCACGGGCATGTTTGAGGATAAATGCTTCAACGTCCTCAATGCTGTTTTCCAACACATCAAATTTCTCTTCTCTGTCCATCAAATCGGATAACCAGAGTGGCAGATCCGGATATTGGCCTGAAGCTTCTTCAACCGCTGCCGGGAATTTGGCCGGATGTGCTGTGGAAAGCACCACCATCGGAGACTCTGCCGAACAACAATCGCAGCTTTGCCTGTTATGCTTGCGCGCCACATGCACCCCCACCGCAGTATGGGGATCCATGAGATATCCTGTTGTCTCCAGAACATCCTTTATTGTCGCAGCAGTTTCAGCCTCACTAGCCCGATCTGCCGAAAACCCTTTCCTCAAACGGCCCAACGGTTTGTCGGCGATGGTAAAGGAACCGGACTGTTTCAATCCGGACATCATACGCTTTACTGCTTCACTATCCCGGCCATGCAATTCAAACAACAAACGTTCGAAGTTCGAGGAGACCTGTATATCCATACTTGGCGAAGCAGATGGCGTCACACCCTTGACCTCATAAGATCCACTTTCCAGTGCGCGAGCCAGGATATCATTCTGATTGGTTGCAATGATCAGTTTATCAATCGGCAAGCCCATCTGTTTGGCCACGAAGCCAGCAAAAATATCGCCAAAATTACCTGTCGGCACGGTGAAGGAGACCTGACGGTAAGGTGCGCCAAGAGATAGGGCAGATGTAAAATAGTACACAACCTGAGCCATGATCCGACCCCAGTTGATGGAATTCACACCGGACAGCGCGACCGTGTCCTTGAAGCCTTTGTGACCAAACATGTCTTTGACAATGGCCTGACAATCGTCAAAATGTCCTTTGAGCGCAATACAATGCACATTGTCATCCAGGACAGAAGTCATCTGGCGCTGCTGCACCGGAGAAACACGGCCTTCCGGAAACAGAATGAAGATATCTGTATTGGAGCGCCCGCGAAAAGCTTCAATCGCAGCACCACCAGTGTCTCCGGATGTCGCACCCACGATTGTTGCCTTGGCCGAACGCTGAGCCAGCACAAAATCCATCATCCGCGCCAGCAGCTGCATCGCAACGTCTTTGAAAGCAAGGGTTGGGCCATGGAACAGTTCCATAATGAATTCATTGGCGCCAGTCTGAACCAATGGCACCACTGCCTGATGGCGGAAAGCGCCATAAGCTTCATCAATCATGGTTCGGAATGTTTCATCCGGAATTTCACCTTCGACATAAGGCTTCATTACGGCATAGGCAATGTCAGAATAGCTTTTGCCAGCAAGAGCGGCAATCTGCTCATCACTCAAGGTTGGCCATTCCTTGGGAACATAAAGCCCACCATCATTTGCAAGGCCAGCCAGAATTGCATCACAGAAGCCGAGTTCGGGCGCTTCCCCCCGCGTGCTTACATATTTCACGCCTATCACTGCCTCGTTCCACCAGTCCATTCACCATATGGCCGGATCTGGTCAACTGTCTTGCAAGGGCCGCCTACGTGCCTGCCAGATCGCAATAATGCAGAAAGCGTCAACGGTCCCGATATTGATCTCATAAAGGATTTGGCGCAAAGCAGGTTTGCCCGGCCAATACCGGCGGCACCCTAGCCGTTCATGCCGCATGGAGCAAGGGGTGGTTGTTACGGGAGGAGTGCTTTGCTATCAAAAAAGGCGGTAGGGATTGCTCCATACCGCCTTTTTTGATGCCGACCATGTAAAACATGATCTATGAGCAAGAGCTATTCAGCCGCCACTCGCGCGCGAAGCTGACATTTTGTTGCCGGAATAGCTGCCTGCGCTTTCGCCAGGCCACTTCCGGCCAAAGCCTGCATGGCATCTTTGACAGAATTGGTAACCTTCGCCGCTGCCTCACTTGAGACCAACTGAGCCTGTTCTGCCATATTCAGTTTTGCATCGGTTTCCTTCAAATGAACGATGGATTTCTGCTCACGCAAACACAGCTCATGCTCTTCAAGCATGCGCAGGCCTGCTCGCATCACTTCCGAGCTGTTGTTGAAACGTCCAGAAGAAACCTGTTCTGCCACGAACCGTTCGAAATAGTCACCAATTGCAATTGTCCGACTTGAAGATGCCACGTCAGCCTCGCCTTTCCTCATTGGTCTTGCCATCCTTTAAACAGGATCGATGCAATGTGCCGCATCCCAATCTACCCTGTTCCAACCTTGGCCTTCATTCCCATTAAACTGGCTATATCCAGGCAAAATGCGTATTTTCCGCTATTTTCTACCTTTGATATCACCACACCCGCCCGGTTGGTTCGTACAGTCTTACAGCCCAGCTCCGGAAAGGAAACGGTTTTTTTAAGGAATTTTTTACACATTTTCCGCTGAAGCAATTTATCCAAATACGGAAATCGAAACATACAGCCTTTAAACCTTTGACGACTCTTGACCGGCTTTGGTGTCAAGATTCCCGACATGTTTTTTTTTGATCGTTTTAATAATTTTTCGCTTGCCTTGGTTATCCCCAAATGTGCCTGATTTGTTCCCATTTTGCGAACATCAGATAGTCTGAACAAAAATTTGATGACATTTTCAATTCTGTCTTTTCTCGTGCTTTGCTCCATGTCGAACAGCAGATTTGACCTTTGACAATGTCGGCCTACGCATTTCTCCTCTAATGTCCAACTACGATCCTCCCAGATGTATGCTCACTATAATTGATGAATGAATCCGGGTGGAACTTGGTGCTGATTTTCGCCGACAGGCTTTCAAAAGAGGGAAATGATCATGCCCACTCCTATTCCGCAGGAAGAGACGATTGGACAATCCAGCATGAGTTCATCAAATCGATTTTGGCATTTCATGGCTATCCATGGTGTTCCTTTCGGACTTTTGCTGGCAGGTGCTGCTTTCCTCTATCTCGGTATCATGTTGGTACAGGACGCCAACAAAGCCCAAAATTGGCCAACGATTGAAGGTACAATTGTTTCATCGTCAATTTCGACAGTCAAACAGACCAAGGGACGCAAAAAGACCTTCCATTATCCCAAAGTCATTTACGAATTTGTGCGCGATGGCGAAACTTTGCAGCAAGATCGCCTTTCCATGTCCGATATGGGTTACTCAAAAATGCAAGACGCCAAGGCAATTCTGGCTGACTATCCCAAGGGTTCCAAGCATCCGGTATACGTTGACCCCAACAATCCGTCGGTGACCATTCTACGGCCCGGCGAAGATAGCATAGCCAATTTTGCCCTTTGGTTTGGTGTTGGATTTGTGGTGGTTGCCTTGTTTGCATGGTGGGGCTTGCCAAAGGTTGCAAATAAAGTTCGCTTCTACACCAGTTGAGTTGGAACTTGTCGATACCGCAACATGTATGAAAGACAAGGCTCCCTGCGAGCCTTTTTCCTTTGTCTTGCAGTATCTTTGAAGGGCGTGTTTAAAGTATTACCAAAGGTTAAAGAAAGCCTGCAAATGCACTTGTTCATGTTAAGAGCTTGTTAAGACATTTTTTGGAAAGCCGATGCAACTGCTTGGTGTTTATGTTAAATTTGATGAAAATTCAGACATCAGACCCGACTGCTGCAAAACAGGATTGTCACGAAATGCAGCAGTCGCATTGAGGCAAAAAACATGGACATCTTCCCGGACCGTCGCCAGTGTACGCGTCGCCGCGTTCTGAAGGGTGGCAAAGTCTTTTATAACAATTTCGCCATGAGCATGGATTGCACCATTCGCAATGAAAGCCGGCATGGCATGCGCATCAAGGTGGATCCGATGATCACCCTTCCCAGTACCTTTTCCCTGCTGAACCGTAAGGACGGCACTATGGCAGAGGTTCATATTGTCTGGCATCGGGAAGATGAAATCGGTGTGGAGTTCGACACTGATATGGAAGATGTGCGCACATTGGCAAAAAGTGATATTCGCCGAATGTCCATTATTGCCACACGTGGATGACAAAAATTCCTGATGCCCAAGATCCTTTGGACGGGTTGCGCGCATCTTGGCAGCAAGGGCTGGCTGGTTCTCAAGATCAGCTGGCCCTTTTGTCGACATCTATGTCTAACCCTTGTAGGGCTCCATACCACGACGAGCCAACTCATCGGCCCGTTCGTTTCCTTCATGTCCGGCATGCCCCTTCACCCAGTGCCAACTCACCTGATGAGGTCGCAAAGCTTCATCCAGGGCTTGCCAAAGCTCCGCATTTTTAACTGGTTTTTTATTGGATGTTTTCCATCCATTTTTTTTCCAGCCATGGATCCAACCAGTAATTCCACCCTTTACATATTGACTATCAGTGTAAAGATCGATCTCGCAGGAACGCTTCAATGCATTGAGCGCCTCAATAGCGGCCTGAAGTTCCATACGATTGTTCGTAGTCTCAGCTTCTCCACCATAGAGCTCTCTTTCGTGTTCGCCATAAAGAAGCAATGCACCCCAGCCTCCTGGTCCAGGATTGCCGGAACAGGCTCCGTCCGTATAGATCGTGACTTTTCCCATCAGCCGTCCTTTCACATGCGGTTGAATATTCTAGGTTTCCACGTCCTCGCGCCCAAGCGCTACGGACAAGCGCAACAATGCCGGTAAATGCACCATCGGTTTAGATCGTGATTTTCACTATCAGCTATTATTCTTCGTTATCGGCGCATAGTTTTTTGATTAGTCGATATCTAGATCGCCTGCTTGCGACACGCAAGCAGCAGCTCAAATCATACACAATGCAATCGAGGCCACCTTCTGTTCTTTGGTACTCGTTTTTTTGCTGGACGTTTCTGATTGACACCTGTATGGGGAGCATCCACGACAGTAGGAGACGATTGGTTATGAGCGAGCTTGATCAGGGCGCACTGGCTGAGGCCTATAACAAGGCGCTGGAACTGGAAAAAGCAGGCAAATTGAGAGAGGCTGCTGAGGCCTATCGCACCGTCTTGGCATTGGATCCAGATGATCATGGAGGCGCTGCGGTGCGTTTAGCTTCCATAGAGCAAGGCCCAACACCTGAAAAGGCACCTGTGGCTTATGTCGCGACCCTGTTTGATCAGCATGCCGAAGCTTTCGAAAAAATCCTCGTCGACGATCTGGGCTATGCCGTTCCCATGATGGTCCGTGAGATGATCGTCTCCCATCGGCCCGAGCGGCGTTTCAAACGCATGTTGGATCTTGGCTGTGGCACCGGATTGACCGGCATATCAATGGCTGAGAAGGTCGTGGAAATGATCGGTGTTGATCTATCGACCGGCATGCTCGATGAAGCCTATGAGAAAGGTGTCTATGATGATCTCTATGCTGGTGACGTGGTCGAATTTCTCAAAGACATTGAAGACGATGGTACCTCCAAGGGCGAAATCCAGGGTTGGGATTTGATTGTCTCAACCGATGTTCTTCCATATCTTGGGGCACTGGAAGAAAAATTCCATCATGTTGCCCGATGCCTTGATAAAGGCGGGTTCTTTGCTTTTTCTTCCGAGACGATGCCAGATGAAGCCTTTGAAGGTGCAGATTTCAAGGTTGGGCGCAAACATCGTTTCGCCCATAGCGAGAGCTATATTCGGAGACTCATGGATGCCAATGGACTGGTTGCCAAACATTTCGAAATCATTGTTGTGCGCAGTGACGAAGGCAATCCGATCTATGGACACCTTGTTTTGGCGGAAAAGAAATAGAAAGCCGAAAAGACACTTTTCTGGAACACGCTGCCATCTTCTGACCATTCAGGTCTGAATGCCATAGTCCGCCACCGAGCGGATTGAGCGATGAAAACGAAGTTTCTTGATATATTCACCCGGATCCTTGGGCATGACCAATGCCCCTTCGGGTATATTCAACCAATCATAGAGACGGGTAAGAAGAAAACGCAGGGCTGCCCCTCTGGACAACAAAGGCAGAGCTGCCAGCTCAGCCCCCTCCAGTTGGCGGACAGACTGATATCCCTTCAAAAGCGCTCTGATCTTGGTCACGTTGAACATATCATCTGCTTCAAAACACCAGGCATTGATGCAGATGGCAATGTCATAAGCCAGAAGATCATTACAGGCAAAATAGAAATCGATCAAACCTGATAATTCATTGCGCAAGAAAAAGACATTGTCAGGGAAAAGATCGGCATGGATCACCCCGGTTGGCAGCGAAGCAGGCCAATTGCTTTCCATAAAATCCAGCTCATTCTCAATCTCGGCATGCAATCCCGCTTGCACACTGTCAGCCCGATCTCCACACATGGCAAAAAGAGGACGCCAACCAGAGACAGAAAGCGCATTGGAGCGGCTCAATTCAAAGTCCTGACCAGCTTCATGCATTTGTGCCAAGGCGACACCCAATTGCTCGCAATGCGTGACATTTGGACGGCGCACCCACATCCCATCCAGGAAACTGATAATAGCAGCAGGACGCCCCGCCAAATGACCAAGGCTCTTACCATCCCGATTTTTGATCGGCACCGGACAATTGAGTCCCTTGCTGGCAAGATGTTCCTTCAGACCGAGGAAAAATGGCAGGTCATTGGAGTCCACCCGCTTTTCATAAAGGGTCAGAATGAAATTGCCATTTTCGGTATGGATCAGATAATTGGAATTCTCCACCCCTTCCGCAATACCCTTATAAGAAAGCAAGGCTCCGATATCATAGCCATCGACAAACTCATTCAGTTCTTCATCAGACACTTCAGTATAAACGGCCATAATTCTTGTCTCTTGATCTTATTGGGCAGAAAAATCAGACAGTCGGGATTGCTTTGGCGACAGGAGCCAATACCCCGGCCTCAATCGCGGCTTCGCGTAATTCTCGAGGAATATTGAAGGTGATATCTTCCTTGGCAGTGATCACCACTTCCATCTTTACCTGATACCGCTCAGAGAAAGCTTCAATCACTTCTTCTACCAATACTTCAGGTGCGGATGCCCCTGCTGTGATCGCGACGGAACGAATGTCGCCCAAACTATCCCAGTCAATTTCACTCGCCCGTTGCAACAAAAGAGACTGGCGACATCCAGCACGCTCCCCCACTTCTCGCAAGCGTTTGGAGTTGGAGCTGTTCGGGGCGCCAACCACGATCATCACATCGGCCTTTGGAGCAACATATTTCACAGCTTCCTGCCGATTGGTCGTGGCATAGCAGATGTCATCTTTGTTCGGCCCCTTGATGGACGGAAAACGCTCTTTCAAAGCCAGAATGATATCAGCGGTATCGTCCAGTGACAGAGTCGTCTGGGTTATCCAGGCAAGATTTTCCGGATCATTTGGCTTGAAGCGAGCCACATCGTCGACCGTCTCGATCAAGTTGACCACGTTGTCTGCCAATTGCCCCATGGTGCCAATCACTTCAGGATGTCCTGCATGGCCGATGAGCACGATTTCGTGGCCACGTTTATCATGAAGCATGGCTTCCTTATGCACTTTGGAGACCAGCGGACAAGTTGCGTCAAGATAGAAAAAATTACGAGCCTTGGCATTGGCCGGGACGGATTTCGGAACGCCATGGGCCGAGAAGATCACCGGTTGGTCGGTATCGGGTACTTCATCCAGCTCTTCGACAAAAATCGCGCCTTTTGATTTCAAACTTTCAACAACGAACTTGTTATGGACTATTTCATGACGAACATAGACCGGTGCACCATAGGTCTCCAAAGCCAGCTCAACAATCTGGATGGCTCGGTCGACCCCGGCACAGAAACCACGAGGAGCACAAAGAAATACCTCCAATGGTGGCAAATCTGGAGCATTCACAGCCTTGACAGCACTTGCATCCTGACTTTCTGTCATATTGGTCGGCTCCTTGCCCCATTTGTCTGAAAACCTGGCATGTTGAGATATGGCCTGTAACATGGCTTTTTCGAATACAGTGTCAAGAGATTATCCAGCTTTTGCTGACAAAATCCCACGCCGCCTGATGGCAATTACACCTCGAAGTCTCGCCAAATGCCATAATTATGCTATAAGCGATGAATACATAGGCAGCGACACCCAAATATCACCCCCTGTCAAACAATCACATGATCGACAGGACTGACAGGACAAGCTGCCAGATGCGGCGCGTAATTGAGTATAGGACAGACCAAGATGGCGATGAAGCGTTCACCATCCAACCGCACAAGATGTGCATCATCCCAATTTGTCAGCAAAAGATCCTCTGCAGCCTCTGGCATGAGATCTCTGGCTGTGCTGGGCCTGATGTCTATTGGTCTTGCAGGCTGCTCCGGCGGGGCTGGTGGCCTCTCCATGCCATCCCTTGGTGGTCTGGGTGGGGGCTCCAGCAAACCGGCAGAAGTCAAACCATTGCCGACCAGCACTGCGGCAGACGTCGCCAATGCGGGTTCCATTGCAGATCAGGCGACACAATTGATGTTGTCCAATCCCAAGAAACTGACCGGCTATTGTCCTCCTGTTGAAGTTCTGGGCGACACCACTTTCTATCAGAAGTTCGAGCGTAAACACGACGGTGATTCACGCTATCTGATCTATCAAGGTGTTATCAACCAGACAGCACGTGAATGTACCAATCTGGGTGCTGAAATGTATATCAAGGTCGGTATCGCCGGACGCGTTCTTGCCGGCCCCAAAGGCGAAACTGCAAAAGCGGTTCTTCCTATTCGCGTGGTCATTCGCGAAGTGGATGGCGATGTGCTTTATAGCAAGCTGCACAAGGTTCCGGCTCAAATCACACCACCGGATCGCTCTGCCCTGTTTGCCAAAATCGATGATGCCATTCCAATTCCAACACCGGAAAAACAGAATTTGAAAATTCTGGTTGGCTTTGATGGTGGCGCTAAATAAGCTCATCAGCAAACGAAATAAAAAAAGCCCTTTGATAAAACCAAAGGGCTTTTGTATTTCGTGTCAATGTTGATCTGGTTGGCGAAAGCCCTACCTCTTGGCGGCAATAGTTTGCTCAAGCTCAATCAATTTCTGCTTTCGCCATAGTCCACCACCATAGCCAGTTAGCGCACCATCGGCTCCAATCACACGATGACACGGAACAATGATTGCTAGAGGATTTGCACCATTGGCGCGAGCCACTGCTCTGGTGGCTGCAGGATTTCCCAACTCCTTCGCCAACATACCATAGGAACGTGTCTGCCCTGCCGGAATTTTGCGCAACTGATTCCAAACCTGCTTTGTAAAATCGCTACCGTGCATCGTGACAGGCGTTGCAAAATCTGCTTGCGCTCCCTTGAAGTAGCTGGCCAATTCCTCTTCAACCTGATCGGTAGGTGCGAAGCGTCCAAAACCAAGACTACTCCTGGCGCGTTTCTTCAGATCCTTCAATTCTCGGGGCAAAGCTTTGCGTTCCAGAAATTCCAGCAAATGCAAACTCGATCGATCACTGACGGCAATCATGGCTCCAAGCGGAGTATCAATCCAATCCGCTCGCAATAGCGCATCTCTATGAAAACCGGAGGGCGCCATACCGAGCAGCTTCCCGAAGGCAGCTCGAAAGGCGCTCGCAGACGAAAAGCCGGCATCAATCTGGGCATCAATGACCTTGCCGCCTACGACAAGCGTTTCAAAGCCTTCCCGTATACGGGTTTGTCTGGCCATTTCCAGGAAGGTAATACCAAAATGGCGCTTAAAGGTTCGGCGAATGGTGGACGGGTCATGACCCATGCGGATTACATCAGCCTCACCCCAACGATAAGCCGGATTTTCTTCCAATGCCTGCAGCAAACCCTGTACGGCCGGGTCTGCTTCTGCTGCCGTACTCATGGGATGGCAACGTTTGCATGGCCGATATCCCGCTTCCAGACATTGCGCAATGGATTCATAAAAGCTGCAATTTTCAAATTTAGGTTTTCGCGCCGGGCAGGTCAGGCGACAAAATACCCCTGTTGAGCTTACACAGACATAGGCTCGTCCTTCAAAAGAAGGATCTCGATCCAGTAAAGCCTGATACAACACTTGGTCGTTTGGTAGTTGAATTAACATAAGTTTTTATATCGAAGACAATTGAATCTGTCCGTCTGGTTTCGGGCATCTATTTCAAAAATATAACGATCTGATCAGAAAAAACAAAGATATCTTGACTTTCCGGGACTTGCCAAGCAAGTTAAAAGGAAGGCTACCAGATTGTTGTCGCGATCTGGAAGCAGAAGCATGGTATTGCGATATCATGCAAGTAGGTCAGCGGGAGAGATCGGAGGAGCTGACGACAAGCGCCAATGTCCCCACTATGGACGCTTTGTTGAAAGTTATCTCTTCGACGCCGAAGGAGCAACCGCCTCGGAAACTCTCAGGCATCAGGGACCGCGTAGACCAGCGACACTCTGGAAAGCAGTCAGGCACAGACCAATTGCCCGGCTCACCGAAGGAAGTAACTGATCCTTTTTGAAGGATCGGGAAATCTCTCAGGTCCTGTGACAGAGGAGGCACTTTGTTCTGGCAGCATGTCGGAACTTGTGCAACTCTGATTGAAGGCTGATATGGGCTCCATACAGACCCTTCAACGCAAGGATTAGGTGACCGATGGCTGATTTGACCCAGGCTAAAAAAACCCCTCTTTATGATCTCCATGTCGAGCTAGGCGGAAGCTTGGTTGACTTTGCTGGTTATGCCCTGCCCGTTCGCTATGAAGCTGGCATCATGGCAGAGCACGTACAGTGTCGCGACAGCGCCGCAATGTTCGATGTCTCCCATATGGGTCAGGCCGTGCTTGAGGGTCCGGATCATGAGACCACTGCGAAATTTCTGGAAGCACTGACCCCGTCTGCCTTTACCAAGCTTGGTTTGGGAAAGATGCGGTATTCCCTGTTGCTCAATGATGAGGGCGGTATCATCGACGATTTCATCGTCACTCGTCCTGCCAACCCTGAACTGGATGGGCATTTGATGATCGTCGTCAACGGTGCTTGCAAGGATGGTGACTACGCCCATCTGGAGTCCAAACTGCCAGACAATATCAAATTGAGGAAACTTGACGATCGCGCCTTGATCGCCATCCAGGGCCCCAAAGCGATTGATGCAGTCCAACGTCATTGCACGGAAGCGGATGACATGTCTTTCATGACTTCCATTCGCGCCAATGTCGGAAGCATTGACTGCTTTGTTTCTCGCTGTGGCTATACCGGGGAAGACGGATTTGAGCTTTCTGTCACCAATGACGAAGCTGAAACTCTGGCGCGCCTGTTGCTGGCGGAGCCAGAAGTCGAAGCATCCGGCCTTGGCGCACGAGACAGCCTTCGCCTTGAGAGCGGCCTGTGCCTCTATGGTCATGATCTGACCAATGACACAGACCCCGCAGAGGCTGATCTTGGCTTTGCCATTCAGAAGAAACGTCGCGAGGAAGGTGGCTTCCCTGGTGACAAGCGGATCATTTCCGGTCTTGCCAACGGCACCAAACGCAAGCGTGTTGGCTTTCGCCTGGAAGGAAAAGCACCCGCCCGCGAAGGCGCCATCATTCAAGATCTGAATGGCAATGAAATTGGTGAGATCACCTCTGGTGGCTTTGCACCAACTGTGCAGGCTCCAATCGCGATGGGCTATATCGACAGCAACTTTGCTGCTGAAGGCACCGAGGTCAAGCTCATGGTGCGCAAACGTGCATTGGATGCCAAAGTAGCCTCCATGCCATTTGTGCCGCAGCGCTATGTGCGCAAGCCGTAATCCGGCTTATCAATTACACAAAATAACAAACCCAAACAGACAAACACCTAGATACAGGACCTGACTTATGAGCAAACTTTTCACCGAAGATCATGAGTGGATTGCCATTGATGGCGATGTTGCAACTGTTGGCATCACTGATTTTGCCCAAAGCCAGCTTGGCGATGTCGTATTCGTAGAATTGCCAGAAGTTGGCGCTGAGCTTGAAAAAGGTGGCGATGCCGCTGTCGTTGAAAGTGTGAAGGCCGCTTCCGAAGTTTATGCTCCGATTGATGGCGAAGTTGTCGAAGTCAATGAAGCATTGGAAGAAGACCCGTCCAAGGTCAATAGTGAAGCAGAAACCGGTGCCTGGTTCATGAAAATAAAAGTAAGCGATTCCAGCCAGCTTGAAGGCATGATGAGTGCTGACGCCTACAAAGCTTTTGTTGCCGAACAGGAATAAGAGATTTTACCGAGCTTCAGCAGCCTTGCAAATTATATAAAAGCCGCCAGAAAATGATCTGGCGGCTTTTATTTTGACTTCATCTTCCAGAGCCTAGCTGGACAATTCATCGTCGTGGAATGTTGCTTCGCGATAAGGAACATCCTCATTGTCATTCAACTCGTTCCAGAGATTGGCTTGCGCCCGCTCTCGCTCCAGCATTGCCACCAGTTTGAGCTTGTTCATCGGACGGCCAAACAAATAGCCTTGCCCGACATCACAATGCAGACTACGCAAGAATTCCACCTGATGCTCAGTCTCCACACCTTCCGCCACAACCTTCAGCCCCATACCGCGAGCAAGGTTGACAATACCGCGCACCAATTTGCGATCTTCTTCGTTGGTTTCGATATGGGTCACAAATGAACGGTCGATCTTCAGACAATCGAGTGGCAAGCTCTTCAGATAACCAAGGTTTGAATATCCTGTTCCAAAATCATCCATGGCCAGCGAGATACCGCGCTTGTTCAATATATCAAGCATCTCAACTGCTGTTTGAGTATTTTGAACCGCAGCACTTTCCGTGATTTCCAGCGTCAGCTTATCGGCAGCCATGCCGGTATCTCGTAGGACCTGGAAAATCTCATCGGGCAAATAACGATTGTTCAGCTGATGAGGGGACAGATTAACGGCAAGGCTGATGTCAAAGCCGGCCTTATGCCACAATACAACATCCTCACAGGCCTGACGGGTCACCCAGGAAGATAGTTCATCAATGATCCCGGTGCTTTCCGCAATATCAATGAAGTCCATTGGCGGAATTGCACCATGTTCTGGATGGAACCAACGAACCAGAGCTTCAACACCAACCACCGACAATGCTTCATTCTTATTTTCGGTGAAGAGCACTTGCGGTTGATAATAGACTTCCAAGCCACCGGTTTCACTATTCAATGCATTGCGCAGGTCTGCCTCCAGACCCATACGATGTTTGATTTCAACGCTCATGGAATGCTTATACAATGCCCAGGTATTCCGGCCCGCATTCTTGGCGGCATAGAGGGCAAGGTCAGCATCACGCATCAGATCATCTGCTGTGTCCGATAGATCTGGATAACGGGAAACTCCGACCGATGTAGAGATATGAATTTCATGACCGTTGATCACAAAGCTGGAAGATAGAGCAGCAATAACCCGGCTTACAACCTTTTCGATATCCAGCATATCGGCCTTGATCAGAATAGCAAATTCGTCTCCACCCAACCTCGCCACGATATCATCCGAACGGAAGATACCCGACAGGCGTCTTGCCGCGTTTTTCAACAATTGATCGCCAGTTGGATGACCAAAGGTATCATTCACATCCTTGAATTTATCCAGATCCAACAACAACAGGTGAAAACTCTCATCCTGGGCTTTGGCCTCCTTTATGAACTCCTTCATCTTGATGTTCAAATAAGCTCTGTTTCCAAGACGCGTCAATGAATCATGTTCAGCAAGGAACCGTACCCTTGCTTCTCTGATCTTGATCTTTCTTTCCGCCCGGCGCGCTCGAAAAGCCTCGACACCGAACAGGGTAAGAATCAGGACGCCGCCAGCAGTGGAAGTGATCAGCAATGTATCAATTCCCTGCAAAGCCAAATCGAGATTGTCTTGCAGCGATGCTGCCTCTTCCACTCGTGTCTGGGCGATTGCTACTGCCAGTTCCGTCACACGGCCATCAAAAGCTTCCAACCCCTTTTGGATTGCAGACAGGGCTTCTTCATCACCCCTGCGCAAATTCTGCACCAATGGATCAACTTGTTTCAGTGCCTCGCGCATATCGGCAAATAGAATTGTTGCTTGCTTGGCATCCATACCATCGGGAATGGAGTTTTCTGTTGCAATGGAATGGGCTCGGCTCCAGAAAATATCAAACCATGTCAGAACATCAGCATGACTTACTTCGCCTTGTCCACGCACATAGGAAGCCACCTTATATTGGAAGCGTCGATATTCTACTTCCAGGCGCAACCCTTCATCGCGCGAGGAGATCAAATCATAACTTTCGCCAATCTGGCTACTGACCTTGCGCATTTCCTTGAAATGAGCAACTTCAAGGAAGAGCAAAGCACCAACAGCTGCAAGATAAATAAGAGCAAGCCATTTTATTTGCTTTTTCATTTCACTCTCATGCCCTTGATTTGCCATATATAGCGGCTTGCATATTTCTTATCGCTCAATTCAGAATGCTGCTCTATTGGATAGATTATGCGAGCAGGTCCGCGATCGCGAATGGATAGATTTTTGCCATCCAATTTGAAAGCCAGCAAAACATCGTATTTTTGGTAATCTGCAATCGGGATATTGATCCGATAATCATCAAGCGCAGTCACTTCCAGTGTTTCACCATTTGCCCCGACATAATCGAGAAGATCACGCATCAAAACACCGCTAAACTTGTAGCGTTTTTTCGAATAGAAAGTGCGGGTTTCCATCTCCTTGACACCAATTTTCTTGAAAGTGTCATAGCCAATTCTGGCTGCTCCGTTTGGAATATCCGGAGAGATTTTTCCCGTGATGGTAATGATTGTTCGCTCTTTGGTCTCTTCATAAGCACCCGCGCTGGCCCCTACAACCCATAGTAGCCATGCTATGGGAACCAAAATCAACTTTACCCAAGTGCCAGTGCCGAACCTCGTATGATGCATGACATTGCCCTCGCCTACCGCATTTGCAATCAACATATAGCATATGACGTTTAAATTGGGTAAATAATTGCTATAGCCATTCTGACAACAAAGTCTAAAACACTTATAATTGCAAAGAGTTACAATTGGCTTGCGCTTATTGTCATTTCTAACAAGGCTTCTGGCATGTATATGACAAACATATTACGGAAGCGGCCAGATATACTCCAGCCACCTTATATTCACGCTTTCAAAAAAACACAAAATCGCTTGTAAGCAATACACGTTTTACTGATCCTGCCAGATTTTTAGTGCTTCCAATGTTGCTGGCAGATCTTCGAAGCGATGAATCACCGTTTCGGCACCGGCATCCATCAAATGCTCTCCATGTCCGGGATAGGAATGGCTGCCACCAATGAAGCCTACCACACGCATACCCGCAGCAACCGCAGCCTGCACACCGTGAAAACTGTCCTCCACGACATAGCAATCCTTTGGTTCAACATCCAAAGTTGTTGCAGCATGCAGGAAAACATTTGGATCCGGCTTTGGCGCTTTGGTTCCAACTTCCGGGGCAGCATAAACATACGGGCGGAAGCGATCCCACAAGCCTGTCGAACGCATGTGGTCAGCCAGATATTCACTACCGGAGTTGGAACAAAGGCATCGGGCATAATCCAGTTCATCAAGCATTGCATGAACACCATCAATGACTTTGAGCTTCTCCAGTTTCTTGTCTACCTTATCTTCAATACGCTGGGGAATGTCATGAGCAAGGCCCTGATCAAGTTCATCTTCCAGATGCTCGATGATCTCATTGGAGTTCATGCCGGCATATTGGGCATTATATGTCTCGACGGACATATCAATCCCTTCCTCTTGCATGATTTCTGACGTTGCCTGAGCCCATAGAATCTCAGAATCCACCAAAGTGCCATCAAAGTCGAAAATTACGAGCATATCACCGTCCTTGCAGTGCCGATCAGTTGCCTTTGCCCAATCTCCAGATTGAACTCGCCATATTGCCGCACTGATCGCCCGTTTTGAAGCATGGGTCAATGAAAAGGTTTACCTTATGCCATCAAATATCGTGACACTTTGCTACCTTTGCAGAGCGTCACGATATGGATAGGTCGCTAAGATCTTCGACGTTTGACCAGCCAGACCAGATATACGCCAATCAGAACACCGGCCAAGCCATACCAGGTAAGAAGATATTGCAAATGATTGTTGGTAAAGCTCACGACAGTCTCGCCACCTTGTGGTAACCCAGCTTCGCCCTGTCCCTTGGTCAAATCAATCCAATAGGGTGCGGTGCGTTCAGGATCAAGCTTCAGAAATTGTGCCATTTCCTCTACTTGCCGCACGATCCAGACATTATTATCCTTATCCGCAGGAGGTGACAGCCAACTTTTAGGTTCATCAAAACGCACCAATCCTGTGATAATCTGTTCGCCCTGCTCCAAAGTCGTGGGTCGCGAGGCTGGATCTTTCATTCCTTCCGGCACGAAACCACGATTAACGATTACATCCCAGCCTTCGCTTGTCGTGAATCTGGTCAGGATCAGATATCCTGGACCATAAAGCGGCCCACCTTTGGGATCATTCAATGCAAACCAGACATGCACTTCCCGCTCATGATCATATTGACCGCTCAATTGCACCGGGCGATAAAGATGGCTTTCCCGATCGACATTCGACCATTCCTTCGGACCTGGCGCGTTTTCAGGTTTCATTGCCAATCGCTCGGTCACTGTTGCAATCAGGTTTTCTTTCCAAGAAAGTCGTTTGAGCTGCCAGGTCCCAAGACTGATCAGGATCGAGAGCGCAATCAGAACTGCCAGGCTCATGGGCCATATGCGTGCAGGCTTTGGTTCATCGGTCATAGTGTGGCTCATTCGGAAAGGTCTGGAGATCATTGATCCTTGTCGGGTTTGTCATGGCGCAACTCACCCGGCTTGGCATGGGTTTTATATTGCTGTGCAATCAATCCTCCCTTCAACCAATACAGAAAAAGAAGGGAGAGGAGAATAGTCAAAGGTCCCCATAGAACAACATGCAACCAGACCGGGGGCTCGAACGCAAACTCGGTATAGAGCACACCGGCCGTTGCCAAAAACCCCACTATCATGATCACAAAGACCGCAGGTCCATCTCCGCTATCGGCAAAGGAATAATCCAGATCGCAATGATTGCACCGATTGGCAATCTTCAAGAAGCCGCTATAAAGCTTCCCATGCCCACACCGAGGGCATTTGCCGAGAAAGGCCGATCTGGTCAGACTGCCACTCTGTTGCTTCCGAGTTGTCATCTTTTCGATTCCTTCAGCGCAATTCTTTTCGAATGACCAGTTTAAGGCCGGACCAAATATCATCAACGGCACAGACCTTCACATCAACCAGTCCCATGGGAAAACACGTCTCTCTCACCGCATCTTCGCTCATATCCGTTGGCACTTTGGAGGCTTTCTTGGGCCAGGATATCCAAATCATTCCTGCAGGTTTGATTGCCTCTTTTGCCAACAACAAAAAATCACTTAACACGGCTTGTTCTTTGACAAAAATATGAACAAAATCCATATCCTTACTCATACCTTCCAGCCAATCGACAGCAGGGGCTCGCTCTCCCAGAAGCGTCAGATAGTCATCAGGCGCAAACAGATGGCAAGCTTTGATGCCTTCTTTCAGGCCGAGTTTCTTGTGCAAGGGATTAGGAGAATATCCTGCCATACCGATTCATTTCTTGATGCCGTTGAGAAGACACATGATAAAAAAGGGTGACCATTGGCCACCCTTCTTTTGTTCATCCAAATGACTGAGTAACAAGCTCGCTTTCAAGTCTTGCCATTACACAGAATTCGTTAGTGAGCGGCCACAACACCACCTGCATTGCCCCACAGATAGACTGCAGCAAACAGGAAGAGCCACACCACATCCACAAAGTGCCAGTACCAAGCAGCGGATTCGAAACCGAAATGCTGTTTTGGAGTGAAGTGACCTTTGTTGGCACGGATCAAACACACAATCAGAAAAATGGTGCCGACAAAAACGTGGAAGCCATGGAAGCCGGTCGCCATGAAGAAGGTTGCGCCATAGATGCTATCCTTGAAGGCAAAAGGCGCTACGACATATTCGTAAACCTGAACGCAGGTAAAGATCGCGCCGAGCAGCACTGTAAGGATCAAGCCCCATTTCAACCCTTCACGATCCCCTTCGATCAGAGCATGGTGCGCCCAAGTCACAGTAGTGCCAGATGTCAGCAACAGCAAGGTATTGAAAAGCGGCAGATGCCAGGCGTCAATCACTTCGATACCTTTTGGTGGCCACATGCCACCGGTATATTCAACACGAGCAAATTGTTGCGCCTCGTCGAAGAACAGGCTGGCATCGAAAAAGGCCCAGAACCAGGCAACGAAGAACATCACCTCTGACGCGATGAACATGATCATGCCATAGCGCAAATGCAGTTGCACCACAGGCGTATGATGGCCCTCATGAGCTTCCTTGATCACATCGCTCCACCAAGCCAGCATGGTATAAAGAACACCGGCCAGACCGATCAACATCACCCAAATCGGGCCGTCATGGAAATAGGTGATCGCACCAACTGCCATAATGAAAGCAGACACTGAACCGATGAACGGCCAGGGACTGGGATCTATGATGTGATAATCGTGGTTTTTGGTACTAGCCTCTGCCATATCAGCTTTCTCCTCCCAGCACATGCTTGGGTTTGCGTTCTCATCTCCCGCCCTATTCCCTGGAACAGAGAGGCGACGACAATCTTGATCTTATCTGTTGCGGATCAGCGTCCGCATTATGACTCAGTCCCGATTCCTGCCTTGCTTTGTTTCTTTTCTGTCAAAGCAGCTTCCTCTCTCTCCTGAGGGAAGAAGGTATAGGACAATGTGATGGTATCGATGGTTTCCAAATTCGGATCTTTGTCGATATCGGGGTCAACAAAGAATACCACCGGCATTTTGACGGACTCCCCTGCTTTCACCTCTTGATAGGTGAAGCAAAAACAATCCAATTTATTGAAATAGATGCCTGCTGCCTGCGGGGTAACGTTGAAGGTCGCGGTGCCTGCGGATGGTGCCTTGCCTATATTGACCACCTGATAGTTAGCCTCTGCAGTTTCACCCACTTTCAGCGTGATCGGTTTGGTAATCGGCTTGAAATCCCATGCAAGCCCGTAACCAATGTTGGCATCGAACCGGATTGTGATTTCGCGATCAATAACGTCTACCGGGGAAGAACTTGCCTGTTGAGTGGTTCCACCATAACCGGTTACACGACAAAAAAGCTCATAGAGAGGCACCGCCGCATAAGCCACACCCACCATGCAGGAGACAAAGACTGCCAGACCTATCGCCATATTGCGATTTGCCTTGCTCTTTGCAGTCTGCAATTTTTCTGTCTGCTCTGTCATTTGGTCTCTATCCGTAACTCAGAACCGATTACGTGTCGTAACATGATCACAATGGGCGATTGAGGATACCCGGGCCCATCTTCACCAATGTGATGGCATAGAAAATAGCAACCAACACACCAAGTGACACAGCTATCGCAATAGAACGTTTGCGTTGACGCTTTTTTTGCTCGTCACTCAACTGCACCATTTCAGTTACTTTGGTCATGTTCATTCCTTTCGGAGCCAATATCTGCGCCAGATCTATCCAAAGACAGACGGCAGCATTTCAAGGCCCATCAAATGCTCCGCCAACAAAGTGGCATAGAGTGCAAAGAGGTAAAGTATGGAAAAGCCGAACATCTGGCCAGCAGCCTTACGAGCTGGTGCACCTTCGCGAAGGTGATAGACACGATAAGCTGCAATCAGAAAGACAAGGCCCAAAACAGAAGACAAGGCTGCGTAGCTCATACCTGCAAAACCAAGAAGTGCCGGGGTCACTCCCAAGGGCACGACAACCAGGCTGTAAAGCAGAATCTGACTGCGAGTGACATCCTCACCCGCGACAACGGGTAACATGGGAACACCAGCATTCTTGTAGTCGTCGCTCTTAAGCAGTGCCAGCGCCCAGAAATGAGGTGGCGTCCACATGAAGATGATGAGAAACAGCACAATGCTCTCGATGGTTACAGTTCCAGTCACCGCCGCCCAGCCAATCATTGGAGGAAAGGCACCTGCAGCTCCACCAATCACAATATTCTGTGGTGTGGAACGCTTGAGCCACATGGTATAAACCACGGCATAAAAGAAGATGGTGAAAGCGAGAAGGCCAGCAGCAAGCCAGTTGACCAGGACCCCCAGCACCAGAACCGATGCGATCGACAGAATCAAACCAAAGGCAAGCGCCTGATCCGGTGTGATTTTGCCTGCCGGTATGGGGCGAGTGGCCGTGCGTTTCATAATACGGTCGATATCGGCGTCATACCACATATTCAGAGCACCGGAAGCACCGCCACCAATCGCAATACAAAGAATGGCGATGATGCCCTCGAGCGGATGGATCGTGCCTGGTTGCATGGTCATTGCAACAACAAGCCCCACAAAAGCGGTAAAGACCACCAAAGACATTACTCTTGGCTTCAGCAGAGCGATATAATCCCTTACATCGGCACTGCCGAACTCGGCATCGCTCAAGGATCGCGCCTGACTGGTCTGTTCCACTACGCTCATTTGGTCCTCTCTCCCCTTTCAGGAACTCAGTTTCAGTGCCTTGCCTTGTGAAGATCTCGATGAAATCTGAGAAGCTCATTTTCGGGATATTCCGGTTGAAATCATCTCTTCCCGGTCATGGAATCTGGCAAATATGCCGAAATATCCTGAAAATAGGCCCATGCTTTTAACTTTGAAGCTTTGAGAGAAGCGCCTTGGACAGGCGCTTCTCAATTCGTTTCTATGCCGCCTATTTGATGCGTGGCAGTTCTTCCCACTGGTGGAATGGTGGAGGGGAAGACAGTTGCCATTCCAGCGTATTTGCACCCTCACCCCAAGGATTGGCTTCTGCCTGGCGCTTCTTCAAGAAGGCCTCGGCGACGCTCCACAGGAAGATCAGCACACCAAAGGCAGTGATGTAGTACCCCCAGGAAGAGACAGCATTCCAACCAGCAAATGCATCAGGATAGTCAACATAGCGACGTGGCATACCCTGAAGCCCCAGGAAGTGCTGAGGCATGAAGACCAGGTTCACGCCGATGAACATCACCCAGAAATGCAGGTTGCCCAGTTTCTCGCTATACATCACACCGAACATTTTCGGGAACCAGTAGTACCAGCCAGCAAAGATGGCAAAGACAGCACCCAGAGACAGCACATAGTGGAAGTGAGCAACCACATAATAGGTGTCATGCAAAGCACGGTCGAGACCAGCATTGGCCAGCTGCACCCCGGTTACACCACCCACGGTAAACAGGAAAATGAAACCGATGGCCCAGAGCATAGGCGTGCGGAAGGAAAGCGAGCCGCCCCACATGGTGGCAATCCAGGAGAAGATCTTCACGCCTGTTGGTACAGCAATCACCATCGTCGCAAACAGGAAGTATGCTTGGGTGTCTACGTCCAGACCTACGGTATACATGTGGTGCGCCCACACGATGAAGCCAACGACACCAATTGCCACCATGGCATAAGCCATGCCCAGATAGCCAAAGACCGGCTTGCGGGAGAAAGTGGAAATGATGTGGGAGACGATACCAAAACCCGGCAAGATCAGGATGTATACCTCAGGATGGCCGAAGAACCAGAAGAGGTGCTGATAGAGGATCGGATCACCGCCACCTGCCGGCGCAAAGAATGAAGTACCAAAGTTACGATCTGTCAGCAACATGGTGATGGCGCCAGCAAAAACTGGCAAAGACAGCAACAGCAAGAATGCGGTTACCAGCACGGACCAGGCAAACAGAGGCATCTTGTGCAGGGTCATGCCCGGTGCACGCATGTTAAAGATGGTGGTGATGAAGTTGATCGCACCCAGAATGGACGCTGCACCAGAAACGTGCAGAGACAGAATAGCAAAATCCATAGCTGGGCCAGGATGCCCTTCAGGTCCAGAACCAGACAGCGGCGGATAGGCGGTCCAGCCACCACCGAAGCCATTGGAGCCTGATGGACCTTCCACGAACAGTGAAATGATCAACAGCAGGAAGCTTGGTGGCAACAACCAGAATGAAATATTGTTCATCCGTGGGAAGGCCATATCCGGCGCACCAATCATGATCGGAACAAACCAGTTGCCAAAACCACCGATCAATGCAGGCATCACCATGAAGAAGATCATGATAAGGCCATGGCCAGTGGTGAACACGTTGAACATGTGCGGATTGGAGAAGAATTGCATTCCAGGTTCGTGCAATTCCAGACGAATACCACCGGACAGTATACCACCGATAATCCCTGCGATAATCGCAAAGATCAGGTACATCGTGCCGATGTCTTTATGGTTGGTCGAATAAACCCAGCGCTTCCAGCCAGTTGGCATATGGTGCGCATCATGGGCAGCAGAAGATGACATAAATTAGCTCCCTTTGCTGGCGCGCCTATTGCGCTGCGAGTTGAAGGTTGGATTTGGTAGCAGATGTGGTGGATGCAATCAGAGCCTTGTTGGCTTCTTCGACATCCTCAGCAGCGGCTGCAAGCCAGGCGTCATATTTTTCCTGAGAGACAACACGCACCGCCAACGGCATGAAGGCATGGTCCTTGCCGCAAAGCTCGGAGCATTGACCATAATACATGCCTTCGCGATCTGCAGTGAACCAGCTCTCGTTCAGGCGACCTGGTACAGCATCCATCTTCACACCAAAAGCAGGGAGTGCATAAGCGTGAATCACATCGGCAGAGGTGATTTGCAAACGAACAACCTTGCCTACAGGCACAACCATTTCGTTATCAACGGCAAGAAGACGGGGCTCATTGGTGCCTTTTTCCTTGATTTCTTCCTCACTCAACATGATGGAATCGAAGGAGACATCAGGATTATCAGGATATTCATAACCCCAATACCACTGATATCCTGTTACCTTGACAGTCACATCTGCGCTTGGAATTTCCATTTGCTTGTAAAGCAAACGAAAGCTTGGCACGGCAAGAACAAGAAGGATAAGAATTGGCACAACGGTCCAGACCACTTCAATCATGGTATTGTGCGATGTTTTGGATGGCTCCGGATTTGCCTTGGCATTGAATTTGATCATGACAATGGCCAGCAAAATAGCCACAAAAACCACAATCACACCAATGATCCAGAAAGTGAAATTTCCAAACCAATGGATATCATCCATCACGGTACTGGCACTTTCCTGCAAGCCGATGCCCCAGTCATGAGGCTGTGCAGCATTTGCTGCAACTGACATCAAACCTGCAAGGGCAAAGCTCAATAGCGAGGTCACCAACATTGTCGGCCCTCGCTTGATAACTTCTAATAGACGTTTGCCGATAGACACGTCCTCGCTCCTCCTGCTTTCTTCGCCCCTCATGCGAAGACCACTGCACATGCGTCCTGCCAACTTACAATCCACTTGGGAAAGCTGAGGCATCGACCAGCAAACTGGCCGAAAGCAAATGCAGACCTATTCAGATCTCGTCATTCACTCATCCGGTTCGAGCAACATGTGCTCAACAACTGGACACGGAGATGAATTCTGATAGCGCCATTGCCACACCCATTGAAAAGTCCTTTTGTGGTCCATGCCCAATGGGTCTGACTGGGCGAGATCAATTTGACATAGATCAATCTATTCTTATTCAGCCATATGCGACAGCCTGTCGCAACTCTTTCCTGCTATACTTTTGTGCGACAATTTGCCACCATTTACAGAGAATTCCCCAGTTTTTCGTATTTTTCATATTAGGGATAATTCGTATTTATTGATTAATGTCATAATTTTCCCCAATCTTTTATTGCCACATTTGTTAACTAAGTTGCCCCGATTATGCTTTTCGGCGACAAGTTGCTCGCGAATCAGGCAAATAGGTTTTGGTGTATTTTCAAGAAAGATCATGGTGACTGGCCAGATGCAGACCTCCTCCGACCAAGCAGGCAGAGCCCCTGTCAAAATCAAAATGTTCTCTTCGTTTGAACGTTTGACACGGACAGAATTCGCCATGATGAAAAAAGGGGCGATCACTGCCCTTTTGACCCTATCATTCGTGCTGAGTTCATCCCTTTCCGGTAGCTTTGTCGGCAGCAATACCGCTCATGCACAGGGGGCCGTTCGCTCTGTACATGGGGAATGGGAGATCCGTTGCGATACTCCTCCCGGTGCTCGCTCCGAACAATGTGCCCTCATGCAATATGTAACTGCTGCGGATCGTGATAACGTCGGATTGACTGTCATTGTCCTGAAGACTGCAGACAAGACAGCCCGTATTTTGCGCGTTCTCTCGCCTTTGGGGGTTCTACTGCCTCACGGCCTGGGCCTGCGCGTGGACGATACCGACGTTGGTCGTGCCGGTTTCATTCGCTGCTTGCCACAGGGTTGCATCGCGGAAATCGTAATGGATGACAAATTGATCAAACTACTAAGCGATGGCAAGTTTGCAACCTTCATTGTTTTTCAAACCCCGGAAGAAGGCATTGGCATTCCTATTCCGCTGGACGGTTTCAAAGCTGGTTTTGGTCAATTAAAGTAAATTTACCAACCAATCAAACCACCAGATATTAAAAGCCCTCTCAGTCATGGACTGAGAGGGCTTTTTTGAATGTCTTATGTGGCACTTGAAGCCTTTTTCGTAATTTATGAACAGCAACAAGAGGTTAGCTTCTTGTTCTGAAACGAGCTCTTATCCGAAAACCGCATACGCTTTTCGGGAATATACTCTAGTGGCAACTACAGCTTTTTTGTCCATGGCTACAATTGCCCTGTTGGCTTTGGGCAGCAATTGAACGCTTCAATGCTTCCAACTCGGATGTGCTCCAATGTTTTGCCACCCCTGCCGGGCCATCTGGCATGTGACCCATCAGAGCCATGACCTTCTGTGCCTCTTCCTTGCTTGGGAAAGAGCCAAAGGCAGGCAAACTGTCGCCATTTTCCAATACTGGCACCAGCATCAAAACAGCTTCATCCTGAGCCCAGGAAGGGCGTTTCACATCGAAAAATGCGATTTCAGTAAAGGGAGTAACCAGCATTTTTTTTGACCTGAATGACAGACCACGACTGGTTTGTCTTAGAACTTGTCCTGTCAAATCCACTTTGGCCTCTCGTGCTTCACCGAGAATGGCCGAAAGACAGAAGGAAAGCCCAGCCAAACCGGCGGCAATTCCAATCAGGCCAAACGGAATGAGAATCCAAGAAAAATGGTTCCAACCCGGAGCAAGCAGTAAATAATAAGGAAGCGACAACAAGACCAAACCGAAAATACCCACCATGACGCGTACCGGCAGAGGATAATGATTGCGGAAGGCAAGCGGATCATCTTTTACTTTGGTGCCATTTCCACAGCAGGCCATATCTCTACCTCTCACGGCTATTCCTCGCTCCACTCGGGCCTACGAGGTGCGCAGCATTCCTGTCGATACGCTTATCATCTCACTACGGCTCGAAGGCGCATCTTGCAAGCTGCGGTCGCCTATCAGCTCCCGAACACGAAACAATTTCGTGTTCGAAGGTCTTTTCCAATCGAGAGAAGGGCATCCCTCTCGCGTTTATTCCTCGCATTCCTGACAAAAGATCTGGTCTTTCGCCACGACTATCAAGCATATGTTGTCATTTGTCGGTCACAAAGCAATAGCTTACTTAAATTCTCTTTTCACAAAGAAGAGAGCCCATAGCTAGCAAACAAGATGTTAATTGGGATCGCCAGGTGCATTTTGCAAGCTTTGAGTAATTTGCTGTTTGCAAAGCAATATATCGGCCTCATCTTCAAACAATCCTACCACCATCATGACACGGCCCTGATCGTCTTTCAAATGCATGGCCATCCCATCTGACGCCGCAAATTCAGGATTTGCAGCTTCCATGGAACTGATTTTGGAAAATGGAATAGAGAAAGGGCGCGACCGACCAAAGAGAGAGGCAGTGTAGTGCCGGATTTCCCGTTTATCCAAATCAATCTCGCTTTCCTTTGACCATCCCATCATTGCCTGACTTAGACCGGTATAGGCCAAGCCCAACGCAACAAAGGCCACAAACAGGGAAAGAACAAGCAGAATGGTGCTATCACCTTCCCATTTGGGGCCGAGAAGCAAACCAAGAGCAATCAACAATGTCACAATTCCGACTGCCGCCTTACGCATTCGAACGGCAGAAGCCAATTGATTGCGGAGCACGCGAACACTTTCAGACTTGGTCTTACTCATTGTTTCCTCAGGCTAGATGAGAGTTTTATAGATCACCCAGCCACTATAGAGCGTGACCATCGCCAAGCCACAAAAAACTGCAAATGATCCCAAATCCTTGGCTTGGCGAGCAAATTCTGCAAAATCCATGGTCAAATGATCCACCAGCACCTCAACTGCTGTATTGAGTGCTTCCAATGCCAGAATGATAAGAAAGAAGAAAGTTAGCAGCGCAAAATCCGTAAATTCGGCGCCAACCAACCAATAAATGAGGAGTAACAGACAAAAGAAAATGACTTCCACTTGCGCGGCTGTTTCCTGCATCAAGCGCTTGAACCCGGCAAGCGAATACGCGGTTGCCCGAAATGTATGGCGTATATACTCCATCGCGTTCCTGCCTCTTTGCATTTTCACCACAAAATACTCGTTTGATCAGATATTCATGACGGGGACATTACGCAATGATCGTATCTTCAACTTGATCGGACCGCCTGCCCTGCCAGTCCTGCTCCCAATCCTACGAATGTGATCCCGGATATCCGTGCCATCCATTTGCGCGCTCGACCGGAAGTGAGTCTTTTGCGCATTCCCATGGCCAATAACGCATAGAAAGTATGGATTGAGCCAACAATCACGATGATTGTCGAGAACATGATCATGAATTGTGGAGCGATAGCTGCCTCGAGATTCAAAAAAGAAGGAAAAGCAGCTGACAAGAACAGAATGGCTTTGGGATTGCTGAGCGAGATGGAAATAGCCTGCAGCATGATATTGCGTGCCGGCAGATCTATCTGCTTCTGTTCATCCGTTATCTCGATATCTGCATATCGAGATAATGAACTTTTCAGCATCTTGTATCCCATCCAGATCAAATAGGCGGCACCGACCAGCTTCATGACCATGAAGACAATGGGAGAGGTTTTCAAAACGGCTCCCACCCCGACAGCCGCCAATAGAGCAATGGAGAAAAGAGCGATCAAATTACCCAGTATCGTCAGCAGACCACCAGTGAGCCCATATCGCAAGCTGTTGGTGACAACAATCAGGACATTTGGTCCCGGCGACAGGGTTGCCAGAGCAATCAACGCCGCAAACGGCATCCAAAGTTCCAAATTCATTGCTTCTCCCTCGCAATTTTACTATCCGCTACGACCAAAGAGCCTCTCGATATCGCTGAGTTTCAGCTCAACATAGGTCGGACGACCGTGATTACATTGCCCCGAATGAGGTGTTGCTTCCATCTCGCGAAGCAAGGCATCCATTTCCTCAGCCCGCATGCGCCGACCAGAGCGAACAGATCCATGGCAAGCCATGGTTGCGGCCACATGGTGGATTTTCTCCTCCACTCGCGTTGCCTTGTCCCATTCGGCCAGATCATCTGCGATGTCCCGCACCAATCGATCCAGATTGGGCTTTCCGAGGATAGCCGGTGTTTCTCGCACGGCAACGGCCCCGGGGCCAAAGGCATCCAGACTGAGGCCTAGATCCTGTAATTCTTCCTTTGCCTCATCCAGCCGGGCGACATCATCCTCATCCATTTCCACCACATGAGGAATGAGCAAGCCCTGCTTCGCAATACCTTTTTCTGCAATGGCAGACTTGAGGCGTTCATAAACCAGACGTTCGTGGGCAGCGTGCTGATCAACAATCACCAAGCCATCTTCGGTCTGAGCAATGATGTAGTTTTCATGGATTTGCGCGCGTGCCGCCCCGAGTGGGCGACTAAGCTTTGCCTCATCCAGTGGGATCTCTCCGGCCCTTGCATCCGCACTGGGAACTGAGACATCCATCATGCGACCTTGTTGCTCAATGGTTGGTATGGCAACATCGGCATCAAACGCACCCTTAGACGTCTCTGACGAGACCGCATAGGGCTGGGCACTTTCTTCAAGGTCAGTCACGACATCAGAGGTTTGCACTTGTGGCGCATAGACAGATTGCCTCCAATTCCAATCCTGATGACGAGCCGGTTGCACAGGTGGTGATGCATAGCCAGTCATCGATGCCCCGCTGATCTCCGATGAAGAAGGCATTCCGGTTGCGACCTGGGTGCTTCGCATGCCATCGGGGCGCAACGCCGCCAAGGTTGCATCCCCGCCCGTTGTGGTGGCGCGGTGACCTGCTTCCATCAGAGCACGACGAATTGCGCCCACCACAAGACCACGCACATGTTGCGGGTCCCGGAAACGCACATCGGCTTTGGTAGGATGAACATTGACATCCACCTCATGAGGGTCGAGATCAATGAAGAGAACGACACAGGGATAGCGATTGCCTGCGAGAAAATCGACATAAGCTCCGCGAATGGCACCGAGGATGGTCTTGTCCTTGACGGGACGACCATTGACGAAAACAAATTGCTGTAAGCTGTTGGCACGGTTCAAAGTCGGCAGGCCAGCAAACCCCGTCAGGCGAACTGTATCACGGATGGCATCTATCTCTACTGCATTGTCGCGAAAGGCCTTGCCCATAACCTGCCCCATACGCACCAGATGGGCGTCATTTCCTTTGCAGGCGGCATAATCGAGGCGGGAACGATCTGCACCTGTGAGCGTGAAACGAATTTCCGGATGGGCCAGCGCAATGCGTTTTATGATTTCAGAGATTGCGGTATTTTCTGCCCGATCGGTCTTGAGAAATTTCAAACGCGCTGGCGTCGAGAAGAACAGATCTTCCACCTCGATACGCGTGCCTTTGGTAAGAGCAGCCGGTCGGATTTCGCTTTGCGTTCCACCTTGCACTTCGATTTCCCAGGCATGGGGCTCGCTATGATGGCGGGTGGTGATACTCAGTTTGGCAATAGACCCGATGGAGGGCAGTGCTTCCCCCCTGAAACCAAGATGGCGAATATCCATCAAATCATCAGGATCAAGCTTGGACGTGCAATGACGCTGAATTGCGAGAGCCAAATCGCTTTGCGTCATGCCTATGCCATCATCACTGATCCTGATCAGGTTCTTGCCACCACCGGCGGTCACGATCTCAATCCGGCTCGCACCGGCATCAATGGAATTTTCAACCAACTCTTTCACAACCGATGCCGGGCGCTCAACGACTTCTCCGGCTGCGATCTTGTTGATCGTGGCATCGTCAAGCTGGCGAATGATGGTGGATTGCTCTGTCATTTCGTCTTCGTCTGCTCATTGGGATCCCTAATTATCGCCTTTCACTCCTTCGATTCATCATCGTATTTGGAGCAAAAGAATCGACCAATCCCTTCCATCGCGAAGGCGCAGAGTGCCACAAGGCTGGCTGGGCAGGCAACCGCCGAGGCCCATTTTCAAAGATTCAGAAGAGCAACCATAAGCAAGCATGACAGAAATAGTATCAAGCGACTGGAAACGTCCAAACTCAGCAAGAAGAGGCGATGATTTTTCATTGCTATCCTGTCCCAAATTCAGGCCATATTCTCGTTGACCGATTGTTTCATCAAGGTCGGAGATTCTGCTCGACATAGCGCGGCATCTTCTCCGACCTTGTGAGTGATAAGGATGTGTCGTCTAGAATTTATAGGACAAACCCATCATCAACTGCTGTGATCCGGCGGTGTTTTTAACCGCTGTACCAGCAAAGTTACGCGTCTTGTTATCCAACCCCCTGATGCTGTAATCGGCCCGGAGGTGAATTTTATCGGTCAGAGCATATTCCAGACCAGCACCCAGTGTCAGACTTGCAACATTGGTTTTCTTTCTCTGGCCTTTGGCGGTCAATTGATAGTCCGATGCTGCAACACCGAGGCTCAAATACGGCATGAAGCGATCAATGGGCAAACCTACACGGCCTTTGATGCCTGCACTCCAAGATGTTTTGGTAGATACATTGCCAAGAGAGCCCACCGTCCCCGTTTTCTTGTTCGCGTTCAGATTTACATCTGTTTCCAAACCCAGAACAAATCTGGAGAACTGCCAGTTATAGCCCGCATATACGCCGCCTGCAGCACTTCCATCTTTCAAGGTTCTCTTAGCACCACCTGACTTGACCTCACTGGCGAGCAATCCCGCGCCAATCTGGGCACCTACATAGGCGCCTTCCCAACTGAATTGAGGCTTGGGTCCTGACGGATCATACAGACCTGGCATAGAGGGCAGGTCAGCTGCAGAGACGGTATTTGTCATGGCTACGAGAAGCAAAGCCATTGATGGTAGCAGGCTTTTTTTCAGCAATCGTTTCTGCTGGTTCATCACTCTCTCCTTACGGGGACGTACGATTGGGAGGTATATCGCCCCGTTTAATTACACTCATGCACTCGATAATGAATATACCTAAAAAATATATTTATTATCGTTTTACAATAATTTTTAAAATGTATATATTGATTTGTAAGTCAAGAAATATTTTTAAATTTTCTCGGACACCTGACTTGTTAAGCAGCGAATGTCTGGGGCAAACATGAGTTATCAAGCGGGAATCGCTTTATTTTCTGGATGGAGAGAGCCTTCATGTCTTTTTTGAGGAAAAACACGACAGCCAGTCCGAATGTAATGAATACCAGCATGGAGAAAACCAAACGATTGGCCCGGATTTCCCGCTTGAGCGCTGTTATGAAATGGGCTTTGACCCTTTTCATGGCATTCTTTGCCATCATTGGGGTTGTCTATCTCGCCGGACTGCTGGGTCTGGATTTTGCCGATATACTCGAAGAGACAGTTGACTATATAGAGCCGGAACGTCGCTATGGAGATCTCGGGTTTGGTCAGAGAGCGATACTGGCGCTCATCGGCGATGCATTATTGGGTGCCTTTTTGATTACGCTTTGGTATGTTCGCAAATTATTCAGTGCATTTCAGAGACATCTCTTTTTTGCTGCAGAGACATTATCCGATATGGTCAGAGCGGGAATCTGGTTTCTGATTTTCGGCATTTTTGTGATTCTGGAAGTGCCACTTACGACCGTCGTAGGCACTTATGATTTGCCAGAAGGACAAAGGCAGGTGTCCATTGAATTCAGTGGAGGCGAACTTTTGTTCATGTTCTTTGGTGTGCTATTCATTGTGTTTGGTTGGGTGATGCGAGAAGCTGCCGTGATCGATGAAGAAAACAAGCAGTTCATTTAAGGGGGCTAACTCGTGGCCATAGTCATTGAACTGGATGTAATGCTCGCTCGGCGGAAGATGAAATCCAAGGCTTTATCTGAATTGATTGGCATTTCCGAACAGAATGTTTCCTTGCTCAAATCCGGCAAAGTCAAAGGCGTACGCTTCGAGACGCTTAACAAGATCTGCGAAGTTCTGGAATGCCAGCCGGGCGATATTCTGGTCTATCAACCGGATGAGGATGAAAATTGAGCGTCCCTTCAACCATCTCAAAATGCATCAATGCTGCGGTTCAGCAAGATCTTTGGGCCAGATCGTAAAATCATCGCGCAAGACAAAAAGCTGGTTGTAGGGCATGGCAACATCGAGCTTTTTAAGCCACCTTCGGCTTTCAAGACTATCCGGTATACTCACCCGTAAATAAATGGCCACATCATAAATCCGGGTGAACTTTACCAGCAGGTTGCAATGTGATCGCTTAGCCCGCTCGCGCGTCCTGGTGCTTGCTTGCTCCACAGAATGATCCGTGATCTCACCAAGAACATCATCACCCATTTGCAATCGCGCTGGCAATTTTTCGATCACTCTATGAGCTAGTCTCTCGCGCAGTTGTTCCTGAACATGTGTCGTTGCACGGATCAGAGCGCCTGATAACAGCAGCAAAGTCAAAATGACACCAACTATTTCAATGGTATAGCCGCTCTTAAGCCACAGAATGGCGGTCATCAAGGCAGATTCTGCTGCCGGGATGCTCAAGCGCAGTTCGAGATATGTGCCGATTGCAAAGAGAGCAATCATGCTGACCGTCGCGATGAGGAATGCCTGCACAAATAGAAACATAATGGTTTGCTTGGCCGTCAATTCATCAAGACCAAGAAGATCTTGTTGCCGGTGCCCATAGCGGATCACAGTTCTTTCTTCCAAATCAGACAAGCGATCAAAGAACCATTTGTTCTGATCATAGATGGAGTTCGTCATGACAAGTGGATCATGGCTGGATACACCGGCACGCAAAAATAGAGAGTTGTTATCCAGATCCTGACCCAGAAAGAGATAAGAAACCTCACTCCCCCATTTGACGACATAATGGACTTTCAAAAAATCCAGAGTGAGTATTGTCGAAAAAATGATCATCACAATAGCAACAACCAGCGCCAACCAGGTCAGATATGATGTCTGTAACCAGATGGCGAGAACCGAAAGCCCGTCGACCCCAATTGTCAAAATGCAGAGGATGTGAAAACAGATCACCAATAAACATGGCAGGATGACCAGCGCATAATTGGCTCGCCACCAGTAATTTGGACCCATCGATACAGACTTGGGTCCATGCTCCCGATCGCCAGCTTTTTTCTTAAAAAAAAATCTGGAACTAAGTGGCACCACAACTGAAAGCACCAGCAGCCCGTAGCCCAAAGTTTGCACCAATGCAGGAATTATACCTGCCATTTCGGGAAACATCTCCTGCCCAACGGGTGTGTCAAGTCCCCATCGGCCAAAAGCAATGCATGCAAATCCTGACAAGAAGAGCAAAAGAAAAGTCATAACAAAGCCAAACTGACGCTCAAAAATCGAGAGCTATTGGTAAGAGATGTTTATTAGGAGACGCCAGCACGGCTCCAAAGGTTCAAATACTTGAAGGAAAAAATACCATTATGCGCTTTTCTCAGCTCCGCTTATATCTTTTCATCATCATTGGGCTAGCTGCTCCGCTCGCTTTCGCTGAAGAGATCAAAGAGCCAGATTCCGACGATCACTCACTGAGCATAGGCGGAACACTCATCATTCCTGATGCGTTTGCAGGCGACTATCTTTTGATTGGAAAACATCCGGATAACGGTACGCCCTACAACGGAAGTGCTCGTCTCAAAACGATGGAAAACAACATTGTCATGAAACTGCGGATCGGTGACGAGACAACATCCGCCGTTGGACAATTTGAAATCCCTCATCCACCCGGCGAAGGCGCGGTCCTGCGATTTGTCGAGGCAAACAACAAATGGAGTTCCACCTGTTTGTGGCAGCCGGATCTGGATAATTACTTCCGTTTAAGCTGCTACAAGTTGGAAGCGGGAGTAAGCCATTCAGAGCCCGGTCTTGAGAGCTTCTTTCCAATTGGTGCCTGGCCAGAAACTGTTGCCAGCAAATATTCTGTCCCCGGGAAATAGAGGCACGTGTTTAGGCTCAGGACTCATTAATTCTGCACATTCTGTTCGCTCTGAAGTATTCAGATAGAAGAATCAATGACAAAATCAGAGTGGTTCTCTTTTTGCAGTCATTGGTTCGATAGATGGATACTTCAGGGCAAACCCGAAGGGCGAGGCACTTTTTCCCATTGGTTGCGTTGTAAAATCGTGAAAATGCACCACATTGTCGCGACTTCACGCCTTGCCAATGGACAAAATCATCCTCGCAGAATGTGCCTAATTAATGGGTCCTGAGCCTAGCTCTTCAGGAAAGGCAGGAGCAGATCCAGTGTCTCGCTTGGGGCTTCTTCAGCTACGAAATGTCCCGCAGAAACGGTTTGGCAGTCGATATTCTCGCACCATTGCTCCCATAATCTTTGCTGAGCCTTGGAGTCCGATGTCTTGCTGGCAGGGCCGGAAATCACCAAAGTCGGAGCTTTGATCTTTCGTCCTTCTTCCCGATCCCTGGCATCCAGCTCCTGATCAATTGCCCAGCCTGCACGATAGTCCTGACAGGCACCGTGAACCTGCTCTTCCGTGGCAAAGGTTGCCCGATAGTGATCCATGGCCTTTGGATCGAAAGCACTGAGATCTCGACTTTTCGCCCATGATGCAATGGTGTGATCAAGATAATAGGCCGGATCGGCCATGATAAGCTTTTCCGGTAATGGATAGGGCTGTGCCAGAAATTGCCAATGATAGGCATTCATAGCCTTGGGCGCATTCATGCCCTGCCACATATCCAACGTGGGAGTGATGTCGAGGCAGACAAGTTTCTCTACTTTGTCAGAATGATCCAGCGCCATGCGATAAGCAACACGCGCACCTCTGTCATGCCCAGCAACCAGAAAGCGTTCATGCTCCAACTCTTCCATCAATTGTACGAGACTGCTCGCCATAGCACGCTTGGAATGATTGAGGAAATTCTCATCATCTTCCGGATGCGAGCTTCTGCCATAACCGGGAAGATCCGGTAGAATAAGCGTGAAATGTTCTGCCAATATTGGAGCAATCTTATGCCAGCACACATGGTTTTGCGGATAGCCATGGATCAATAGCAGCACCGGACCAGAACCGCCCACACGAAGGAACAATTCCTGACTTCCCACCTGAATAGTTCGGGTTTCAAATCCGGGAAACATATCCTTCAGGGCAGCATAGTCAGAATGATTGCTCATGGTGATACTCTTAAATCTTGAGATAATTTGAATGTGGGCAATAAGCGGTGGGGCTGTTTTAAACTAGACTGGCCGAGCTTTTGATGTGTTGCAAGCGGTCAAAAGCACAAGTTTCATGATAGCGCGCAAAACCAGATCAGAATAGCCTTTCCTATCGCACACAATTTTGCATACTGCGCCTATGATTGACGCCCTCCTCCATACAGTCCTCGACTGGCCTTTATTGCTTCTCATTCTCTTGACTTTCCTGTTGGCAGGCATCGTCAAGGGCGTAATCGGCATGGGCCTGCCGACTGTCGCGGTCGGGCTTGTGGTTCTGTTCCACGATCTGCACACAGCCCTGGTGCTATTTCTTGCACCTACCTTTGTCACCAATATCTGGCAGGCCCTTCGTGGTGGCTACGGGCGTTGGCTGCTTCGTCGATTATGGCTTTTCTATTTGCTGGTTTTCTCCATGGTCTTTGTGGGCGCACAAGCCTTGGTGCAATTCAATATGGGACTTCTGACAGTCATTCTGGGTGGAAGTCTCGCCTTTTATGCTTTGCTAAGCCTACGCGGACTGCATCTTTCCATCTCAAAGCCTCATGAATGGTGGGTTGGCCCCGTGCTTGGCACAGCCAACGGCATCAGCATCGGCATGACAGGCGCATTGGCAGTGCCGGGCATCATGTTCTTGCAATCCATCGGACTGAAGCGCGATCAATTGGTGCAAGCGCTGGGTATTCTTTTCGCAACCAGTACGTTGGCACTGAGCCTTGCCTTGGGCAATCTGGAGTTTCTGGATGAGCAATTGGGTCTTTATTCCCTGCTTGCCATCGTGCCAGCCTTGATCGGCATGGAACTGGGAGCCAAAATCCGCAAAGGGTTGGGTGAAGCCAACTTCAGACGGATCTTCTTCCTGGCCAATCTGGGGCTCGGCATGCTCATTTTGGTTCGGGGATTGGTCAGCCTGATTTAGCCCCATATCCTAGTCGCGTTTTTCCTTGAAAAAATCCTGCAAAATGGCTGCGCATTCGCTTTCGCGAAAGCCGGAGTAAACCTCTGGTGCATGATGGCAGATGGGTTGATGATAGAGACATGGGCCATTCTCTACGGCACCACCTTTCACATCCCCTGCTCCAAAATACAGGCGGCGAATACGGGCAAAGGAAATCGCTGCTGCACACATGGGGCATGGTTCCAATGTCACATAAAGATCGCAATCCGGAAGGCGTTGGCTTCCTAGCTTTTGGCAGGCTTCACGGATCACCAGAATCTCGGCATGAGCAGACGGATCATGTAGCTCGATGGTGCGATTGCCAGCACGGGCAATGATCTCCCCCTTATGAACCAGCACTGCTCCAATAGGCACTTCGCCCCGCTGTTTGGCGAGTTCGGCCTCATGAAGAGCTTCAGCCATGAAGTCCTTACTCTTACCGGAGCTTTTGCCGTTGGGCTCTGCGCTTTTCGCATGGCTCATATGCAATTTGCCTTCATTTGCGGATTTTTCTCGCCTTTTGATAGCGTATTTGATAAAGGCTGTCGCCATGGAACGTAAATCTGCTCACAAGGGACGCCGTTCTGCCGACGCGAGGTCGCCAGAGGGTTCCGAAAACGCGCGCCGCGATGGCGCCCGTAAATTCACGTCAGGTAACCGCGATGCTGCGGGCAAGTCTGGCAAAGATGGTTTTAAAAAGGGCGGCTTCAAGGCTAAGTCCTTCAAGGGCGACGGCTACAAATCCGGCCCGAAACGGGATCGCAGGGATGATGACCGGCCCCGTCGCGCCAGAAGCGATGGTGATGGCTGGAGCCCCAATAGCGATGCCCGCAAGCCAAACCGCGAGGAGCGCGAGATTACGCGCGGTGAACGCGGACAACGCAGCGAATTCAACAAAAAACGAAATTTTGGCGATCGAGATCGCTCTGATGAACGTGGTCGTGGTCCACGCCGTGAATTCCGCGACGGCGAAGGTCGAGGTCCGCGTCGTGACAATCGCGACAACGATGGTCGCGGCCCACGCCGTGATGACCGCTCGTTTGGAGACAGAAAGCCACGTCGGGATTTTCACGATGATGAAAGCCGCGGTGGCCCACGCCGTGACAATCGTGATAACGACAGCCGTGGCTCGCATCGTGATGATCGTGGATATGGCGAAGGACGTGGTCCGCGCCGCGATGATCGTGGATACGGCGATAAAAAGCCGTTCAATAAACGCCGCGACAATCCAGGCCCGAACCGCATTGAAGCTACAGGGCACGACGCCAACAAGCCGAAGGGCCCAAGCTACACCCCGCCCACCCGTGCGTTGGAAGAAGGTGAGCGTATCGCCAAGATCATGGCTCGTGCCGGTCTTTGCTCACGCCGTGATGCTGAAGACTGGATTAAGGCTGGCCGCGTAAGCGTCAATGGCTCAGTTCTGGAAACTCCAGCGATCAATATCAAGGCTCATGATAAAGTTCTGGTAGATGGCCAGCCCTTGCCTGTGCGTGAGCGGACCCGCCTGTGGCTCTATCACAAGCCACGTGGCTTGGTGACCACAACGTCCGATCCTGAAGGTCGCTCAACCGTTTTTGAAAAGCTGCCTGAGGGCCTACCTCGTGTCATCACCGTTGGTCGTCTGGATATCAATACCGAAGGTTTGTTGCTACTGACCAATGATGGTGGCTTGGCACGCGTATTGGAGCTGCCAAGCACTGGCTGGCTGCGTCGCTATCGTGTACGCGCCTATGGCAAGGTGACACAAGCACAGCTGGATACTTTGGCTGATGGTATTGCACTGGATGGTGTTCTCTATGGTGCCATTGACGCCCAGCTGGAACGGGAACAGGGCGACAATGTCTGGATCACCGTAGCACTACGCGAAGGTAAGAACCGTGAAGTAAAGAAGGTTCTTGGCCATTTGGGTTTAGATGTAAACCGCCTGATCCGTGTTTCCTATGGTCCTTTCCAACTTCTGGATCTGGATGAAGGTGTTGTCAATGAAGTCCGTGGCCGTGTGCTGCGCGATCAGCTCGGCGAACGTCTGGTCACAGAATCTGGAGCCGACTTCGATGCGCCAATCCTGACAGAGATGCCAAAGGAAGAACCCAAAGCCAAGGAAAAGAGAGAGCGCAAAGGTTCTGGCGGTGGTGCCAAAGGTGGATATTTGTCCGCCAAGGAAGGGGCGCGTGCTGTTTCTGGTGGCAAGGATCGCAAGGATGATCGCAGCCGCGATTTCAATGATCGTGCTGGAGATCGCGGCGGAGATCGTGACCGGGGCGACTTCAAGGATCGTGGATCCCGTGATCGCGACTTTGATGCACGTGACAGCAAATATGCAGAGCGCAAGCCGTTTGATCCAACAGCCCCGCGCCGCACCAGCTTCACCTTCCGTGAAGACGGAGCGGACGGCAAGAAAGTCTCCGGCAAGAGCTCTCGTCGTGTGGGTGGTAAGCCTCAAAAGACTGATTTGCTGGATCCAAATGCCCGCATTGAAAAGCGTGGTGGTAAAAAACCTCACAAGGCCGGTCCAACCCGTGGCAAACCGGGTGGTCGAGATGGCGGACGGTTTGAGGGACGTTCTGAAGGCCGTTCCGATAACCGTTCTGGCAATCGCTTTGGTGACCGTCCTCGCGGTCGTCCGGGACGTCGCAACGACTAAGCCTGGTAAGTTGGCTCTTTGCTAAGTGCATATTAATCCCGCTCCGGGCTTGCCTCGGAGCGGGTTTCTTTTTATGCAGAACACACTTATCAGACCACGAGGATCCAGAATATGCGCATTGTAGGTGGCCGCTTCAAAGGCAAGGCTTTGGCAACTCCAAAAACCAATGCCATTCGCCCTACGACCGACAGGGTTCGCGAGACATTGTTCAATATTCTCGCCCATGGCTATGATCACGTGGTTGATGGCGCTCGAGTGCTGGATCTGTTTGCGGGGACAGGTGCTCTTGGTTGCGAGGCACTCTCTCGCGGAGCCGAGCATGTCACCTTTGTTGAAGAAGGCACGGAAGGACGTGGTCTGATCCGTTCCAATATGGAAGCGTTCGGTCTCAATGGTGTCGCCAAAATTCTACGCCGTGATGCAACCAAGCTTGGATCAGCAGGAACCATTGCCCCCTTCGACTTGGTTTTCCTCGATCCTCCCTATCGCAAATCTTTGGGCGAAGCAGCGCTCGCCAGCGCAGCGCAAGGAGGCTGGCTTGCAAAAGATGCATTGTGCATCTGGGAAGAAGATGCCAAAGCTGAACTGGCAATCCCTGCTGACTTTGAAGTGCTGGAAGAGCGTACCTATGGCGATAGCAAGCTGACCTTTGTGCGTTATACGGGCTAATTTCTCCGTTCTTTGACAGAGATCAGGCATTTGCTCGCTGCTTGGGTTATCGTGAGGATATTGCATTCTCACGAAGGAATTTTCCATGCCTGCTGCCATCAACCGGGATGATCTTATTGCGGCCACCGAATTAGAATTTGCCAAACTTGATAAATTGCTCTCTTCAATCAGTGAGGAGCAAGCTCTTTACCTCGAACCGGATGATCAGCAATCCATCAAGGATACCATAGCTCATCGCGCTCATTGGCTCTCCCTTTTCTTTGTCTGGTACGAAAGCGGCTTGGCCGGAGAAGATGTCCAGACCCCTGCTCCGGGATACAAATGGAACCAGCTCAAAGCTTATAATGCAGGTGTGATCGAAGCGTCTCGAGATCAAAGTTGGGAGCAGGTTTTAGGCGACTTTCACGCAGGGCATGACAAGCTTCTGGACTTCATCAAAGTCAGTGATGATGATCTGCTTTACACACCCAAGCTCTATTCATGGATGAACAACTGGACCTTGGGGCGCTGGGCCGAAGCCAGTGGTGCATCCCATTACCGATCTGCTGCAAAATATGTGCGAAAGCTGATCAAACAACAGAAATAGCCCAGCGCATGTTTAGGGGTGTGAATTCTGATCCTGCGTGCAGGAGCACGCAGGGAAAGCACACTGGGCCGAAGCCAGTGGTGCATCCCATTACCGATCTGCCGCGAAATACGTACGCAAGCTGATCAAGCAACAGAAGTAATCTCCCATTCGCACTTTATCTGTGTGTCTCCTTCCGTCCTACTTCAAACCTCTCCCAAAGGATTGTTTGACGTAAACGTCAAAGGAGAGTAGATTTCTGCAATCAATTCAGCTGGCAATGGACTTATTCCCAGGAGAGAAACATGCAGTTTGCGCTTAGTGAAGAACAGGAAATGATCCGTGATGTTGCAGCCAAACTGGCAGCCGACCGGTTGGAGCCTCTGGCGGAAAAACTGGATCAGGGTGGCGGCCGCGACGAGTTTCTCAAAAATCTCAAAGAGATGGCAGAAAATGGCTTCATGGGACTGAATGTCGGAGCTGAGTATGGTGGTACAGAAGCGGGCACCATCAGCTTCTCGTTAGCCATCACGGAACTTTCCCGTGCCTGCGCATCAACTGCAGTCACCACATCTGTTACCAATATGGTGGCAGAAGTGATTCAAGCCGTTGGTTCGGACGAGCAGAAAAACGAATATCTGCCCAAACTATGCGATGGCACATATTCCGCAGGTGGTTTCTGTCTGACCGAATCTGGAGCTGGTTCTGATCCTGCTGGCATGAAAACCTCCGCTATCAAAGACGGTGATGATTATATCCTCAATGGCTCCAAGCTCTATATTACCTCAGCCGAGTTTGCCGGTATCTTTGTTGTCTGGGCTGTGACGGACAAGGATGCCAGGAAAGGCAAAGGCATCAGCTGTTTCCTTGTGCCAGCAGGCACCCCCGGTCTGATTATCGGTAAAGCCGAAAAGAAGATGGGCCAGCACGGCTCTGCCACCAACGAAGTGCATTTTGAGAATTGCCGTATCCCTGCCTCGGCCATGATGGGCAAGGAAAATGACGGCTTTCGCATTGCCGTAGGCGAGCTCGCAGGAGGACGTATTGGCATTGGCTCCTTGGCACTTGGCCTCGGCTTGGAAGCCATGCACCGTGCCAAAGCCTATATCATGGAGCGAGAGCAGTTTGGCACCAAGCTGGGTAACATGCAGGGCCTGCAATGGATGATTGCCGATGTTGAAACCGAACTGGAAGCAGCAAGACTTCTTCTGATGCAAGCCGCCTGGTTGAAAGACGAAGGCAAGCCGTTTGCCAAGGCCGCATCCATGGCTAAACTCCATGCCACAGAAGCCGCCCAAAAAGCCACCTATACTGCTTTGCAACTGCATGGTGGTACAGGCTATATTAAGGAATATCCTCTGGAACGTTATGCCCGGGACGCGCGCATCACCACCATTTATGAGGGCACATCTGAAGTTCAGCGCCTGATTATCGCAAGAGAAGCATTGGCGGACTATCGCTAACATCCGATCAAATATTTGGCGGCTGTTTCAGCCGCCATTTTTATGGCCAAATAGATAAAACTAACAAGGCCGACCATCTCAACGAAGCATCCCGTTTCGTTTTTTTCAAACAAACAGCGTGGGCTTGATCCCAATCAAAGCGATTAGCTGTGACATTTGGTCATATATAGTTGAAGACCGGTCTTGTAACCATGCGGGACTTGGACCGTTGAATGACAATGGATTGCCCAGCCAAAGATTGATGGAGGCAATCATCAGGTCACAATTCTAGGGCCTAAAGGGAAGGAAGCCAGACGATGGCAATCAAAGATATTGTAACTTTGCTGGATATCGAAACCGATCTGACAACCGCTCCGATCCAGATCGCAAATGAGATTGCTGAAAAGCTCGATGCCCACATCACCGGCATTGCACCATTGGTTGAGCCGATTGTGCCGGCTCTGATGGTTCAGCCTGTGCCAGATCAGTATATCTCCGATGCACGCACCCGTGCCGACGAAAAAGCACATTCTGCTTTGGAACGCTTTGCCGAATATGCAGATCGTGTTGGCACCAAGTTCGAAACCCGCCTCATGGATGTTACCCCTGGCGCGTTGGAGACCTTTGTCAATCATACCCGTATGTGTGATCTGATCGTTGTCGGTCAGGACAATCCAGATCGTCCGGAGCCGCTCCGTACCGATCTGATCGAAGCTGCTCTGTTCGATTCCGGTCGTCCGATCCTCATGGTTCCTTATGTTGGCACCGAGGCCTTCTCCGCCAAGAAGATCATGGTGGCTTGGGATGGCTCCAAAACTGCTGCACGCGCCATTCATGCTGCAATGCCAATTCTAGAGCTGGCAGACGAAGTTCAGATCGTGATGGTGGAAGCCAAGAAGCTGCATCTACCAGGTGACCCTGGTGCGGATCTGGCGGTTTATCTTTCTCGCCATGGCGTACAGGTGTCTGTCGAGAAGATCCCTGCCCCATCCTCAGGCGTTGCTGATGCACTGCTCAACCATATCTCCGATAATGGCATTGATCTGGTTGTCATGGGTGGCTACGGACATAGCCGTGTCCGTGAATTCATTCTGGGTGGTGCGACCCGTGGCATGCTGCAGGCGATGACAGTGCCATGCATCATGGCTCACTAAAGCATCTTGAAGTAATTCTTCAATTTGAAAATCAGATCGGCTCCACAATGTGGAGCCGATTTTTATTATCCATGCCACCAAAACCGGCATTGAAAAAAACCGCTCATGAATAGGCGGCTTTTAAATCATTCATATTTGCCTTGGGTTAAGCTGCTTTCACTTTGGTGAGAAAGGTTGCAATTTCCTGGCGCAAATTGCCCACATGATCGGTTAATTCTCCGGAAGCTTGCTGTACATCATTTGCAGACTGGCTGGTCTGATCGACGGCTTGTGTCACCGTAGACATATTGTCGGTTACACCTTGCGTTCCGCCAGCAGCCAACTGCGCATTGCTGGAGATCTCATTGGTAGCCTGACCTTGCTGGTTCACAGAGGCTGCGATCCCGGCGGTGAATTCATCCACTTTGGTCATGATTTCCGCAATTTCCTCGATAGCGGAGACTGCTTCATTGGTGGACGATTGAACCTCGGAAATCTGACGGTCGATCTCCTCGGTTGCCTTGGAGGTCTGATTGGCCAGTTCTTTGACTTCAGATGCCACAACAGCAAACCCTTTGCCCATTTCACCAGCTCTGGCAGCCTCGATTGTCGCATTCAACGCCAAAAGGTTGGTCTGTTCGGCAATATCCTGAATAAGGGTCATGACCTTGCCGATTGATTGCACTGCAAGATCAAGTGACTGCACCTTGGTGGTGGTGTTGTCTGCCATGTGGCTGGCTTTGGAAATAAAGCTCTGTGCCTCATCAACCTGGCGGTGGATTTCACCTACCGAAGAAGATAATTCTTCGGTTGCTGCCGCAATGGAATGGACATTGTTGGATGCTTCTTCTGAAGCATGTGTAGCATTGCTGGCCTGTTGCTGGGTCGTGGTCGCCACATCCGTCAATTCAGTCGCACTATTTCCAAGGATAGATGTATTGTCATCTACTTTGGCCAGAACATTCTGTACGCCACAGTCGAACGAGCTGATAAGATCATCAATATACCGGGTACGTTTCTCACGTTTGGCCGCTTCGTCATCCATTTGGATCTGAAGTTCTTTCTGCTCGCGAACATTGTCACGGAAAACAACAACCGAACGTGCCACTTCACCCAGTTCATCAGACTGTCTCGCGACATCAAAGCTTGCCGAGATATCCCCTGCAGCCAAGCGCTTGGAATCGGAGACCAGCGAACGGACCGAACGATTCATACCGCGAATTACAAAGAACGCAGTGCTCATTGCCAACAGCAGGGCTGCCATACCTACGGCCAAATTAATCACAGTTGCATTGAAGGCTTGGCTGGAAGACACTTGAGCCTCTGTCACGACTTCAGCAGCGAAAGCATCTTCAACCACCTTCAATTGATCAATACGCTGTGTCGCCAGCGCGAACCATTCGGGGCCGCTATGCCCTTCCAGCGATCCACCAAATGGACCGGCATACGCCACTTCTCGCCAATCCTGAACTGTCGTAAAAATCGGCTTTGAGAAGATGTCCTTCATTTTGCTCTGCAGATTTTCCGGAGCATTGCTACGAGCCAGATTGAACAATGTTTCCTGTTGGGCGCCCAACTGAAGCAACTTGCCGTACAGAGCCTGACTGAACTCACCAGCTCCAAAACCGCCGCCACCCATCGCACGTTCCTGACCCGCCATTTCCTTGCCCCACAAGAAGAAGGAATAGTTATGAATAGCTGAAGCCATCTCGGCATCGGTTGCCAAATTTCCCAACTGATCAATTGCATTTAGAAGGCTTGCTATTGTCACAGTGTAGTATTTGGCCATATTCGGCACAGAGGTGTTCAGACCATTGACCTGATTGCGTATAGCGTCAAGATCTTGCAGCTTGCTCTTTGCTTTATCCAATTGCGCCAAAAACTGTCGATCAGCCTCTTCTTTGCTCACGTTTGCAAGCGCTGTATGCATATGCTTGATCGCCTGATCACTATCACCATGCTGAACCGGCAGGCTGGCAGTCATTTTCTGCCCCTTGGAGCCAATGAAAACTGCAGACTGGCCGCGCTCCTTTTGCAATTCGTGGACAACAGCGCTAATCGAAGGCGCAACTTCAATAACGGAGCTGACCATCTTGGCTTCGCTCAGTCGTGTCGAGTTTGTGCTGATATCCTTTACGACGAAATACATCATGGGAACCAGCACAGCCAAAAAGACTGCCAGAATTTTTTGTGTGATAGAAAGTTTCATTTCCTTACCCGCTATTCGTACCCAACCCGACCTGAAATGATTTAGTCAAAAGGTTATACCTCACCAACCACATCGTGCTCCGGGCTAAGTTAACAGCCATTTAATACTTCAATTCATCCCTTTGTATTTCCAAGTAATTATTGAATTCATACATAGAATTACTTATTTTGTTAGTATTTAGAATATCAGTTAAATTACTTATTACTTTAAATATGACTGCTATCGCACACACTCTTTATTAAAGTATATCTACTTATATTTCATCCAATAGCAGGTACTCATTATCGCAACAAATATCTCAGATTGCGGAAATTTGTGTAATGGATGTAAACACTTGATAACTGGATCAGCCGTCAGGTAACCGGCCCTGATTGTCCGCTCCGGAGCTCTGCGTAATATGCATAGCTGCTATTCACATTTATCTGTGACAATCCATCCAGATCAGAGATGAAAGACCGCATAGATCAAAGATAAAAACTTGCGGCTACTTTACCTAAAAGTCGCAAATCCCCTCTAGAGTCGATTTGCCAAAGCCCGTTTTATGGAAACGGGCCTGTCGTTTCAGATCGGATTACCGGTATTTTACCGGTATTCAGACAAAGCCATGTCGGCCTATCCTCCCATAGGCACAGCATGGCGGCCGAGGATAGAATGAGCAGTTACAATCTAGACGTCTTTTTTGCCCCAAAGACTGTCGCCATCATTGGTGCCAGTGCGCGCGAGGGTAGTGTTGGTAATATTCTGGTGCGCAATCTTTTGGATGGCCCCTATCAAGACAAGTTGATTCTGATCAATCCCAAAGGAGGCGAGGCAGAAGGACTGCCCATGCATTCTTCGCTTGCCGACGTGGAAACCGAAGTTGATCTCGGCGTTATTGCTGTCGCTCCTCAATTTGTTCCTGCAACGATTGAAGATCTGGGTAAAAAAGGCGCACGCGGTGCAGTGGTGATCACTGCTGGTCTTGGCTCCGGCGAAGGCTCCCTATCGCAGGAATGTCTGGATATTGCTGCTCGCTATGGCTTGCGCATTGTCGGTCCCAACTGTGTGGGTGTGCTGTCACCTCGCGCTGGCCTCAATGCCAGCTTCTGTCATCTACCGGGAAAACCGGGAGATTTGGCACTACTGTCACAATCAGGCGCTATTGTTACATCTGTGGTCGACTGGGCCGAGAAACATAATATCGGCTTTTCAGGGCTTGTTTCCATGGGTGACAAAGCCGATGTCGATTTCGGTGACCTAATTGACTATTTCGCCATGGATCCGCATACGCGTGCTATTCTTCTCTATATCGAGAGCATCAAGGATGCTCGCAAGTTCATGTCATCTGCCCGCGCTGCTGCTCGTGCAAAGCCAGTTGTTCTGATCAAATCCGGCCGCCATGCTGATGGTGCCAAAGCCGCAGCATCCCACACAGGCGCCTTAGCTGGCGAAGATAATGTCTATGATGCTGCATTCGAACGCGCAGGCCTGCTGCGTGTTTTCGATCTGGATGAATTTTTTGATGCAGTTGAAACGCTTACCCATGTCCGCAAACTTAAAGGCCCTAAACTGACCATTCTGACCAATGGTGGCGGTGCTGGCGTTCTCGCTGTTGACGATCTGGTCGACCATAACGGCCAAATGGCTACATTATCCGATGAGACCATTGAAGCACTTAATCAGGTTCTTCCTGCCACATGGTCCGGTGCCAATCCGGTCGACATCATTGGTGATGCTGGCGCTGACCGCTATAAGGCTGCGCTGAATCTCTGTATGGATGACAAAAACAGCGACGCTGTTCTTGCCATGGCCTGCCCCACCGCTCTTGCATCAACCGAAGATGCAGCTCGTGCTGTTGTAGAGGTAATGGAAGAGCGTAAAAAGCAGGGCAAGCGTCGCCCACCTATTTTTGCAGCTTGGCTTGGTGGTGATGACAAGATCTCCGAAATTTTCGAGAGCGCTGGTATTCCGCACTACCCAACTCCGGCGGACGCAATTCGCGGCTTCATGTATGTGGTCAAGCATATGGAAGCCCAGAAGACTCTGATGCGCATGCCTCCTGCCTTGCCGGAAGTAAAACCGGATTTGGAGACTGCAAGAAAGGTGATTGAAAAAGCCCTTGCCAAGGGAAAAAAATGGCTGAATGCCGTTGAGATCACCAAAGTACTGGAAGCATATGATCTGCCTATAGCAGCAGCTCGAGCAGCTTCCAATCCAGAAGAGGCTTCCGAGCTTGCCAAACCGCTTATTGAGCAATTTGGCGCGGTTGTCGTTAAGATTGACAGCCCTGATATTCAACATAAATCTGATGTTGGTGGTGTAGTGCTGGACCTCAACAGCTCTGAACTGGTGGCCAAGGTTACCAAAGAGGTGATGGAACGGGCAGCTGATGCTGTGCCGGATGCAGATATTAGAGGTGTGACGGTTCATCCGATGATCCGCAAACCACATGCCATCGAGTTGATTGGCGGCATGACGGTCGATAAACTCTGGGGACCGGTCATGGTCTTTGGTCGTGGCGGCACCGCGGTAGAAGTGATCCGGGATAAGGCTTTGGCTTTGCCACCGCTGGATATGTTATCCGCACGGGACATGATGGAGAAAACGCGTGTCAACCGACTGCTGGGTGGTTATCGAGACCGTCCGGCCTCTGATCGCGAAGCCATTGCCAAGATCATGGTCAAGCTTTCCCAGATCACGGCTGACTTCCCTGAAATTCAGGAAGTCGATTTCAATCCGATCCTGGCCGATCATGCGGGTAGCATCATTACCGACGCTAGAGTACGTATCGCATCAGCAGAGGAAGGTCATCCGCACAAACGCTTTGCGATCAAACCTTATCCTGCTGAATGGGAGCATGAAATCGAACTCAAGGATGGACGCGTTGTCCTCGTTCGGCCAATTCGCCCTGAAGATGAAGAGCTTTATCCTCCCTTCTTCGAACAGGTAACAGACGAGGATTTGCGACTTCGTTTCTTCTCTGCTGCCCGCTCCATGAATCACGCCTTCATTGCCAAACTGACCCAGCTTGACTATGCCCGCTCCATGGCTTTCATCGCCATTGAGAAAGATAGCGGCAACATGTTGGGCGCCGTTCGTCTGCATGGTGACCCCAACCATGACGACGGCGAATATGCCGTGATGGTGCGATCTGACCTCAAAGGTCAAGGCCTTGGCTGGAAGCTGATGAAGCTGATCCTGCAGTTTGCCGAGAAAGACGGTTTCAACACCGTGACCGGTGAAGTTCTGCGTGGGAACCGCACCATGCGCTCCATGTGTGAAGCTCTGGGTTTCGAAGCTCATTCCGACCCGGACGATGAAGATCTGGTTCGCATGATATTCAAGGTTCCAAACATCTCGCAAAGAATTTGCGAAACCCAAAAAGCTATGGAGCAATAACAAGACCTCAAAATACCCAAAAGCCTGACCTCCCTCCTTTCGGATGGAAGTTGGGCTTTTTTCTAGCATTTGAGAATGCATACATAAAAATGACCCTGCAGGCCGCAAGACCTACAGGGTCATCTTTTGAGAAAGGAAGAGTAATCAAATGGGGACCGCTTTTTCGGGGACGAATAGCGTGATTGATTACTCAGACCAAATCCGCCGCGTCTTTGATCTCGCTTGCCCTTTCCCTCTAGCTCCTTGTTATTACCTATTAAATATCGATCCTTACAACTGCTCTACAGTCACCACTGTGAAGGTATATAAATCCCCATCTTCATCCTTGATAGAGACATATTCTCCGGGTTTGAAGGCATGAAGGCCGAAACGATATCCCGCCTCATCATCGTCATCGCCATCAATATCATAAGTAAACGCCCAAGACCCGCCGGGCCGGTGAATCAGATGACCATATTCGTCGCTTTCACCTTGCCAGAAGCGATGTACCCGGCATTGATCCCGGTTAATTTTCCAGAGGCTTGCGTCAATATGTCCTTGCTCATCCAATGGCGCAACAAACTCGTAGCCATGGGCGGCACTTCCATTGGGGTAGTCATGATTACGCGCCAAATTCAGACGGATTTTCTTCATATCAGCCATGGATAAAACGATACCTCCCTTGGTCTGTGTCTGATCAGCATCACTGCTTGCCCGTTACAACAACAGCAGACTGCATGACATCACCCTCAATTGCCCCTCATCATTGCAGACATGCGAACCCAGCATCAGAGCCTCGGTGTCATCTTCTCAATGCAGGAAAAGCAGTACAGGATAATGAACTGAATAACTGGATATAGTATGTCATAAAGCCCTTCAGGAATCTTGATTTCAATCAATGCCAAATAGACATTTTATCGGCAAGGTGCAGGCTCCAAACAAAGGACCAAGACCAACCATGGGCTCGCCTGTCAATCATATCACTGATGCAAATCAGAGGGACACATCGTCGAAAAATGTCCTGTCCTGTCCACTTGAACTGCCAGAAGCAAGCGAGCCATCCAAACCTCCCTGCCCCCTTGATGATCAGAAGGAAACACTAGTGTTTCTCGGTAAATCAAAAAGCTATGGGCTTGAAACGAGTGTAGACCGGCTGGGGCTGGTCGACAGTATCCTGTACTTCACGGAACAGCATACCTATCGCATTCGCCGCAGTCGTCCCATGGGATGTCGCGATGAGCTTGATGTTGCCCAGCGCGGTATTCTGGCACAAGCAGAGTTGAATTTTGGCAAGACCACCAGTCCTGGAATCTATCTTTGTTTACGGCCAGTATTGAGAGGGCCAAACACTCTGAAACTGGGAGAAGGCGTGCAGCAGATTGATGGCTTCCAAGCTCCTGAGGGATGGGTGCTGATTGATTGGCTGGTTCAAATGCAGCGGTATGACTACAATCAGACTTTTGACAAGATTGGTGGACTGGAAGATCTGTCGCTTGATGATTGTTGTTCACTGGCTCAATATCTGGTCGACCTACATAGTTGGTCAACCAGCTATGATCAGGAAAATTGGGGGGAGTGGCTAGAGGCCCATTTGAAGAGCTTTGGCAAACGTCCGCAGCTTTTCGCCCCACAACCTGGTTTACGCGGTCTGAAAGCCAGTCTTGATCAGGCACTGCAACTGAATGAACAACTCAAACCTCTATTGCATATGCGCGCTCGGCATGGACAGGTACAAGCACTTCATGGCAACATGCGTCTTGCCAATTTTGTTTCCCAAGATGGCGTACCACAACTGATCAACCCTCGTCTTGTTGACAACTCACCACAACGTGGCGATTGCCTGTTTGATATTGCAGGATTGCTCATCGATCTGTGGTCTCAGGGTCAGCGCGAAGCGAGCAACTGGATTTTCTCCCGCTATTTTGGCTCCCTTCTGGACAATAGCAATCTGGATGGTCTACGGGCTCTGAGTCTGATGATGTTTGTACGCTCAATTGACCGAGCGCTCGCCATTTGTCCGATAGATGAAGCTTGTCGGTCCGGTGCACGCTGTTCTTTGGCTTCTGCCTTTGAAGGCTTTGTGCGAACAGCAATGGAAAGCTTGCTGGAAGAGCCCAAGATACTAATTGTCTTGGGTGGCCCTGACAGCAAGATGAAAACCGAATTTGCACAATCATTATCCCCTGCTTTGGGGCGCATGCCCGGTGGACTGTGGCTAAGCACGAATCATGAGAAAACTCTTCTTGATCCCAGCGGTCATCAGCAGACACGCCATCAAGCAGGTCTTTATGATCTGGTCCATGAATATATGCTCGAAAAAGCACGCTACGGCCTGGAAGCCAATTTCTCTGTATTGCTGGAATGGGGTGCGTTGCATCCTGCATGTCTCAATGCCATGGGCCAATTTGCCGTTGCAACAGAAGCAGTATTGGTTCCGATATGGCTCACTGATAACAAGGAAACCGTCAAATCCAATCGGCTAGCTGAAGCTGGCTGGACAATTTTGGATGCATCCATGGAAATAGAAGACATGCTACATCGTGCTCACGGTCTGCTGGGCAAAGCATGTGATCGTGGCTTTCCAGGCATTCTGCATTAAACCCAGATCCATCATATCCTGTGTTGTCAGGCAGCGACCGACTTTGACTGCCGGGCTTTGCGTAATCGCGCTTGCATCAAGGTTCCCAAGCCATGCTCACTCGACAAAGTAAACTCGCCACCAATTGCCTCAATCAATCGGGTTGCCAAAATCAAGGGCAGAATCTGTGCAAAGCCCAAGTCGCCAAGAGAGCCAATCGCCGTAAATGGGCTGGTGATTGCTCTGACTTGACGCGAGGAGAGAGCGGCACCTGTGTCGATGCATTCAAATAGGATATGGTCGCCACCAATATGCTCGCGAAGCTCCAGACGTACCGGATCCCCTCTTCCTGCCACAAGGCGATTGAAGGCTCCTTCTGCGGACAACATAATCATTCTCGAAAGGGCCTTGGCATCACCATTTACAATCAGATGCTCTGTGTCGCGCAGATCTACCTGCAACGGGTTGTTGCGAATTTCTGCAGATGCCAACAGCACTTTGCTACGTTCTCGCAGAACTGCAGATAAATCACAGGTATGATCACGAACAAAGAAGCCATCGCTATCTGCATCACAATAATCAGCCACCATTTCGATCTGATGGGCGCAGCGCGAGATGGAATCAGTTGCGCCGATGACCATCGCTTCCAATTCTTCCAGCTCGGCCTGCAATGGCATATGGCGGATATATTGCTCCAAATCCGACATTGTCGGAACAAGCAGCAATTCAATCGCCTCGATAGACCAACTACGCAGCTCCGGTCCATAACCTGCAGCATTGTCGCGAGAAAGAACACGTTCAAGCAAAAGCAGAACATCTTCGGCATTGACCCGCAATGTATCATCGGACATTCGCATCCGGGCCGCCATGGCAGCTCCCAGTTTGGCATCGGGAGACGTCGACTGAATACGATTGATTGCCCTACGAATTTCGTTGCGCAGATTGACAACCTTGTTGCTTACATCTGCTGAGAGCCGTCCCAGTTCCTCGCCGCTATCCTTTTGCGTGGCAGAGCCCAGAATCGAATTATGTGACATATATGAAATGACGTAATCGGGTTCACTTTGCATTGCAAAATTGGCAAAAGACAGGCCACGAACTTCATCAGCCGGATCCACTCTCATGCCAAAGACCTGATCAAGCACCTTGGCAACTGCCCAAACGCACAGAAATGCCCATAGGCATATGGCAGCAATGCCCAGCCATTGCAGAAAGAGATTGTTGAGCAGATCCCCTCTCTCTCCAGATACCATGATCGGAGCAATGGCCCCACCCAGGACGCCGCCTGCAATAGAGGACGAAATCAGATCCCCTACATCATCAATTTCCAGCTGCATCAGAATATTGCGCAAACCAATTCCCATGGCACCAGCAAGCATGCCAACAAGAGCTGCGCTGGCGGGGCTGGCTTTGCTGGCGAAAGCAATCAATGCGATCCCCCCGGCCAAACTGGAATTGAGCAGATCCATGGCGGAAACCCGTTCAGGCCACATGATCAAAAGCCCAAGAGCTGCCGCTCCTGCAAACGTAGACCCAATCACTACATGAAGAAAGGCCTCGGACATGAGTGCAGCCTGATTATGCTGACCAGCGGTCATGACGGCCAAGCCGATAATGAGGATCATTGCTCCCAGAAATGTGAATGTTGGGCTATGCCCTCTCGGGCGGGAAGCCTGATCGGGGAACCGCATCATGCGAGGACCAATAACTATGGATGCCGCCAGAGCAGCAAATCCTGCCGCTGCAAAGAATACGACTGCGCCACCTGAATCCATAAATCCGCGAGTGATCAACCAACCTTCGCTATTGTGACTATTGTGCCAGCCCCAATGCGCCACGATCGGGAAAATGAATGCGGCGACAATCGCTACCAGAATATTGCCTGCCAGCCATCTACCTCGCTCAGCCATCGTAGACGCCACCAATATTGACGGTATCGCAAAAAGGAAAATTGTTCGCAGATTTAGACCATTCGTCATGCTGTTGGAATAATGGTCGATGGCTCCCCAGTTCCAACCTACAAATCCCCAAAGACTAGGAGAAGAATAGAGGCTATGACCGATCAGCCAGAATGCCGCAATCGTGATGCCGAATGCAGACGTAATACGAACCAGCGTATCCAGTTCGTTTCGATACCGCACACGTCCTGCCATGATAAGAAGCAATCCTAGGGGGATCGCAATTCCCGCTATGGACATAAAGAACTGGATGAGCTCCAGCATTTTGACCTCACGACCTAGTATTTTCCCTAATATCAGAATGCCTTAGCCGCACCCTCGCCCATGCTGACCCTAACGAAACATGGTTGTTTAAAGGTTAATTTCTACTTTTGATGAGCTCTCTTTGACTATTGAGCGATGCTGCTGGTGAGCCACTCCGCTGCAAGTGAATGAAAAGATTGATCTGTTTGATTTCTCACTCATGATTGTACCGGAACCTGATTTGCATTCGCGTACAATTGGGAGGGAAGACAGGCATCAACCTATAGACCTATGCCCCTTGAGAGGGCTTAACCAGATACTGATTGTTCAATCAGATGGCGCTCCCAATTCAGAGCATCACGTACAATCTGGTCCAGATCATTATGCTCCGGCTGCCAACCAGTCAGAGATCGCAAGCGCGAGGAGTCAGCTACCAATTGCGCAGGATCTCCCGGACGGCGATCCGTCATTTCGACATCAAATGCCCCGTTCACCTGCTCCCGTACAGCTTTCACCACTTCCAAAACCGAATAACCCTGTCCATAACCTGCATTGGCAACGAAGCTATCCTGCCCATCCAGCAAGACCTGCAAAGCCAACGCATGTGCCGCAGCCAAATCACTGACGTGAATGTAATCGCGTATGCATGTTCCATCAGGTGTTGGATAATCAGTGCCGAAAACAGCAAGTCTCTCGCGTTGGCCCAATGCAACCTGATTGGCGACTTTTATCAAATGGGTTGCTTCAGGCGTTGATTGACCGGTTCGCCCTTTCGGGTCGGCTCCCGCAACATTGAAATATCGAAGAGCGGCATACCGCAAACCATATGCACGGCTGGCATCACGCAACATGATCTCGGTCATTAACTTGGAAGATCCATATGGCGAAATCGGATCAAGTGCCAGATCTTCTATCAAGGGACGCGATGTGTCTTGCGGATTTCCATAGACCGCTGCGGTTGAAGAAAAGATGAAAGCCTTGAGCTTGGCCTTTACGGCATTTTCAATCAAGGATCGGGATTTAACCGTATTGTTAAGATAATAACCAAGCGGATCGGTTATGGATTCCGGTACAACTATGGATCCTGCAAAATGGATAATGGCTTCCACATTGTGGTCATCAATAACCTTGGCGACTAGCGCCTGATCATCAATATCACCGACAATCAAAGGCACATCCGCTGGTATCTGGTTTGTAAAGCCCGTCGACAGATTATCGAAAACAACCACATCTCGTCCCTGATCTTTCAGGGTCCAGGTCATGTGACTTCCAATATATCCGCAGCCACCAGTTACCAAAATCGTCATCACTCAAACCTGCTTCTCGAAACGTGTATGGGGAATTCTGGACACCAATATTATCAAAAAGAGATAATATATGGTTGTTTCAGGTCCATTTTATTGGCGCTCAAGTGCAGTTACACGCTTGACGATGAACAGAGTTAACAAACCCGAAATCACGAAAGCAACAGTCAGAGGCAGCAATGTCTCGTCATAAAATCTGCCTATGATCCAAGCAATAAACATTGCAAGGAATGTGCTGATCGCACCAATAATTGCTGATGCGATCCCAGCGATCTCGCCTACATCTTCCATCGCCAAACTGTTCAAATTTCCAAACAGAATACCATTGGCAAAGAATAGCAGAATGAAACTGACGACAAACAGGCCAAAGGGCGGCACGAAATCATAAAAATAGGACGCAGTTAAAAAAGCTGCGGCAACGACAGTGCTTGTTGTCAGCGCAATTCGCACCAATGGGACCATTCCAATAGACATGACGATGCGTCCATTCAGCATTGATGCCAATCCAATCGATAATGCCAAGGCTGCAAAATAATAAGGGAAGGCCTGCCCTACACCATAGACAGATTGGAAGATTTGTTGGGCTGAACTTAGATATCCAACAAATGGGCCAAATATGATGCCTGAAGCCAACATATATCCCAGTGCCGTCGGTGTCCTGAAAGTCTGGCAAGTCCCGTCCCAGAGATTGGACGGGGTCACAAGGATCCGTCTCTCAGGCAACAAGGTTTCCCGCTGCCGAATAGCGAGCCATAACCCCCCGAGGAGTCCGAGAAGGATGAAAGAAAAGAAAATGGCGCGCCATCCCCAAAGCAGAAAGATAGCCTGCCCCATCGCCGGTGCCAAAACCGGCACCAGAATAAAAACACCCATGATAAAGGACATGACCCTCGCCATGGAGGCGCCCGCAAAAAGGTCACGTATCATGGCAACTACGACGATTTTTGATCCAGCAGCCCCCAATCCTTGCAAGAAACGACCTGCCAGCATCGTCGAGAAATCTTCAGCAAACCAACTCAGGATGCTTCCCAGAATGAAGAGTATGAGGCCAATGTAAATTCCTTTCTTGCGCCCTATCTGATCAGATAGCGGACCATAGAAGAATTGGCCTATTGCCATGCCCAAAAACAGGATTGTAACGACCAGTTGGATATCTTGAAAAGAGGCAACAGACAGATCCTCTCCCATCACCTGCAAAGCAGGCAGCATTGCATCCGTGCTGAGAGCAACCAGGGACATCAATAGTGCCATCAGGGCAACAAATTCCTTGAAGGAGAGCTGCTGGCTCGAAGGCTTGCTCTGTTCCATGAAAAGAAGTTTCCGGCTTTGGAGAAAAATATAGAGAAGACAAAACTGATTATGTCAAACCATCCCATACTGGGATCAATTCGCTCCTATAGCATCGCTCGACAAGCGAAGCCAGACATTGGACACAAAAGTTTATCTTTCCCTCCATTCCTGTCGACACTGTATTGACGCCCCGATACGTGATGGCTGCTTATTAGATTATCAACTATTTTACGCCACACTGCGGGATGAGCCTAAGTAATGGGGATATCCTTAATGGCCTTTCGAGACCTCCGGGAAGTAATACAGCGTAGTGAAATACGGTTGCGATTTACAACTGTGTTATTGCTAGGTCTTCCGATCATTGTGATCGGAACAATTATTGCCTGGCTGATGTCAAACGATAATCTGCAAAGCCATCATGCTGAGGGGGGACTTGAAGCTCATCCGGAAGTAATCTTCATACTTGTGTTGGCATGCCTCATTATTGCAATCACCTCAGGCCTTACTTACCTGATTCATAGCAGAAATGCTCGCCGGGCCATGGCCGATGTCAGCCTGCTCAATTCCATCTTCGAGTATTTTCCTGGTGGTTTAAGTTATTTCGATGGCGATCTGACTCTCAAAATGGCAAACAAGGATTTCTACCATCTCCTCGACCTGCCGGAAGATCAGCTAAAGGTCGGCTGCACATTTGAAGACATCATTCGTTTTAATGCAGAACGTGGAGAATATGGGACCTGTAACAAGGACGAGCAAGTCAGCAAGCGGGTGAAGCTTGCAAGAAACCCTGTTCCTCACGAGCTCAAGCGTAGGACGAGCTCTGGTCGAGTTCTGGACATCAGAGGTATACCTCTTCCAAGTGGTGGCTTTCTAACCACTTATCTTGATGTTACCGAACAAGAAAACACCTTATCCGAGCTGCAGACCAAACGTCAGGAATCCCTGATTGCCACCGAGCGTCTAAGAACAGCGCGAGACGAACAAGCCAAAACTCACAAGCATTTGATCTCGGCGATCAATTCCATGCGCAATGGATTTGTGATTTGGGACAAAGATGGCCGTTTGGTCATGGCAAACAAAACCTTCCGCCGGGTTTATGCGGATATCAAAGATAGCTTGAATGCCGGTTTGCCATTTGAAGACTTCCTGTTCAAGGGGGTCGAAGCGGGCATTTGGAGCATCGGGGATGAAGATGTAGAAACCTGGATTGCAGAACATGTTGCCTATCGCAACAGCAATCAGGACAATGAGCGGGAAATTACACTCAATAACGGTCAGCAATTGATCATTTCCGAACGCAAGCTCGATAATGGCGATACCATTGTTACCCTGATTGATGTTACCAATCACCGCCGGAGAGAGGCTGAACTTCGCGATACCAAAGATAAACTCGAACATATTGCTTTTTATGATGAACTGACCACGTTACCCAATCGTGCACGATGTCAGAAAGACCTTGATACCCACTTCTCGCAAATTTCTTCAGCCAGCAAGTTTGCGATTGTTCAGATTGATCTCGATAACTTCAAACGCGTCAACGATACGATGGGGCATGCAGGGGGCGATTTCCTGCTCAAAACCGTTGGCGAACGTCTCAGTCTGTTCAGCAATCAGATCAGCAGTTTCAAACCCTACCGTTGGGGGGGAGACGAATTCATTGCTCTGGTGGAACGCAAGGGCGATATTCCGTTGGATGAAATATGCCAGGAAGTGACCGATCTCATTTCCATTCCTGTGCATTTTGAAAGCAAGACATTCTGGCCCACTGTTAGCCTTGGTATTGCGCGGTATCCCGAAGACGGAACTGATCGTGAAAGCCTGATGGTTTTCTCTGATCTGGCACTTTATAAAACCAAGGAGCTTGGACGAGACGGTTATCAATTCTTCACATCCGAAATGAAGGAACAAGTGGATCTGGAATCCCGAATCGAAAGTGAATTGCGTGTTGCCATTGAAGAGGATCAGCTTGATCTCTATTTCCAACCGCAAGTTAGTTCTTCAGACGAAAGCCTGACCGGCATAGAAGCTTTGATACGCTGGAATCACCCTGAACACGGTCTTGTGCCGCCCAGTATGTTCCTTGATGTCAGCGAAACAAATGGCCTTGCTTCGCAATTGGGCTGCCTTGTTTTTGAAAAGGCCATGTCTGCAGCAAGACAGTGGACAGACCTGGATCTCGACTTTGGCAAGGTGGCAATCAATCTGTCACCATCCCACCTGAAGCGCACATCATTACTGGATGATTTCTTCTCCACGATGCAGCGCTTTGATCTGGCACCTGATTGTCTGGCCGTAGAGTTTGTAGAATCCTGCTTGCTGGATGATCCGCATGCCGATATCTCGAACATTCTGGAAACCTTCCGTCAACGGGGCATTCATGTGGAGCTGGATGATTTCGGCACTGGCTACGCCTCACTCTCGCATCTCTCAAGTGTGCCAATCGATGGTATCAAGATAGATCGCAGTTTCGTTCAGAATATTGAGAATAATTCCAAAGGACAGGCCATCGTAGGCGTGGTCATGTCCATGTCCAAGCTCATGCAGTTGCATGTGGTCTGTGAAGGTGTTGAGACTTACGAACAATTCAAGGCTGTTTCACATATCTCCAAATGCTCCATTCAGGGCTATATGGTTGCAAAACCCATGAGCTTTGCAGATATGACGGAATGGATGCATAAGGGCCTCAACAAGGGAGTGCTGGCTGATCCAAATACGCACCCTATCGTTTCCCAACCAGCCAAGGCTCTTTTGGCAGGCAAGGAAATCTACTCAATGTAATCAATCTGAACCAGGAATTCATCCTTTATCGGGATCTGGGGTTTTCGCATGTATGACAGCCACTTACCTGCCGGACAAGCCGACCAGATGTGTCAATTCCTGTCGCAAGCAAACCTTGCCCGCTGCAACCGGATAATTACTCAAATCTTTCAACATCTGCTGCCCTGAGACAACGACACCGCCGCATTCCTCAATCAACAACAGTCCTGCGAGACAGTCCCATGGATTGAGATCAGCTTCAAAATAAGCATCAACCAATCCTTCTGCGGCCTGAGCAAGACCCAAAGCCGCTGACCCAAACCGACGATGCTCGACTTCTTGTTCATGAAGATATTTCAACGTGTTGAGATAAACATCGAAACCAATTCGGCGGGACTGCCCAAGAATGATCAATGCGTCAGCTGGTCGTGTATTCCCGGAATTCAATTGCGGCATGGTTTGCCCATTTTGCATGGCTCCCTGTCCATGCCGACAATGATAGAGGATGTCACGCATCGGATCATAAATAACGCCAATCTCCACCCGTTCCCCGGAAACCAGAGCGATGGAGATACCCCATTGGTCAATCCCGCGAATGAAATTGGCTGTCCCATCGATAGGGTCAATGACCCAGGTCAATCCATTCTTGCCACGTGCTCGCTCCGATTCCTCGCCCCAATAGCCATCGCCGGGAAAAAGAGCGGACAATTCGCGCTTGATAAAATTTTCAACATCACGATCGGCATGGGTTACGAAATCCTGCAATCCCTTAACCTCAATTTCCAACTCCCCTGCTTGCATGGAGGAGAGGTGGTCAAGTGCCAGTTTTCCGGCCGCTTTGGCCACACGCTGTGCTGCCTGGTAACGCTCTTGCATCCGATAGAAATCCTGTCCCTTATGAGGTTTTTGTTGTTGCCCGCTCAACCACACTGACATCGACCATGCGAATATCGGGGGGAGCGAGTGGGTTCTTAAAACGCGCTGTCAGGGCACCAACCACCTGTTTCGCCAATAAACGTGTATCTTGTCGGATGGTCGTCAGGTCATATCCTGCCCAACTCGCCTGCAAAATGTCATCACAACCGATGACTTTCAGATCATCCGGGACCTTTCGATCTGATCTAAGGCGGAAATAGTCGAGGCTGCCCAAAGCCATATAGTCGGTAATGCAAAAAGCACCATCAACATCTGGCATGTCGCGAAGCATGGCTTCTGCTGCCGTGAAACCACCATTATAATCCGAGATTGGAGCGGAGAAGTGACCTGGCGCATTCATTCCCAGCTCTTTGCAAGCAGCTTGAAAGCTCTTCACGCGCACGCTCAGCGAGTAGGATGGCTTATCCGAACCAATGCTTGCCAACTGACGGCACCCTTTATCGTAGAGATGCCGGGCAGCGATACGTCCGGATGTTTCATTATCGAGCAATACCCGATCAACACTGGCATCAATCTCGCCCTTGTTGATCAGAACCATTGGTACACCGAGCGAGACACATTCCTGACAAATACTCTGAGGAGGGGTATCCGAAGTTACAATTACCCCAGATACATTATATTCCAGCAGCATGCCAATCACACGGCTTGGATTTTCTTCTCCTTCCGCTGGAAGCAGGATCGGGCGAAAATTTTGCTCCACCAACTCACGAGCCATATGCTCAACCTGCTGCGCACGGAAGGGATTATCCATATTAGCCGCAACGATTCCAACCAAATCCGAGCGTTTGTTGATGAGGCTCCGCGCCAGCTGGTTTACGCGATAGCCAAGTTCATCAGCCGCCTTCATCACCTTCTCACGGGTGGATGCAGAAACACTGGCACCCGGTGTGAAAGTGCGAGAAACCGCAGAGCGTGATACTCCGGCATGCTTGGCCACATCCAATGCCGTCACCTGGCGGCTGAATTCTTCCTCTTCACGCTTCATTGGCACGCAATCTTTTCTTGTTGCTTTCGGCAATGGTTGAACCAGACTTCTTTCCAGATATGGGAGTGATTCACATTTACCATATGGGGTTCAAGCTCAATCATGCGCTCAAAAATTGCAATATCTGCTCCCATATAGCAAAGCATGAGACGAGCATTGGTTGCTTTGGCTGCTGCAACCAGTGGCTCGAAGTCTTCACTCATGTTGATTTCAATGATCTCGGCCCGCACACTTTTGACGGCATCTGCAACAGTATGAAAATCAAGACTTCTTGCCATAAGACGTGCTTCTGGCGAAAGTGCACGAAGCTCTTCAATGCAAGACCAGTCAAAGCTCCAGAAGAAGCAATGGCCCAGAAAATTCATATCCTCGACGACACTCAGGATCTTTTGTGGATCACCCTGTTTGATCTCGATATAGAGGCCTTTGCCATGATTTTGCGCAAGAGTGATCACCTCTTTCATGGTTGGAATTTGCTCACCTTTGAACTGATGGGCAAACCAGTCTCCAGCGTCAAGGTTGCGCAGTTCATCTAGACGATAGTTGGCAACCGATCCCCGACCATTGGTCGTACGATCCAATGTATTATCGTGAATAACGACTAGCTCGCTATCGGCAGTCTCGTGCACGTCGATTTCCAACCAGTCAAAATCCTGATCAAAAGTCAATCGACCTGCGGACATGGTATTTTCCGGCGCCAGTTTATTAACCCCACGATGACAACAAACCTCTGGCCCCTTGGGGAAAAGTGAAGGACGTGATGGCGAATTTGCATAAGGTACCATCAATTCGGGTCGATCCGAGCAAACGGCTTGCACGTTCATGGTCATGACAGCGCGGATCACATGTGGGCGCTCTTCATGCCAGAGCACGATCTCCTGTCCTTCTTCACGAGCACGGTCGAAAAGCTCCGACGTCAGCAATTCATGAGGATTATCATCCGCACGTTCCCAGCACAGATGAATGGCATCCGACTTGGCAGTCTTTGCACGCTCAAACGGATCCTCATCCACACGAACCAGCACTGCCAGCGGATAGGGGCAATCGCTATCAGCGAGTTCTGCGATCCATTCTGCAATGAAAGAACCAAGAGCTGCGTAAGCAAAATTAGCTTCTTTCAGCTCGTCCAACGCGGCCATACCGGCCCCCTCACCCTTGATCTCGATATAGAGACCGGTACCGAGCTGGTTCGCCAACGCGATAACCTCGGCAAGGGTTGGTATGGCAACATCCTCCATGGCCGCAAGTTCATATGCGGTCATGGAAGAGAGTCTTTTCTGCACGCCAAAAACCCGTTCCAGATCATCATCATGGGAGACAACGCAAACGCCATCCTTGGTCTGGCGAACATCCAGTTCCCACATATCAGCCCCTAGCTCACTGGCCAGCTGAAAGGCAGAAAGGGTATTTTCCACGGCATGGTGGCTGGCACCACGGTGGCCGATGATGCGTGGCCCACCAAAGCGGCTGGCTGGCCATTTCAGGGATTGGCATTTGGCATGCATAGACATCAGAGACGGTTTCCTTGCGAGTTGAAAACGAGCATACGCTCAGTATCAACAGTCCAGCTTATGCTTTGACCCAATGCAATATCATGACGAACCGGCTGGATTGAGCGTAGAATGGAGCTGTTATCCAACGTCATATCGTATAGATTCTCACGCCCTTGCGTTTCGACAAAGCTGATTTTACCCGGCAACTCCGTCCCCTGCCCTTGCCCGACATGTTCTGGACGCACACCCAACTTGACATAATCACCTTCGGACAATCCGCTAATCGCGCCGGGCAATGGGAGAGAAAACTCAGAGCCCTCGAGTTTTACTTTCCCATTGTCCAACTTCCCTTCCAGGAAGGCGATTGGCGGGTTACCAAGAAAACCAGCCACAAAATCCGTGATCGGATTGTCATACATCTCGGTTGGCGATGCCACCTGCAGGATCTTGCCCTGATCCATGATGGCGATGCGGTCACACATGGACATGGCTTCAACCTGATCATGGGTCACCAGAACGGCAGTGATGCCTGTCTCCAACTGAATGCGGCGGATTTCCGAGCGCATTTCCAGACGCAGTTTGGCATCCAGATTGGCCAATGGCTCATCAAGTAGCAGCACATCCGGTCGACGGATCAGAGCACGAGCCAGAGCTACACGCTGCTGCTGACCACCGGAGAGCTGAGAGGGCTTTCGCTCGAGCAGGTTGCCAATATGCACGAGATCTGCAATGGCATGGACTTCCTTCTTGATGAGCTCCTTGCTTTCCTTCCTGACAGTCAGAGGGAAAGCGATATTGTCGAAGATCGACATATGCGGATAGAGCGCATAATTCTGGAACACCACACCCACGTTGCGGGTTTGAGCTGTTGTACGGGTCACATCCTTGTCGCCAAACAGAATGCGGCCGCCGTTGATTTGATGAATACCGCAAATGGCAAACAAAGTGGTTGACTTGCCGCAGCCCGACGGTCCGAGCAGGGCCAGCATTTCACCATCATTGATTTCCAGATCCATCTGATCGATGACGGTTACTTCACCAAAGCTTTTGGTAAATTGGTCGAGTTTGATACGCATCAGCCTTTGCTGCCTCCGCCATAAATGTTCATCAGTTTGTTCTGGAAGATGAGATAAAGAATGATAACCGGAACCACATAGAAGAGACCGATTGACTTGAACAGGTTGAAGTCGAATTTCTGATCATCGGCGATCAGTGACGCCAGATAAACCGACAGAACCTGAACATCCGCATCCGGTGCAAAAATCTGCGGCAGGATGTATTCACTCCAGCCGTCGAGGAACGCAAACACACCCAGGGCAATCAGGCCCGGTTGAATTTGCGGCAGGACCAGACGACGCCATACGGTGAAGCGTGATGCACCATCTTGAACACCTGCCATCTCGATTTCCCATGGCACAGTGTCATAGAAGCCTTTCATCACCCAAATGCCGAATGGCAGCATCAAGGCTGACTTGATGAAGATTACGCCGATCAAGGTGTTATAGAGACCAACCATTTGTAGCACGATGAAGAGAGCAATGACCAAGGTGATGGTTGGAAAGGCATGCAATGCCAGTACACCCGCCAGGAAGAAGCGGCGGAAAGGCAAGTTCAGACGAGACAGAGCATAGCCTGCTGTCAGTGATACGCCCAGAATGATACTGGCATTGGTGGTGGCAAAGATCACGGTATTGCGCGTAGCTACCCATACAGAAGTGGATCCTGTATCGGTCTCCCACAGGAAACGCCAATGCTCCAATGTGAACTCGTTTGGCACCAGTGAGCCGGGCTCGGTATTGGTGATCGTATCAATGAAGAGATACAGATACATGATCAGGATTGGGGAAGAGAGCATCCCCAACAAGAGCAGCACCGGCCAGGAGGTAAAGTTACGGGTATTTTCTTGTTTCATGATCCGATCCTCCTATCCTTCAATTTTCGGGCGAGAGACAAGATCATCGAACTTGAACAGTCGCAGATAGAGAAGGGACAGAGTGATGCCGACGGTAACAAGAACCAGCGCCATCGCAGCGCCATAGCCATATTCCAGATTACCCGCATAGTTGTTGAGCGCGGTGAAATAGGCTTCCAGTGCCCAAACCGTGGTTGACCCGCCTGGTCCGCCTTTGGTGGACAGCAGGATATAGTCGAACGAGGTCAGCAGGGACAAAGTGGTGTAGCTGGTAACAAACAGGATCGGCCAACGCAATTGCGGCAGGATGATATGACGAACCTGTTGCCAGCGGCTCGCTCCATCAACCTCACTTGCTTGCAGCATGGAGGTCGGGATAGCACGAATGGCGCTCGAGAACAGGATCATGCCCATGGATGCACCGACGAACCCATTGATCAGGATTACGACTGACCAGGCGTTACCGACAGAACCGAGCATATAATTGTGGGCGGGCAGACCAAAGAAGCTGCCTAGGCTTGAAAGGAACCCTGTATCCCATGTGAACCATTTCCAGAGCAGGACATAGAGCACTGGCGGAGAAATGCGGGGGAGCAACCACACAGCACGGAAGAATGCAGCCTGTCCGGATGGCAGATAGAAAGTGGTGATGGCCAACAGCAGACCGAAACCGACATTAAAGCACAGGGTAAGCGAGACATAGATGAAAGTGTTCATCGCCACGAACCAGGTTGCAGGCTTCTTGAACATTGCCGTGAAGTTATCAGTTGTCCATGACCAGCCGGTGTAGGCCCGCTCGACCAGAAAATTATGCTGAACTTCCGTCAACTTGATACCAGTCTCATTCAACGCTGCGACAAAGTCTGCTTCAAGCGCATAGCGTTGATTGAGAATGGAGCGAGAGAAAGATTCTGCTGCCTTTTTCAACTCGCGCGTCTTGCGGGGACGGTTTTTGAGTTTCTTGAGTGCGCGCTCGAAGGCACGGCGACTATCAAAGCTTTTGCCAGACAGGCGGCTTTCAATCTCTTTGAGAAATGGCTTTTTAACACCAGCTTTTTCAGCTTTTGCCAGAGCCGCCGCATCCACCAGATAGGTTGTTGCCTGCAGGTTTTCCAGCACCTTGTTATCGAAGGCGTCGTGACCCTTCAAGGATTTGAGCGTGTTGGTGGTGATCAGATATTCACCGCCAGAAATCCCTGTGGCCGTACTCATATTGGTGAAGGCAAAGACACCGGTCAGCACAACCGGAATCAGGAAAAAGAGCACCACCATAACGAGAGCGGGTGTCAAGAACCCGAGGCCCAGGAGGCTGATTTTCGAACGCATCCTGATGATCCTTAGCAGGGATCTGCGCACAAGGAAGGTCCCTTGCGCAGATCCATTGTGAGCATGATTGTCCTTCCAATAGCCGGACGCTTGTGGAGAAGCATCCGGCCTTGGGAGGGGTGAAAAGCTATCGTTACTTTACGATAATGTCGTCACCCAAAGTGGACTTCAGTTCTGCTTCAACATTGTTGACTGCGTCAGCCACAGGCTTCTGGCCGGTCCAAGCGGATTCCAGACCTTTGAACATGATCTGCCAGTACTGACCGAACTTTGTGTGGTTCGGCATTGCGTTGGCGGAGGTCAGCAATCGCTCGGTTGCTTCAGATGCCCAACGGTCATTGGCATACAGCTCGACCTTGGACTGCTCGGTGCCGATACCCAGATGAGCAGATTTGATGGCATGCAGGGAGTTGAGACGTGGCTCGGAAGCGATTGCAACCAGCTGCGCTGCAATTTCGGCAACTTCGTCATTACCGGTATTGGAGACGAGATAGGTCAGAGGATGGGTGATGGTGTTGGCACGACCCTTTTTATTACCAGCCGGGATCAATGTGAACTGAATGTTGCCGAAGAAATCATCCAGACCTTCTTTGCCTGTGTAACGCTTATAATGCCAGGTACCACCATGCCAGGTGCCAGCTTTGCCGTTGGCAACTTCGCTATACCACTGGCTCCAATCGCCACCAAGATGGGTTTTGGAAGTCACGCCCATTTTCACGGCATCTGCGAAGAACTGGAACATATCGGTCATGGCCTGCTTGTCGAAGACCAGCTTGCCAGACTCCTTGTCCTTCATCACGCCGCCAAAGCTTTGGTAGAATTGCCAATAGTCAGGGCCATTGGAAACGCGTGGGGAGAAACCTTTGCCTTTGGCAACAAGACCTTTGTCCTGAATTTTCTTGGCGTCTTCCAGAACATTATAAAGGGTGTATTCGCCAGATTTCACTTTCGCTGGCAGCTCAGCAATCTGCTCATCGGTGTAACCGATAGCCTTCATGTGAGGAATCCAGAAGAAGAAGGGACGAGATTCAGCATCCTGAGGGATACCCCAGACCTGATCATTGTAAGAGGTGATCTCAACAAGGTTTGGATAGAGCTGGTTCAGCGGCCATGCGTCCATGTCGACATAATCTTCGATCGGACGGATCAGACCGGACTGCGACCAAGGCGCGATATCAGCATGAGAGGTTACGATGATGTTTGGCGCGGTTTTGGACTCTGCTGCCAGAGTGATGGCCTGCTTGAAGTTATCCCATCCGTCATTGTGCAGCTTGGACTCAACTTTGATGTTCAGCTCCTCGCCACGGATCGCCGCTTCGCGCTCCAGAATATCGGCAGCCATTTCGATCGCCTCGACGCGATAGCTGTCATTCTGGTTGGAACCACCAGACCAGATGCTGATATTGAAGTCTTTTGCAAGAGCAGGCGCAGAAGTAGAGGCAAGAGCAACAGCTGCGGTAAGAGCAGCCACCTTGAGAGATTTGGTTATGGTCATCCGGTTTCTCCTTAAGGGTGATCGTTCATTTTTGTTATGAACGAATTTTTGCACACGAGTGCAAAATGGTAAAGGATATAAATTGCACGCGTGTGCATAACCTAACTCTACCGCCCCTTCATGACAGGCAGATTACAGTTTCAAAAAGCTTTTATGCCGATCTTGGCGGTGAATGAACATCATTGAATTCACTTGCCTCTCTACTCTGCAAGAACCGCTCTGCACATGAAACCGCTCACAACCCGAAGCTCCGAACCTCGCCTTTTCGACCCTTTACATTGAAAAATTGCTCTTTGCCAATCACGAATCGCCCTTCTCTCTGGTTCAGTTTTGCAAAAAACCGCAGAATGCTATTGGTAAATTTTATTTCACATATTCGCCTTCAACTCATTCCCATTCCGTCATCAAACTCCAATATCCCGAAAATAAACTGAAATTATTATTCTTAAATATGCAAAATTGGCAAAAAAATTTTACCTCCCATCGGGAAGACATCTTTGCTGCTTTGCACTATGATCGCCTCGCAATGACATGACACCTGTCATCTGCCCAACGCCAAATACCAACACATGACGTGAGAAACAGATCTCATTGAATGCGGGCCGCGAGCAGTATGACGCCAGATTTGGGATAATCTGATGGGATCCTTCCGGAAAATACTGATTGCGAACCGCGGCGAGATCGCGATTCGTGTAATGCGCGCAGCCAACGAGATGGGCAAGAAGACCGTTGCGGTTTATGCCGAGGAAGACAAGCTCGGCCTTCATCGCTTCAAGGCTGATGAAGCCTATCAAATCGGGGAAGGTATGGGCCCTGTTGCGGCTTATCTGTCGATTGATGAAATTATCCGGGTTGCCAAATTGTCTGGCGCTGACGCCATTCACCCTGGCTATGGTCTGCTGTCTGAGAATCCTGAATTCGTAGATGCCTGTGAGACCAATGGCATCACCTTCATCGGCCCCAAAGCTGCCACCATGCGTGCGCTGGGTGACAAGGCCTCGGCACGCAGGGTTGCGATTGAGGCTGGTGTGCCTGTTATTCCGGCAACCGAAGTACTGGGCGATGACATGGTCGCAATTGCAGCTGAAGCATCCGAGGTTGGCTATCCGCTGATGTTGAAAGCCAGCTGGGGTGGCGGCGGACGCGGTATGCGCCCTATCCATGGCCCGGACGAACTTGAAGAAAAAGTACTGGAAGGTCGCCGCGAGGCAGAAGCCGCCTTTGGCAACGGCGAAGGTTATCTGGAAAAGATGATCACCCGTGCTCGCCATGTGGAGGTACAGATCCTGGGTGATAGCCATGGTGGCATGTATCATCTTTATGAGCGCGATTGCTCCGTTCAGCGCCGCAACCAGAAAGTGGTCGAACGTGCCCCTGCCCCATATTTGACGCAAGAACAGCGGGATGAAATCTGCGCCCTTGGCCGCAAAATCTGCGCTCATGTCAATTATGAATGTGCAGGTACTGTCGAATTCCTGATGGATATGGAAAGCGGCAATTTCTACTTCATCGAAGTGAACCCACGTGTTCAGGTGGAACATACAGTCACCGAAGAAGTCACCGGCATTGATATCGTACAGGCGCAGATCCGCATAGCCGAAGGCGCTTCCATCGCTGATGCCACTGGCAAAGCCTCTCAGGATGAAATTCGTCTGAATGGCCATGCCTTGCAGACCCGCATAACAACGGAAGATCCGCAAAATAATTTCATTCCCGATTATGGGCGCCTGACCGCTTACCGTTCCGCAACCGGCATGGGCATTCGTTTGGATGGTGGCACTGCATATGCCGGTGGTGTCATCACACGTTATTATGACTCACTGCTGGTCAAAGTCACCGCACATGCCCAAACCCCGGAAGCTGCTATTGCCCGCATGGATCGCGCACTGCGCGAATTCCGTATTCGCGGCGTGTCTACCAATATTGCCTTTGTTGAAAACTTGCTCAAACATCCGACTTTTCTGGATGACAGCTATACCACCAAGTTCATCGATGAGACGCCGGAGCTGTTTGATTTCAAGAAGCGTCGCGACCGCGGCACCAAGGTTCTGACCTATATTGCCGATATTACTGTCAACGGTCATCCCGAGACCATTGGCAGAGCGATTCCCGATGCGTCCCTGAAGGCACCAAAAGCACCGATCTGCCATGGCGATCCGATCAATCCACCAGCTGGCACTCGTACGCTTCTGGAAGAAAAAGGTGCTCAAGCCGTTGCCAACTGGATGCTGGATCAAAAGAAGCTCCTTTTGACCGACACTACCATGCGTGATGGTCATCAATCCTTGCTGGCAACTCGTATGCGCTCCATTGACATGATCAAGGCAGCCCCAGCTTACGCAAGTAATCTCTCTCCGCTTTTCTCCGTGGAGTGCTGGGGTGGTGCGACCTTTGATGTGGCTTACCGCTTCCTGCAAGAATGCCCATGGCAGCGTCTTCGCGATCTTCGCAAGGCCATGCCAAATCTTCTGACCCAGATGCTACTGCGCGCCTCCAATGGCGTTGGCTATACCAACTATCCGGATAATGTCGTGCAGGCTTTTGTAAAGCAGGCTGCAGAGACCGGTGTTGATGTCTTCCGCGTGTTCGACAGCCTGAACTGGGTGGAAAATATGCGCGTCGCCATGGATGCTGTCGTTGAAAGCGGCAAGATCTGTGAAGGCACCATCTGCTATACAGGTGATATTCTGGATCCCGACCGTGCGAAATATGATCTCAATTATTATGTTTCCATGGGTAAGGATCTGAAGGCTGCTGGCGCTCATATTCTGGGTTTGAAAGACATGGCTGGTCTTTTGAAACCTGCGGCGGCGCGTGTGCTGGTCAGGGCGTTGAAAGAAGAGGTTGGCCTTCCGATCCACTTCCACACTCATGACACATCCGGCGCATCTGCCGCCACTATATTGGCAGCTGCAGATGCAGGTGTTGATGCCGCGGATGCGGCTATGGATGCCTTCTCCGGCGGCACTTCTCAAGCCTGCCTCGGCTCCATTGTGGAAGCATTGCGTCATACTGATCGTGACACCGGCCTCGATATTGGCCATGTCCGTGAAATGTCAGACTATTGGGAGCGAGTTCGCGCTCAATATGTCGCCTTTGAAAGCGGCCTTGCAGCCCCGGCTTCTGAGGTTTACCTGCATGAGATGCCAGGTGGTCAGTTCACCAACCTGAAAGCACAGGCTCGCTCACTTGGCCTGGAGGAACGCTGGCCGGAAGTGGCACAGTCCTATGCTGATGTGAACAAGATGTTTGGTGATATCGTAAAAGTGACACCTTCTTCCAAAGTTGTGGGCGATATGGCGCTGATGATGGTCAGCCAGGGTCTAACTCGCGAACAGGTGGAAGATCCAAACAGTGATGTCGCCTTCCCTGACAGTGTCATTGACATGATGAAAGGCAATTTGGGTCAGCCCAAAGGTGGCTTCCCGGACGCAATTCTCAACAAGGTTCTGAAAGGTGAAGCACCAAATCTGGATCGCCCGGGCAAGCATCTGGCTCCGGTTGATCTGGAACAAACCCGTAGCGATCTGTCTTCCGAGCTGGAGGGCTTTCAAGTCGATGACGAGGACCTCAATGGCTACCTGATGTATCCAAAGGTCTTCCTCGACTATATGGGCCGTCATCGCCGATATGGTCCGGTGCGCACTTTGCCGACCAGAACCTTCTTTTATGGTATGGAGCCAGGCGAGCAGGTCACTGCCGAGATTGATCCGGGAAAAACGTTGGAGATTACCCTTCTTGCCGTTGGAGAGACCAACGAAGATGGAGAGGTCAAAGTCTTCTTTGAACTGAATGGCCAGCCACGCGTAATCCGCGTTTCTGATGCCAAGGCCAAGGCAAGCAGCATTCAGCGCCCCAAGGCGGAAGCTGGCAACGCAAAGCATGTCGGTGCCCCTATGCCGGGGGTTGTGGCCTCTGTAGCTGTGACAGCTGGGCAAAAAGTTGCCGAGGGCGATCTGCTCCTTACAATTGAGGCCATGAAAATGGAAACCGGCCTGCATGCCGAGCAGGATGGCATAGTCAAGTCTGTTCACGCACAGGCAGGCGGCCAGATTGATGCCAAGGATCTGCTGATTGAGTTCGAATAAACAGCAGGCTAATGCAATGACTGAAAAGGCCGGGTTCATTGAACCCGGCCTTTTTCGTTTGAACTTGATATTTGAAAGTGCTTATACCAGCGAGGGGAAAGAATGACCCATATGACCGGACTTTTCGGGCTTTGTGGCAAGGAGCGGGTGCCGTCTTGGTCTGACTGACCACAAGGCAGCGGCGATGCAGTCCACGAAGCTTGAAAATCCGGCCTTTGGTATTATGCCTGCGGTTGGTCTTTAAGCAACTCTTCAAATGTTTCAGCTGCTTCATGCTCTGGCAGATTTTCCGTCTCCCAAGCACTGCCGGCATCAGCCAATTGGCTCTCGATGCAATCGACCTTTAAGCGCAATTCCGCATCGCCAGCAAAGACCAGAGTTACATTGCCACCTGGCCCTTCACCTTCGCTTTCAAAGGTAATGGCGAGCAGATTGAGAACCGCGTCTTTCGCCTGCATTTTGATATTGCGAGCCTGCACACCCAGCACTTGATCGAAATGCAGAACAGATTGCCTGCGTTCATAGGTTGGCTTTGGAGCGAACAGGCCTTTCTTTTGCGAAAGCGCCTGCTCCCATGCAAAGCGATGCATGGCAATGACCAACCGATGCTCTGACTTCAGCCAAGAGATATCCCCCACCTTGACGACAGCATCCTGACTATGGCTGGACAAGATTTCCAGATCCTCTGCATCAAGTGCGGCAAGCTTTAAAGGGGTCATGATCCGCTCTCCAAATTGATTTCTCTATTGTTGATTAGATAGGATGCATCCTGTCAATCTACAAGCCCGAGAAATTGCACGCAGACAGGAAGCTGCTCTTGGTCAAGCAGAGATACGTTCAATCGTAGCGCCGCAGGCTGTCAGCTTGTCTTCCAAACGTTCAAAGCCGCGATCCAGATGATAGACGCGGTTGACCTTGGTTTCACCCTCAGCCACCAGGCCCGCAATCACCAGCGACACAGATGCACGAAGATCGGTTGCCATGACCTGAGCACCTTTCAGCTCACTTCCGCCTTCCACATGAGCTTTCTGACCGTCCAGGGATATGGAAGCGCCAAGACGGGCCAGTTCCTGCACATGCATGAAGCGGTTTTCAAAGATTGTCTCGGTGATGGTCGATGTGCCCTCTGCACGAGTCATCAAAGCCATGAACTGGGCTTGCAAATCGGTCGGGAAACCCGGGAATGGGTCTGTTGTAACATCCACTGCCTTCAGTGCCGTACCGTTGCGTGCCACGCGAATGCCTTCATTGGTCACGGTAATGTGGGTGCCGGTTTGTTCCAAAACATCCAGAGCGGACTGCAACAGGTCTGCACGTGCCCCTTTCAGCATGACCTCACCACCGGTCATGGCCACAGCCATTGCATAGGTGCCAGTCTCGATGCGATCTGGCAAAACGCTATGACGCGCACCATGGAGCTTCTCAACACCTTCAATGGTGATGGTGTCAGTGCCCGCACCAGAAATCTTGGCACCCATTGCAATCAGACAATTGGCTAGGTCGGTGACTTCTGGCTCCTGCGCAGAATTTTTCAGAGTAGTCACACCGTTTGCAAGAGAGGCTGCCATCATCAGCGTATGAGTCGCACCAACAGAAATTTTTGGGAACTCGAAAGTTGCGCCTTGCAAGCCATCAGGAGCTGAAGCAACCGCATAACCGCGCTCAATATCGATTTGAGCACCGAGTGCCTTGAGACCATCAATGAAGAAGTCGACCGGGCGGGTTCCGATTGCGCAACCACCAGGCAGAGACACACGGCATTCTTTCATACGGGCCAGCAAAGGACCAATCACCCAGAAACTGGCACGCATTTTGGAAACCAGCTCATAAGGCGCCTTGGTGTCGATAATTTCTTTGGCGCGCAGATGGACGATCTGACCATCCATGCTGCCCTGACCTGGACGCTTGCCCTCGATCATGTAGGAGACACCATGATTGGAGAGGATTTGCTGCAATTGCTGCACATCACGCAGGCGAGGCAAATTTTCCAGAACCAATTCTTCATCAGTCAGCAGAGAAGCAATCATAAGCGGCAAAGCCGCATTTTTTGCACCGGAAATAGGAATAACCCCATTCAGTTCTGCACCACCAACAATGCGAATTGCATCCATTTGCTTCTCTCTCTTTTGTTCGCTATTCACCTGCCACTATGTGTGACAGGTTCGGGAGCTATCAGAAAAATGCTCACCGTCATTGATATTTTCCAAGCTTGCCTGTTCAACAACAAGGCAAGCTTGATCATGGATCAAGGGATCTTACTGGTCCTTTGCTTCCGACTTGATAGCCGCCAGCAATCCAGGACCCTTTGAACCCAAATCCTTATCGTCCCGCTTCTTGGCTTGTGCCTTGCGCCGACGCAAATTGCCTCTCAAAGCACTCGACAGACGCTCATCTCGCTCTTTTCCAATCTTGCGACCAGGGGACTTCACTTTGTCGCCAGCAGATTGATCGGATGAGTTTTGGCACTTATCAGACACACATATTTCCTAACATAAATCTCTCCAGAGAGATCTTTTATGATTTCGAACTTCTTAAACCAAAAGCACAGCACAAAAAAGCCCACAATAGGGCCTTTTCATGGTCATTTGGCAGAAATTTTCCGCCTTGGTTAGCGTGAGAGGTAAAATTATCGAGCTGTCAGCTGGATAGGAAATTCGCCTTTTCACAGGAAAGCCGTCTTTTTCAAAAAACAGGCTTGCAATGTCGCTGAAGCTGCTCTAGAAACCGCCCTCATTGGGGCGACATTGAGTGCCCTATCAAAACACCGTGGTATGCTGCCGTAGCTCAGTGGTAGAGCACTCCCTTGGTAAGGGAGAGGTCGAGAGTTCAATTCTCTCTGGCAGCACCACGGTTTTTTTGTGCCTGATTAAAAGAATATCCCAAATATCAGTGGCTTTGCAGGCTGATTATTACTCTCTCTCTTATCGATTCCCTGATTTACTCCTGCAGAACGATCAAGAACAAACCGCTGATGTGCCGCAACGCCTGGCGCGTTTAGGCACAGTCGGATTAGATATCTCCGCCATGGAAGACATGAACAACTTCGGGTGTTCCGGTTAGAGTGTTAGGCTCAGGCCCTTTAGAGTCGGCATTAAGCACTCTCTCTTTCAGCGCAATGATTGCGGCTAATCCCTCGAAGGCACAATTGCCCCCGGGAAACCGATTACGTAGGCAGCGAGTGCATGGCCCGCCTTGGCAGAAAGAATGTCGCTATGTCCAGCAATATGAGACGCCAGGAAGCCTGCATTAAAGCTGTCGCCCGCAGCGGTGCTATCGATAACAGGCCCCTCCCTAGGCGGTACTTTGATCTCAAGCCCCGTTGAAAGGTCCAGAGGTCCGTCAGCCCCGCATTTGAGAATACCACGTGTTGCCCCTGCATCATGCAATCGGTCGACAACTGCCATGCGATCAACATCCCCAAACAGTTCCATCTCATCCTCCAGAGAAGGAAGTGCAATATTTGCAAGGCTCCACATAGCTGAGTTGATTTCTCTCGCTGTAGCAATGTCTTCCCACAGGCGGGCGCGGTAATTGTTGTCATAGACCAATGTACCCCCGGCATTTCGAAAGCCTTCGGCCCAATCAATAACTGCCTTGCGTACAGGCGGTGGCAAGATTGCCATGGTTATCCCTGACAAGAAAACCAAATCAAATGATGACATACGGTCCAGCTCGACTTCGCATGGCTCGGAAAAGAGAGTGCGGGCTGCCGCAGTTTCCCGCCAATAGCTAAAACTGCGTTCGCCGCTGCCATTCGTATGAATTGCATACAGGCCGGGCATGCGGTCGGGCCGTCTTTCGATATGATCTGTTGCCAGGCCATGCTGTTTGATCTCCGCCAAGATCCTGTCCGAAAAAAGATCGGCTCCAAGAGCGGTGACGTAGGAGACTTTCACGGAGTTGTTTTTCAACTCCCTGGCGAGATAAACGGCGGTATTGAAAGTATCACCAGCCACACCGGCTTTAAAGCACTCAGGAGCTTCGGGACTGAGCTCGACCATTACTTCGCCAATACAGGCAACCGAACGGAGGGAATGTTTTGGCGAATTCAAGAAAAATTCTCCTAAAAACAGTAAAAATCGTCTTGCATGAAGAGTTTTTATTCTGCAGCAAAAGAAAGCTGGGTCTTGACCGCTTTGCTGCGATCTCCAGCGACTTTCAACGCCTCTGCAGCCTTTTCCAATGGGAACGTAGCTGTGATCATCGGCCTGACATCAACGCCCCGGCTTCCCAATAGATCAACTGCCAAATCGAACTCTGCATGAAAACGGTGAGATCCCAGAAAATTGATTTCTTTACCTACTATGACATTTAAAGGTACAGACACATCGCCTGTTACACCGACCTGAATGATCGTTCCCTGTGGAAGCGTTGCATTGACTGCACTGTGAATGGCGGGAGCCGCTGCAGAGCATTCAAAGGTGACATCGAAGTACCCTTTGTCAAATGTATAGGTTTGGAACTGTGTTGCATCGGTGGTGATGTTGATGGTTTGCGTTGCGCCCATTTGCTGCGCAACGTTCAAAGGCAAATCCTTCAAATCTGTGACAACGATTTCGTGGGCTCCTGCTTCGGCGGCAAGAGCGGCGCATAAAACGCCAATCGGTCCGGCGCCAGTGATCAGAACACGGCGACCCTTTAGATCCGGTGCACGGTTTCTGGCATGCAAACACACAGCGAGCGGTTCCGCGCAAGCCGCCTCGGCCAGCGTGATGCTGTCTTTGACAGGAACACATTGACCTGCCTTCAAAACGATCTGGTCGCGAAATGCGCCTTGTTCATGTGGGAACCGCAAGGCCGACCCCAGAAACCGCATTGTCATGCAGTGCTGAAACAGGCCTGAAGAGCAGAATTTACAGGTGCCGCATGGATGGCTGGGATTCAGAGCAACACGATCACCAAGCCTTAATCCATCAACACCCGGACCGATCTCACGAACCGTTCCCGCAACTTCATGACCCAGAATAATAGGCTCTTTGACCCGAATTGGCCCGAAGCCTCCATCTTGATAATAATGCAGATCCGATCCACAGATGCCGCCGGCACCCATTTGAATTCTTACCTCTCCCTCTTTTGGTGCGCTGACACTCAAGGTTTCAATTCGAATATCTTCTTTGCCGTGCAGACGGCAGATACGTGTATGCATAGCAGCACCTACGGGATCAGAATGGACGGCAACCAAGTCGCCAGAGCAGGAATGTAGGAGACCATCAACAAGATGATGATATTGGTCGCCAAAAAGGGCAGAATGGCCCAAACAACAGGTGAAAGCGGGAGGCGCGCGATATTCGCGCAGACAAACAGACAGACACCAACGGGAGGAGTTGTCAGTCCTATCATCAGGTTCAACACCGCAAAGGTTGCAAAGTGAAGCGGCTCGACACCAACTGCCTGGGCCAAGGTCAACAACGGAACGAAAAGAATAATGAGGGCAGCAATTGTCTCCATGAACATGCCTACAAACAGTAGCAGGATGTTGACAATCAGGATCACCAGAAATTTGTTTTCGGTGACAGAAAGGACCGCCGATGCGATTGCTTGCGGTATGCGCTCGGAGACGAGAATCCACCCAAACACATTTGCAAAACCGACCAGAACCAGAATAGCTGCGGAGGACACCCCACTATCAATCAGGATTTTGGGAACTTGAGACAGCTTCAGGTCACGATAGACGAACGCTCCTACGATCAGTGCATAAAGGCTCGCGATCACAGCAGTTTCGGTTGGTGTCGCCAATCCACTCAAAAGTCCGTAGATGATCAGGCCGGTCATTGCCAGTGCCCAAAACGCAGACACGAAAGATCGCCCCAACTCAGACGTCCCACGCCATGCCTGCCGAGGGAAGTTCTTTTTAACAGAGACGATGTAACAGGTGACCATCATCGCGACACCCATCAGAATGCCGGGTATAGCACCAGCAAGAAACATCTTACCCACTGAGATGCCGGACAATGCACCGACAATGATCATTGGAACACTTGGAGGAATGATCGGCCCAACAGTTGAAGACGCAGCAGTAACGGCTGCGGAGAAATCTGCAGGGTAACCAGCCTTTTTCATTCCCGGGATCATGACGCCACCGATCGAGGCCGCGTCAGCGACGGCTGTCCCGGTAATGCCACCAAACAGCATTGAGGCTGCGATGTTTGTCAAACCAAGCCCGCCGCGAATCCAACCAACCAACGCACTTGCAAAACGGATAATCCGCTCTGTAATGCCACCGCTATTCATCAAATTACCAGCAAGGACAAAACCTGGAATACTGAGCAGAACGAACACATCCATACCTGCATACATTTTCTGTGGCATGACGACCAAAGGAATTTCTGCAACCAACAAATAGGCCAATGACGCAACACCGAGGGTGATTGCAACAGGCAAACCTATGATCAGGCCGATTACAAAAATTGAAATAAGAACAGCAACTTCCATTAGGTGTTATCCTCTTTCTCTTCAGAGAGTCCTGAGGCACCGCCCCAAAGCATTGAAACAACGCGTAGTGCAGCGAATATGAGCAATAGCAGCAGAAGCATGAGAACGCTCGCGTGGGCAAAGTCCATTCGAATGCCCATTGCGGGTGATGTTTGAAGAGCTCCGATAGCAGTGTATTTCCATGCCGGAGCAATCAATGCCAAACACAAGAGAGTTGTAATGAGCGCTGAAATTAATCTTAATCGCCTGGGCCATTCACCAGGCAAGGATTCGCAAATCACATCGACATTGACCAGTTCACCACTGAGCAAGGACAATCCAACGCCAAATGCAGCAACATAGAGCAAAGTGTAGCGAGTTAACTCTTCGGTCCATACGAATGACATCGTAAATGTGCGGCCAATAACCTGATACAAAACCGTTCCAAGCAGCAGGCAAAATGCCAGTCCGACCCCGGCACGGCAGATTTTGACAAGTATCGATTGAATATGCTGGATCGACATGATTACCCCTTGGAGCAGTAGAAGCGAGGCCGATTGACACCGGCCCCGAGTGATATCATTCAATCAGACTTACTGCTTGAAAAGGTCATCAACGATGGGCTTGATTTCATCATTGACATTGGCCAGCACTGCATCTTTGGCTTTGGCTGCAAAAGCCGCCCCGTCTACTTCGACAAACGTCATGCCTTTGCCTTCAAGATAGGCACGATCTGCGGCAATTGATGCTTCAAAGAGACCACGCTCATAGGCCTGTGCAAGGGCTGCGGCCTGCAAGACAGCGTTTTGATCTTCTGCTGACAATTTCTGCCAGGTAGATTCGGCGATTGTCAGATAGATCCATGAGCGCACATGCTCCGTCATGTTTATATGGCTTTGAACTTCGTTGAAGTTTGCCGAGCGGATCAATGCAAGGGGATTTTCCTGGCTGTCAATTGTTCCATTCTGAAGTGCTGTAAACACTTCGGAGAAGGCCATCGGTCCCGGATTTGCCCCCAATGCCTTCCATACATCAACAAACAGCGGCACGTTTGGTACGCGCATTTTCAAGCCATTCAGGTCATCGGGTGAAGGAATTGCGCGGTTGGATGTCAGGTTACGCGGCCCCCGTGCAAAATGTGCGATGGGGCGAATCTTTGCCTTCTCGACAATCTGTGCCTTAATCAGATCGCCGATGTCGCCACCGGCAACCTGATCCATATGTTCAATCGATTTGTAGGCATATGGAACAGCCAACAACGCTGCCATGGGAGCCCAATTTTGCAAGCTTTCCCCGGTGATCGTCATATCAACTGTTCCCAGTTGCATTCCGTTGATCAGGTCAACCTCTTTGCCAAGAGACTCGTTTGGGAACACCTCAACCGAGATGCGGCCATCTGTCAGACGGGAAAGCTCAGTGCCGAATTTAACAGACGCTTTATGCCAAGGATTCGCCTCGTTGGCCAAATGACCAAGTTTCAACGTCATGTCTTGCGCAATGGCTGAACCACCAATGACCTGAGCCATGATACCCGCAGCGAGGGTAGTCACGATCGTTTTAGTAATCTTCATAATCTTCCTCCATGATTGTTTAGGTAATTGCCTGTATTGTTGTTATTCGGGCGCTTGACTAAAGAACTCAGGATTTACAGCCTGGATCTCCGGTAAATCTTTCAGGATTTCTTTCAAATGAAGCCGGATTGCGCTTTCTGCTTGCGAAATATTTCCGACTTCGATGCAATCAACAATTTCTTTGTGTTGAGCAATCAGCTTGGGCATTGGGAAAAAACTGAGGCTTAAGAACCGCACCCGATCCATCTGAGACTTTAATCCTTCGATGAATTTCCATGCGCTGGCATTGCCTGACGCCTCTGCCAGAGTTCGATGAAAGCGCTCATCCAACCGTGTGAATTTTACGGGATCACTTCCCGCAACACGCTCTTGCTCCGCAAGTTGCGCACGCAATTCGCGCACAAGTGCGGGGTCAGATTTCGTGGCCAACAATTTTACTATGTCAGCCTCAATCGCCTCACGGATGAACCGAGCATGCAAAACAGCTTCAGAATCGATCCTTTTGATAACGGTGCTGCGTTGAGGTCGTATTGAAATCAACCCTTCCTCTGACAGCTTGATGAATGCCTCACGAACCGGTTGACGACTGATTGAATAGAATCTCGCGATTTCGGTCTCGGAAATTTTGCTACCGGAAACCAGATCATTTCGGACAATCCGCTCTCGCAGAATCCGGTGGAGCTGCGGTCCAATCGGAGCCTCAAGATTAAGGTCCCAAGCTTTATCGTGTTGTAGCTGCATCAGGTATCCTCCCTTGACTTTTATGCTCCATACTTCCATACAAGTCAACACTCTTGTATGGAAGTATGGAAAATGGCACACTTGAAACAGGAAACGATTCATCCGCGAAATCAATGGAGAGTATAAAATGAGACAAACCTGGAGGTGGTTTGGACCAAAAGATCAAGTCACATTGCAAGACATGCGGCAGGCTGGCGTTGAAGGCGTGGTCACAGCTCTCCATCATATCCCTACCGGGGATATTTGGACGTCAGCAGAAATTGCCCGCAGACAGAAAGAAATATCGTTCCATCACGATGGAACGTCGTCAGGATTGCAATGGGAGGTCGTTGAAAGCTTGCCGGTCTCTGAAGACATCAAAAAACAACAAGGTGAATGGCGACAACACATCGACAATTACAAGGCAAGTCTTCGCAATCTTTCTGACGCCGGAATTGATGTGGTTTGCTACAATTTCATGCCGGTCCTAGACTGGACACGCACAGATATCAAGCATCGCTTGCCCAATGGGGGTACCTGTATGCGGTTCGACTGGCATGACTTTATCGCCTTCGATATACATATCCTGAAACGAGCTGGAGCCACTGAAGAATATTCTGAAGCGTTGCTGGACATCGCAGCATCGCGCTACAGAGCCATGGATAACGCCGCTCAGAAAAGAATTGTTCGCAACGTCGTTTACGGTTTACCTGGAGCTGCGGAAGCGTTTTCGCTGGATCAGGTGCGCCAACATATTTCCGAATACGCGATCTTGTCCGAAAATGGACTTCGCAACAATCTGATCGCTTTTCTTGAACAGGTCACACCATTGGCGCAGGAGCTTGGTATCAGACTCTGCTGCCATCCGGATGACCCTCCCTTCCCATTACTTGGCTTACCCCGGATCATGTCTACCGAGGTGCAATATAGCAAGGTAATGGATGCCGTGGACCTTCCCGCAAACGGCATCACATTATGCTCGGGCTCATTGGGTGCCAGACCGGACAATGATCTGCCCAGGATGATGCAACAGTTAGGAGATAGGGTCCATTTTCTTCACCTGCGCAACGTTGCACGTGAAAGCAAGGACATTCGGGGTTCCTTTTACGAATCCGAACATCTTGAAGGTGAAACAGATATGGTCGCCCTCGTACAGGCTGTTCTGAAAGAGGAAAAACAGCGGCGCGAATCCGGACGCATGGATTGCTCCATTCCGTTTCGCCCCGATCACGGGCAGGACATTCTGGATGATCTGCACCGCAAAGCGCAACCTGGCTATCCGGCGATCGGCCGCTTAAAGGGACTTGCCGAACTGCGCGGCGTCATATCCGCCCTTACATATATCGACAATACCAGGGCATGAGCATGAAAAGACTTGCTACCTCCACAACACTCCCCGTTCATTTGCGCCAGCCCGCCTATCTACCAAGTAAGCATGGAAGCGGAATTGTTCACTTGGGACTTGGGGCGTTTCATAAAGCCCATCAGGCGGTATATACCGATGATGCATTGGCGGCAGAAGGCGGTGATTGGCGAATAATCGGTGCAAATCTGCGAAGCCCCAAAGCAGCCGAAGAATTAAACCCGCAAAACGGGCTGTTCACATTGATCGAGCATGATTTGGATAAAACCAGCGCCCGCATCATAGGTAGCATCGAAAGAGTTATTACAGCCAAGGGAAACACCAAACAGCTTTTGGACACACTTGGTGATCCGCGCATTCGCATTGTCTCTCTGACAGTGACAGAAAAGGCTTATGGTATTGAACGGGTGTCGGGTGGCATAAATCAAGATCACCCTGCAGTTGCAGCAGATATTTCAAACCCTGACAATCCGGTTGGTGTCCTGGGAATCCTGGTTGCTGCCCTACGACGGCGACACAATGCAGGAACGAAACCATTCACTGTGTTGTGTTGTGACAACCTCCCCAACAACGGTGCATTTCTGCGCGCGGGTGTTCTCGATTTTACCCGCCAGATTGATCATACTCTCGCCGAATGGATTGAGGCGCATGTTTCGTTTCCATCAACCATGGTGGACCGCATTACCCCGGCCACAACGCAAGATACTCTGTCCAGGGCAAACGATCTAATTGGATGCATAGATCTTGCTGCGGTTGAAACGGAGCCTTTCAGCCAATGGGTTATCGAAGATGATTTCCCAACTGGACGGCCCGCTTGGGATGCCGGAGGTGCTTTGTTGGTAAAGGATGTAGCTCAATATGAGAATATGAAGCTACGCATGTTGAATGGAGCACATTCCATGCTGGCTTATGCCGGCTTTCTCTCCGGTCTTGACCATGTCTGCAATGTCATGACCGATCCAGATCTGGCAAAGCTTGTCAAACGGCATATCATTGCAGCCTCACAAACGCTCGATCCGGTCCCGGGTGTCGATTTGGATATCTACACCAAATCCCTGCTCCAAAGATTCGCCAATCCCAACATTCGTCATGAAACCTATCAAATTGCAATGGATGGCACGGAAAAACTGCCCCAACGCATTTTTGAACCGGCGGTCACTGCGCTGGATAGAGGCCAATCGATAGCTCCATTTGCCTTCGCTACTGCGGCATGGATGTATTATTGTGTCCGCGGAACAGATGCCAATGCAACCTATGAGCTTCGCGATCCCAGACAAGACCAGATTGCAAGAAATATCGGGGCAAGGAAAAATCCGGACGAATTAGTGGCATGTCTGTCCAAACTTGATGGCTTCTTGCCCAAGGATCTCATTTTGAATCAGCGTTGGAATTCAACAGTGTCATCGAAATTGACAATGATGCTCGACAAAGACATGCAGTCTGCGGTACGCAATGAGGCCAGATAGATCTACCATGTCATCATAAGATTCTGATTGTTTGCAAGGATCTCTGATAGCAGCACTTTACCCGTGTAGCTGATGGCTGACCGTTTGAACTAGGTCAGCTCTAGCAACAGTGGCCTCATGGCCTTCGTCCAGTTATCGGGCAATGGCATTGGTTTTCGGCTTTTACGATCCACATAGACATGTACGAAACGCCCTTGGGCGGCGGCTTTATCTTCGCCTTCACGAAACAATGCCACGCGGTAGATAACAGAGGATGAGCCTATGTGCTCGATCCCTATCCCAGCTTCAATTTTGTCCGGAAAGGCCAGTTCGGCAAAATAGTGGCAGCCCGTCTCCACCACCAACCCAATTTGCGAGCTGTTTTCGATATCCAATAGTCCTTGATCAATCAACCATTCATTCACGGCCGTATCAAACAAAGCATAATGCACCACATTATTCATGTGACCATAAATATCATTGTCGGCCCAACGGGTTTGCAATGGCATAAAGACATTGAACCTGTTGCGTTCATAAGGTGCCGGGCGTGTCATATATCACCATTTCCATTCGTTAGATCCAAAGCCATCTATGCGGGATAAAGCCAGGTATTTACAGCATACGTGCCTGCCCATCCTTCACACGTCGCAAGGGAATAGAGCTTTCAATGGTGGATACTCCAGGCACTTTGGTCAATTGCCGTACAAGAAAATGCTCGAACTCCTTGAGATCAGATGTAACCACGCGCATCATATAATCTCGATTGCCAGTCATCAGCCAACAATCGACCACCTCGGGAAACGCCTCAACAGCCGCCTCAAATCTGGCGAGGGCATCATCGACCTGTCTATCCAGTTGAACCGAGACAAAGACCGTCACCGTATATCCCAGTGCAACTTCATCAATAAGGGCGCTATATCCCCTGATTACACCCGTTTCTTCCAACCGTTTGAGACGGCGCGCTGTTGGCGTGGGGCTGAGGCCAATCAGCTCGGACAAATTTTGGACCGACAGCCGACCATCACCGCGCAAAGCGCGCAAGATTTGCGTATCAAAAGAATCAAGTTGAGCAATTTCTGCCATCAATAAGACCATTTGGAGTTATAACCGCTAATTTTATCGCAAATCTCAGCTGAAAAAGCCAGATAAAACCAATTGGAGCGAGATATTCTAGCCCAAAATCAGAATTCTGGAGGAGGTCCGCATGGAAAAACAAAATCTCAAAACCATTGAGCAGCGGCTTTTGTGGCTATCACACTGGATGATCCATCATGCCAACCATATTCGTCCCAAGGTCGATGACATCAAGGTTGGCGGTCATCAGGCGAGCTCCGCCTCCATGGTGTCCATCATGACGGCGTTGTATTTCTCATCGTTGAAACCCGAAGATCGGGTTGCAGTGAAGCCTCATGCCTCTCCTATCTTTCACGCCATGCATTATCTGATGGGTAATCTTGAGCGCGAGCAAATGGAGAATTTTCGCGGCTTTGGTGGTGTCCAATCCTACCCTTCCCGTACCAAAGATGCTGACGACGTAGATTTTTCTACCGGTTCCGTCGGCTTGGGTGTTGCGATTACCAGCTTCGCTTCCCTCATTCAGGATTACATCAAAGCCAAAAACTGGGGGCAGAAGCAGAAGCTTGGACGCATGATTGCCTTGGTCGGAGATGCCGAACTGGATGAAGGCAACGTCTATGAATGCCTTCAGGAAGGCTGGAAGAATGATCTGCGTAACTGCTGGTGGATCATCGACTACAATCGCCAGTCACTGGATGGCATCGTGCGCGAAGGCCTTTTCGAGCGCGTTGAGAAAATCTTTGATGCCTTTGGCTGGGATGTTGTGCGCGTCAAATATGGCAAACTGCAGCAAGAAGCCTTTGATGAACCGGGCGGCAAGAAGCTGAAAAACTGGATCGATGCCTGCCCCAATCAGGATTATTCCGCTCTCACTTTCATGGGTGGTGCTGTCTGGCGCAAACGCCTGATGGATGATCTGGGTGATCAGGGCGATGTCAGTGCGCTGATTGAAAAACGCAGCGATGAAGAACTCGCTGACTTGATGGAAAATCTCGGCGGAAATTGCGTGACCACCATGGCCGATGTCTTTGCTTCCATTGATCATGATCGCCCAACCTGTTTTCTGGCCTATACCATCAAGGGTTGGGGCACACCGATTGCCGGACATAAGGACAATCATGGTGGCTTGATGAACAAGACCCAAATGGAAGAATGGCAGGCCCATATGGGCGTAGCCAAAGGCGAAGAGTGGGAGCCATTCGCAACCATCAAGGATGTTGATGCCTTCAAAGCCGCTCTTGATCAGGTACCGTTCTTCTCCAAAGGTCGCCGGGTTTACCACGATAAAAAGCTCGCAGTCCCCGCTATCGAGTTGAACGCTGATCGCGCCACATCGACACAAGCAGCTTTTGGCAAGATTCTTGATGATCTTTCCAAAGGAGATAGCGAGTTGGCCAGCCGTATCGTCACAACCTCTCCTGATGTGACGGGCACCACCCAGCTTGGCCCATGGGTCAATCGCCGCAAATTGTTTGCACGCGAAGCCCAGAAAGATGCCTTCATTGAGCATCGCATCCCCTCCACCGCCAAATGGGTATTTGATCCATCCGGTCAGCATATCGAGTTGGGAATTGCAGAAATGAACCTGTTTCTGCTGCTGGGCGCTGCGGGGCTGTCTCATTCACTGTTCGGCAAACGACTTATCCCAATTGGAACAGTCTATGATCCGTTCGTGTGTCGTGGTTTGGATGCACTCAATTATGCCTGCTATCAGGATGCCCGCTTCATGATTGTCGGCACACCGTCCGGTGTGACCCTTGCACCGGAAGGTGGGGCACACCAATCAGTTGGCACCCCACTGATCGGCATGAGTCAGGACGGACTGGCATCATTCGAGCCAGCCTTTGCCGATGAGCTGGCCGTGATCATGGAATGGGCCTTTGATTACATGCAGCGTGATGGAGACAATGATCCTGACGAGCGCACATGGCTGCGAGATGAAACCGGCGGCTCCGTCTATCTGCGCCTAACCACCAACCCGATAGAACAACCGGTCAAACGGGCTGATGATGCCTTTCGTCAAGGTGCCGTGGACGGTGCCTACTGGCTCCGCAAACCCGGGCCCAATTGCGATATCGTGATTGCTTATCAAGGTGCTGTTGCATCCGAGGCTATCAAGGCCGCAGGGGCTATTGCCGAGGCAAGAAGAGACATCGGTGTGCTGGCGGTTACCTCCGCAGATCGGTTGAATGCGGGCTGGACAGCTGCGCAACGGGCGCGGGCACGTGGCAATATCAATGCTGCCTCCCATGCGGAGCAATTGCTGGGCGATTTACCAAACCATTGCAAGATTGTGACAATCATTGATGGGCATCCGGCGACCTTGGCCTGGCTCGGTTCTGTTATCGGACATCAAACCATCTCGCTTGGTGTCGAGCATTTCGGCCAGACCGGTTCGATTGGCGATCTGTATCGCCATCACGGCATTGATGCCGCTTCCATCGTTGAGAAAGTCGAAGGATTGTCAGTGGGTGGCAGGATCAAACAAGGTATTGCTGCTTCTCTTTAAGACAGACAAACAAAAGACAGGCCGCGTTGAGCGGCCTGTCTTTTGTTATATTTGGCCATCACAATCAGACTACAGTCTTTGACATCACCCGTTCATAAGAATGGCTGGTGCACCGCATGGCCCTGATTGTCGAAGTAGTGAAGCTTTTCGAGATCAAAGCGAACCTTTAGTTCGGTGCCACTCGCAACCTCCAGATCACCATGATGGCGAACAAGGAATTGCCTCTGGTTCCCCAAATCAAGATAAATGTTGGCATCTGAACCAAGATGCTCCACAACCACCACCTTACCGGTGATATGGCCGTCTTCCGCTTCCTGGTCGGAGGATTGTACAATCTGGACATGTTCGGGACGTATTCCGAGTTTTGTCACGCTATCTCGGATATCAGCGGGGACAAGCATCTCGATCAATGATGAGGACAAGGCCTCTTTCTGAATGATATTCATTGTCGGAGACCCAAGGAACTGCGCCACGAACAGATTGGCTGGACGCGCATAGAGCTCCATTGGAGTACCAATCTGCTGTATATCACCATTATTCATGACTACGATCCTGTCGGCGAGTGTCAACGCCTCCACCTGATCATGGGTCACATAGATCATGGTGGCGGAGAGCCGCTTATGCATCTTGGCAATTTCAAGTCGCATTTCCACCCGCAAAGCAGCATCCAGATTTGACAAAGGTTCATCAAACAGGAAGGCTTTGGGGTCACGCACGATGGCCCTGCCCATTGCAACACGCTGACGCTGCCCACCAGACAAAGCCTTGGGCAAACGATCCAGATAGGGTTCCAAGCCCAGAATTCTAGCCGCTTCCTGCACCCGTTTTTTCCGCTCAGCCTTGTCTTCACCGCGGATTTCGAGACTGAAGCCCATATTGCGTTCGACGCTCATATGCGGATAGAGCGCATAGGACTGGAATACCATGGCAATGTCACGGTCCCGGGGACGTAACTCATTCACCCATTCATTACCGATAAACATATCGCCAGAAGTAATTGGTTCCAATCCGGCAATCATCCGCAGCAACGTGGACTTCCCGCAACCGGACGGTCCTACCAGGACGATGAATTCTCCCTCCTCAATGCTGAGGTCGATATTGCGCAGAACTTCGACAGCGCCATAGGATTTTGCGATATCCTGAAGTTGAATAGAAGCCATCGGACAGTCTTATCCTTTTACTGCGCCAGAGGTCAGGCCCTGGACAAGGTATCGTTGAATGAAGATGAAGAATAAACAGCTCGGAATAAGGGCCAAGACCCCTGCGGCCATCATCTGCCCCCAGTCAACCGAGAATTTCGAAACGAATGTCAGCAAACCGACCGGGAAAGTCATGGTATCGTTGGAACTGATAAGCATCAGGGCGAACAGGAGTTCACTCCAAGCTGCGGTAAACACAAAGCCCAGTGTTGCCGCAAGTCCCGGCAAGGTTAGCGGAAAGATAACCTTGCGCAATGCCTGAAACCGTGTTGCTCCATCTGTCATGGCCGCCTCTTCCAGATCTTGCGGGATACCGTCGAAGAAGGACTGCATCAGGAAGGTAGCGAAAGGAACATTGAACGCCGTATAGGCGATGATCAGACTGGTCAGCGTATTCAGCAGCCCCAGAGAGGCAAAAATCTTGTAGATGGGAGAGATGATCATAAGGAGCGGAAACATCTGCGTCAGCAACATGGCCACGATGATCAAATTCTTACCAGCAAAATGAAAGCGCGAGAAGGCATATCCAGCTGCGGTGGCCACCAAAGTGGTGATCAATGCAGTGCCCAGAGAAACCAGGATGCTGTTTTTGAAATAGGCCATGAAATCGCTATAGAAGATAACCGATTGGAAATTCTCCAAGGTCAAAGCACTGGGCCACAGGGCAGTGCCTTCCGTAAATACCAGTTGATCCGGTGTCAGACTGATTTTCAAAAGCCAATATAGCGGCAACATGGCAAAAGCAACATAGCAGGCCAGAGCGCCATATTTACCGACCACAGCCAAACCATTCGTGATGTTTCTATCAAGCATTTTCATACCTTCACCAGTTTCTTCCGCATTTTCAGAAGGATAGCAGCATAAAGCAGCATCAGAAGCAGCAGGACGACAGCAACTGCCGAGGCATAACCGAAATCAAGTTTCCGGAAAGCTGTCGTGAAAATGTAGGATGACAAAATTTGGGTGGAATTGGCCGGACCACCTCCGGTCATGACGTAAATCAGATCGGCAAAATTGGCGATCCAAATGGTCCGCAACATAACCGTGATCGCGATCATCGGTGCCAGGAATGGCAAGGTGATTTTCGTGAAACGCTGCCATGATGTCGCACCATCGATATCAGCAGCTTCATACATATCAGCTGGAATGGATTGCAGCGCCGCTAGAAGAGTGATGGCGAAAAAAGGAATACCAAACCAGATATTGGCCACAATCGGCCCCCAGAGAGCCAAATCCTTGTCACCCAGAATATTGAAGGGTTCAGCCAGAATACCCAGGGCCGCCAACCAATGCGGCAAAGGCCCAATGACCGGATTGAATAACCAGGCCCAGGTGAGCGCAGACAACAGGCTCGGCACAGCCCAAGGCAGAAAAACAAGCGCCTGGATCAGCTTCTTGCCATGAAACTTGGTATTAAGCAGCATCGCAAGGCCAAGGCCGAGCAAAAATTGCAAGGTTACGCAATAGAGAGTCCACCAAAAAGTATTCTTGATCGCCACCAGGAATTTCGCATCTGTGAAAAGGGCACGATAATTGTCCAGACCAATCCAACCGGTTTTGAAGGGTTGCAACAGAGCGATGGATTGGAATGAATAGGAAACTCCGATAACCAATGGCACCAGGATCACCAGACCAATCAACAACAAAGCCGGAGACAAATAGAGATAGGGTTCAAGAAAATAAGACAACGACAATCCAAGACCCTTGGTCTTTTGTGGCGAATTATTCTTGGTTGGATCCGATGCATCGGCAGGCGGGAGGTGAGTGTTCATATCCGTCATGGCAAACCATCTATTGATCTATGCAAGGACTGAATGGGCCCCTGATATGGGTGCTTTCTTGATTGAAAAGCATTATCCTTCAGGAGCCCTGTTCTTTAGAACCAGCCAATCAGCTTATTGTTTGGCTTTCCATTTGGCATATTCGGCGGTCAAAAACTCCGCCCATTTGTCGGCAAGCTCCTGCGCGCTGATTTCTCCCAGCAAAGCTTGCTGACTGCTTTCCAATGCAAGGGTACTTGCGAAATAACCAAATCCTTCCAGATAGGATGGCAAGATCAAAGGTTGATATTTGGAACTGTTCAATTCGGTGAACCATCCGGCAAATTGTTCTGTCTTGTAATATGGATCCTGTTCTGCACCGGTATGAATTGGCAGAACTCCAACCTTGCGTGCCCAGGTCTTGTTGTTCTCGGGATCAGACAGATGAGCCAACAATGCCCAGCTTTCACTCTTGTGTTTGGTGGTTTCAAAGATGGACCAACCTGCAAATCCGATTGTCGGATAGGCTTTTCCGGCAGGACCAACTGGCATTGGGATTACTGCGAAATCTTCTGCAGGCATCCGCTCGGCTATGGCGATCAACGCATCCGGATCCTGATCAAGGAAAGCGCAGGTTCCTGAGTAGAAGCCCGCAACGATTTCATTGAAGCCCCAATTGACGGAATCCTTCGGTGCCGAACCATCCTTGTAGAGATCCATCAAATATTGCAGCCCCTTGACCGAACCAGGCTGATTGATGGTCGCTTTGCCTGCATCATCAAAGAATTTACCGGAACCATTCATGGCGGCAGCGCTCATCATCCAAGCATTCAAACCACCACCGCCACCGCGCAGGCAATATCCATATTTACCGTCCAGCTTGGAGACCTTTGCAGCAGCTTCCTTGAATTCGGCTGTTGTAACCGGAGGTTTGGCAACACCCGCTTCCTTGAGCAATTTCTTGTTATAGAACATTGCGCGAAGGTAGAAACCATAAGGGATGGAGTAAGCCGTTCCACCTGCCTGACGAGCCATGGCCAAAGTCTTCTCGCCCAGAGTGGCACCATGTTTCCAGTTTTTGATATTGTCTTCCAGGTTGGCCAATTTACCAGCGCCTGCATAAAGCGCCTGCCATTTGTCCGGCATTTCAACAACATCGGGCACATCACCACCAGCCACCATTGTTGCCAGCTTCTCAAAGGCCTGCCCCCAAGGCAGGGAGACGATCTCGACGGTTACTCCGGGATTGGATTTTTCATAGTCTGCAACCATGGCCTTGAGTGTTTCAGTCCGGGCAGGACTGGTGATCACTTCTACAAGCTTGAGTTTGGTATCGGCCAATGCCGAACTGGCCATCAATGTGGCCACCGCTGTCAATCCCAAGACAATCTTTCGCATTTTTTCCTCCACGTTTATTTGTTGATTAAAGTTCGCTTGCTTAATCGAGACTTGCCTGCAATGCCGTGGCAAAATCACGCCACAGATCCTCAGCATCCTCCAGTCCAACGCTCACCCGCACCATGGTGTCGGGCACTTCAAAACGTTGCAGAGAATTCTGTTCTCCCTTCTGGGCCAAGCCGACTTTGGATGGCATCACAAGACTTTCAAATCCGCCCCAGCTCACTCCCAGCTTGAAATATTTCAGCTCATCGACAAGACCTTCGATTCCGACAGACGGAGAAAAGTCGATTGTCATAAGACCTGAGCGTCCCCTCAAACCCGGCACACTATTGGGGGCGGGAGAGCAGACTGTCTTCACAGCGGGATGGGCGGACAATCGCTCAATGAACAGATTGGCTGTGGCTTCATGCTGTTTCATGCGGGCATGCAGGGATCGCAACCCTCGTATCAGAAGCCAGGCTTCAAACGGTGCCAGCTTGCCGCCGAAAAGCGGCAAGGTAAGCTCCCGAATTGCCTTGATCTTGTCATGGCTGGATACCACCACACCCGCGACAACATCTGAATGGCCCGAAATATATTTCGATGCCGAATGCAGAACGATATCAATGCCATGCGCCAAAGGATTCTGAAAGACAGGAGTAGCCCAGCTATTATCAATCACTGTCACAACATCATGAAGACGGGCATGGGCCGCAACCTTGGCCAAGTCCATGGCTTGCAACAACATGCTGTTCGGGCTTTCCAGATAGGCAATACGACACCCTTTAAGAAGGTCAGGCTTGTCTTCAAAATCGCTCACTGCGTGATAGGTGACTTCGACGCCAAAAGGACGCAGAATTTTTTCAAACAGGCGATAAGCGTCTGGATAAACATTTTCAACGCACGCAACACGATCTCCGGGACGGAGAAAAGCAAATAGAGTAGAGCTGATGGCAGCCATTCCAGAGGAGAAGGCAACGGCTTCCTCCCCGCCTTCGGCCTTGGCCATCATGTCTTCGAACACATGAATTGTGGGATTGGTGACACGGGTGTAAAGATCCTGCTGCCGCCGTCCAGCCATTGTTTCTTCAAAAGCCTGAAAGCTATCAAAGCTGAACAGCGAAGTCTGGTATATGGGAGGCGTGATACTCCCCGACCCGTCCTCATAGGCTGCCGCCAACAAAGTAGCCAGAGACGCCCCTTCTCCACTTATGTGCTTATCGATTTTCATCTAGTGTGTTTGCAACCTCGACTTCTAAAATGGCAAAAATTTCTTGCAGGGTTCGCTTGGCTGCTTCCCAATCCCGGGTTTTCACAGCATCCGCCAAATCCCGATGCAACGGGATACTTCGATCTGCCATCTGAGGTTTGTCGAATGGCGCTTGATACGCATCGTGGAACGCCGAATGCAGCTGCTGAATCAACTGACCGAACAAGGGATTACCAGACGCATCGTGAATGGCAGCATGAAAGCGGGCATCCGCCTCATGCCAGTTTTCGCCCGCTTCAAAAATAGCCATCAGTTCTTCACATCGGGCACTGATGATGCGCATGTCTTTTTCCGTGCCATTCTGAATGGCCAGGCGCGTTGCCTCAAACTCCAACGGACGCCGGACAGTCAAGGTTCGTGCCAAACCCTCCGCCTCAAGTTGTATGGTCAAGGGAAGCTGAACGGATTGCGAACTCACTTTGGCAACCAGCCTCGTCCCTGCTCCCTTGTTGCGCACCACAATACCCATACGCTGCCAGGCCATCAGAGCCTCACGGATACTGGAACGCCCAACCCCTAAAGATTGAGCAAGTTCCTTTTCCGGTGGCAATCGATCACCAGCCTTCAAGCCTGCTGCCTCAATGATCTCCACCAGGGCGTTAAGCACCTCTCGGCCACGATCACCCCCACTTTGGGGAATTCGCCGCTTCATGGCTTCCTTGATCACCATCTCCTGTGAGGCTTGTTGCTGCTGTTTTTCCGTCGCCGGCATAGCTTTCTTTTGCCTATCACTCTTCATCTGACACCTGCCTAACATGCCTTTATTGTCTGACAATGTAAAGAACTTTGTCAGACAATGTTTACAATATTGATTTTCAACGCTATTTTATAGGCCCAGTTCTAAACCTTCGATAATTAAAAGAATTGAATGTCTGACAAAATATCATGTTTTGAGGAAATTACAGCCACCCAATCGACATCCAGACATTTCGGTGTCTCAATTCCCAAAATGCAGATCAACAAAAGGCAGTAAACAATCATGAAAAGATCCCACATCAATGAAATCCTGCGTAAAGGTGACGCCTTCATTCGTTCTTTTGGATATCAATTGCCTCCCTTTGCGTATCTATCTCCAGATGAGTTGAAACGAAGTGAGTATTCGCCCACACTCAAAGAGCGGGCCATGGGCTGGGACATCACCGACTATGGAGAAGAAAAGTTCGATGAGCTCGGTTTACTCCTCTTCACTGTTCGCAATGGTCTTTTGGGCGATCTCAGCAAAGGTCGCGGCATGCTCTATGCCGAAAAATTACTGGTTAGCCGCAAAAATCAGCTAAGCCCAATGCATCGACATTTTCTGAAAGCCGAAGACATTATCAATCGCGGCGGTGCCAAGCTGGTTTTGGAGCTTTATGCCGGTAGAGATGACGGATCCATTGATCGCACCAGCGACATTGCGGTGCCGGTGGACGGACGCATGATCACGTTGCCCGCCGGAGGCCATCTCGCGCTTGATCCGGGAGAAAGCGTGACCCTGCTTCCTGGCGTCTGGCATGCCTTTTGGGGTGAAGGTGGCGATGTACTTATTGGTGAGGTCTCGACTGTCAATGACGACAAGACAGACAACGATTTTGAAATGGAGATTGGCCGATTTGCCAAAGTTGAAGAAGATGAAGCACCGACACATCTTCTTGTCTCCGATTATGACACTTATCTGGACTGATCAGCATCCAGCTTCTCAGGCCCTTGGGGAGATGTCGGCATGGCCCTTGTTATGGCGAAGCCCTGATTTATGTGTTTCCCTTGTCTCAAGCATGAACAGACAGGTTTCGCCTCTCATACCTGAAACGCAGCTGTAGACCTCGACAAATTCGAAGTTCCCACAGCCATGTTCAGCCATCTCGCAAGGATCAAGAACAGATTTTATACCAAAGAGGGGGAACAATACTGCTTCAAATGAATTCCACGTTTCCATTCAAGTATTGAAATCCAAAATCCGAACACTGCTCGCCAGACAAACAAACTCATCAAAACAGATTTACTGTCATCCTGACGGTTGCCTATAAATAAACACGTTTTCAGGCCATTAACTTTTTATTAACTATGTTTGTTAATAGTTTATTAATGACGACAGGTACGTATTCATAGGGGGTCAGATTGATGCAAACAAAACCAGTACGCCCTCATATATTGAGTGAATCCGATTTGCGCATTGCCTTGCAAGCTCTTAGCGAGCAAAACGGCCAACCCAAAGATATCATTGCAGATTTGCTTGATCGATATATTGTAGATCTGGATTTGCTGGCGCAATTATATTCGGCGACCAACGCTTCTACTGCCGCTCTGGCAGTCCCCACTTCCGAAGCGGCCTAGGCCCAGAAACCATTAATTCTGCATATCCTGTTTGCGATGAAGCATCTCGTCGATCGAACCATTGGCTGGAACAAGATTATCCAGCATAAATCTACTTCGGAGCGATAATGATGTAAGGACAAATGCAATGGACTTTTCCTTCCATATGGACAGAAAAGTCTTGTGCGGCGATTTGGAAAGGGAAAAATGGTACAGTCGAGTGGATTCGAACCACCGACCTTCGGAGCCACAATCCGACGCTCTAACCAACTGAGCTACGACTGCATACCAATGTGGGCTGTTTATTAGGCGGGCTTGGGACAAATTGCAAGAGCGGAGTGCGTTATTCCCACAGATTGTCCAAACTATCCTCACTGCAACGGTGAGGTTTTTTCCGAATTACTCATAACAAGAAAAAGGCCCGCGTGGGAGGATTGCGGGCCTTCTTGGTTGGGCATTATCAAGCGCTTAAGCGGCTTTGATTGCGTCCAGATTCTTATTGATGGCTTCCTGAACAGGAGCTGCAATTTCCTGGGCACCCTTATTTACGGTTTCCTGAAAATCTTTGGTCTGAGCCGAGACGGCATCAAATTGGGAACGAGCAAAAGAGGTCTGCAGTTCAATAGCATCACCAACGCTCTTCACGCTCAGGATGTCACGAAAGAAGTTGAAACCAGCTTCAACATTAGCCTGAGCAGCATCCAAAGCCTTTTTATTCAGTTCCATGCCAGCTTCGCGAGCGGTATCCAGACTTTTCTCAACAGCTGCATTCTGTTCTTCGGCAGCGGCACGTACGGAAGCATAATTCTCACGAGCCTTAGCAACACCTTTTTCCGCCATATCACGAACCATTTCCGGCATCATCTGAGTGGACAGATCCATATTCGGCAATTCAAAAGACGGCATTGCGAAGATGTCTTTCGCAACTTCTTCCTTTTTTGCAGCAGGCGCTTTTGGTGCAGCTTTGGCAGCGGTTTTTGGTGCAGCTTTCTTTGCAGCAGGAGCTTTAGCAGTGGTCATTTCACTATCCTTGTAATGCAACTTGTTTCGTTCAAAGACAATGCAGCCCACACTATAGTGGTGATTGCTTTGACCTGGCTCTTGCATTGCGCGAGATACGCTCACCCAAATCCGTAAAGATCAGACCGCCTTATTCTTGGTGTTCTGATCCCCTCGCAGCAAAACCAGAGGAAATTCTCTATCTTTGTGGAGTTTGTGCGCCGCATCCTATCGCGCCGCACAAATGAGCAAATTGATCCAGAAGGATCTTTCAGCAAACCTGCCGAAATTATTTTTTTGCGGTCGCGTCAGCGGCTGCTTTGGTAGCAGCTTCGCCCATTTCGCGAGCAACTTCACCGAAGCGCTGCATCTGAGACTGAACGTAAGCAGTCTGCAGTTCCATGGCTTCATTCAAGTCTTTTGCCTTGACCAGCTTGGTAGCCAGATCGAAAGAAGCATTTACGCTTTCTTCGGTAGCAGACAAAGCTTTTTTGTTGAGGTCGGCGGCACCATTGCGCATGGTTTCGGCAGAACCTTCAACTTTGGCGGCAGCATCGTTGGCAGCAACGACGAACTCGTCGAATGCCTTACGAGCTTGCTCAACGCCTTTTTCAGCCATGTCACGAACCTGGGTTGGTACTTCAAATGCTTCTGGGGTCTTCATCATCGTCATATCTCCTGGCCAAATATATGGCACCGAAACTCTCATTGTGCATCGCACCATAGCACGACAATTTGTGCATTGCAATAATTATTTCCGCATGCGCGAAAAACTAGATAACCTGCCTTTATGGCAAACACGTGAAACAACTTGAGACTTTCGTTTATTGGCGAATTATTTTGCACTGCAACATACAAAATTCCAAAAAAATAACCCGTGTCGGAAAAGAACCAAAGTCATCATTATTAAGCTGGAACATTAACCAAGAGCATGCATTTCCGCCGCTGTTGGACGGCTAGATATGGATTTGCGGGTCATAAACCGGTATTAACAGACTGTTAAGGACTTGTTGGATTGGCTTTGCCATTGACTGGTCCAATCTGTTCGCCCGGTTTAAGAGCTAATCACAAAGCCGGATGCAAACAAAGAATCGTGGTTCTGCCTATTCTGCCAACAGAGCGGTTGCTGCTACTTCGATAAATGACGAGACGACCAAGACCGGATCAAAGGGGAAATCATGCCTGAAGTTACCACGGCCTCCCATATCATGCCTTTTTTGGCACTGACAGCTCATCCAGCAATTGGTGCGGTTCTGCTCGATCCTCGTCCGGCCTGGGTGTGGAATCATGAAGGCAATCGGATTATCTGGTCCAATGCTGCAGGACTGGCATTCTTTCAGGAACGGGATATGCAGGCATTGCTGGATCGCACCTTTGGCGATGTTCACCCTGCCCGCCGTCATCTGGCCCGCCTTGCTCTAAATTCACGCCTCAACGCGCCACTTCTGGATCGCTTGCGGTTTTTCCTTGGCGTTAGCGCCGTCACGACCACTTGCCTTTGCAAGCGCCTTGAAGTGGAAGGTGAGAGCATGGTTCTGGTCTTGGCAACAGATGCGGACTTGCCAAAGCTTGACGAAGAACAATCTGCATCCCGTCTGGTAGAGGCATTGAGCCCGCATACATCCGTGTTATCAGCAATTATGGATGGAGATAGCAGAGTCTTGGCGGCCTCTTCCGGATTTGAAAGTCTGGTAGATTTCTCTGAAGATATCGATGCTCTTCTGAGCGGTTCTGATGAACCGACAGGCCTTGCAATTGATGCCTTGAAGGAAGAAAACCCTCAACGAATAGGTGGTGTAGCACGAGTAGGAAGTGGTCTCGACGCCCGCTATTTGCTGATCGTAGCCAATCAGGATGACGACACCATCGACGAGGTGGATTTCAGCGCACTTGAAGAAGACGATACCAGCGGCCCCTATATCAGCGATGAAGTCATGGCTCGTGAAGCAGACATCTTTGACATGTCAGCTCACGAAGTCAAAAAAACTTTGGAGAGCAAAGCTGATCAACCTTCAATGCTGGATCATATGGATACTGTCTCTTTTGCTCAAGATGGCGAAGCAGATAACACACTTGAGAGTGCACACAGGGATGGCAAAAAATCTTCCGGTCCGCACTCCAGGGAAACATCATCCAATATTGTGACGCTGCCTTTTGCTGCTGGCTCTCAAATTTCATTTTCCAATCCATCCTTCACCGATGACACACAGCCTGATTCCGGCAGTATCGTTACTTCCCTTGAAGACCTTGAGGAGGAAAGCATCAGCGCACCTTCCAAGGATGAAGTGGCCAGCGAAAACAACGATGACGGCACAGATAACAATCAAACCTCACATGAAGAGGAAACTGACAAGGCCAACTTTGCATTCGACAAAGATGGTGGGCCTTATCACTTCGTTTGGGAAAGTGATGAAGTTGGTCGTTTCTCTTTCATCTCCAAGGATCTTGCTGATGCCGTTGGACCAGATCATGCAGCCATTGTCGGGCAAAGCTGGGATGATTTGGCACAAAATCTGGGCATGGATGAAGACAGGCAAATTTCCACTGCTTTCGCAGCAAGAGACACATGGACTGGTCTGACCGTTAACTGGCCTGTTCAGGATAGTGATGTTGCAGTTCCGGTTGAGCTGACCGGACTTCCCGTTTTTGGTCGCTTTCATGGATTTCAGGGGTTTCGGGGTTTTGGCATTTGCAGAACTCATCTGGCGGTACCATTTTCATCAACAACAATTCAGCCAATTGTTTCGCCTGATACGGACGAAGAGACCATTGTTGAAGAAGATGACACATCAGCTTTGAGCCATGATGATCCGCTTCTGTCAGATGATCTGATGAGGGCTGCAGATCTGGCTGTCAAAACAGCAGGGGCGGTCGTCTCAGGTGACGATTTCGCGGAAGACCTGATTGACGGGCCACCCGATGACGAAGCCACCCAAAAGGTTGCCGCCGCCATGCATGATCTGTTGGAAGAGGAGGACTTTGTTGCTGAAGTGGCTCTCTACGATAACGATGAGATCACTGATCTTGATGACGATATGGCTGCCCAACATGCAATTGAGGGAAATGAAGTTGCCATTCCAGACACCCTTTCCATGACGGAAACAGATTGCGACGGTGACATTGCACCGGGTCTCGAACCAGACGAAGAAGATTTGTCCCATCTCAGCAAAAGTGAACAGGATGCTTTTGATCAGATCGCGGAAGCATTGGTTGATGAGGAAGAGGCGCCTCAAAATCAAAGCGAGCAAATCCCTGAAGAGCTGGATGAAGAGTTGATAGCTCACGCTGATCCAGGGCCCGAGGGAAGCCCGGAAGACGATGACAGCGGCAATCATGACATGTTGCTTGCTGCGGCTGGCGCTGCGACAGCACTGGGCGTTAGCCTGCCTCATGACCAAGGGGAAATGGACGTAAGCATTACATCAGACGAGCCAACTGAACAAGCCTCCGAAGAACGCTCGGAAGCCAACATCCTGCCTGAGAAGAAAGACAAGAAAAAGAAGAAGAAACACAAAGCAGCGAAGGCCAATGATGCTGACGCTGGTGATGAGGCACAGGATCAGGAAGCACCCCTTGATAGGACAGATTCAGAACTTGAGCTGAGCAAAGCAGAAAAAAAACGCATGAAGGCGGAGAAAAAGCAGCGCAAGGAAGAAAAGAAACTCAAAGCCAAGAAACTGAAAAAAGCGCGCAAACGCAAGAAAGCGCGCAAGGCTGCGCGTTTGGCAATGTTGCGAGAAAAAGAGAATGGGTCACTGGTCGACGATCAGCCTGGTGCCAACGTCGCACCATCTGACGATAAAGAAGATCGCAATGGCGATCTGGCTGACAAGGCTGTGCTGACCACAACAGCCGCTGGATTGATCGGTGTTGTGGCTACCGGCAACAACCTAGGCGCACAAGATGATGTCTCGCAGGAAACGGATGATTCTTCTTTCCCGCAAGCAAAGATATCATCCGAAACATCGGAAGATGACGCTTCTCTCTCTCGAGAGTTGGCGAGTGCACAGGCCAATACCAGTATTGCTCCTCCTGAGGATGAAGCATCATCCTATCAATCTTCCGACCTCGAAACGATGAAGAAGTCAGAAGAGCAAGATGGTGATAATACGGATTTCTTGGAAGCTCCAACAGATGTGACTGATGACATGATCACAGCAGATGCTCCATCTATCGCTCCTATAGAAATCTTGGAAATTTCTGATTCCGATCAGGCCGATCTCTCATTGAATGAAATCGAACCATCCAGCGAAAACGAAGAGGCCGCCGCTGTAGAAACATCCATGGCAACTGAGGGCCCAGGCTCATCTGAACCTTCAGACCATGAGAAGATGGATGAAGCAGCCACTAACAACGATGATGATGCTCTCAAAAGTGCAGCATCCATCGCTTTCCGCGATATTCTGGCGATGGACCCTGCATTTCGCCATCTGCATGGCTCCAAGTCCGAGGATACGCGTCTCGAGGAAGATGCCGGAAAAGAAGCCATGCGTCGCCGCAACAAATCCGGTCCGCGCTTTGAGGCGCTTCTTGGAGGACTTGATCAAGGTGACGATGCAAAGACAGACCAGAGCACGCCAGCATCTGAAGACACAATCATGACGCATGATGGCGGTTTTGATAGTGTTGAATCAGCTGATATCATGGAAGAAACAGTCGATACTTCCAATGTTGTATCGCTAACAGATCAAGAGACTGATCTGACTGATATTGATGGTGAAAACGACAATTTGGTGGACTTGTTCGCTGATAATCTGCAATCGAAAAGCCATCCGATCCATGATGTGATTGACTTGGCAAGCCATGCTTCTTCTCTAAATGATGATAGTGGACCAAACGAACCAGTCCTGGATGTTGTTGAGAAGGGAAAACCAACCAAACTGGATGTTGCCAAGCTGGCCCAGGCAGATACAGGTTCAGAAGCGCTTGCTGCAATTCTGGACAAGGTTCCTGCCGCACTTATCGTTTCGGCCAACCAATCTACTCTTTATGCGAACAACAAGGCGTTGACATTGCTTGGCTTTGAAACCCAAGAAGCTTTTGAAGCGGCAGGAGGCATGGAATCCCTGTTTGGAGGTCGTCCCGGGGACTGGCTGACCAAGACCGAGGGGCTTACAACTCTGCGCAAGCAAGATGGTGTGCCCCTATCTGCTGAAGCCAAGGTTTCTTCAATCCAATGGAATGGCGAAGCCGCAGCCATGCTCTGTTTTGGCGAGGCAAAGACAGAAACACCAAGCATAGGCTTATCCGAAGAAGATGAGAAGATTGCCGAATTGGAAGCCATTCTGGATACTGCCACCGATGGTGTTGTGGTGCTTGATGAGCGTGCTGGTATCTTGCGCATGAACCATTCTGCGGAAGCTTTGTTTGAGGTGGATCGCCACGAGATGGCGGGAGAAAGCTTCCTTGATTTGCTTGCAGAAGAAAGCCACAAGGACGCGATCGATTATCTGGATGGCCTGATGGCCAATGGCGTTGCATCCGTTCTCAATGATGGACGTGAGGTGATTGGGCGCGTTTCAACTGGTGGTTTAATTCCGCTTTTCATGACCATGGGACGTGTGGCCATTCCCGGCACCAACCGCTTCTGCGCGGTTGTGCGCGATATTGCACAATGGAAACGCGCAGAAGAAGACCTGTTGGCCGAAAAACGTCGGGCGGAGAAAGCCAATAGCCAGAAATCCGACTTCTTGGCCAAGATCAGCCATGAAATCCGTACACCTCTCAATGCCATCATCGGTTTTTCCGAAGTGATGATGGATGAGCGTTTCGGTGCTATTGGCAATGAGCGTTACAAGGATTATCTGAAGGATATTCACACGTCAGGTAGCCACATAATGAGCCTGATCAACGATCTGCTCGATCTTTCCAAAGTCGAAGCCGGCAAGATGGATTTGTCCTTCCAGGCTACCGAACTGAATGCGCTCATTCAGGAAAGCGTTGGCTTGATGCAACCTCAGGCCAATCGTGAGCAAATCATAATTCGCACCTCGCTCGCCTCCAATCTACCTGATGTGGTGGGAGATGCTCGCTCCTTGCGCCAGATCATATTGAATCTGCTTTCCAATGGTGTGAAATATACGCCAGCCGGTGGTCAGGTCATCATCTCGACATCCTACGAAGAAAATGGCGAAGTAATCCTGCGCATTCGCGATACAGGCATCGGGATGAGTGAGGAAGAGGTTACAACTGCGCTCGAACCATTCCGTCAGGTTTCTTCCACCTCCGGCAAAGGCGGGCCTGGCACAGGATTGGGGCTTCCTCTGACCAAAGCCTTGGTGGAAGCCAACCGAGCACAATTCTCTCTGGTGAGCGCCAAGGACCATGGCACTCTGGTCGAGATCACCTTTCCCAACGCTCGGGTGCTGGCAAGCTGAGTACCGGCAGGATCAAAATCATAAAATCAAAAAAGAGCCGCTTGTTCGTGCGGTTCTTTTTTGAGAACCCGCTCCCGAAGAGTAGCAATGCTTTTCAAACAAGACCTCACTTCAACATGAAACCGTATTATTCAACAGCTCCATCAAGCCTTCGTGAAAAGAAGAATGAACAATAGCCTGAGATAGAAAATGCTCTAATCTGGCCACACTCATTCTTCGATCCATTTCAGGCTGGCCACAAAATATGAGCAGTATTTCTTCCCCCAAACGCTCCAATATCGTTCTCGTCATTGCAGATCATGTCGCTTTTGCGGGACATTATCGGGCACAATTTGATGGCGCTTATGATTATCACTGGCCAAATCTGGAACGCATCGCCAAAGATGGTGCTTGGTTTGACAACGCCTATGCCATTACTCCGATCTGCACCCCCTCCCGAGCCTCCATGCTAACGGGAAAACGTGCAGACAAGCATGGCATGCGTTGGAATTGCGAATATCCAATTCCCGATAATAGAAAGGAATTTCGCGAGGATGAAATTCTGTTTCCGCAAGCCTTGGCAAGTGCTGGATATGATTGCCATTATTTTGGAAAATGGCATTGCGGTACCAATCGGGGGCCGGAGGATTACGGCATCAAGGGCTGGTCCCTGCCTGAATATGGCAATGTCTATCGCTCTGATACCTACAAGGCTTATCTTGAGCAACTTGGGGAAGAGCAGCCCAAATGCCGGATTGATCATCACCTCATGCGGCCCAAACTGGATGGCACCGAGGTGTTGATGGATCCGGACGAACCCTGGGATTATATGGACGGAGCGGGTGTGCTTCTTGGTAGTCCTGAAGTTCAGGAGCAGTTTTTTGTCACCAATCTGGCTTGCGAGCAATTGCGCAACCTGGCGAACGAAGAACGTGAGGAGCCGTTCTTGCTGGTCACCAGCCTATGGGGGCCGCATCATCCCTATTATCCGTCACAAGACTATGCCGATATGATCAACCCTGACGATATCGCTCCCTATCCAAGCTTTGCCGAAGATCTGAAAGATAAACCCCTTCGCTATCGGATACATAGGGATCTACGCTGTTTGCATCGTGCGTCGGAGCGTTGGAAGGATTGGAAAACATGGCAAACAGTTCTCGCTCGTTGCTATGCAGCTGGTTTGCAGACAGATGCTGCTATTGGTCGCCTTTATGATTGCCTGAACGAGACGGGATTAGGCGACGACACCCTTTTCATTGTCACAGCCGACCACGGGGATGGAATCGCGAGCCATGGCGGTGGTTGGGACAAATATTCCACCTTCACTGAAGAAGTCGGACGCGTCCCTCTTGTCATGCATTGGCCCGGCACCATCGAACCCGGCAGCAAGGTTGCAGATCCTGTCAACCTGCTCGATATGACCGCTACGATGCTGAATGCCGGTGGCGTTGATCTGAATGATTTGCATCCTCTGGGGCTTGATGGAGAAGATCTCCTTCCATTCATCAAAGGTGAGACCAGCCGCAGCGTCATGATTTGCGATCATTTTGGCCATTCCGGCGATGTAAGCTATCAGAAGATTCTCTATTCCGAGGGATGGAAATATGTCTCTGTCTGGGGAGACGATGACGAGCTTTATGATTTGAACACTGATCCGTATGAACTCACCAACCGGATTGAAGATCCGGTAACAACTGAGCGACAGAAACAGATGCGTGATTTGATTATCAGTCATCTGGAAAGTCGACGTGAAGAACGCGCCAATTGGCATAAACCGGAATTTCTTGAACGTGGCATCGTCTTCTCCTCTCCTGAATGGCCAAGGGAAGAGACCTTGCATCTATTCAAGTTGAAAACCCAGCAAGGCTATGAGACCTGACATATTGGTTGCTTCAATCGTTTCACTTAGCCCCAAGCCCGAGCGAGACGCTGACAGGCTTCGATCAGTGTTGTTCGAGCCAATGGTGCCGTGAGGCAAAGACGGAGACCGTCGCGCTGCATACGGCCAGCGCAGAAGGTACTGGCAGGCACCACTTCCACACCATGAGCACTTGCGGAGGCTGCAAGCCATTCGCCGCTCGGCATGCCTTGTCTGATATCTATCCATAGATGCGGAGCTGCGGGAGCCTTGCCCAAAGCAGGAACCTCCATCAGATTGGCAAGTTTTCGTCTCACCATGATTTGACGTGCCCGCGCTTCCTGTCGTTGCCATTCCATATGATCTTCAACAGCGCCTGTTTCTATCCATTGGCAAGCAAGTGCCAGCATGAGCGGTGCAGTCATCCAACTTGTCGTATGAACCAGTTCATCCGTCGCGATACCTGGAGTGCGCCTCTCATCCAGCATTGAAATAACGAAGCCAAAGCGTGGCCCCGGTGCAACCAGCTTGGAAAATCCCCCGACCAGCAAAGAGCGACCCGCAAGGTGAAGACTGAGAGGTGGATCGGAGGTAAATGCTCCATAGACATCTTCCTCAATCAGGGTCAGATCCAGTTGTTCAACACAATTGGTAATCTCACGCCTTCTCACAGGCCCCATATTGGCTCCGGTGGGATTTTGTAAAATGGGGCTGGCTACGAGAACCTTTGCACCGGATGCTCTTGCTGCACGATCCAAATCTTCCGTGATCAATCCCTCCTCATCCATAGCCACAGGAATAAGTCGAAGCCCCAGTTGTCGGGCTGTTGCTTTCATGCCGGGAAATGTGAACTCTTCGACCAGAACTGCTGTATCGGGCTTGGTGATCATCTGCAAGGCAGCATAAAGAGCTGCCTGTGCTCCGGCGCATGGAAAAATATCGCCAGCTCTCGGGTGGAAACCACGGGATTGATAGAATTGAATGATCGCTTTTCGGCAGCGCTGCAGCAAAGCAGGACTGTGATAGTCCATCAATTCTGCAAGATTTTCTGTTTCCATCAGATCGTGCAAGGCCTGACGTACATCATTCTCCTGCAAGGCTCTGGCAGGAATATTGGTTGACAGATCAATCGCATCACCACCCTCAAGCCCCGACCTCCCATGCCCGGGGGAATAAAGCTGCGCTTCTACGGCACTGGCCAGCACAAAAGTGCCTCTTCCCACTTCGCCCGCAATCAAATGCTTCCTCGTGGCTTCTCGATAGGCGTCGGTTACCGTCGAGAGATTCACCCCCAAATCCCAGGCCAAATCTCGCTGAGTGGGCATCTTGTCGCCCGGTTGCAAAAGCCCTTGTGCAACATCATCTTCCAATGCTTGTACGATCGCCCGATATTTCGGCCCCGAATAAGGAGACAAATCCGGAGACCAAATACCCTTTTGATCCACCACGCACTTTCCTCCAGTTTCGCGTTGCGTACAATTGACCACTATTTTGTATGGGAGACAATAATTTTTATTTCCCATACAATGATTGCTTTGAACCATACAATTAATTTTGCCATGCTGCAAGAAAGCAGCCCTTTTCCAGCTGCACCTTTGATCGCCATGCCAAGAGGTTTGCCATGTTGTCTCGTCGTGATTTTGAAAAAGCAGAAGATCTGATTTATCGATCAATGCCAGCGACCCCTTGTTATAACTGGCCTCTTCTTTGCGAAGCGGTGGGGACTGAAGTCTGGATGAAACATGAAAATCACACACCGACCGGAGCCTTCAAAGTACGCGGTGGACTGGTTTATGCTGCACGTCACAAGGAGCGGTTCCCTGAAAGCCTGGATCTGATTTCTGCTACTCGCGGCAATCACGGTCAAAGCCTTGCCTTCGCGGCTCGTGAGCATTGCCTGCAGGCCACCATCGTGGTTCCACATGGCAACTCACTTGAGAAGAATGCCTGCATGGCTGCCTTTGGTGCTCAGCTGATTGAAGAGGGCGAAGATTTCGACATTGCAGTTGGTGCTGCACGTCAGCTCTCAGAAGAGCAAAACATGCATATGGTTCCGGCGTTTCACGAAGATCTGGTGGCTGGCGTTGGCACTTATGCCTATGAAATGATGCAGGCTCATGCCGATTTCGACACCGTTTATGTGCCAATCGGCAAGGGGTCTGGTATCTGCGGAATGATCACTGCTCGTGATGCGTTGGGTTTGAAAACCAAGATTGTTGGTGTGGTTTCCGAGCGGGCTGATGGGTATGCAAAGAGCTTTGAAGCGGGAAATTTGCAGAATGCCGATCGGTCCGACACATTTGCCGATGGTATGGCTGTTCGCTGCCCGGATCCGGATGCGTTGGAGATGATCCTCAAAGGTGCAGAGCGTGTAATACGTGTTGGTGATGATCTGATTGCCGAAGCCATGCGCCTTATCTATCGCGGCACCCATAACATTGCCGAAGGTGCGGGAGCGGCTTCACTTGCTGGTCTTTTGAGCGAGAAAGAGCAAATGAAAGGCAAGAAAGTCGGTACCGTGCTTTCTGGTCAGAATATTGATGCCGATATGTTTGCAGGCGTTCTTTCAGGAAAAACCCCGACCGTTGTTTGATGACACTGAGGTGGGCAGCCAGAGCATTTTTGATCAATTCGAAATGCTCTGGTCTTTTTCAAGCAATTTTTCGGAAGCGCTCTTTCCTCATGCGAACTCTTAGCCGAAAAGTCTGCAACTTTTCGGGAGCGCGCTTTCCTCATGCGAACTCTTAGCCGAAAAGTCTGCAACTTTTCGGGAGCGCGCTTTCCTCATGCGAACTCTTAGCCGAAAAGTCTGCAACTTTTCGGGAGCGCGCTTTCCTCATGCGAACTCTTAGCCGAAAAGTCTGCAACTTTTCGGGAGCGCGCTTTCCTCATGCGAACTCTTAGCCGAAAAGTCTGCAACTTTTCGGGAGCGCGCACTAGATACACCTTCCGCCATCGACTTCCAGCGCCACACCGGTGATGAAATTGGCTTCATCACTGGACAGATAGAGCGCAGCATTTGCCATATCCTGTGGACTGGAAAGACGTCCAATGGGGATGGAGTCCTTGAACATTTCGCGCTTCTCTGGTGTATCTTCTCCCATGAACAGATGCAGCATGCCGGTTGGCCCTGCAACAGGGCAAAGGGCGTTGACGCGAATTTGCTTTGGTGCCAACTCCACGGCCATGGATTTGGTCATGGAGATGGCAGCACCCTTTGAGCTGTTGTACCAGACAAGACCAGGACGCGGGCGCAGACCAGCAGTAGACGCCGTATTGATAATGACACCACCACCCTGCTCTTCCATGATCGGGACGACGCGTTTTGCAGCCAAAAAGATGGCTTTCACATTGACATCAAAGATGCGATCAAAAGTCTCCTCATCGACATCCAGCATGGGCTGATTGCGATGGGTGAAGCCTGCATTATTGATCAGGATATCCAGGCTGCCCAATTCAAGTGCCGCTTCCACCATCTTGTCGATATCTGCTGCCTTGGTCACATCAACGCCAACTGCAACGCCACCAATTTCATCAGCAACCTTTTGAGCGCCCTCATCATTGAGGTCTGCAACCACAACCTTCGCTCCTTCCTGAGCGAATCTGCGCGCCATACCTTCGCCGAAGCCTGAGGCTGCACCTGTGATAATAGCAACCTTGTCGGCCAGACGCCCCATTGCTTTCTGATCTGTCATTATATTTGCCCGTTATCCGTGGTTCATGACAATGGTTTTGGTGGCTGAGAATTCATAAAGACCTTCAAAACCCTTTTCCCTACCGTGCCCGGATTTCTTGAAGCCACCAAAGGGCAATTCGATGCCGCCACCTGCGCCATAGCCATTGATATAGACCTGTCCAGCGCGAATGGAGCGCGCCAATCGCATGGAGCGTGCCGCATCTCTTGTCCAAAGTCCTGCCACCAATCCGTAGGGCGTGTCATTGGCAAGCTTTACGGCTTCTTCCTCATCACTGAAAGGCAACATGGAGAGAACCGGACCGAAAACCTCCTCTTGCGCCAATGCACTGTCGCTTGGAACCGGCCCAAACAAGGTGGGCGCAGCATAATAGCCCCCTTCCGGTGCATCTTCAGCAATCTTGCCAGCAGCCAGCACCGGGATATTTGCATCATCTGCCAGATCCATGAATCCGGCCACGCGTTCAGCCTGATTGCGGGTCACCAAAGGCCCCAGATCCGCATTCACGTGATGGGCATTGGCGACAAGATTGTCAAAACGCCTGACCAGATTCTCCAGCACTTCATCCCATTTGTCTTTGTGCACCAACAAACGCGATCCAGCGGAACAGGTTTGCCCGGCGTTCTGAATGATCGCATTGGTAATTACAGGCATGGCAGCCTCAAGATCCGCGTCATCAAACAGGACTTGCGGGCTTTTGCCGCCAAGTTCCAAAGTACAACCAATATGGTTGCCTGCAGCGGCACGCTGAATAAGCGTCCCAACCTCCGGGGAACCGGTGAAAGTGATGAAATCCAACCCCGGATGAGAGGCAAGCAAGGCACCGGCTTCCTCGCCTGTGCCCGTCACAACATTGAGAACACCTGGCGGCACACCTGCTTCCAATGCCAGCTCTGCTATACGCAAGATTGATAGACAGGCATCTTCCGCTGGCTTGATCACCAGACAATTGCCCATTGCAAGTCCGGCTCCGACAACGCGCCCCATGATCTGCGCTGGATAATTCCACGGAATAATGGATCCGACGACGCCATGAGGTTCACGCAATGTCATGGCCGTAAAGCCGTTGGGGAGCGGTATGGTCTCCCCATGCACTTTGTCTGCGGCTCCCCCGTAATATTCAAAATAGCGCGCCGTTGCGGTAATGTCAGCTTCTGCCTGACTCAGAGGTTTACCAGTGTCGCGACTTTCCAGTGCTGCCAAATCTTCAAAATTGGCATGAATACGTTGCGCCAGATGGCGCAGAATTCGACCGCGTTCCAGAGCTGGCATACGTGACCACAAACCATCCTCGAATGCTCGTCTTGCCGCATCAACTGCTGCATTGATATCTTCCAGTCCAGAGTGAGCGATCATGCAAAAGGTCTTGCCGTCAGAGGGGCAGACCATGTTGATGACCCGCCCGGTAACAGAAGGCTCGAATTTGCCATCAATCACATTGCTCCAGGTGCGTTCCTGTGCGATCACTCTTGAGCGATTGGCAAGATTATCAGAATGGTTTTCGAATTCTGCGAGATCAACCATGGCGGAGAACGCCTTTCAGCTGGAAACAGTAAGGTGGGTTATTTGCATTTCGAGCGAAGTTTGGCCCTGTTCTGGACAAAGGGCAAGCTCTTGCAGAACGACCTGTGGGTTTCCCCATTTCGTCTCCCAAGTCATATTGAAAAGGTGCTCTGTTGTTGATCTTGGTTTCTGAGGCAGCAATTCACCTAGAAGAATAACTCCGGCTCACTCAGCATAAGATGCTGGATGAGGATGATGGTTTTCATGTCTCGGAGTTTGCCTTGCAAAACCGCTTCCCCCAACTCATCCAGTGCTATTTCCTCAACCTCGATATCTTCACCTTCGGCTTCCAGCCCGCCTCCATTGCCGATTTTGTCTGTCAAGCTATAGCTCGCCAGAAAGTGATAGGGTTTTTCGGTCAGCGAGCCGGGACTAGAATAGGCGTGTGCAACGAGATAAAGACTTGAGAGTTTGAAGCCAAGCTCTTCTTCCCCTTCCCTTACAACTGCCTGTTCTGGCGTTTCCCCTTCATCGATGAGGCCAGCAGCCGCTTCCAGAAGCAATGGATCGGTCTCCCCTGTGACAACCAATGGAACGCGCAATTGTCGCGCCAACAAAGCCACGCGACGCTCACGATCAACAGGGAGAACACAAACCACACGGCCATGATCGTGCACTTCACGAGTCATGGATTGGCGCTTTGCATCACGGCGTGTGAAGGCAACTTCAATGGCCGCGATATTGATCCAGCTTTTCAGCAGAGATGTGCTTCGTGCCAGCACTGCCTTTGCACGATAAGTTGATGGCAGGAAGCGGTCATTGGGTTTTTCATACATCGTCTTCCATCCATTTCCATCACATGTCTTCAGATTTAATCATTACAGCCAGATCGATCTCACGCCGGGAAGCTTGAATCATTTCTGCGTCGATTAACGCAAAACCAAACAGTTTTTGCTAGACTAGCCGCAACGGGATGTTGTGCAACATTCAAATGATGGATTTACCGATATTGTATGGAGCAGGATTTGGTATCTGCCTTTACATCACTCTTCATGCTTTTGTATGACAATAGCGAACCGGACCGAACCAGCAATAGATGAGCGACAACATGAAACTTGACGATTTGCGTCAAAAATTGTGGGACAATTATGCGCAAATGTCGCCGCAGATGAAAATTGCTGCCTCTTATGTGCTCGAGCATCCGGGAGATGTTGCATTCAAATCTGTGCGCCAGCTTGCAAAAGCCGCCGACGTTCATCCATCAACCATAGTACGCCTTGCTCAGACTGCTGGCTTTGCAACCTTCGAACCATTTCGCAAGGTTTTTCAGAATGCTGTTCAGAGCAAGGAACTGCGGTTCGAAGATAGAGCGGCAGCCCTGTTGCAAGAAGATGCCCGATGGGGAGAAGAAAGCCGGGTCTTTCTGGAAATAGGTCAAGCGACCTTATCCAATCTGAAGAGCCTGTTTCAACCAGATACCCATAAGGTGGTCCAGCAGATTGCCACTGCAATCCTGTCTGCAAATCGGGTTTATGTCGCTGGTTATCGCTCTTCTTTCGCCTTTGCTCACTATCTGGCCTATGCAGGGAAAATTGCTGTACCATCCATCCAATTGCTGGAAAGCCCGGATGGATCGCATTTCGATATTCTGGGTCAGGCGGATAGCCGGGATCTGATCATTCTATTCACTTTCGCTCCTTATGCTTCCGAAGGCGAGCGCCTGCTCACAGTTGGCAAGAAAAGAGGCTGCAAGGTCATCGTTATTACCGACGTCATGTCCTCTCCAGCCGTGCCTCATGCCGATATGGGACTGTTTGTCCCCATGGGTGGACCGCAATTGCTACCATCTCTGGTACCTGCTGCATCTGTGTGCGAATTGATCCTTGCTGAAGCGACCAAGCAAGGTGGGCATAAGGTCGTGGATAATCTGAAACAGTTCCGCGAACAGGTCCATGCGGTCGAGGGTTATCTTGCTCCACTTGAGCCCAGGGATTTTGAGTGATCGGTTCATCGCCACCCGCTTAAGACTTTATTCATCATGATCACAAAAGCCGCCATTTGAGCGCTTTGGCAGCACGCGCTTTAACCATAATTTGGCTGTTCCCATCTATACTGCTCTCAAACTGATTTCGTTTATTCGGCAGACAGACATTATCATGAGCCTGTTATCCTCTTTCGAGCCTTCATCCAACCTGGCATCCCTGGAGCCTGTTGAGCAAAGACTCTGCAATCTGTTGGGACAAAGCCGCATTCAGCTGGCTCAAAACTGGTCACAGGCAATTCTGGCTTGCCTTTTGGAAAGCGGAGTTGGCTCTGAAAACGAGGTCATAATCCCTGCATTGGCTCCCGCATCGTTAGCGGAAGCAATCATTCTTGTAGGGGCAAAACCCGTTTTTGTCGATGTGGAATCGGACAGTCTGCTCGCTAGCCATCGTGCCATCGAACGCGCTGTAACCGATAATACCAAAGCTGTGATCGTCAGTCATCTTTATGGTCAAATCTTTGACAGTGCTGATCTGTACGCCAAACTACGAGATCATAAGATCACACTTATCGAAGATGGATCTGATGCATTTCTGACGCTTGCGGTCAATCAATCTGCGGCACAAGAAAATGCTCGACATTGCGACTATCTGATCACTTGCCCTCCCCAATCACGTGAATTGGAAGCCAAGTTTCCAACCTTAATTCTCTCCCAGCATGAGGACAAAATGGAGCGACTGGCTCGCTGGGCGAGAAGAGATGATCAGGATCACTGGATTGACTTGCACCTTGGTTCAGGTGTCCTGCTTGGCCTGCTGGGCTCCCTTGATGAAGCTGGCACAACACCACTTGCTGCAATGCTTGATGATCTTTCCCACCAGCAACGAAGACTGGAGAGGCAGATCTCGACATATCAAGCAGCATTTCGACAAGCGCCCCTTCGCATGCTAAAGCCGAGGAAGTCAAACAGTCTTGGGCAAACTTCCATGCCTGTCCATGTTCCCCCACCTATGCGAAGCGAGTGCTTTGATGAATTGCGCTCATCGGGATTTGCGGTTTTCCAGACCTATCGCAGTCTTCCGGAACTATCATACTTCCATAAACGCTTTGATTCTCTTCCTTGCCCCAATGCGCGGCGGTGGACGATGGGAGCATTTGGTTTACCCACAGGGTTTCTGATGTCCTCTCGAGAACAAAATTTGCTGATGGATCATATGAAGGCCGAGTTGTTCCCTAAAATTCTTGACCAGCTGTTCAATTAAGCATTAACACTTTTATCAATGTTAAAACTAGTGATAGATGAATAACTTCAAGTTTTTGCAATGCTTTAGATGAGATGCATCTTACATGCATCAAAAACTATTAGCGTGTTCAAACCTCATCAATTCTACTCATTTTTAAAAATCTTCCACATTTTACTTCCACTCTATTATATTTTTTATTTTTGAATTTTTAGCTCAACTACACCAATTCTATAATTCCCATGCTCTGGTCATTGCAGTCCAAGAAATTTCTAGATAAAGTTATTAAATATATTTTACACTTTTAAATTGCAGGGAGAGCTTAACCCATGGGCCGACCAAAAAAATTTGATCAGGAAACCGTTCTCTTGTCTGCTGAAAACTGTTTCTGGTCGCAGGGCATTCATCGCACATCCATCAGTTCACTGGTAGAAAGCATGAATATCCAACGATCCAGCTTCTATAATAGCTTCTCATCCCGTGAATATGTCTTATCTCTGATCCTTCAGCGCTATTGGAAGCATTCACCAATAGGCAAGATGGAACAGAATGTTTCCTCAGCTCAGGCTCTGGACTATCTGGCTCGCTTCTTTACTGAATTCTGCTATTTTCTTGCCCAGAATGCCAAAGGACGTGGCTGCCTGTTCTTTAATAGCATGAGTGAACTGAGCGCGGAGGACGGTCAGATTTATGAAATTTTCCATGACCGCTATCTTAATCTGATTGAAGGATTGGATCACCACTGGCAAGCATTATTAGATAACACCAATGTCAGAATCACCAACAAGGATGATGCCATTCAGCACATGATTGTTACGCTTTTTGGTATCAATCAGTATTCCAAAATGGATCAGACTCCGAGGCGACTTGTTCAACTAACAGCTATGTCTCTTCATTCCCTCAGCCCCGAACTCTCAAGAGTGATCGAGACGATGGGACGGGAAACGCAAGATAGTGCATCCGATCTGATCTGGCTTGATGTATCCGAAGAAACAAAAGCGATTGCCTAAGTCATTTCCGAGGCTTTAGCTCAAACATTCTTCTGTCCACAACGTCACCACTCATTCCGCTTCGAATTACGTTCGGAATTATGGACAGGTCTCTAAAGTCTCTTGCAATATGAGGCGCATTTTCGCAGTCTGTTCTCATGATTTGACAGACTGCGGATTTGCTTGTTTGACCACCGTCACATGCCTTGATCCGCTCTTTTTCCGGCAGGTAACGTATATGGATTGGTCCACTCAGCAAGATAATGCCCTTCAGGCTGTTTCTGACTGGATTAAAGAGGGTGAACCGCAGATTTTTCGCCTGTTTGGTTATGCAGGCACCGGCAAGACCACTTTAGCCAAACATTTGGCTGAGCATGTGGATGGAGAAGTTCTGTTTGGTGCCTTTACCGGCAAAGCTGCCCAGGTTCTGCGCCAAAAGGGTTGCTACGGGGCCAGTACCATTCACGCGATGATCTATCGACCTGATGATAAGGAAAGCGAAGAGGATGTTCCGGCCTTTGTCATCAATCGCGATAGCCCGGCTCACGATGCTGATCTGATCGTTATTGATGAATGTTCCATGGTGGATGAAGTTCTTGGTTCAGATCTTCTCTCCTTTGGCAAACCCGTTCTGGTTTTGGGCGACCCGGCCCAGCTTCCTCCTGTTTCAGGTGGTGGTTTCTTTACCGAGGCCGAGCCAGATGTCATGCTGACCGAGATTCACCGACAAGCAGAGGACAATCCCATTATCCGTCTGGCGCAGGATGTGCGCGAAGGCAAGGATATCGACTTTGGTGATTTTGGCTCGGTGAAAGTCATCTCAAAACGTCAATTGGATACAGATGATGTGCTGGAAGCTGATCAGGTTCTGGTCGGCAGAAACAAGACACGGCACAATTACAACAAGCGCCTGCGCGAGCTGCGTGCTTTTGAGGGCGACTATCCCCTGGTTGGCGACAAGCTGGTTTGCCTTCGTAACAATCATCAGAAGGGCTTGCTCAATGGTGGCATCTGGATCGTCGACAAGATTACATCTCGCACTGGCAAAGAAATCAAATTGCGGGTTTCCCCAGAAGGTGGTCATGAACTATCTGGTCGAGTGAAACTGAAATTGCCCAAGGCTTTGTTTGAAGAGCATGAAGGCGAGTTGCCATGGTCTGTTCGCAAGCGTGGTGACAGCTTTGACTATGGTTACGCGCTGACCGTGCATAAAGCACAGGGGTCGCAATGGGACAAAGTCATGCTGTTTGATGAAAGCTGGGCTTTTCGTGAGCATCGCCAGCGCTGGCTCTATACAGGCGTAACCCGAGCAGCTGAAGAACTGACCATTGTGCGCTAGAGCATTGTTTCCAAACATATACTTTTCGAAAACCGCACACCCTTTTCAGTAACACGCTCAAAAAACTGTTCCAATTTTCAATTTTCCATCTTTTCCTCTGCCCTCACGACTGTTATGGGGAGGGCCGTTCAGATGATCTGAACAACCGGTCGCAGCCTACCCGGTTTGCTAAAACAAGGAACCCTGACATGAAAGTCCTCGTTGTCTGCTCTGGCGGACTGGACTCCGTTTCGCTTGCCCATAAAGTGGCTGCGGAACAGGAGCTTGTTGGCCTGATCTCCTTTGATTATGGCCAGCGTCACAAATGTGAGCTTGATTATGCCGAGCAATGCGCCAAACGACTTGGCGTCCCTTTCGATCTCATTGACATGAGTGCAATGGGAAAACATTTGAGCGGCTCTGCCCTCACTGATGATATTGATGTGCCCGAAGGGCATTATGAAGAAGGCAGCATGAAGACAACTGTGGTGCCCAACCGCAATGCCATCATGCTGTCTATTGCTTTCGGCATTGCAGCTGCAAAGGGCGCCGATGCGGTCGCCACTGCAGTGCATGGTGGAGATCACTTCATCTATCCCGACTGCCGTCCCGATTTCGTGCAAGCCTTCGAAGATATGCAAAAGAAAGCCTTGGACGGATATGCCAGCGTTTCGCTCTATTCTCCGTTCGTACATAAGCCAAAATCCGCCATTGTCACAGAAGGGGCGAAGTACGAAACGCCCTTTGAACTGACCTGGTCTTGTTACAAGGGTGGTGATGCACATTGTGGGCGATGCGGCACCTGTGTAGAGCGACGGGAAGCCTTCTTTGTCGCCGGAATTGAAGATCCAACCGAATATCTCGACGCGGATTTCTGGAAATCGGCTTTGGATGCAGCCCCCAAGCAGGAGACATCCGCCTGATGTTTCGCATCACAAAAGAGTTTCATTTTTCGGCAAGCCATCAACTTTGTGGTCTGCCGGATGATCATCCATGCGCGCGACTGCATGGTCATAACTATATTGCCGAGATCGAGCTATCCTCTCCTGATCACAATGAACATGGCTTTGTGCTGGATTATCGTGAGCTCTCACCCCTGAAGGCCTATATCGATGACCATCTGGATCATCGGCATCTCAATGATGTACTCGGCCATGACATGGTGACATCCGAGCTGCTCGCCAAGCATCTTTTTGATTGGGCAAAAGCGCGCTGGCCTCAAGTCAGCGCCATGCGCGTTAGCGAGACACCAAAGACATGGGCAGAATATCGTCCTGTCATCAGCAATGGTGATGACGCATGAGCAAGATTCGTGTCTCCGAAATCTTCGGTCCTACCATTCAAGGTGAAGGCGCTCTGATTGGGGAACCAACCGTTTTTGTGCGTACTGGTGGCTGCGATTATCGTTGTTCCTGGTGTGACAGTTTGCATGCAGTGGATTCGGACTATCGCGCTGATTGGTTACCAATGGACGCATATGAGATTTTCGAGAAAATCATTAAGCTCTCCAAGGGAAAACCTTTGACCGTATCTCTGTCTGGGGGGAATCCGGCGATCCAAGATTTTGGTCCATTAATTGAAATGGGCAAGAAGCAAGGCTATCGCTTCGCTTTGGAGACCCAAGGCTCCATCACCCAAGACTGGTTCAAAGATCTCGATCTTCTGATCCTAAGCCCGAAGCCACCTTCCTCTGATCAGGTTGTGGATTGGGATGCATTTGAAGCCTGTGTGAGGGCAGCCCAGCAAGCCAGAACAGCAATGAAAATCGTCATCTTTGATGATGAGGATTATCGCTGGGCCAAAGGCGTTGCGGATCGCTATTCATCCCTGCCTCTCTACATTCAGCCCGGCAACCACACACCTCCTCCACCGGATGAACCGGACGCTCGCATCGACATGCAGGGTATACTGGACCGGATGGAATGGCTCGTTGACAAGACATTGAATGATGGCTGGTTCGCCCCGCGCATTCTACCCCAATTGCATGTGCTGCTCTGGGGTAACAAACGTGGCGTTTAGACCGGAAATTTCATGAAGGAATACATCATGTCCAATCAGGATATTTATAAAAACCTCACCCAGTTGGGCAGCGAGACAAAGTTGCCGGACAATCCCGAAGACGCCATACTCGAGAAGGTACCCAATCCGCAATCCGACATTGATTACGCAGTTCGCTTCACTGCCCCCGAATTCACGTCCCTTTGCCCGCTTACCAGCCAGCCTGATTTCGCTCATCTGGTGATTGATTACATCCCGGGAGATTGGTTGGTGGAAAGCAAGTCTCTGAAACTGTTCCTGGGATCTTTCCGCAATCACGGAGCCTTCCATGAAGATTGCACGGTCTCCATCGGGCGTCGGTTGGAAGAATTACTGGATCCCAAATGGCTTCGAATCGGCGGCTATTGGTATCCACGCGGTGGCATTCCAATTGATGTTTTCTATCAGACTGCAGATGCGCCCGATCATGTCTGGATCCCACCACAAGACGTTCCGACCTATCGCGGACGTGGTTAGAGATTGAGCGCGGGCTTGGGAATTCAGGCACCAAAGGCACTAGGGACCGTCATACCGGCGGACCCGAGATCACCTATTCCACTATCATTGGCACGGCGGTTGACGACCTCACGCGGAGCTGGCCCGTAATAGGTATCAGTACGTACAAATGGGCGGTCCATGGAGACTGCAGCCAGAATACGCAGATACATATCTTTCGCAGAAAATGGCTTGCGCAAAAACTCATGCACGCCCAATTGCTTGGCTTCAACAATGCGGTGTTTTTCCGCAAAGGAGGAGATCATGATAATGGGCACGGTACCCATGGAGTGATTAGGATTTCTAACCAGACGCACCAATTCCGGCCCATCCAGAATGGGTAAGACCCAATCTATGATGAGCAGATCAGGGGAAAGCTGTTCCAGCTTTTCCAGACCAACGCCCCCATCTTCTGCTTCAAAGATCTCTCTGACACCCAACCCTTGAAGGATGGTGCGAATGATTGTGCGCATATAGGGACTGTCTTCAATCACCAGCACCCTCAAAGCTGACAGGACTGTGACCGACATAATTGTTCTTCCTTCTCATCCTCACAAGGTCCCGACAGTTTGTTGCACTTCTTGGTCGGGGGTAATCCTTGAGACTTTTGGACATGATGCATAGTTTACCGGTCAGTCTATGCAGGAAAGCCTTTATGAATCTTTACGATCCCATCAATTAGTTAGTAACAACTCATTAACCTTTTTGAGGCTGTCCAAAGATGAAAATACAAGAGAACAAAGAATTGGCGTTCCTTTTCCTGCTCGGTTATGTTTAATCATGGCCTGCACTCGACCGCTCTTTGGCCGCAACTGAACGTGAATTGCCTTGTCATTACAAATTTGTAAGGCGGCGCGGAATTGACAAACCTCAATGCAACGGACCAAAGTGCAAGGCAGAGTGGCCATGAAAAACGGGACAGGACCTTGACCCCAGCTCCCATATTTTTGGCTTAGCACTCAGGACCTTTCGGTATCCTGACCGGACCTTATAAAAACAGCGGATGCCCAAAATGAAGTACCATGAGATCTTCGAAAATGCTCTTGCTTCTTTGAAAACCGAGAAGCGCTACCGTATTTTTGCCGACTTGGAACGGCAGGCGGGCAAATTTCCACGTGCGATCTGGCGTGCCGAAAATGGATTGGAACGGGAAATTCTTGTGTGGTGTTCCAATGACTATCTTGGCATGGGACAGCATCCGGATGTGATCAAGGCCATGACTGACACGGCCCAGAAGATGGGATCCGGTGCTGGCGGCACACGCAATATCTCCGGAACCAATCGTCCATTGGTAGAACTGGAAGCCGAACTTGCGGATCTGCATCAAAAAGAGGCCGCTCTGGCTTTCACCTCCGGCTTCGTTTCCAATGAGGCTGCAATTTCTACCATTGCCAAATTGCTACCAAACTGCCTGATCCTGTCTGACGCGTTGAACCATGCTTCCATGATTGCTGGTGTGAAGAACTCCGGCATGCAAAAGCAGGTCTGGCGTCATAATGATCTCGAACATCTGGAAGAATTGCTCAAGGCTGCCGGGAACGACCGCGCCAAGCTGATCGTGTTTGAATCCGTGTATAGCATGGATGGTGATATCGCTCCGATTGAGCAAATTGCCGATCTGGCCGACAAATATAATGCGATGACTTATATCGATGAAGTTCATGCGGTTGGCATGTATGGGGAACGCGGCGCTGGTATCTGCGAACGTGAAGGCCTGATGGATCGTATTGATGTGATTGAAGGCACTCTGGCCAAAGCTTATGGCACACTTGGTGGTTATATCACCGGCAAGGCTTGCATCATTGACGCGGTACGCTCTTATGCGCCAGGTTTCATCTTCACCACTGCAATGCCCCCTGCCATCGCAGCTGCCGCAAGCACGTCTGTTCGCCATCTGAAAAACAGTAAAACCGAGCGTGAAGGTCAGCAGCGTCAGGCAGCCAGCACCAAGAAGAAACTCTCAGAGGCTGGTCTTCCTGTCATGCCATCTGAAACCCATATCGTACCAATATTCGTTGGCGACCCGGATCTCTGCAAAAAAGCCAGCGACATGTTGCTTGAAGAGCATGGCATCTATATCCAGCCCATCAACTATCCTACCGTTCCACGGGGTACTGAACGTCTGCGGATCACACCGACCCCATTCCATGAGGATGCTCTGATTGATGACCTGGTAGACGCTCTCAACGACGTTTGGGCTCGACTGGGCCTGTCCTTCATTGCTCCGGGCGCAGTGTATGACATCAACAAGCAGCCAGAGCAACAGGTTTTCGAAGCTGCTGGCGGCTAGGCTTTATTATCCGATCAACAGACCAAAAGCCCTCGCCCTCCTTCAGGAGGCCGGGGGTTTCTTTTTGTCTTTTCCTGAAGCTGTGCTTACCTTACAAGGAGGGCATTGACTGCACACCATCCGGAAACAATCAGGAGCCCGAGTATGAGCATTGCCACAGCCGGAGAGCGATTTATCGGAGATTGGGTTCTGGAAGTGGACAGATGCCATTATGAGCAAGGCTCCCCACCTCGCTCCGGCAGTTATCGCATCGAGCGAGAGGGCGAGGAACTGGTCTTTCATATGAAGTGGGTCGATGTGGAAGGCGAGATTTTCAATCTCAGTTTTCGCGGCATTCCCGATGGGGAACCTCGCCCCTATAGCGGTGGCGAGCTGGCTGATCATCTCAGCCTTGATGCGCCTTCTCCTACCAAGCTCAATAGTTCGGCCTATCTGAAAGGTGTTGAGCTGATGATTGCCACACGCACATTGGTAGACGGCGGCAAGCACATGGTGTTGACGCAAACCATCATTCTGCCGGATGGTTCCAAGCCAACCAACAGCTCTCGCTATCGCCGCAAGATTTAGTGAGAGCTCGCCCTTACCGCTCTGCCAATGCCAACCGAACTGCAAGGCCGATGAATATGACACTTGCAAATCGATTCATGATTTGCTGCATGGAAGGGGACTTGCGCATTTTTGCACCCAGGAATCCCGCACTCCAGGCAATGGAGAAGAAGACTGCCAGCCCTGCCACAATGAAAACAAGGCCCAACTCGATCAACTGATAGCTCAATAGGCCACGCGATGGATCCGCAAACTGGGGCAGAAAGGCCATGAAGAAGATGGCTATTTTGGGATTGGTGATATTCATCACGATACCACGCAGGTAAAGTTTTTTGAAACTTGGTCCATTTTGCTTAGCTTGCCCTGAAGGCAGTTCGCTTGCCCCGGCTCTCCATGCGCCCCATGCCAAATAGATCAAATAGGCAGCGCCAATTGTCTTCAACAGTGTGAAAGCCATCTCTGACGTTTGAAAGATCACCGCGACACCCAGCGCCACAGCCAAGGTGTGAACGATCAAGCCGGTACATAGGCCCAATGTGACCACAATACCCGACAAGCGGCCATAGAGAGCTGATTGGGTCAGTACGAAGATATTATCGGGTCCTGGTGCAAAGCCCAGAGCAACAGCAGTCATAAAAAACAGGACGAGCGTATCGATGGGCAGCAGCATCAAGCGTCTTTCTTATCAGTTTTGTCCGCAGCTGGCTCAGATTTGCTTTCAACAGCATTGATTTTCGCCTGCTCTTCCGGTGACAGATCGTCGTCAAGCAGAATGCGGTAAGCTGCCCCCTCGACATCCTCATATTGGTTGTCTCGCAGGGACCACAAAAATGCTATCAGTCCCAACAGGCCCAGGCCCAGAGCAACGGGAATCAACAATAGCAGGGAAGACATGGTCTTGTCCTTTCAAGCAAAAGGGCGCTAGCCCAACTTTGGTTGCTGGTCGGCATAGGCCTCATCGGCTGCCAAATTATCGGCAAACCATTTATCTGATCTGGCACGCGCACGCAGGGCGTTAATCGTGACGACCAGTGACGAACCGGACATGGCCAATGCTGCGATCAATGGCGTTACAAAACCGGCAACTGCAAATGGCACTGCAATAATGTTATATAGAGTAGCCAACGCCAAATTCTGTTCCATGATTTTGCGCGCGCGGGCACCAATGTCCAAAGCATGCAGCACCGGCTCCAGCTTCTCGCCAAGGAAAAGGGCATCGGAGGCAGCCTGACTGACATGAGCAGCCGTTACCGGCGACAATGAGACATGAGCAGCGGCCAAGGCTGGCGCATCATTGATGCCATCACCGACCATCAAGACGGTCTTGCCATTCTCTTTCAGTTTTTCAATGAAAGCAATTTTCTCGGTTGGATCAATGCCAGCTTCGAACCGCTCAACATCCAATTGGTGCGCCATTGCTTCAACTGCGGCTGGCTGATCGCCCGAGAGAATGATGATTTCGCGTCCTGACTCTTGAAGCTTTGAGACGACATGTTTTGCATCACTCCGCAATTGCTGTGACAGGGCAAAGACGGATGGCTCCTCCCCTTCTCGGGAAAATGCGATCAAGGAAGCGAGAGGGTAGTCAGCACTCACAGATTTGGCTAGTTCCTGCGCACCGCAGAAGGAGGGAGATCCGAGACGAATGGTCTTGCCATTCCCATCTTGCGCGACCAGGCCTTTACCTTTTTCCTCGACCACATCTGCAATCGGCTCAATCTTACGATCCAATGCAGCCAGTGCAGTGGACAAAGGATGGCTGGATGTTTTGGCCAACGCGATTGCGAGATTAATATGATCGGGATTGCAATCTTCTCTATTGGCGATGCCCGGCATGGGACGTGTCAGAGTGCCAGTCTTATCGAAGACAATGGTATCAACCTTGGACAGCCGCTCCAATGCGTCTGAGCGGTTCAGCAGAACCTGATTACGGAAAAGCGATCCTGATGCAACGACTTGCACCGCTGGAATGGCCAATCCCAAGGCGCAGGGGCAGGTGATGATTAGCACGGAAATAGAGATCACCAATGATGGTTGCCAACCAATCCCCCAGAGCCACCAGCCAGTGAAAGTTGCTGCAGCTGCGGTATGAACGATTGGCGCATAAAGCTCAGCTGCCCGGTCTGCCAACTGACGATGGCGAGATTTTGCCTCCATCGCGTCATCGATCAGACGATTGACCTCATCCAGCAAGGTACCCTTGGCAGCAGCAGTCACCTTGATGGTCAGTGCCCCCTCACCATTCAGAGTACCTGCATAAACGCTGTCGCCTTTTTCAACGTCTATCAGCGTGGTTTCACCGGTTACAAGGCTTTGATCAACTTGAGAATTGCCTTCCAGGACGGATCCATCAACGCTCACCCTCTCGCCGGGACGTACCAATACTCGGTCGCCCGCTTCGATCTTGGAAAGCGGCACTTCCCGCAAAGCACCATCCTCAAACAACTTCATAGCTGTCTCAGCTTTCAAGGCGGTAAGGTTTTCGGCGAAGGCACGGGTTTTGACTCGCATCATCTGATCCAGCCAACGGCCAATCAGCAGGAAGAAAAGCAGCATCAAGGCCGATTCAAAATAGACCTCTTTTTCATGCTGAGCGGTTTGCAAAATGGACAGAAGCAAAGCGAGAATGACACCGATCGAGATCGGTACATCCATATTCAGATGCCCTTTGCGCAATACCCTCCATGCTGAACTGAAAAAAGGAATGCCAGCATAGGCGGCAGCCGGCAGTGCTATCAGGGCAGATAACCAGTGAAAGAAATCTCTCGTCTCGGCAGAGATATCCGAGACATTCCCGGACCACACGGAAATGGATAGCAACATCACATTCATTGCGGCAAATCCGGCAACAGCCAGTGCCCGCAAAATACGGGAATTTTCTTTTTTCTCTTCGTTTTTTACCGCTGCTGGATCAAATGGATGGGCACCATATCCGAGATCTGCCAGACGTTCCAGCAGGATTGAAGGATCGAGCTGTTCGGGATCCCAGACAACGGACAGGCGATGAGAAGACAGGTTGACTCGCGCCCGTTCAACACCCTCCAAATCTGTTAATCCGCGTTCGATACGGGTCATGCATGCAGGGCAATAGATGCCTTCAACGGCCAGAGCAATTTGCTCATTGCCATTGGGCAATTCTTCCGAGAAAGCGCTCCAGTCACGTTCTACTTGTTGCATCAAAGCATTTTCCTGACAGATCGATTGGCTTGGGTCACTATTCCAGTGTCGTCTGCCCAACAGATTTGAACTTGAGCACGTCTTTCTCGAAAGCTTCAAGCTTGACCCGCCAACGGCCTGAATCAAGAGAACCCAGCGATGTCATATAAATGCCATCGCCCTTTTCTGTCAGATCCAGTTTATGGTCCTGCGCTTCGGTGATTGGGCGACCAACTTCGGCCTTGATCAAAAGACCGTTCAGAGCATTTCCGAGCTTGTCTTTGGCTTCGATGACCAGAAGCACATCACCTGCGGAACGCTTGAGTTGCGCATCGATATGCCATGCACGCAACTGCTGTTCTTTCGCCTCGGCCAGTTTCTGATCATAAATCTGGCCTTCCTTGTAGGAGCTCTCAACTTCCACGCCTGGCCAGGAAATATTGGCATAATAGACGAAAAAACCATTGGCGATGAACATCACACCAAAGAAGCCGAGCACCCACATCAGGACATGTTTGCCAGTCAATTCCTTTTGAGGTTTTTGCTGTTGATTTGCCATGCTTTTCTTTCCTTGGCACTTCTGCCTTTTGGACCGTTTATGCTGGCCTTTCATACCGATTTTCGTCGATCAGGAAAAGTCTTTTCGCACATTTGGACCGCTGGCATTTCCTAAATTCTTTGTAACGATCACTGCATCATCAGCAAGGATCTGGCTCCTTGTGTCTGAGCGCTCTCCAATCTGAAAAATGATGCTGCTTTCAGGAACACACTCTACTGGATCGTCGACTGGATACCTCCAATCAAAAAAGCCGACTGTGAAACAAACAGTCGGCTTTTGGTCGTTTTGATTGTTGATTATGGCGCCTTGAAGTAATCGCTCACATTCTCGGCCTCACCGGTTTCCGGATCCTTGACACGGAACACCAATGGATCGGATTTCGAAAGTTTCTCCCCCTTTGGTGCGAAGACTTGAACACGAAGCTCTTTGGTAATATCCGCGTCTATCGGAACGATCATCTTTTGAGGATCTTCAGATTTAACCCCGACAGCTTTCATGAGGAATCCTTCCGGTGCACCTTCCAGGGAAAGCTCGAAATTCTTCGGAGTGGTTGCCTTGTTGATCAGGCGGATGGTGTAACCATTCCGAATGGAACCATCGGACAGAGCGACATAGAGCGGATTTCGATCATGCAATACATTGAGATCAACCAATTGGCGGTTGATCAATGTACCGAGCATCAATGCGCAGATACCGAGGATCATTGTAACATAGATGATGGTACGAGGACGCACGAATTTGTAGATCGAGTCTTTGCCTTCCAGATGGCGCTGAATATTGATATCGGTATCATAATCAACCAAGCCGCGTGGCTTGCCGATTTTCTTCATCACCGCATCACAGGCATCGATACAAAGACCGCACTGAATACAAGACAATTGTGCCCCATCGCGAATATCAATTCCGGTTGGACAGACCGCGACACATTGCCCGCAATCAACGCAATCCCCCGCTGGTAGCCCTTCCTTTGCACGCTGCTTCATTCGTTTCAATGAACCGCGCGGTTCACCACGGTCGGTACGGTAGGTGACATTCAATGCCCATTCGTCGGTCAAGGCAGCCTGAATACGTGGCCATGGACACATATAGACGCAAACTTGTTCGCGCATATGGCCTGCCAACACATAAGTGGTTGCCGTCAGTATGCCGATCCAAACATAAGCCACCATAGGTGCTTCGCCAAAGGCCAGTTCCTTGACCAGTGTCGGAGCGTCGGCAAAATACAGAACCCAAGCCCCGCCAGTCCACCAGGCTATCATCAGCCAAACTATATGTTTGGCGATTTTCTGGCCAACACGTTTGGCCGTCATTGGCTTGCTTTGGTTTTTCAGCTGGACACGACGATCTCCTTCGATCCATCGTTCAACCATGAAGAACAAGTCGGTCCAGACAGTCTGGGGGCACATATAGCCACACCACACGCGACCCGCCAGTGCGTTCATCAAGAACAACATGATCGAAGCGAGAATGAGCAAGCCAGTCAGATAATAAACTTCCTGTGGCCAAATCTCGATGAAAAAGAAATAGAAACGACGCGCTGGAAAATCAATCAACACGGCCTGGTCCGGAGCACCAGGACCTCTGTCCCATCGGATGAATGGAGTGAAATAGTAAAATCCCAGTGCTACCGCCATAAAGGCCCATTTGATGGAGCGGAAAGTACCGCTCACACTTTGGGGGAAAACCTTTTTGGCCTTCTCATACAGCGGTTGATGGTCGCCCGCGCTGGTCCCTTGGGCATCAGCCTTCATAACACTTCTCCTCGAAGCAACTTATCTTCAAGTGAGTTCTGATCCAAAAAGTCGTCCTACTTTTCAGGAACCCACTCTTTCTTGAAGCGAGCTCTGATCCGAAAAGTCGTCCAACTTTTCGGGAACACGCCGCAATAACCGGCATATAATTTACCAGTATTCTGGTTCATGTATAATGAGGCAATTCGTCCATTCCTATGACATAGATTAAATCTGTTCGAATTAATGCAAGTTTCCAGGGGAAATACCGAGACATATTGTCGCTCATCATAGCATATGTCGGCAATTGGTCGCAAACGACTTGCCCAGCCATACTGATCCAATTCATCCTTTTATTTCAAAGGACTGACAGAAAAAGCATCTCTTCATGCGGATGCTCTTTTTGACCGGCCTTTGCAAATAGTCTTCCCGTTCTCATCCTGATATATTTCACGGTTTTAAATGCTTCGGTCAAAGCAGACTTGTATGCCCTGAATTCACGAGACGGGAAAGTGAAAAGCCAGCCCGCTACGGGCTGGCTTTTCGTATTTTTTACTGACCACCACCACGGGTGTGGACATAGACCGCCAGGGATTTTACCGTCACAGGATCGAGACGTTTTTCCCAAGCAGGCATCACGCCCATACGACCATTGGTAATGGTTTCGATGATGGTTGCACGATCGCCACCATAGAGCCAGATGGCATCAGTCAGGTTTGGAGCACCCAGTTCCTGAAGGCCTTTTGCATCTTCACCATGGCAAGATGCACAATTCTCTTCGAACAGAACCTTGCCTGCTTCCAGATCAGCGCCATCATCGGTTGGCATGCCAGACAAAGACATCACATAGTTGGCAACGGTGAGGATATCTTCTTTTTCCAAGATCTCATCACGACCGAATGCGGTCATGTCGCCAGCACGTTCATCATCGTGACCGGAACGGATACCAACGCGAATGGTTTCGTGAATGGCATCAACGCTACCACCCCAAAGCCAGTCATCGTCCACCAGGTTTGGATAGTCGGTGGTTCCAGCAGCACCGGAGCCGTGACATGCAGAGCAGTTGTCACCGAAGGCGGCAGCGCCCTGTGCCTCAGCAAAGGCACGAAGATCATCGTTAGCGAGGATCTCATCGACGGTTGCGTCCTTCAGGCCAGCACCCTTTTCCAGACGCGCAGCCATCAACTGGTTGTATGCTTCCAGACCTTCGGCACGGTTGGAATGACCCAACATGCCTTTGGTGTAATCGCTGACCAATGGCCATGCCGGGTAAGCTACCCAGTAACCGATCGCCCAAACGATAGTGATATAGAATGTCCACAACCACCAGCGTGGCAGAGGATTATTCAACTCTTTCAGACCATCCCACTCGTGACCCGTCGTCTCGACGCCGGTGATGTGGTCCATTTCCTTGTTATGTTCACTCATTCTCAGTCCTCCCGCAGCGGCACGTGAGACGCTTCGTTGAACTTATCCTTGTTGGATGGCCATAAGGCGTATACCAGGACACCGGCAAAGATCAGCACGAAATAGAGCAAGCCCCATGTCTGCGCGAAGTTAGCTAAAGTTTCATAGGTCGACATGAACTCGCTCCTTAGCGAAGGTCTGCCTTGTCATCATAGATTGAGAAATCTACCAAGGTGCCCAACATTTGCAGATAGGCAACCATCGCGTCCATTTCCGTCACTTCGTCAGGATTGCCATCGAAATCACGGATCATGACACCTGGATAGCGCTCTTCAAGAGCATCCACATTGTCATCATCAGGATTTGCCTGAGCCATCATATCGGCCTTGGCGTTGGCAATCTGCTCATCAGTGTATGGTACACCAACGAAACGATTGACTTTCAGGTCGGCAGAAATATCCGGAACCTTGAGTTCTGCCTTTGCCAGGAATGGATAGCCAGGCATGACAGATTCAGGCACCACAGACCGAGGATCGATCAGATGGTTTACGTGCCAAAGGTCAGAATATTTGTTGCCAACACGAGCAAGATCAGGACCTGTACGCTTGGAACCCCATTGGAACGGGTGATCGTACATGGACTCAGCTGCCAGAGAATAGTGACCATAGCGTTCAATCTCATCACGCATCGGGCGGATCATCTGTGAGTGACACAGATAGCAGCCTTCACGAATGTAAACGTTACGACCAGCAAGTTCGAGAGGGGTGTAAGGACGCATGCCCTGCACCTTCTCAATGGTGCTCTTGAGATAGAAGAGCGGAACGATCTCCACCAAGCCACCGATGGCAATCACAATGAGGATACCAACAAGAAGCAGGATGGAATTCTTTTCAAGAACAGCGTGTTTGTTAAACATAGACATGATTGCCGTTCCTTATTCTGCAGGGACCAAAGATGGATCAGCAGCATCTACTTCTGCTTTTTCACCAACTTTTACGGTCATCCAGAGGTTATAGGCCATGATCAGGGCACCAGCGACAAACATAAGGCCACCAATTGCACGGATCATATAGAACGGATGCATCGCTTCCACGGATTCGATGAAGGAGTATTCAAGGAAACCAAGCTTGTCATATGCACGCCACATCAGGCCCTGCATGATGCCGGACACCCACATCGAAGTGATGTAGAGAACGATACCCAGGGTAGATACCCAGAAGTGCCATTCCACCAGACGATCGGAATACAGTTTCTTGCGGTTCCAAAGCCATGGAATCAGGCAGTAGATAGCACCGAAGGAAATGTAACCAACCCAGCCCAGAGCACCGGAATGCACATGACCGATAGTCCAGTCGGTATAGTGTGACAGGGAGTTCACGGCCTTCACGGACATCAGCGGCCCTTCGAAGGTAGACATGCCATAGAATGCAACGGAAACCACCATCATGCGCAGAACCGGGTCAGTGCGCAATTTGTCCCAGGCGCCGGAGAGGGTCATCAGACCGTTGATCATACCACCCCAGGACGGCATCCACAGGATGATCGAGAAGGTCATACCCAGTGTCTGTGCCCAATCAGGAAGCGCGGTATAGTGCAAATGGTGTGGACCTGCCCAGATATACAGGAAGATCAGAGCCCAGAAGTGCACGATGGACAGACGATAGGAGTAAACCGGGCGATCTGCGCGCTTTGGAATGAAATAATACATGATGGCAAGGAAGCCAGCAGTCAGGAAGAAGCCCACTGCATTATGACCATACCACCACTGAACCATGGCATCCTGAACACCAGCAAAAAGCTGATAGGATTTGATGCCGAATATGGAAACGGGGATGGAGATATTGTTACCAAGATGCAGCATTGCAATGGTCACAATAAAGGCCAGATAGAACCAGTTTGCCACATAGATATGAGGCTCACGGCGCTTCCAGATTGTGCCAAGGAACACCAGCAGGTAGGCAACCCAGACGATGGTCAGCCACAGATCGGCATACCATTCTGGTTCAGCATATTCTTTACCTTGGGTCGCACCAAACAGATAACCGGTACCGGCAATCACGATGAATGCATTATAGCCCAGAATGACAAACCATGGAGATACACGGCCTGGCAGGCGTGCATGGCTGGTGCGCTGTACCACATAGAATGAGGTAGCGAGCAGCACGTTACCACCGAAAGCGAAAATCACTGCAGAAGTATGCAGCGGACGCAAGCGGCCAAAGCTGGTCCATTCCAGATCAAAGTTCAGTACCGGGAAGGTCAGCTGCCATGCGATCAAGTCACCGACCACAAAACCAGCAATACCCCAGAACATTGCCGCAACAGAGGCAAACTTGATCGGGCCAAGGTTATAGCCTGATTCATCAACGTCCGCAGGACGTTTGAAATAGGCATTGAAAATAAGGAACACGCCGAGTGCTGAGAATATCAGACCGACGGTCGCGTGAAACGCCATGACACCATCAACCGCCTTTGCAGCGATAGCCAGGCAAGCGAAGGCAAGGGCGGTCAGGAATACCGCAAACAAGCCTTCTTCTACAGAGAGTCTTTTAATTGTGTGAGCCATCTTTCAGTCCCATCTAGGAACGCACTTCCCCCAATAAGGGTCAACCGACCCTATGGTTCAGTGGTTTCATACGCTTTGACTCATATCAACGTGAAGGGGCTGAACCGCTTACAAGGTGCGACTCGTAGTCACACTCTTGACGGCCATCAAAATTTTGACACAATGAAAAATATATATAATTCATTGCGTTATTCATCATAATACGCAAATTTACGCCTCATCCCCGCGATGAAAGCGGTTAAAAAAAATGTGCATGTGATATGCACTTTCTTTCAACTGCTAGCCCAAAGACTCATAGCTCAACGTGGTATTTTCGGATGTAAAGTCCGCTTTCATCAAAATGGAAGAGCGGAATTTCGCGATTATCATGACAGAATACGCAGAATCATTTTGTCCATACTGGTCTGTTTGAACGCGCTGCTCGCACCCAATCCGTCGCCCGCACACACCTTTTCCAAATTCCTCGACAGCAAAGTGAAGGTCGGCTATGACCGAACACCTGCATCATTGAACATAAGGAACAATGTGTTGAACTGGCTTTATCTTGGTTTTGCGATTTTTTGCGAGGTATTGGGAACATCAGCATTGAATTTGTCGGATGGCTTCAACAAACCTGTTCCGACTGCATTGAGCCTGTTTGCCTTTGCCATTTCATTCTTCTTGCTCTCGCTTGCTCTGAAAACAATTCCCGTCGGTGTGGCCTATGCCATTTGGTCTGGAACTGGAATCGTCCTGATTTCAGCAATCGGATATTTTATCTTCAAACAATCGCTGGATGGACCTGCATTACTGGGTATCGGTCTCATTTTAGCCGGAGTGATCATCATAAATCGCTTCTCAAACAGCGTTGGGCACTGAACCGGCAATCCTTAATTCTTACGCGAGGAGTATCCATATGAAAGTTTCTGGCCACAGTCACGATCTGTCACTGCGAAGACCGCCAAACGATTTCAGGCACTGCTTTTCGCACCTTTGTTCCAACACCCAGTGACGATATTTGCTTTTCAGGCTCAGGCATCAAGACCTACATAAAAATTGGCTCTAGCGGCGCACGGCGAGAGCAGGCCTTCTGCAGCACCTGCGGTTCCGCCATCCATGCTACCGGAGAGGGTCCCGAGCCCAAAATCTACAATCTGCGTGTCGGGGTCATGAAGGAAAAGACTGACCTGCTTCCCAAAATCCAGAAATTCCTCCGCTCATCCCTTCCTTGGTTGCAGAATATGAAAGACATCCCCGGCCTCAACACTCAATGAGCCAAGCTGTTGGTCGTCGTAACAAAAAGTTATTCGCTTCTATCAAAGATGCATTATAGTGCGCTGATGTTCGATGACCATGCAGATCATCGTTTTGCTTTGTAAAGCTCAGTCAGGTATTTTGCGCAATTGAGGCTGTATTTCATGGGGCCAATTCACCACCCTTCCGGCATTCATATGGATCGTTCAGTGGTTACATTCCCTTTGGTGCTGCTTCTGATGATCTTTCTGGCAGGGTGTGCTTCACGAGGGAGCCTGAGCCATGCCACGCCTGATATACCCCAAATTGCTGATATTGAACTGAAAACTGTTTTTGTCGCCACCAACCGACAGCGAGAAGAAGGAACAAAATACCTGTCCTTCGGACCTGAGCGCAGCGAAGAAATCTCCTATGGCCGCTTTGAGATCAGCATTCCTCCCAATCATAAAGTTGGCGAGATTGAATGGGCCACGGGCAAAGTCAATCCGACCCGTCATTTCGTGACGGCCAAAAGTGCCCTTCTGTCGTCACCACAAGATTTTCGCGCGTCACTATCGCAAGATCTCATCAAAAGTCAGTCCTTTACTCCCGGCGGCAAGAAGGAGGTCATTCTTTTCATCCATGGCTACAATACCAATTTTGCCGAGGGTCTCTATCGAGTGGCCCAGTTGCGCCATGATTATGAAATGCCCTCACCCATGGTTTTGTTTTCCTGGCCAAGCGCAGGGAAAACCGGCCTTTATGTTTATGACCGCGATAGCGTGATCGTATCCAGAGACAATCTGGTCAATGTCATTGAACAGCTACACAAATCTGGCGTCGATCAAATTACACTTGTAGCCCACTCCATGGGATCAAGCTTGCTTATGGAAAGCTTGCGCCAAATCCACATCAGCGGTCGCAAATCGATACTTTCCAAGGTGAATGGAGTTATTTTGCTCTCTCCTGATATTGATATCGATGTATTTAACAATCAACTGGATCACATTCGCCCCTTGCCACGCCCTTTCATGATTTTCGCCTCGCAAAAAGATGAAGCGCTTGAAATATCCAGTTTTCTCACTGGCAAAGAACAGCGCATTGGCAATAACATTGATTTGGAAAAAATCGCGCATCCAGGTATCAGTGTCGTTGACGTCACCGATTTCAAAGGTGGGGACAGCCTGAACCATTTTACTGTCGCGACCTCTCCTGCCTTGGTCAATCTTCTGAAAGGTCTACAAGAAGAAAGTCCGTTGGAGGCCCTGGAAGCAGGTGTCAAACAACAAAGCCTTGGCAGTCAGGTCGCCAATACTGCAACCCTTCCCCTGCGCATTCTCACCACAACCACCAATGCAGTTTTTTCTCGATAGTCCTTGATTGGTCTTGCGTTGGAAATCGGTGGCATGAAAGCGATATATACGCACTGTTCCATATGACAAATCGGTAAGGTTTGACTGAAGTCAAAGCCGTTTTTGGTGCTGGGGAGCTAAATGCAGCCATGACCAACGTGACCTTGAAATATGCAACGCGTGCTGTGCCGCGTTACACCTCGTATCCCACTGCTCCGCATTTTGACGCCGACTTTGGACGAGACATCTATGCTGAATGGCTAAAAAGTGTGGACCCATCAGTGCCGATCTCATTGTATCTGCATGTCCCTTTCTGCCAGTCCATGTGCCATTATTGCGGTTGCTATACCAAGATCACGCAAAAAGAAAAGCCACTTCAGGATTACGCGGATATGCTGGTTCGCGAAGTGGAGCTTGTTGCGTCAAAACTACCCAAGCAACAGCCTGTCTCTCATATCCACTGGGGTGGCGGTACACCTTCCATTCTGCCACGTGACGCTTTTTTGCGGGTTGTAGAGGCTGTGAAAACGCATTTCACTTTCACGGATGACATGGAACATGCCATTGAGCTCGATCCACGCACGGTGACACCAGAGCTGGCAGAGACCTTACGGCTCGCTGGCATTAATCGCACCAGTCTTGGTGTGCAGGATTTTGATCTCAAAGTGCAGGAAGCCGTTGGTCGCGTGCAACCATATGAGATTGTCAAAGCATCTGTTGAAGCCTTACGCGCCGTTGGCATTGAGGAAATCAATCTGGACCTGATGTATGGGTTACCCCATCAGACCCGCGAAACCATTCGCAATTCTGTTGATCTGACCGCAAGCCTCAATCCGACACGCCTTGCTCTGTTCGGCTATGCTCATGTGCCATGGATGAAGAAACATCAGCGACTGATCAAAGAGGAGTTGCTGCCAAACGCAGAAGAACGGATTGCCTTGTTTGATGACGCCTGTCAGGCACTGGCAGACTATGGTTTTGAGAAGATTGGTCTCGATCACTTTGCAAAATCCGACGATCCTTTGGCTATTGCCGCTCGCGAAGGTTCCATGCGACGCAATTTTCAAGGTTATACCACCGATGAAGCCGAAATCCTGATCGGTCTTGGCGCTTCTTCCATTGGCAAGATGCCGCAAGGCTATATTCAGAACAGTCCTGATTTTGGTGGCTGGGTACGTTCTGTTGAAAGCGGAGAACTCCCCATAGCTCGCGGACTTGCCATGGATTCAGATGACCGTGCACGCGCCGCAATCATCATGTCCATCATGACCGCTTATACAGTCGATATCGCAGCTGTTGCCAAGGACTTCAATGTCAATCTGGAAGCCATCCGCGCCAGTTCATACAGTTATCTTGACGAATTGATCGAAGACGGGGTCGCAAAGCGCAATGGTGACATTGTCGAAGTGACCCATGAAGGACGACCATTGGTTCGTCTGGTTGCAGCTGCCTTTGATGCCTATCTACATAAAGGCAAAGGTCGCCATTCCGTCGCAGTCTGATCGGAGACAAACCTGCTGTAGACTGGTTCAAGAAACACAAAAACCCGCATTTTGCGGGTTTTATTTTGGACTATTCTGAACGCTATCCGTGTGGATATCCCAATAAAAATACGTATAAATATCTATATCAATATTTACCTGTCAAATGGCAAAGCCCACACACATTCATCACACGGATACGGTCCTGTTTCTCCATAGTAATGACCTTGCGGCGCTTCATGTCAGAAAGAACGCGGCTGACGGTCTCGATGGTCAGGCCCAGGAAATCCGCAATCTCCTGACGTGTCATATTAAGGGTTACTACAGACTCATCTACATCGTCCTGAGGGCCAATACAGGTGAAATCACCCCGGCTTGGAACAAAGCGCATCAGGAAGGATGCAACACGTTCGTGAGCAGATTTACGCCCCAAAAGTACGGCATGCTCATGAAGGTTCTGCACCTGAGATACGAGGCACTTTTTCATATGCTCTTGCATGGAGTCCGAATTTTCAGCCTCCTTGCGCGTCATCAGATGCACAAGGGTTTCCGTTAGAGTTTCTGCTGATACATCATAGACTTCGCCGGCGGGAACACCGAACAAATCGCCAGGCCCGAGGATTTCAACCACTTGGCGACGCCCATCGGGAAGCAGCTTGTAGAGCATGACAGAACCAGAAGCGACTTCGTAGATATTGCTCGCCGGATCTCCTTCGAAAAAGATTACTCCGTGGGCCGGAAACTGCTTATGTCGAGAAAACTGACGAGACATACCATTTCTGGCTTCAGCCGAAGCACTTTCAGAAGTCTGCATTGTTCTTGCATTGGGCTGCATATAGGGGTCCACAACTGAAAATACGCGCTCTTGTGACATATCCCTCTTTCCAGATCCATCCAGCACCAGCTGAACTGACCTTTGTGTTACGGAGATATCTGATGCACCTATACGACATCACTTAATCTATCGCAATCTGCATCTTGTAAGAATAGCTATAGCACGTATTTTTACGAAGGGTGTAATCGAAAAGTGGTAAATTCGAAAAAAGTAGTAGGAAGCAGGCAATTTTTTCGCAATTCAAAAGAGGTTGGCCCGGATCGAACCAACCTCTTGATCTTTTGGCGGAAAGGATTCCACCGGTTTGATAGACACCAGCAAGGTGCAAAGCCATTGGCGATCTGAAATCTAATGGCCGGTGAGAACAATGCGCACCAGATCTGCGGTATTGCGGGCCTTCAGTTTCTCCATGATACGAGCACGGTGCACTTCAATGGTGCGAGGAGAAATGGCAAGGCTCTGCCCTGCTTCCTTGTTTGATGCCCCTTGGGTGATTTGCAGCAGAACATCGCGCTCACGCGGGGTTAAGCTGTCAGCACCGGGGAAGGTCCAGTTGATGAGATTATTCTCACCTTCCTTGAGCCCCTTATGGGCCGCTTCGATGATTGCCTCAATCCGTTCAACCACAGCGGTTCCATCAAAAGGTTTTTCAATGAAGTCATGTGCACCTTGTTTGATAGCGGATACGGCCATAGGAATATCGCCCTGGCCAGAAATGATAAGCACAGGTGCTCCGCAATGGCGAGCTGACATTTCTTCCAGAACCTGCAGACCAGAACGGCCCGGCATATGCACATCAAGCAAAACAGCAGACGGGCAGATATCTTTTAACCTGGCCAGAAAATCATCGCCGTCGGCAAAGGTTTCAACCTGATAACCTTCCAGTTCAAACAAGACAGATAAAGCGTCACGAACTGCAGGGTCATCGTCGACGATATGGATCGTTGGGTGAAGACTTGTTGTCATTGTTTATTCCTTATGGAAAGCGCCAGACGAACAGGCCGTTGGCAACTTCAGCTGCCAGCCCGCATGGTGGCATGGCCTGTTGGAGCGCGCCAGTTTCGCTTTCTGGCAACAGTGGCTAAGCAAGCCAGTCCTGATAAGACTGGGGGTTCAATTATCAAATTCCTAGACATTCTCTCCCCCGTCTGTCTTGCGCTTGATCAAAAGATTGGAGAGAGGTTGCCCTGTTTCATCCTTTTGTTTCCCGATCCGGGTCTCGGGCGGGTCCAAAGCAACAGGCAAAGACAAGACAAAACAGGCACCGGCGGTTTGAGGATCATAGGGAGCGAGTTCGAGGCTACCGCCATGATTCTGAACGATCGAGCGAGCAATGGCCAAGCCCAATCCCATTCCATTCCGTCGCGCAGTTGAGAACGCTCTGAAGAGACAGTCACGCTGTTCCGGTTTGATGCCAGGGCCATTATCGGTAAAACGAATTTGGAGCTTGGAGTTTCTTTCCCTACTTGCTTGATTCAACAAGAGGTCTATGTGAATGGATCGATATTCCTGCGTGCGCATGGCTTGGAATGCATTTCGGAACAGATTGAGGAAAACCTGTTCGATCTGTACCGGATCAACCAGCACTTGAGGCAAGACCTCTTGGCACTGAACCTTGATTTCAACATCTGAAACCGCAAAACCGACCTGAGCCAATTTTTTGGCGCGCTCAATGATTGCTGCCATATCGCATAAAATCCGTTCAGGCTCTTCCTTCTCAATGATGGAGCGTATGCGTTGCAACAATGATGACGTTCGCTGAGCTTCCTGAATAGCTCTGCGGGATAGATCAACCAGTTTTTCAATATCCTCAGCATCCAGACTGTCTTCGGACTTCTTCTGGCTGCTTATGAGTTTACGTTCAATCGCCTGCAGATAAAGGATGATGGCCGTCAAAGGCTGGTTCAGTTCATGGGCGACAGTCGCCCCCATTTCATCCATCGCATTAATACGGGTCATCTGGTTCAATTCGGCCTGGAGATCGCGCAGACGTCCTTCCGCCTGCTTGCGTTCTCTCAAATCCCGCATGACACCTATGAATTGCGGCCCGTCTTCGGTCTGCGCCACTCCAACGGACAGATCGAAAGGAAATACCGTTCCATCTTTGTGGCGACCCTGTACTTCACGTCCAATGCCAATGATGGAATGCCGTCCCGTTTCCAAATAGGTGTCGACATAGGCATCATGATGGCGAGAGTATTTGGGAGGCATCAGGATATTGACACTCTTCCCGATAACTTCTTCTGCTGTAAAACCAAACAGGGCTTCACTGGCTTTGTTGTAGAGCAGAATGCGGGATTGTGCATCCATCAAAACGATGGAATCGGCTGCCATATCCAACAAGGACATAAGCCGCACATCGATATTCTTAAGAGGACGGAATTCTCTGGGTTCCCCACTACCCATAGACGGATGGCCACGATGCCCATGCATTTGTTCTTTGGAGCCAGTCTCAGTCATGCTCGCCCGGTCTCTTGTTTGTCCTGTCATCCCGTTTTCAACATCATGTGGAGACAAGATACGACAGATTTTTTCTCTTCAGCTGATTGCCATACAACGTCCTCACAAGCTGAGAAGACGCAGGAAACAGCCAATTTTTCACGCAGAATAGCCAGCCTTGTCTCCGAACGCTTTGACCAAACGCAAAGCTGGGAGGGAAAGCGAGCGGATCAGGCTAGTGATTTTGGCGGATTTCAAGACTTTGCGATTGGTCTATCGACCAGTTGGCGTGGAAAAAATGCAGCTCTGTTAAATGCTATGCTATAGAATCATAAGCTTATGTCCGAATGCCGTCACATACCGGTTCAAACAAGGAAAGAGTGCATGCTGCAAGGTTGGATGGTTGTTGTCACGACCCTGATTTATATCGGCTTGTTATTCGTAATTGCATCCTATGGCGACCATCGTGCACGTGTGCAGGCACCCAATAAACGCAACCCCAATCTGTATGCTCTTTCACTTGCAGTTTATTGCACATCCTGGACCTTCTTCGGATCGGTTGGACTGGCGAAATCTTCCGGTCTTGATTTCCTGACAGTTTATGTAGGCCCAATCATAGTCTTCACGCTTGGATACCCATTGGTCCGCCGCATCATTCGGCTATCAAAAGCAGAACGCATTACATCCATTGCCGACTTTATTGGTGCGCGTTATGGCAAAAGTCAGGCAGTTGCTGCCGTCGCCACATTGATCGCCGTTGTCGGCACGATGCCCTATATCGCCTTGCAACTGAAAGCGGTGGCAACATCGGTTGCAACCATGATGGCGCATATGCATATCAAATTCGTCGACGGTCAATTGCCGGTGCTTGCTGATATTGCTTTCTTTGTCGCCATAGCCATGGCAGTTTTCGCCATTCTGTTTGGCACACGCCATGCAGATGCCACCGAACATCAAGGCGGCCTCATCCTGGCAATAGCGACCGAGTCGATCATCAAGCTGATCGCCTTCATAGTGGTTGGCCTGTTCGTTACTTTCTCGATCTTTGACGGACCTCGCGATCTTTTGGCACAGGCTGCGGAAGCAAACCTTTCCATTCTGGGGCCAAATGGTGGACCTGATGCCATCAATTGGATGGTTTTGATCCTGCTTTCCGCCGGGGCTGCCCTTTTGCTGCCACGACAATTCCATGTCGCAGTCGTCGAGAACACGTCCGAACAATCCCTTAAACGCGCAACCTGGATGTTTCCGCTCTATCTGATCGGTATCAACCTTTTTGTCATTCCCATTGCTCTTGCAGGGAATATCCGTTTTGGTGACGTGATAGACCCTGACAGCTATGTTTTGACATTGCCCATGGCAGCGGGAGCCGACCTGGTCACATTGATTGCCTTCATTGGTGGACTATCAGCCGCCACTGCAATGGTCATTGTCTCCTCGGTCGCTTTGGCAATCATGATATCAAATGATATCGTGATCCCGCTCATTTTACGCCGACATGCCGACAATGCCATTGACGCGCCAGATATGGGCCGACTGCTTTTGAATGTCAGGCGCCTTTCCATCCTGCTGGTTTTCACCCTCGCCTATGCCTTTTATCGAACAGCGGTCAATAATACCGCCCTTGCCCAGATCGGACTTTTGGCCTTTGCTGCAATGGCACAATTCATGCCTGCCTTGTTGGGTGGTCTGATCTGGAAACGAGCAACGGCACGTGGTGCCATTGCGGGTCTTTCCGTGGGCTTCTTTGTCTGGAGCTATACACTTCTGCTGCCAATGTTCGCGCAATCCGGCCTGTTGCCAGCGGGGTTTTTGGCTGATGGCCCATTTCATCTGGATTTCCTCTCTCCACAATCCCTGTTCGGCACAGATATGCCACCGCTTGTTCACGGTGTTTTCTGGAGCCTTTTATTCAATGTAATTGCTTATTCTGCCGGCTCCGTGTCTCGTTCCCCTCGCCCGATCGAGCGATTGCAAGCCAATGTCTTTGTACCGGATGAATTGCGCTCCCCTCCTGCTCTTCGCCTATGGCGCAGCACCATTCGCGTCGGAGACCTGGAAGATATGGTCGCGCGTTATCTGGGTGCCGAACGAACCGAGCGCTCTTTCCGTGCTCATGCCCAACAGCGGGATATGGTCTATGAGCGAGATATGGAGGTTGATCCTCATTTCCTGCGTTTTGCAGAGCAATTGCTTGCTTCGGCCATTGGATCCGCCTCCTCGCGACTTCTGATGAGCCTGTTGCTCAAACGTCGAGAAACCGCCCCCAAAGGAACAATGAAGCTTCTGGATGATGCATCCGAAGCTCTGCAATACAATCGTGATCTGTTGCAAACTGCACTCAATCATGTTCGGCAAGGCATCGCGGTGTTCGATAATGATTTGCGCCTGACCCTTTGGAATCGCCCTTTCCGGGATCTTCTCAATATCCCACCAGAATTCGGTCAGGTCGGTACTCCACTCCTATCCATTTTGCATTACATTGCTGAACAGGGCGAATTGGGAGATGGCCCTCGAGACCAATTGGTCAATCAACGAATTGATCTTTTGGCTGTGCAATTGGCAACCTATCAGGAGAGTATGAAGCTTTCCGGTCTGACGTTGGATATTCGCTCCAATGCCATGCCAGAAGGAGGCATTGTTATCACCTTTACTGATGTGTCTGAGCGGGTTCGTGCGGAGAAAGCATTGGAGCGAGCCAATGAGACACTTGAACGACGGGTCAAGGACCGGACACGCGAATTGATGCATGTGAATGATGCGCTTCGTACTGCCAAACAGGAAGCGGAAGAAGCCAATATCTCCAAGACACGCTTTTTGGCGGCAGCCGGTCATGACATCATGCAGCCATTGAATGCTGCAAGGCTCTACACGACAGCTCTGGTTAATCGACTGGACCCCGATCTGAAAAAACCGGACGAAGCTCAGATGGCCAGACATATCGACAGCTCCATGGAAGCAGTGGAGGATATTCTGGGAGCCTTGCTTGATATCGCACGTCTTGATTCCGGTGCCATGAAAGCCCAGCTCTCTGCCTTCCCGATTGATGAATTGCTGGATCGCTTCCGCATTGATTTCAAACATCAGGCGGAAGAAAAAGGGCTTGATCTGCGAATCCTGTCTTGCGGGCTTCACGTCAGATCCGACAAGCACTTGCTGCGCCGCCTCCTTCAAAATCTCATATCCAATGCCATCAAATACACCCCAGAGGGCCGTGTGGTGGTGGGATGCCGTCGCAAGGAAGGCGCCATTGAAGTACGTGTCTATGACACCGGCCTTGGTATTCCCGAAGCCAAGCAAAGTGAAATTTTTCAGGAATTCCAGCGTCTGGACGAGGGAGCAAGAGTCGCTGCTGGCCTGGGCCTTGGCTTGTCTATCGTAGATCGCATTTCCCGTGTTCTGGAACATCCCATCGAATTGCGCTCCGAGCCTAACAAAGGCTCCGCATTCTTTGTAACGATTCCTGCTTTTCGTCTTCTTCATAGCGCGCGGCGCCTTGAAGCCCCCAAAGCCCTGGGCAATCAACCGCTCAGCGGCCTCAGTCTGCTTTGCGTTGACAACGAGCCTGTCATTCTGGAGGGTATGCGTGCCATGCTGGAAGGTTGGGGTTGCCATGTCATCACAGCTGGCAACCTTCCCGATGCCGAAAAACTGGTAGCACAGGCGGAGCATAAACCTGACGGATTGCTCGTGGATTATCATCTGGATGAGATGTTGGGCACAGAACTGTGCGTCAAACTGCGTTGGAAGCTGGGTAAGGATTTGCCAGCCAGCCTGATTACGGCTGACCGCACCGCAGATGTTCGTGATGAAGCTCGCTCCAAGGACATGCAAGTTCTTAACAAGCCGGTGAAACCAGCTCAATTGCGTGCGCTCTTGAACCAATGGCATAGCTTGGTAAAACGTGAAAAAGCAACTGAAGCATTGGATGAATAAGATCCACACTTCCATGGGCAAAAAGAAACCCGTCGGTGATGCCAACGGGTTTCAAAACTCCAGCTTATGTCCTGATCATGATGTTGACATAACGGATTGCCACTGCCCGGCTTCGATCTTTGCCGCAGCAATCACAGCTTGCGTACGGCTATCGACATTGAGCTTTTGCAAGATCGCTGAAACATGTGCCTTTACCGTTGCTTCGGAGACACTCAACTCATAGGCGATCTGCTTGTTGAGCAGGCCCTCAGACAGCATCATCAATACACGCACCTGTTGAGGTGTAAGCGTGTTGAGACGCTCTACCAGATCGGTGATCTCATCCGAATAAGGTGAATTCAGATCAATGGTCTCTGGTACCCATGTTTCGCCGTTCAAAACTGCACGAATACCTTGCGCGATTGCTTCAATGGACAGAGATTTTGGAATGAAGCCGGAGGCGCCAAATTCCATACAGCGACGAATGGTTGGTACATCCTCACTGGCAGAAACAATCACCACCGGGATGGAAGGATATTGAGCGCGTAAATACAGCAATCCGGAGAAGCCCCGAACACCGGGCATGGAGAGATCCAGCAGAACCAGATCCACATCGTCAGAAATTTCCAGCTTGCCACCGACTTCTTCCAGTGTACCGGCCTCATGGATAGCGATCTGTTCGAAAATTGTTTCCAAAGTCTGGCGCAAAGCACCACGAAATAATGGATGGTCATCGGCGATGATAATATTCAGAGACGCCTGTTGCACTCTCGGTCCTCCCCCAACAGCTGCCGGAGCAGGCACGATCATGATCTTGCCTGCTCGCAAAATTCGTGAAACAGCTTCTTACAGACCTGCCAAATTCTGCAGCTCGCCTCACGCATAAAAGATGTAACCAACCCGTCTTGAAAACCAAGACCATACCCGGTCAGCCCTGCCCTCAGGATATGCACTATAACAGAGGGTTATGAATTGCAAACCCTAAGGCGTTGAAATTCCTTGACATGGCGCGGCCCCGGCCAAGCACTCCACCACACAAATCAGCATATATTCATTCTTTTGAACTATGGAATGTCAGCGAGCAATTGGCAAGTTCCAAGCATCAAGTTAGCCCTGTATCCAAAGAAAGTCCTTGCGTTTTCTCAATATTCTCCAACTCATGGGGAGAAAAACACGCCATTCTGGGCATTTTTGTCTTTCAAACTGCTATCTCTCAACTGAATCCGAGCTTAATCCTAAAGTCTGATACGCCTCAAACATTGAAAATCGGCCTGCTGGTCCAGTATCTTTTCTTCACATGAGATAAGAATTATACGAACACTTGTTGGTTTTCCGTCCTTGCGCTAGGTTGCCTTTCACAACACAATCGAGAGCGCTTCATGTCTTTCAATTTTCCTCCATCTCCTTACGATACCGGTGCGGTTTTGGCAGCCCGAACACCTGTTGAAGAAGACGTCATACGTCTGAACGACTGGATCATCGGGACCCTCAGCAATGGTCCCTGGATCTGGAAATTCACTGAACCCCAAATTCGGGAAGCAAGAAGAAATGGCGCAGGTGTTTTCCCTGTTGAACCGCACTCTCCTCATGCCGAAAACTTAACTATCGAAGACACGACAACACCCGTTCCACTGAGGCTTATCTTTCCGTCAGATGGACGAAAGGTTGATAGCGCTTATTTACACATTCATGGTGGTGGCTGGACCTTCGGTGCTGCCGACATGCAAGATCCAATGCTACAAGAGATTGCAAATGCCTGTTCATGCCTTTGCATTTCTGTCGATTATCGCCTTGCTCCAGAACATCCATACCCCGCTGCGCAAGATGATTGTGAAGCAGCAGCTCGTTGGTTCCTAAATGAAGGTGCTGAGCGTTATGGCATTACTCGTTTTGCAATTGGCGGCGAAAGTGCCGGGGCTCATCTTTCGCTTTGTACGCTATTGAGACTGAAGGCCAGAGATCTTAACCATGCTTTTTGTGGAGCCAATCTGGTATGTGGCGTTTATGATTTGACTCTGACACCATCTGTCCGCAATTGGGGTGAGGAAAAGCTGGTCTTAAACAGTGATGATATCGGCCAGTTCAGGCAACGCTATCTATCTGGCGATGCCGCCAAGATGGATTGGTACCAGTCGGATATTTCACCGCTTTATGGCGATCTTACACATCTTCCTCCTTGCCTGATCACCGCGGGAACCCAGGATCTGTTGCTCGATGACAGTTTGTTCCTTCATGAGCGATTGGAGACTGTAACCAGCCCGAACCAATTGGCACTCTATCCAGGCGGCTGTCATGTCTTTCCGCTTTTCGACATCGAGATGGGACGCAAAGCGCTTCGCCATTGCGAAGATTTTCTAAAACAATGCTTTGATTCAGCCCAATCAGAAAACTCATAACAAGCCCCAATAGGCCGATACAATCATTTATAGACAATAGGACCAATCATGCCCGCTCTTCGAACATTACAGACCTTCGTCAATACCTGGGAATGTGATGAAAATGACCACATGAATGTGCAATTCTATTATTCAAAATTTGATGATGCGGCCTTGGTTTTTCAGACATTGATTGGATTGGACGAGCAGCTCAGCCCGCGTGCGCGTCGTCATGTTCGCTATCACGCAGAATTACGAGGTGGAGAACAGGTGGCCATTCAGTCTTCGTTTGTCTCCAGCGATGACAGCGGGACCGTCTTGCAACATATCATGCTTGAAACCCACAGCGGACGACTGGCAGCCACGGCAATTGACTATTACTCTGAGCAGGCTATCGGCGAATTCTCTGATGTTACCGAACCTCTTGATCCAAGAGCAGTGAGCCGCTCTCTTCTGCATTCCTTGGAAGATACAGATATCACCCGCCAAGTGCGCGAGGCTCAAGGCTTCCCGGTTACCTCACGCGGCGTGGTGCGAGCAGAGCATTGTGGCAAAGATGGCGTGGCAAGGGACCAAGCCTATATTTCCTGCGTCTCGGATGCAGCGTCCCATGCCTGGGAGCTGGTCGGTCTGTCTGGCGGTTGGCTCGGTGAGCGCGGATTTGGCCGGGTTGCAGTAGAAATGCGCCTCAGTGTGTTTGAGCCATTGAGACTGGGGGATATCTTTGAATTGCGTACCAGCTTCATTGCGTCCCGCTCGAAGAGCTTTTCCAAGCGCTATGATATTTTCAATCTCAAAACCGGCAAACTTTGCGCCGTGAATGAAGCAACGGCCATGATCCTTAATCATACCACCCGCAAATCGGAGGCAATTCCAGACTTTGCTCAAGAAGCAATCCGCGCACTGTCCAGCTCAAAAATCGAAATATAGGTCCAAAGCTACGTAAGAGGTTCTCAGGCTCGCTCGTCTGCCAGATCACGCTTGAACTCCTTTACCAAACCAAAGAAGTGGCGGAACAAACGCTCACTGCGATCCAGAAACTCTTCAAAATGGGCGCCCTCTTCATCCTGCTCGGTCAAACCCTTGTCTGGTTCAACAGGCACCGGAGTTTTCGGCAGTTGTTGCGCATTCGGGCTTTTGGGCTGCATGGCCTCATCAGATGGGTGTGATTCCAACTTTGCCAAGCGCTGCGAAAGACTATCCAGCTGCTGACGCAAATCCTGCATTTGCTTGCTCTGCATCGCATTAAGATTGGCCAGACGTGTAATTTCATCCAATAAAGCTGCCTGCTGATCCTGTGCATTCTGCAACTCCTTCAAGTCACTGCAAACCCAATCAGCCCCCTGCTTGTCACACAATTCAACAATCCCGCTCTGGCGGTCCATACGCAAGGTTCCGCCCGCAATCGTTTGAAAGCTGTAGCGCTGACTGGCTTCATCATCGTTGGAAACAGCCAAGGATGATGTTACCCCGGCACTGGTTGCCAAGAATGTCAGGCTCAATAGCGTTGCAACAGGATAGGACATGTCAACTCTCCCTCGAAGGACGGCTGATAATGGATTAGTTAGGACGCTCGATTCGCACCATGGTCTAGCAAGGCTATGCGCCAAGACTATGGCAGGGTGACACGAGATTGGCTCTATGTTTTATTGAGATGATCCTTGATGAGCGCAGCGACAGTTTTATCATGGAATTTGGCTAGATCATGATCTCCACCAGCGATGATTTCAAGATGACTGTTGGGTAGCAGTTTATTCAGGCGCTCACCTACTGCTACTGGACTGATCGGGTCCTGATCCCCCCATATAAGCAATGCCGGGATGGTAAGTTGCCGGATTGCATCGCTTAGATCCAGGGTTGGCTCCTCTATCCATCTGGCCGCCTTTGGAAAGGCTTCTCGATAGTCCCCACGCCAATTCGAGCCGCCAAGATCCGCAACTTCCACTCCCCCTGATGCCACGGTCAACACCAGCTTCTGAATTTTATCGGAATGCCGCAATGCCGTTTTGATTGCGACATAGCCTCCCATGGATTGAGCCACCAGATTGACAGGTTCGGAAATCTTCTCACAAACCATATCAACCAGATCATCAATGGAGTTGATATGCTCACACGCCGGTTCCTCTCCCAGACCAGGCCAGGAAATCAGCTCATAATCTCCACCCAATCGCTCTGCGACTGGGTGCCAGAATTGCGCATTTCCGACCGCTCCGGGCAAATACAGTGTCTTCACCATCATATGTCCTCATCATCTTGTTGATGACAGTTTGGCGAGATCCAACTCTATCGTAAAGTCCCCTAAATTTTGCAACGGAGCATAAAAAAGCAGCCCTGACTTCAGGGCTGCTATTTGGCCGCTTGGGTGGGGAGTAAGCGGCTGGCTGGTTATTATTATTCTTGGCAGGGACTGTTAGCCCGCTTCGTATGGTGGCCGACCGGAGGTTATTGCATCTCGCAGCAACTCGAACCTGTCCTGCCCCCAAAACGCTTCTCCCTGATAAACAGGGGATGGTGATCCAATGATATCGAGATCGATACCATCCGTGGTATTTGTTTCATAGAGATCCAGTATTTCCTGCTGTCCGGAATCACTGAGCACTGAAGCAGCATCCAATCCACAATCCGCAAGCGCATGTGCCACAGTGTCAGATTGAGCGATATCTTGCTCCTTCACCCAGACGCAGCGCATGACTTCACCCATGAAGGGTGCAGGATCAATGCCTCTATTTTGCAGAACAATGACTGCACAGTCAGCCAATGCCGGATTGGTCGGGAAGTATTTCGGGTCCAGGTTCATATCCAGACCGCGTTTGGCACTCCAGCGCTGCAATTCCAGCTTTCGTGTTCTCAGCCGAGCTGGATGGCGATCCCCAAAACCCAATCCACCACTGGCTGCAAAAACCTTACCCAGTTGCACCGGTTTATAACTCACCGTGCAACCCGTTTGCTTGACCAATTCCTGAAACGCCCAATGGCCCAAATAGGCAAAAGAGGAAATGGTCGTAAAGTAATAATCAATATGCGGTTTTTGATCCACCCAGAGGCCCTTTCAACTTGTCATTTGACAGCTGGAGCTAAATTGGAATCAAGTATCCACATTCTATACCGATAGGTCAATTAAATTCTATTCACAATAGCACTATCCCAAATGCAAGCCATCAATAAAAGTATCTTCAATAGAAAACTCCGTCTGATACCGACCAGACGGAGCAATCGTCATTTAAACCAGATTACGGATGAAAATTTCAGGCGAGATGGCGCAACAGCAAGGCTATTGTGGTCAGCAGATTTTGCTTGATGACAGCTTGAAAGGCTTTTTGAAAGGTCGGCTCGATTCCTGATAAACGTCCACTCTAGCGGATGATCTGGACGCAGAGTAGGAAGTGTAGTTCAAATCTGCCTGACTGTTCTTGCTGATTTTGCATGGCTGTGATTTGCAAGAGAAAACCAGCCTCCAGAAGAAGGCTGGCTTGTTTCTGGTACAGTAGCTGAACCTATTATTCCGCCGCTTCGCGCTTGGTCGGTTTGCCCCCCTCTGGTGGGAAGCGTCCATAGAAAGTCTCATTGTTCTTCGCCATATCTTTCAACAGTTTGGTTGGCTTGAAACGATCACCATATTTGCGATGCAGTTTCTTGCATTTCTCAAGGAATGCTGGTGTGCCCATGGTATCGATATATGAGAAAACACCACCGGTGAAAGGTGCAAAACCAAAGCCTAGAATGGAGCCGACATCGCCTTCGCGCACATCTTCCAGCACCCCATCTTCCCAGACCCGTACAGCTTCCAAAGCTTGTGCTACAAGGAAGCGATCCTTCAGTTCGGCTTTGTCAAGATTATCGGGGTTCAAGATGGTCTCTGGTATGTCTTTCAGACCCGGCCACAGCGCCTTGTTGCGCCCCTGATAATCGTAGAAGCCCTTGCCGTTCTTGCGGCCCAGACGACCTTCATCGACAACCATCTTTTTGAGTAGAGCATGCTGATTGAGATCAACAGCCTTGTCACCCAGTTGCTTTTTGGTCATGTCCAGAATGTTCCAGGCCAGTTCCAGCGCCACTTCATCATTCAGTGCCAATGGCCCGACCGGCATGCCTGCCTGTTTGGCGAGATTGTCGATCATCGGAGCTGGTACACCTTCGGTCAACATCAGGTGGCCTTCTCGGATATAGCCAAGAACCGAACGGTTGGCATAGAAACCGCGACCATCATTGACGAGGATCGGCGTCTTCTTGATCATGGAGACATAATCCAACGCCTTGGCGATGGCTTTCTCACCAGTGCGTTTGCCTTTGATGATCTCCACGAGCATCATCCTATCAACCGGTGAGAAGAAATGGATGCCGATGAACTTGCTCTGGCTTTTGATGGACTTGGCAAGTTCGGTGATTGGCAGGGTCGAGGTATTGGAGGCAATCGTGCAGCTCGGACCGACCACGGCTTCCACTTTCTCGAAGATCTCGGCTTTCAGCGCCGGATTTTCAAACACCGCCTCAATCACCAGATCGCAGCCTTTCAGATCATTATAATCGGCAGTTGGTGTCACCAGAGACAGAAGCTTTTCCGCCTTTTTCTTGGTGCTACGACCCTTGGCAATGGCTTTCTTCAATGTCTCTTCAATATGGCCTTTGCCCTTATCAGCGCTTTCCTGATCGCGATCAACCAGAACCACTTCCAACCCAGCTTTGGCAGAGACATGAGCGATACCAGCACCCATGAAACCAGCACCAATCACTGCGATCTTCTTCAGGCGTTGGTCGCCGACAGAAGCCGGACGCCGCGCGCCTTTGCCGAGATCCTGCATATTGATGAAGAGCGAGCGGATCATATTGCCTGCTTCAGGCGTCGCCATCACCTTGGCGAAATAGCGGCTTTCCACTTTCAGTGCATCATCGAAACCAAGCAACAAACCTTCATAGGCAGCGCGTACCATATAGCGAATGGCTGGGTAATTATCGTGGGTTTCACGACGATAGATAGCACCGACCGCTGGCCACATCTGGAAACCAGCAGGAGAGTAAACACGGCCTGACGGCAGCTTGAAACCTTTCTGATCCCAAGGCTTGATTGCAGACAGGCCTTCCTTGATCATCTTCTTGGCTTCAGGCACCAGACGATGATTTGGAGCAACCTTATCGACAATCTTGGCAGCCAAAGCCCGTTTGCCGTTCAGCATGGAGCCCTTCATCAGAAACTGCAGGCCAGCTTGCGTATCCATCATGCGCAAGATGCGGGTGGTCCCACCAGCCCCCGGGAAGAGGCCAACCTTGACTTCTGGAAGGCCGAATTTGGCACTGTCCTTATCAGTCATCACACGACCATGACAGGCGAGCGATAATTCGCAAGCTCCACCAGCACAAATTCCATTGATAGCCGAGACCCAAGGCTTACCGGATGTTTCCAGCTTGCGGAAGACGAGGGTCAGTTTGCGGCTTTCTTCGAACAGGTTGGTTGCCGCAGTCGTCTCGTCGGATTTGGCTTTCTCGACATGATATTGCTTGAGCAGACCTTCCAACATGGTCAGATCGGCTCCGCCGGAAAACTGACTTTTGCCGGAAGTGAAAACCACGCCTTTGATGGCATCGTTCGCGGTGACATCATCAATCAGTTTGTCCAGTTCCTGAATCACTTCAACGGTGAAGACATTCATGGAACGATCGGGCATATCCCAAGTAACAAGGGCGATAGCATCATCATCAATCGCGATGGAGAAATTGGTGTAATCAGTCATATCTCGTTCCTCCTCTTACACGCGTTCGATGATGGTTGCGGTGCCCATGCCAGCCCCGATGCAGAGGGTCACGAGAGCGGTGTTCAAATCTCGGCGTTCCAATTCATCCAGTACCGTGCCAAGGATCATTGCCCCAGTGGCACCCAATGGGTGACCCATGGCGATAGCACCGCCGTTGACATTGACCTTGGCTGGATCAAGATCGAAATATTGCTGATAACGCAGCACAACAGATGCAAAGGCTTCGTTGATCTCGACCAGATCAATGTCATCCATCGACATACGGGCGCGTTTGAAAAGCTTATCGGTCACATCACAGGGTCCGGTCAGCATCAAAGCTGGCTCGGAACCGATATTGGCAAAGGCACGGATTTTTGCACGAGGTTTGAGCCCGGCATTCTTGCCGCCACGCTTGTTGCCAATGAGAACAGCAGCAGCGCCGTCGACAATGCCGGATGAATTGCCTGCATGATGCACATGATCAATCCGCTCCAACTCCGGATAGCGATCCAATGCAACAGCATTGAAGCCGCCCATCTCGCCGATCATGCCAAAACTTGGATTGAGGTCGGCCAGATCTTCCTTGGAAGTCCCTGGGCGCATATGCTCATCTTTGTCGAGGACCAGCGCGCCATTGATATCCTTCACCGGGACAACAGCGTTATCGAAATAGCCCTTGTCCCAAGCATTTGCCGCACGCTTCTGACTTTCCGCCGCCAGACTATCAACCTCATCACGGTTGAACCCATATTTGGTGGCGATCAAATCGGCAGAGACGCCTTGAGGCATGAAGTATGATGGTACGTTGACGCCAGGATCCATGAACCAGGAGCCTCCGGATGAGCCAAGGCCAAGACGGGACATGGCTTCGACCCCGCCGCCGATGGTCATATCGTGAGCGCCAGCCATTACCTGGCTGGCTGCCATGTTGACGGCATCAAGTCCAGAGGCACAAAAGCGATTGATCTGCATACCCGGAACACTCTGCGCGTAATCAGCTGCGAAGGCTGCTGCGCGAGGAATAACGCCACCGGCTTCGCCAATTGGATCGACGCAGCCCAGAACGATATCCTCGACCAAGGATGTGTCCAGATTGTTGCGATCCTGTATGGCTTTCAGAGTTCCTGCCGCCAGTTGCACGGCCGGAACTTCATGCAGGCTGCCATCAGCCTTGCCACGCCCGCGCGGGGTGCGCACATGATCATAGATATATGCATCTGCCATATGGGTTCTCCGTCAATCTTGATCTAAGTGCACCCGGCATATCGGCTGGATGCTGTATTCTACTATAGTGCCTAGGCAGGCAATCAGAAGGCTTCGGCGGACATCGCCATGGTCACATCAGCACCGGCCTGAATGCGTTTCAGGCGCATGGTGGTTTGTGGCATCACGCGTTCCATGAAGAAGCTCGCCAGGGTGAGCTTGGTTTCAAAGAAATCCTTGCGGTTCTCATCTTTGTTGGTCAACGCGATTTCTGCCATCTGCGCCCACATATAGCCGAGCATGACATGCCCAAAGAGATGCATATAGTCGACCGAACCAGCACCCGCATGGTCGGGGTTGCCAAGGGCATTTTCACCAAACCACATGGTGGCCTTTTGCAAATCTTCCGCGCCACGCTTCAATGGCAGAATGAACGGAGCCAGATCTTCTTTTTCGGCACGCTCCTGAATATAACCGCCCAGCTCCTGGAATAGCCCCATGATGCCACGTCCACCATTGGCCATCAATTTGCGACCAACCAGATCAAGCGCCTGAATGCCATTGGCACCTTCATAGATCATGGTGATGCGGGCATCGCGGACATATTGGCTGATACCGGTTTCTTCGATGAAGCCATGGCCGCCGAAAACCTGTTGCGCCAAGACGGCATTTTCAAACCCGCAATCGGTGAGTACACCTTTCAGAACTGGCGTGAAGAGGGCCAACTTGTCTGCTGCTGCCTGACGGGCTTTTTCGTCTTCACTCTTGTGGGCGATGTCAGATTGTATGGAGGTATAGATCGCAAAGGCGCGGGCAGCTTCATTGAAAGAACGAATGGTCAGCAACATGCGGCGTACATCGGGGTGCACAATCAGCGGATCTGCCGGACCATCTGGATTTTTCGCACCGGTCAATGCACGACCTTGCAAACGATCCAGAGCATAGTCTCGCGCGTTTTGGTAGGCCGCTTCAGACTGGGTCAAACCCTGAACGGCAACGCCGAGACGCGCTTCGTTCATCATCACGAACATGGCTTTGAGGCCCTGGTTTTCTGCACCAACCAGCCAACCAGTGGCTCCATCAAAGTTCATCACGCAAGTGGCATTGCCATGAATGCCCATTTTCTCTTCAATCTTACCGCATTCAAGGCTATTCGCCTCATCGGGATTGTTGTCAGAATCTGGAATGAACTTCGGCACAACAAAGAGCGAAATTCCCTTGGTGCCTTCTGGCGCCCCTTCAATGCGGGCCAAGACCAGATGGATGATATTCTCAGCCATGTCATGGTCACCAGCGGAGATGAAGATCTTGGTACCGGTAATCTTGTAGGAGCCATCATCTTGTGGAACTGCCTTGGTGCGCAGCAATCCCAGATCCGTACCGCAATGAGCTTCGGTCAGGTTCATGGTGCCAGTCCATTCACCAGACATCATTTTGGGCAGGAAGCGCGCCTTGATCTTGTCATTGGCATGCACACTCAGGGCGGCAAATGCGCCTTGCGTCAGACCGGAATACATTGAGAAGGACAGATTGGCTGACCCCATATATTCATTAATGATTACCGACAGGGTCGAAGGCATCCCCTGCCCTCCATAAGCCACGTCGCCGGAAAGCCCCATCCATCCGCCTTGCGCATAAGTCTGGTAAGCTTCTTTGAAACCTGGAGGGGTCAGGACCGATCCATTATCTGCTCGAGAGCAACCCTTGGAATCTCCTGGTTCGTTGAGCGGGGTCAGAACCTCTTCGCAGAATTTTGCCCCTTCACGCAAAATCGCCTCGACCAGATCTTCTGTTGCTTCTTCGTAACCGGGCAAGCTTGTCAATTGCTCCAGACCAAACAGGTCCTTGAGCAAAAACAGGCTCTCTTCAACAGGCGCTTTATAGACTTGCATCCTCGATTTCTCCTCCTGTCAGCCCGGTCAATGCAGTTTCGATTCACCGCAAGCCAGAATATGCATAACCAAAGCTTAGCTTCGTTTTGAGTGAGGTCCAGAGAGAAGTTGTATTGCGATCTCTCATTATTGCGGTTCATCAGACATTAGCGGAGATAAACTGCACTTAATCACACCTTACGTTCGCGTAAGCGTTAGATATTATATATCTGCTCGGAAAGATTGAGACAAGGTAAAGACGGCTAAAATCCCATAACTTTGCCGTGTTCGCACCGTCATTTGGTACGAGTTCCTTTAGATGACGTAGGGGGCATTTGACTTTCTGGCTCAGTCAGGCAGATACAAGATTTTGGGGAAACATCTTCAGAAACCACGGATCAACCCGTTAACTGTAAAAACCACAAGACTGATCGATGACCATGCACTCGATTTGGCTGAATTGGCACCAGCCAACACCTTTGCTCCTTAAGTAAAACACCTAAGCCCCCACCCCAATGAATGGAGCAGGGCTTTAAAACAAGAGATCAAAAATGCAAAATGTTTGAAATCGTGTACCGGAGTTTTGCGGATCAGCAAGATCAGTCTTCCGATCCTGCTGTTTTCTCTTTTTCACGCAACATGCCGGACACCACCGCAACCGTGCGTTCCAAATCGGCAATCGCCCGATCCACATCATCACGCTGGCGCTGCAAAACCTCGATCTGTTCTGTAAAACGGCCGAGAGCAACCCGCAACTGCGTTACCTGACCATCTCGAAGGTCATACAGATCCAACATATCTTTTATTTCAGTTAGCGAGAAACCAACCTTCTTTCCCATCAAGACCAGCTTCAGGCGCGCCCGATCTCTTCGCGAATAAATCCTGGTCATACCCTCACGGCGAGGATTCAGTAGATTCTTGTCTTCATAGAAGCGCAAGGTTCGCAATGTGACATCGAATTCCTTGGCGAGGTCACCGATTGTGTAAGAAAGCGGACCTGTATCACTGGTAGATGCTGTAAGAACATCTTCGCCTTCTGTTTCAACCAATTTGCCTTCGTTCACGGGCTGTTACTCCTTAACTATTACTACACCTGCCCTCGACGATTGACAGGACCTTGCCACATCCTATCTCGCTCTTTTTCATACTAGGCCTTATACCATACTTAAGTTTTGATCCATGTCACAGGCATCATTCTAAGCCGCTTTTCACCAACCAACTTTTGGCAATTTTTCATCTTATCTGAATGTTATCGAATTATTACCAGCCAAAGCTGCAGAGCTCGAATAGGTAAAATCGCAGATCTTAACCTCGTTAAAGCTCAAATTCCGAGCTCATATCTCTTTCTAATTCCTTACAGTTTATGGTGAGCAAAATCTTAAGATACGATCTAATTCTTGCAATTCGCACGAATCATTAACCGCTTATTTACCCTAAAATTCGAAAGTGCATAGAAAGAGGCTATTCGTACGCGATTGCTGTGATTCTTGCTGGCCATTGCGCCGTGAGGAATCTTGAGCAATCAAAATTGGGTTTGACCAGTATCATGATTGACGAGACATTCCGGACAGAAAGAGACGTGGGAGATTTCATCGAAAGTGCTGGTCGGCCTGTTCGATCGCGCAGTCGCCGTCAAAAGCGACGAATGCCATTGTCTCCTGCTTCTCGTCAGCCCCGTCATAATCCTCAATCCCGAATGGACCTTCTGCACGCGATTGAAGACATTGAAAACCAACTGCAAATCATGGCTGGCCCGCATGGACCATCCTATGAACAGGATTATATCAGCGAGCGACCATTCGGGCGCGGTGCTCAAAGATCTCCTGGTTTTGCTGATCGTCGCTCTTTTGAACGACCTTCGCAATCCTCGAGCTATCAGTCCGGCTCTGCCTCTCGTCCGCCAAGAAGTCAGGCAAGTCCGCAGAACGCCCGTCAATCTCAAAATTCTCGTTCGCATCAGGATCAATATATGTCTCGTCTGGAGAGAATCGAGGAGCAGATTTCTCGCGTCACCCAAGCTCTCGATGATCGATCACGCGAGCCACGCCATACAAGGCCTGCCCCATTCTCCATGGATATCCCTGATGCAAATTATGCTTCGGAAGAAAGTTACATGGCTGCTGAGCCGGCTCTGGCTTCTCCCAGAATGTCTGGTGGATCGCGGATGAAAGAACCACATGCTCGTCCGGGACGAATATATAAGGCCCAAGCTCGTACTGGGTCTCAAATTCATTCTTCAGCAGCTGGACGGGACCAGAAACCGAGTCTGGATAATGCCATTCGCCAGATTATGGATCGAGCTCGCACGCTTAACGAGGATTATTCAGATAGTCATTCCCTGTCAGAAAATGGTCATGAAAATGATGAAGCCGTTCTGGGAATCCTTCGTGATGAAGTCGCAAATTTACGCGAACTGTTGGAACAGGCCAATTTCTCCGGTGCTACCGAGCAAACCTTGAATGAAATTGCATCGCTTTCAGGGCGCATAGACAGCATGAGCACATTGCTGGGACAGGAACGATCCGACCCCAAGGTTCAGGATGCTTTGCGCGATATTCATGCGTTGTTGGATAAACCAGCTCAGGATCCAACTATTGACGGGCATTTTGATCGTATTCTGGAGAAACTGGATACGCTACCTCTACGCAATCACGATGAGGAATTTGCCCAGCTATCTTCTCAGCTGGATATGCTGCGCAATATGCTGAACAATGCTCCGCAAGCCCAGCACTTTTCCAGCCTGGAAGGTCAGATCTCCAACTTGGCAGACCGCTTGGCCTCTCTGGAAAGCAATGTTCGCGAAAGTCAGCAGCAAACGCCATCCAACGCTTCCAACTCTGAAGATCTCGACTATCGTCTGCAAAGCTTGCAGGGATTGCTGGAGCAGCTCAATCCCAGTGATCGCCTGATGCGTTTGGAAGATCAGCTTGTTTCTCTTGCCGATCGTCTGGAACATGGCAGCGATAATGTCCGCGGTCCTCTGGATGCATTGGCAAATCAGGTAGAAAGCCTGGCATCCCTCGTCGGTGAACAGGGACAAGTCAGCCAGGAAAAAACTTTTGCCGCCTTGGCTGATCGGGTCGCAGAGCTGGATCAACGTCTTCGTGAGGGGCAGGACTCCGAGAACAGATTTGATCATGTTGAGCAAACGCTGGCACGGATTGATGATATGCTTGCTCGCCAGATGGAAACATCAGGCCTGTCTGGCATTGAGGATCGCCTGGCAAACTTGACACAGAAGTTGGATCAGCAGGCCAGTGTGCCACTCGGGACGACTTCAGCAGCCTTTGATCCACGCGCTCTAGCCGGGTTGGAAGCACAGATTTCAGGCCTTGCTGATCGATTGGATGCCGCGACACGAGATCCTTACGACACGGCACATTTCGAAGCATTGACCAGCAGACTGGATAGCCTTGCGGAGCAGTTTGATCGTTCACAATCCCGATTTGATGCTGTAGACCGGCTTGGTCAGGATATTCAGCGTCTTGCCCAACAGCCCCAAAATACTCCTACTGGTGGCGGAGCTGCCGTGCTTGAGCAAACCGAAAGCTTGGCCGAAGCTGCAGCCATGCGTGCCTTGCAACAAGTTGGCCCATTGGGTACGTCTTCAGGTGACAGTACTCTGGATGCCATTCTGGATGGTCTGAAAGATGACATGCATGGCTTGCGCCAAATGGCACAAGCCAAAGAAGATGCCACTCAACAGGGTCTTCATTCTGTCTCTAAAACTCTGAATGGCATTGTAGATCGCTTGGCTTCATTGGAAGATCAGGTTCGCAAAAGCGAACGGGATATGCCACCAGCCATTCAAATGGCCCAGCAGACAACCCATGCGTCCGACCAACCATCCGGGGAACAGGATAAGCCTGCCAAAGGCGGACTTGGCCGCCTCCTTGGTCGCAAAAAGAAAAAACAAACTGATCTGGTCGGCGAAACACCAACTCCTGCAAATACCAAGACACCTGATGGTAAGCCGCTGAGCGCACAGCAATTGCTCGCCCAACGTGCTGCAATGGGCCGAACTGCTTCTTCGCCACAGGCAACATCAGCTTCAGCCACAGCAACATCCAGACCCGTAGCTCATGGAGGAGCAAGACCGGCTCCATCCATTCAACTAAGTGGGAAAGCAGGAAATCGGGCAACGGCTGCCGCCAGCTCCGCTCCACAAATTCAACCAGATATGCAGCCGGGCCTTGTTGAAGACAGTGTCCAACAGCAAGCAGCACCAGCGGTACGTGCACAAGGTGCACAGATCATTCGCGATGATACGGGCCCATCCCCCCAACGCAATGCATCCGGTGCTGCTTCAAAGGCCGATTTCATTGCGGCCGCTCGTCGGGCTGCTCAGGCCGCAGCCAGAGAAAGCGAGCAAGCTGAAACCGATCGTTCAGTTGCCCAAAGTCTGATGGATCGTCTTAAAGGCAAACGAAAAACCAAGGAAGATGCAGGGCAAGCTTCGGCTGATCCAAAAGGCGACGAACCCAAAATGAATCGCAAGCAGCGGCGTGCCGCTGTTGCCGATGCTGCACGCCTGGCCAAACAGAACAAGGCCGATCAGGAGAATACTGCTGAGGCGCTACGCATGATGGCCGACGAAGCGATTGATCCAGCCATGGCCTCAGCTGATGCACGAGCTCTTCTCGATGAAGATCAAGGTCAAAAGAACAGTCTGTTCAGCCGCATCGGTCAAACCGTATCACGCAATAGCAGACCTCTTTTGTTAGCAGCGGCCGCAATCTTGCTCGCCATTACAACGCTGCAGATGGCCAAAAACCCTGAGTCCAGCCTCTACGCGTTGTTCAATGATACCACTCCGAAGGTACAGGCACAGAGTGATAACACTCGGAGTGATGTTACTCCGGGTGTCTTGAATGGTGGCAATCTCGCTATTGATAACCCTGAAAATCTGGAACCACAAATTACTCTGCCCGCCTCCAAAGGCGCAGAGGTGCCAAAGATCGGGGAAGGGTCGAGCATAACCCCATCCTCCGGGTCTCTGGTTCCTGATCTCGTTGGAGAGGCTGCTGATCGTGCCATTGCCTTCTCCTCCCCAAGCCTTACATCCGGTGCGACGAGTGGACCAACCATTGAAGCAGGAAAAGTGCAGCAAGAAGCATTGGGTCCACGACGTCCGGAAGTGGTGCAGGATCACGCGAATGCACAGCCTCAAGCCGGAATCAGTGGCAATGCTGGTATAGATCTGACACCGACCAGTGCGATCAATCGCTCCGAATTGCCAGGTCTCGGTCAACAAGCTGCCAGACAACCAATGCCAAAGGCCTTGAATGCTGAAGCTTTGGCACAGAGTTCAGGAACATCGGTTTCCAGTGCCATCCAATCTGCCGCACAGATGAATTCCCTTTTGTCTCCCGGTGTATCGACGTCACCCATCATGACTGCTGCGGACGGTGGAGACTCTCTTGCACAGTTCGAGTTGGGTCGCCGCCTGACCCTTGGCGAAGGTGTTAGCGTAGATATGAAAAAGGCGGCTGAGTGGTTTGAGAAGGCAGCCAATCAATCGATGCCTCAAGCTCAATATTCCCTTGCCAATCTTTATGAGAAAGGTCACGGGGTTAAGAAGGATCTCATGGTTGCGCGTCTGTGGTATGAGCGTGCAGCCAAATCCGGCAACGTCAAGGCAATGCATAACCTTGCTGTCATCCTTGCCGAAGGTGGCCTTGGTAAGCCTGACTTCAAACAGGCAAGCGATTGGTTCATCAAGGCCGCAGACCATGGTCTGAAGGATAGTCAGTATAATCTGGCCATTCTGTTTGCACGTGGTATGGGCGTAAAGCAGGACCTTGTGCAGTCCTATAAATGGTTTGCCATTGCTGCTCACAATGGCGACCGAGGTGCAACTGCAAAACGTGATGAAGTTTCTCGCGTCCTTACCGGATCGCAGCTGAAAACTGCCAAAGCCATCGTAGAGGCATGGATTCCGAAAATGGCCAAGCCTTCAGCCAATCAGGTGGCATCCATACCTGACGCCTGGCGCGTGACTGCAGGAGCGGTTCCCGGACAAGCTGGTGTCAAACTGGTAGATCCTGGCAAACCTAGTCCTGATATTATTCGACAGGCGCAAGGAATGCTCAGTGCGCTTGGTTTCAAGACAGGACGACCCGATGGCAAGATTGGTCCACGCACCAGAACCGCCATTCGCAACTTCCAGAAAAGCGCTGGCTTCCCCATTGATGGCAAGCTGTCACCAGCTCTGATGCAAGCGCTTGCCATCCGTTTGGGATAACTTGATCTCTATCTGCTCGGGCCACGGTCTGAGCAGACCCCCATCAGAATAGCATTTTCCCGAAAAAGGCCACTCTTCGGCTTTGTTTGCATTGACTTAGTCCGGTCAGATATGGGAAGGATGACGGTTAATAATTGGCCATTTTGACGCAGTTTGACAGGTGTGCGGTCTAACCCCGCCCCTCTCATTGTGCTCCCTTTATAGCCTAGTCCATCAAACCAGCGGTTTGGAGACGCGCGGTGGAACTTTATTTGCCGATTGCGGAATTGCCCGTCAATATCTTTGTCATCTTCGCGATGGGCGGGGCAGTAGGATTTTTGTCCGGTATTTTTGGTGTTGGTGGCGGCTTTCTGCTAACACCATTGCTAATTTTTTATGGTATTTCGCCCGCTGTTGCCGTTGCTTCCGTTACCGCTCAGATTACGGCTTCATCCACCACCGGTGCCTTGGCCTATTTGAGAACCGGATCTCTGGATATAAAACTTGGAACAGTTCTCTTTTCCGCCGGTATTGTCGGCTCCTTCGCTGGCGTCAAAGTGTTCTCTCTTCTGCGATCTGCCGGGCAACTGGATTTGATTATTTCCGTATCCTACGTGACTTTTCTAGGAGCCATCGGCACGCTTATGGTCATGGAAAGCGTGCGTGCCATATTGCGTGCCCGACATGGTGGCAAAGTCACCTTGCGAAAACCGGGGCAACATAACTGGATCCATGGGCTACCGTTCAAAATGCGGTTCAAGAAATCCAAGCTTTATGTCAGTGTCCTACCGGTTCTGTTTCTTGGCGGCACCATCGGCTTTTTAGGTTCCCTTCTGGGTATTGGCGGCGGTTTTATGTTGGTTCCTGCGCTTATTTATCTGTTGCGCGTTCCAACTGCTGTTGTGATCGGCACCTCTCTTTATCAAATTGTTGCGACCATGGCAGTCGCAACCATTCTGCACGCCATGACCAACCAGACAGTCGATATCGTGCTGGCTCTGATTCTTATGGTGGGCGGCACGATAGGCGCACAATTCGGCACACAAATCGGTCAGAAACTGAAGGCCGAACAACTCCGTGCCCTGTTGGGAATTCTGGTACTGATGGTTGGTATTCGCTTTGCTGTGGACCTTATTGTGGAACCCGATGATCCGTTCAGTATTGAAATTTCAAATCTCAGCGGGGTAGGAAAATAATGATATCCGGGCCTACCCTCTTTCCTCGCCAAGGCCTCCATCTGTTTATTGGGATTTGCCTGAGCTTTCTGTTGCAGACCCAACAGGCTCTGGCGGAGAAACTTGTCGCGGACCTCTCATCACGTACCATCAAGATCACCTCCAATTTCACCGGTTCGGAAATTGTCGTTTTTGGTGTGATACAACGCGACGGGCGCACCGTATCTCGGGCAGAGCCATATGATCTGGTCATTGTGGTACGCGGCAAGGAACAGAAGCTGGTTTCTCGTCGCAAGGAACAGATTATTGGGGTTTGGATCAACAAACACAGTCGCAGCTATTCCAATGCACCGAATTTCTATGCTCTGACATCCACTCGAATATTGGAAGAAATCGCTCATCCCAATCTATTGGCAAAATATCAGCTGGGAACAGATTATCTATTGCTTCCCAGTGGTTTCAAACCAAGCAAGGGGGGCATGGCACTGGATGAATTTCGCGCAGCGGCCTTGCGTCTAAGACGTCAGGAAGGGCTTTATTATGACGATCTCTCGTCAATTTCCTTTCTGTCGGAGAATCTGTTTCGCTCCAGCATAAAAATTCCCGCCAAAATCCCCGTCGGTCAATATGACGTTTCACTATATCTTTTCCGTGGAGGCGCCCTTCTGGATCAAATCACAGAACCACTCAATATTTCAAAGCACGGATTTGAACAGGTGACTTATTCTCTGGCACACAAACGTAGCCTGATCTATGGCCTTGTTTCAGTGTTGATCGCTCTGTTGACAGGTTGGTTTGCCGGAGTTGTCTTCCGCAAGAACTGAAGAAGCGCCCGTACTTGGGAACCCTTCTCCAAATATTCTTGAATCGACATATGGTTTATTGAGATCAAGCTTTACTGATCTGTTGCCCCATTCCGATCGACAGGAGATCGTGCGGCTTGTGTTTCTCTTTCAGGTCTTCTTCCATTATATATGGTGCGTGGACCTTGTTTCGACCTGCTGCCTTGGCATGATAGAGTGCCAAATCTGCTCTCAGAACAATGTCTTCGAGTTTTTGATCCTGCGTCGAGAATTCGGTCACCCCAGCACTGAGAGTAATGCAGACCGGCTTCCCTTCCCAGACAAATTGCTCTGTTTCGGCAACCTGACGAATACGCTCAGCCACATTGAGGGCTGCTTTACGGTCCGCATCTTCCAGCAGAATAGCGAACTCCTCGCCGCCCCAACGAGCTGGCATATCGGCTTCCCGGCAGCAGTTGCTGATGATTTTCGACACATGGCACAAAGCTTGATCACCAGCCAGATGGCCAAGTTGATCATTGATACGTTTGAAGTGATCAATATCAATCATGATCAGAGACATTTTCTTGTCAAGGCTGCAATGTGAACCCTGAGAACCATGCAGATTGGTCAATATTGTCTGATCAAAAATTTCTCGCCCACGGCGGTAGAATGCGGCACGATTGCACAAACGGGTGAGACTATCGACGTCTGCCGCACGACGTAAATTCTGATTGGCGCGTGTCATGACGACCAAAACCCGATTGAAGCCGGTCCAGATAAAAGTGATCAGTGCAAGGGGTAGTATGGTAGACAGAATAAGTGCACGACTTAATGCTTCCTCACCCAGATCCCCCATTACATAGAAAGTCATAGAAGCGCATATCCCGGTAACAAGAAAAGCCAGAATACCGCCAATGATCATAAATTTTTGCCAGCTCTGTATACTTCCCAGTTTCAGGATTAGCTGGTCCAGTCTGTTTTGGTCCGTTCGATCCACCTTTGGCCCCCGCAATCGGTGTTCTGCAAACAGCATTGGTTACAATTTACAACAGAAATAATCTGATTTAGCAAAAGCAGACTTCCCATCGAGTGTCATCTTTTTTCGCCTTTTCGGCGGTCAGAAAGCGCGTTCGGCGTTAATGAAAGGTTGAAGCAATCACTCAAAGTGATTACATGGCTCAATATGAGATAAATACAGCCTTTTTGGACATATCTTTGAAGACATTCTTTAACTATGGAGCCTAGCGTCATGTCACAATCCAAACTCAGCCGTTTTTTCGGAGGAGCTCCCGGACCGGTCGTGCTACGGCTTGCTGTTTTGTCTTTGGTGGTTGGTATTGTGCTGAGTGCGCTGAACCTGCACCCCATGCAATTGGTAACGCAATTCTTCAACCTGCTTGAACGTATCTACCAGATGGGTTTCGACGCCATTGGTTGGGCTGTGGAATATTTCTTACTCGGTGCCATCATCGTCGTGCCTCTCTGGCTCTTCTCACGTTTCATGAAAATGACCCGTAAAGATCTCGACTGAACTCTGCTACCAGATGTCGTCTCTCAAACCTTAACTGGACCTGTCCGACACATTACCGAGTTTTAAGATGACATCCGCAGTTATTCAGGTCAAACTAATGTCAACAGAGACGGTCAGGATGCACAGGAAGCCAAGCTGAACCAACCAGTTTGGAGCATCCAAGCCTCTTTAAGAGTACCGATCTGGTCCGGTTACTCATACATGCAGGAAGGCCTGACGCCCTCTTCCCCTTGATGTTGATATGATCGACATTTAAGGTTTTATGGCCCTGCTTGCAACATTAAGCCGTTACGCGTTTTGGTCCTCTCGCGTAGCGGCTAATTTTTTGGGGCTTGTTTTTTCCCGCGTAGCTTCTAAAGTTCGCTCCGCTCTCGGAGCCTTCTCATCTGTAGGCTCTCCTCCCCGCTTCCATGGACCCCTCAACATGGCTTCTGCCCCGACATCCAACGATTTTGACGTGACTCATAAAATGGTGCTCGCTATCGCAATCCCCATGATTTTGGGTCTGATCACCGTTCCCATTGTCGGAATGGTCGATATGGCTGTGATTGGTCAATTGGGAGAGGCAGCCCTTATGGGCGGCATTGCAATTGGTGCCTTGCTTATCAGCTTTCTGGCCACAAGTTTCAATTTTCTGCGTATGGGGACAACAGGGCTTGCTGCACAAGCCCTCGGCAATGGTGATAAAATCGCCCAAAGAGCCGTTCTTTATCGCGCTCTTATGTTGGCTTTTTTATTGGGCTTCATCATGATGGCTGCCGGACCACTATTGCTTTCCCCGGCTCTGGATCTCATGGGTGGGGGCGACGCCGTCAATGAAGCAGCAAACGATTATGTAATCATTCGCCTTTGGGCAATGCCTGTAGCACTCGCCAATTATGTAATATTCGGCTGGCTGTTCGGAATGGGATATTCTCGCTCTGGCATGGTTCTGCTCATCGTGCTGAACTGCGTCAACATCGCTTCAACTGTCTGGTTCGTTCTCGGGCAAGAATTGGGAGTTGCTGGCGCAGCCTGGGGCACAGTTCTGGCAGAATATGTGGCAGTGATCGCAGGTCTGATCTGGATAGGCAAACTGATCGGGGTCGAGTGGCAAGTACCCATGTCTCGCTTGATGAACAGAGCCGCTTTTGGCCGTTTCATGATGCTGAATGGTGATATTTTTGTCCGCTCGCTGGTCATGCTTCTAGCATTTGGCGCCTTCACATCCCTCTCCGCTCGCCAAGGAGATACCATCCTGGCCGCGAACGAGCTTCTGATGACGCTTTTCATGATTGGCAGCTTTTTTCTGGATGGCATTGCCGTGGCAGCTGAGCAACTTGGAGGTCGGGCAATCGGCGCCGGAAGTCGCAGGGCGTTTGATCGCTCCGTTCGACTTTGTCTGGTTTGGGGCTTGGGATTGGGAGCAGGACTGACCCTGATTTTCCTGACTATTGGACCGTTTTTCATTGATCAGCTTACGACGGCCCTGGATGTTAGAGAAGTCGCCAGGAACCATCTGATCTGGGTGGCCCTTACGCCTGTTATCGCTACACTTGCATTCCAGATGGACGGGATTTTTGTCGGGGCCACCTGGTCGGCGGATATGCGCAGCATGTCACTTGTTTCCAGCGCGGCGTTTGCGCTCGCAGCCTGGTTGCTCCTGCCCGATCTTGGCAATGACGGGCTTTGGCTAGCATTATTGATTTTTCTGGCCTGTCGAGGGCTTGGGCTTTTGCTGCTATTGCCAAAACGCAGCCAAGATGTCTTTGGCAAGTCTCGAACAGTACAGGCCGAAACCGGTCAATAACCAGCTCAACCTGTCACTCTCACAATCTGAGATCGGATACCAGCTTACAAGATATCAAGCACAGATTCGGGTGGGCGGCCCAACGCCGCTTTGCCATCCTTGAGCACCACGGGACGTTCGATCAGTTTTGGATGATCGACCATGGCCTGAACCAGAGCATCAGGATCATTTTGGTCTTTCAGCCCCAGCTCCTTGTAAAGCGCCTCACCTGTGCGCATCAATGCCCTTGGCTCAATGTCCAATTGTGTCAGCACTACTTTGATCTCTTCCGCAGTTGGTCCTTCATCCTGATAAAGGCGCACATTTGGAGTGCCTTCCTTTTCCTCAATCAGAGCCAGGGTCTGGCGAGATTTGGAGCAACGTGGATTATGCCAAATGGTTGTCATCGATAAAGTCCCGCTATTCTTATCATTCGATTCCTGCCGATTAGTCGTTAATCAGCTCTTTTGCTGCCCATTCCTTGGTGGATTGACCAATTAAGGAACCAATCGACTGGACATCGGTTGTGGTCAGGGCATCACCCATTTCCTTGATCATCTGGCCCACCATACCAGGTCCGCCGTAAACCATGCCAGAATAGAATTGCACCAGATTGGCGCCCGCACGGATTTTCTCCATGGCGCTTTTGCCATCATGGATGCCACCGACACCAATCAATGGCATATCCGCACCTACCCGCTGCCGGGTTTTGGCCAAGGCGATGGTTGATTTTTCAAAGAGCGGCTTACCGGATAGCCCACCTGCCTCGCTCTTCTTGGTGCTTTCCTTCAAATTATCGTAACGGTCCAGGGTGGTATTGGACACGATCATGCCGTCAATTCCGCGCGCAATGGCCACCGAGCAAATATCATCCAGACCAAACTCATCAACATCCGGTGCTATTTTCAGCAAAACAGGCACCCTGCGACCAATTTTCCCGATAATTTCATCCCGTTTCCCAAGGCTACGAGCCAACAGATCATCCAATGCATCACGCGCTTGCAGATCTCTCAAGCCGGGAGTATTGGGAGAAGAGATATTGATCGTGAAATAAGACGCCAGATCTGCAAAGGCTTCAATGCCTTTTACATAATCACCGGCACGATCATCGCTGTCCTTGTTCGCACCAACATTGACACCAACAATTCCACCATTGCCTTTTCGTTGCTCCAGGCGACGACGCGCGGGCATATGTCCTTCATTATTAAATCCAAGACGGTTGATGACGGCTTCATCTTTGGCCAAACGAAACATGCGCGGCTTGGGATTGCCCGGCTGAGCCAAAGGTGTCAACGTGCCAACCTCCGCGAAGCCAAACCCGAGACCAAGGAGCGAGTCCGGCACTTCAGCATTCTTGTCGAAACCCGCTGCCATACCCAGTGGATTGGGAAAATCCAAATCCCACAAGCGCACTTTGAGCCGTTCGTCTTGCGGAATATCATCCCCTTTGACTATTCCCATTTTCAGTGCAGCAATTGCTAGGCCGTGCGCATTTTCCGGTGCAAAGGAGAAAAGCAGTTTTTGTGCCAATGACTGATTCCAAACCATCATGATCTCCTATTGGGTAACGAAAGCCGGAAAGTGATGATATCCCTCAGCATCCATCGCAAGCTCTTCACTTTTCACGACAGCATCCAATGGCATCGGACCATAAAGATGAGGGAACAAATCACCGCCACGGGATGGCTCCCATTTGATCTCATGAGGACAATTTTCCAGCTCTTTAACCGAGATAGTCAGAAGAAGTAGATCATCTTGCCCTTTGAAATGCTTGCGAGCGGTCTCGACCACTTGCTTGCTGGTGGAGAAGTGGATGTATCCATCCTCCAGATCAATTGGCGCTCCTTTGAATTGGCCTGCATTTTTGGCTGCTTGCCATAATGAACGCGGACAAATTTTATAGATAACCTCAGTCATATCCATCTTCTTCCCTTATCCAGCCATTTGGGCAATTGGAAGCTCTATGGCCAAAGATGTTTTCCTGTCGGTCCTGTCTTTGCACGGACCAGCCCACAATAGCAAGGTTTTCCGGACGGTTGACCGCTGGTGGATTTTACAACTCGATCTTGTCCCCATGTGTCAATCCGTAATGGCACATACCAACCAGATCTGAAAAGCAAAGGCATCAATCTCTGAAATGTTGTCCAGACATATCCAAAAGAGGTGGTCCTGGATTTTGGACCATGCTGCAGCCCTTTTAAGGTGGATCCAGGTTTCATATCAGGCGATCCACCTTAGCACATGGTCCGAATTTCCAGGACCACCTCTCACCTCTTACTTTGCATTCGTAGTTGCGGATGATTTCAGCATTTCGATATTCCAAATCTGTCAGTCGGACATCTCCGGATTTCTTATTGTACCAGCCATTCGGATTTTGTTCTAATCTCGACCAACTGTCGAAATGTCTTTGCAAACACATGGAACTCACTTTGACAAAAGGGCGACCTTTGCGTGCAAATATCTCATTTCTGGCAACGTAAAGCTCCCAAAACGTAAAGCTCCCAACCGGATAATTCTTGAAGCTGTATTTCACTGATAACTTGATTGTCGGAATTAGGTAAAACAAACCCATCTTCAAAAACTCGAAGTTGCGTGGGTGGAATTTGATCGGCGTAGCTGATTGTTTGATTTTCGCTCATCACCAAGAAAATGATAGCCAGACCAAGAAACAAAATAAAGATACCGCCGAAACCCACATATTTGAAATTAATTTTGTACCTATCTTGAACAAATTGAGGCTCGTTCTCCCCTGGTTGTTTTTGTGGTGGTGCATCGTCATTAATCAGATTTTCAATTGCTTGGATTTCCTGATCTGACAATTTCAATGCCTGGGCCACTAATTGAAATTGTTGATCAGAAATATCACGCGGGGTGCTTTTATCATTACGCCAATTGTTGATCGTCCGACGTTGCACATTAACGCGTGGTGTCAGATGTTCTTGGACTTGCATGGCTCTACGGACTAATTGTTCATCAGACTTAAAGCCGCGATCACGCATGATGGTCGTAAAATATTTCCCAAATGAGGTTAAATTCTCTGTGTCTAGCATAATCGTGATAACCGTCTAAATATCTGTTTTAAATAATTAATTATTGGAAATTACCGGAAAACAATCTCTCTTTCCAAATTATAGTGCACGCACTATTTCTCAATGTATTTTTTCTTGCTAACCTTTCGTAACGTAATCAAATTATCGTGTGAAAAACAGAATATTTAAAGCGGCGGGCAAATGAATAGATTTTTAAAAACCTCCCTAGTTGGCGGTATTGCACTTCTTTCCTTTGTGGGATTTGCAATATCTCAGCAAACGGAGCAAGCAAACGAGGTTATGTTCGTGCTTGATGGCTCCAATTCCATGTGGGGTCAAATCAATGGCACGGCAAAAATATCCATCGCCAAAGATGTTATGACAGATTTAATCACAAATCTGGACCCCAACATTAACATGGGATTGATGGCATATGGTCACCGTCGGAAAAATGATTGTAAAGATATAGAGATTTTAGCATTGCCCGGTCCTGTCAACAGACAGCAAATGATTAACCATGTCCAAAACATCACACCACGCGGAAAGACACCGTTATCCCAAGCTTTGTTTTTAGGTGCGTTTAGTGTTGAATATTTCACTGGAAAATCGTCAGTCGTACTGGTGAGTGATGGATTGGAGACCTGTGATGCTGATCCGTGTGCGCAGGCTCGTTCACTGGGAATTGTTAATCCAGGATTTGATGTTCACGTTGTTGGTTTTGATGTCACGAAGGAGGAATCTGAAAGCTTGCAATGCATAGCCGATGCGACAGGTGGAAAATTCTTCCGTGCAAATAATGCAAATGAACTCAAAGATGCTTTGGCACAAACAGTGGCCGCAGTTCAGAGCACTGATGATGCAGGCAACGGATCTACTGGAGGTGGACAGGGATCGGATGGTGGCGGTACACCGGCAGTTGCACCAAAAGGCGCCTATCTTTATGCAAAACTCTGCGAAACATGTGAGCGACTTGACCCCCTCGATGTATTTTGGGACGTCTATAAGGATGGCAAACCTTATTACGGAGGCGTTGGGGCTGCTTCAGAAAATGAGCTCAAGCTCGATAAGGGTAAATACGCAGCTGGCGCTCGCCTCGGTTCAACGGTGGTTACTGCAGTTGGTAATATTGAAATTGATGAAAACGGCGAACAGATTGGTGCGTTAAATCTCAACGCAGGTAACGCAGTGGTGTCTGCCTATGCTACGGATGATAAAAAACAGGCACAGGGCGCATTTTTCCAGTTCTTCCCGATTGTTGATGGCGAAGCTCAAGAACAAATCGTGCAAACCGGTATTAAAGACCGAAAAGTTTGGTTGCCAGCCGGGAAATATAAGGTCACTGCAAAACATAACCAGATCTTGGAATCTGCAGAGGTAGAAATTGTCGCTGGTGAGGAAACGATTTACGAATTTGATCTACGGATTGGATATGTTCAGCCGGACGTTGTTTTGTTTAAAGGTGGTAAGATCAATCGTAGCATGTTTTATCGCCTGTTGGACATCAAAACCGGCGCAGAGATTACGATCGCCTCAGGTGGTCTAAATGAGCCAATGGCTGCAAAACCTGGCAAATATAATTTGCTGGTGCAGTACGCGCCAAGCGGTGTTATTGGCAGAGCTGACATGACGTTTCCGATCGAAATTAAAGCGGGTGAAACCATTAGTGGCCCTTATATCCTGAATGTTGGCCGTTTTGAATATAATATCACGTCAAAATCAGGTTTGCCGATTGGTGGTGTTTGGCTGGACCGGGTGAATGAAAACGGAAGCGCAACCGAGATCGGTTTCACCGGTCAAACAAAATATTCAGGCGTTGCGCCGCAAGGTGCATATCGATTCAGAGTTCGGCTGGGGGATGATTTCACCCAAACCGGCACGTTTGAAGTCGTTCCCGGTGAAATACGTGAACTGAATATAGAGTTTCCATAAGGATTATGCACCGTGAGAAATCATTCTGAACTTAAAAAATCGCACTCCAAAAAATCACGTTTTGTGTTGAAGCGTTTCATGCGAACGGCGACGGCGCTCAGCCTGGTGATCTCACTTGCCTCGCCAACCATTTCTTTTGCCCAAGGTGTTCAAAATGCTGACGAAGCAAGATTGGTACTCCTTTTGGAGCAACGCATTTCCAGCCTGAAAGACAACCTCTTTCAGGATACTTTGGCAGATGATTTCGGAAAGATGGGGCAATTGCTGGGCATAAAGCCGGAGCAAATTTTCAAAGAAACAAACGACGTGATTGTGAAGCAGCTCAATCAAGATATGTTGCGCTTTTTCAAACTTATAGACACTGAAGACCTGCTTTTGCGTGATAGAAAGAACAGGTGCGATAACGAGTCTTTTGATTGGGCTTGGGAAAACCGTGCGAAGGTGGTTCTTTCAGCCGCAAAATATGTCAATGACACGCAGAATGAATTGGACGGTTTCTATTTTCAGGCGATTTACGATTGGAAACAGAGAGCAACAACTTGGAAAAGCAAGTTGAACATAGCATTCAACGCAGCGCCTCTAGACAAGCCGGTAAGCGCAGAAGAATTAGCCCAGATGTCGGCTGCGCAAAGGGTTGCATATCAACTTGAAAGAGCGCGAAACAAAGCCTTGCGTGGCTACAATGTCGATTTGGATAAAGTCGGCGCCACATTGGTATTACAACGATATGCCGTGAATAGTTTTCTCAACGAAATGAAACAAATCTTGAGAAAGAACTTACTGCCGGAAGTTGGATATAATGCCCTTGAATGTAAGTCTAAAGAGAGTCTCACCCCGAGAGATCAAGAACGTGCAGACCAATATTGCCCCATAGACTATTTGGTGAAAGGCAAAGAGTTAGCAGAGAAGGTTGGGGAGCAATTAGGCCTGAACCTTGTGTCTGACGATCCCTTCCGGACCGCGAGCAAAACCACCCTTTTGGAGACAAAAGAAGGCCTGAAAAATATTCTGCACGATTTATCGGCCGGACGAGAAGAATATGAGGCTGAGCAAGGGCGAGAAGTCTCTAAAGAAGAGTATTTTGCAAAGAATCTCAAAAAATTGGACCCTCGTTTACAAAATATCATTCTCAATCACATCAAAGAGGTGGAGGAAAGGAGCGGGTATATCGCAAGGGTTTTCCGCGATTACGAAGTGGATTTGGAACAAGGCTTGGACACTAACGAGAAATTGAATCTCGCGATTGCGAATGAGCTCTTTTTTGGGGATTCCGGGCTTGATGCCTTAGATTCCGGTTTCGAGCTTCTCGCCAATGCATTGAATAACGAAACTGAAACGTTCCGAGGTCTGGGTGATCGAATCAAAAGCCATATGGGACAATCGGAAGAGACGAGTTCCAAACTGGTAGAAAACGTGCCCACAGAAAGCACCTCACGTTATGGCGATGAAGTGTCAGAGACCGACTATGAACCTTATCTGTCGGAAGAGAAGCAGAAACTGAGAAAAACGCTGCGGGAGTTGTCTTCGGGTCGGGAACAATTTGCAAAGGATCAGAACCGGGACGTTTCCAAGGAGGAGTATTTTGCCCGGAATCTGAGAAAGCTTGACCCTCAAACTCAAGCTAAGATTTTCGCTCATATCAAAGAAGTCGAAGAGCGCGCTGATTTTACAGCGAAGAATTTTCACGAATACGAAACGGATGTGGAGTTGGACCTGGACACGAACGAGAAATTTAATCGGGAGATCGTCGATGAGCTTTTTTACGGAGAGTCTGAATACGATGAACTGGATTCCGGTTCCGAACTTCTGGGAAATGTGCTGAATGATGAAACTGAAATGTTTCGTGGTTTAGGCGATCGTATCCGCAACTACATAACGCGAATGGAGGCCGAAGAGACGGCTGCTAATCAACCTGTTGCAAATAGCCAAGCTGACACAGCTCCAAAGATGGAGGTCGTCAGTCGTCCGGATGAAAAGGCCGAATTGCCATTTGGTGGCATTGAAATATCCAGTCGGGAAGATGATGGCGCTGAAACGCCACCCGCAAGAGAATTGACGGAACAAGAGCGTGCTGACCGTTTCAAAGATGGCGGTGGAATTGAAAGCAATTCAGTGAACTCGGAAGCAGAGAAAACTGAAACTACAAAAACCGTGAAAACTGAAACTACCAAAGTCGATAATAATTCGAATGCAACTGAAAAACTTAGCGCTGAAGATCAGGCTGCGTTGGATGCCGAGTTGCTAAAGGCGCTTGAGCCGTTCGCGAATGACATCAATTTGGTATCTTTGGATTTAAAAGAGGGTATCAAGGATTTTGAGGCCATAGAACCGACCGAGCAGGAGTTTGATGCAGGCGGTGGAAAGTGTCCAATCGCTGGTGTGCTGGTCGTCGATGTTACAAAAGCGGCGAATTTAGGCTGTACGTCACAAATGTCAGTATCGCCAGGTACCGTGATCAATGGTCTGGGCATTCCGGAAAATGCCACCTATTTTGATCAAGCAACGGGAGACATCATTCCTCCTTTCGGGCCTGATGATAAGCTTGGCCTGTGCATCGCCGTAGATTTTAAAGCCAGTCCGCCAACTGCCGATATGTTGCGAGACGATCAAGGCCGCATCATTGCTGTGGCTTGGTTAGGTGGTTCAGATGCGGATAAGAATTTCACCAGTTCAAATGGTTTTCAATCTGAAACAGGTGCGGCTGCAGCTGAAGTTCAATCAGAACTAAAAGGCGCACTGGAAGAGCTGAACAACAACCTGGTAGACCCTGTTGATCCACCTTCACTACCGCTTTCAGGTGGAGGAAGTGGAACGTTCATGGGGCAGGGATCAGGCATCTTTTTGAATGGACAATAGACGCAAAATTCTTCTCGATAGCCATACGGGATTCTATCTGTTGTGACACTCTAAATGTCACAACTAAACCACTTCTATGGTTGCCGTCCGTGATGCAAGCGTTTTCTGATTATAAGCCAAGTAAATCGAGTGCGGTCTTCTATGAGGCCTTTTTCAT